>DAME01000028.1:78390-117823 GCA_002499545.1 Euryarchaeota archaeon UBA88
TTGATGATCGACCAAATTCAGGCCGTTGAATCAGTCGGTTCTGCTGCCGTTCAAGCCGGTATCGAACACGTCGAAAACCATCTTGCCACTTTGGTAAAACATGCCTCATCAGCCGCCAACAAGGACAGGGTTGCGACCATCAAACCCCGCCACCTCGAGATTGCAATTCAGGGCTTGGGCCTGGACAATGAAGACGATGAGCAGGGCGAAGAAGCAGCGCCGACTGAAGAACTGGTGGTTGGCCAAGGAGGAGGTGTCCTCACCGAGTCTTCGCTGCTTTCACTGGCTCGCACGCACGCAAAAATGCCGGTCACTAAGGATGCCATTGACGAATTACTTGAAACATACTACATGGTAATTGAGCAACTTGAATCAGATATACGTGCTCATGCTCAGTTGGGTGGTAATCCCGTACAGTTCATTGAAACCATTGGGAAGATGAAGACGCTGATGTCCCTGGGTTGGATGAGATCGATGCTCTCTAAAGCGGCCGAAAATGCACGTGAGCGCGGCTACAAGCGCATCGACATCGAACAAATCGTTCACATCGATCCTTTCGCATAATGCCATACATAACGGTTGAACATTCCAAGAATAGGGCATCATTTCAGCGGTGGAATTGGAATGCTTAGTTCATCGGTTTTTATTTCCGCGCTGTTTGCCGGCGCTATTGCCATACTCGTGACGTTAGCAATTGAACGCTGGGGTGGTTTAACGGGCGGACTTCTCGGAACGATCCCCTCCACAGTAGTGCCTGCAGCAGCAGGTATGTACATCGTAGGAGGTGAAGACTTGCTGATTGAGAGCATGGCCATTGTTCCGTTTGGCATGCTGATAAATGGACTTTTTCTTTGCGTCTGGGTTGTCCTTCCACCGTATCTGCGTGATTCGAAATCCCCACTAATACTCACCACAGTTGGAGCGCTTTTAGTATGGGCGGTGTGCGGTTCAGTACTGCTGTTTGGCATGTCACTTGCCTTCGAGAACGGCATTTCAGCCATGACAGTATCTCTGACAGGTTTAACCCTGCTCGTCGTATTCGCAGTAGCGATGAATTGGCATCCAAAACCATCGCCCAAGGGGCAGCATTCAGTAACCGTCAAAGTGTTGGTTTTACGCGGTAGTGCTGCGGCATTAGCGATTGGAATTGCTGTGTGGATGTCTGCACAAGGCCAGCCGTTGATCGCCGGACTTGCCGCCGTGTTCCCGGCGATTTTCCTCACAAGCATGGTTGCATTGTGGGTCGCACAAGGGCCGACCGTACCTCAAGGGGCTGCTGGGCCGATGACGTTGGGTGGCGTTAGCGTAGGCGTCTATGCATGTGCTGCGATGTACAGTTTACCTTCATACGGACTGTATATCGGGTCACTCATCGCTTGGCTTCTCGCTGTTGTAGGCTGGTCCCTTCCAGCCTACGTCGCTCTTCGGCGCCATTCAGCGAATCTTTACGCGCTTGGTGAAGCATCATCGTCAGACAACGATGCTTCGATATCATCCAACTGAAGTTCATTCAGTCGCCCTTCAGCCGAAGCTAATTCAGCCTTGCAAACCGACAAAAGTTTCGCACCTTCTTCATAAAATTTTAACGTTTCATCAAGACCCATTCCCCCTCGTTCTAAGAGAGCTACAATTTCTTCAAGTCGTTGGATTGCTTCGCTATAGGTTGGTTGTTCATCATTCATTGTTTTCGCCTCTTGTCTGTATGTTTTTTACTTCTGCATCTGCATGACCATCTGCAAAATTGAGTACGATAGTTTGTCCAGTTTGTATGCCTTCGACGCTGCTCAATACAGTTCCGTCAGTGGTCTGGGTCATTGAATAGCCACGTTCCAACACCCGCTGAGGGTGCGTGGCATTGAGTGAAGATTCATACCGTGCGACCTGCGTCTTGTTAGCCATCAGGGTTGCAGTTGCCGATGCCCGTAAGCGGGAACTGAGGTTTGATGTATGCTGCTTTGCCCGATTGATACCCGTCAATGGAGCGATTTTCAGCCGAGCTTGCAGCGTCATCAAGCGTTGACGACTGTCGTTCATTTGGCGGCGAGATGCCACATCGACTCGCTCACCAAATTCGTCCAAGAGATAGAGTAATTCATTGTAGATTGGAACCACTCGTTCAACGGCATTCGAGGGAGTTGAAGCTCGTATGTCAGCTATGAGGTCAGTGACGAGGAGGTCAGACTCGTGGCCGACGGCAGAAACCACTGGAACTGGACTGACCAACATCGTGCGAACCACTGGTTCGAGATTGAATGCCCACAAGTCTTCTGGCGAACCCCCACCACGACCAATAATGACGACATCGACTGGTGGTTCACCGCGCTTTTTGGCAACTTCAGGGTCAGATAATCGACGCGCAACAGCCATGCCGCGGACCAATTCGTTGACTGCTCGATTTCCTTGTACCAAGACTGCTATGACGGTTCTTCGAAGCCCAGGCCATCGATTTTCTATCAGCCGCTGCATGTCGGAAAGTGCGGCAGAACCGGCCCCTGTGATGATTGCGATGTGCTTGGGAATGGCGGGTAGCGGTCTACGCGGACGGTCGATTTCCCCTTCTCGCCGAAGTTGTTCTACTAAGGCCCGTTTGGTTTCTTCAAGTGCTCCAAGCGAACTGATTGGCTCGATTCGTTCGACATTGAGTTGGATGTTTCCACGCTTCACATAGAGGTCAACACTGGCGAGAACAACAACTTCGCTTCCTTCTTTGATAGCGGGGTCAATCGTACATCTGCCTTTCCAAATAACGGCACTCATTTGACCATCCTTGTCTCGGAGTGAAAAGTAGGTGTGCCCGCTGGGGTATTGTTTCCACTGCGTCACCTCGCCTTTCAGGGCTTGATTGCGGAACAGGGGATCCCGGGTGACAGACTGTTTGATCAGTTGAACGAATTGACCAATCGGTAGCGGGCCAGTCGTCACTTCACCCCGCTCGCCCATGGTCCAATGTTGTGCCTACGGTTCTTGAACATCTGCGCAGAAATTACACACATCTTACGCTCGAGATTCATTCCTCTTGCGTGCCTGAAAGAAGCAACTCCCGCTTTTTTTTACGTTTGTCAATGGAAAATTGCTGACGTTGTTCGACCTCTGCTAACTTATGCTTGATTTTCCATGAAAGGAACCGAACGATGATAGCGATTGCGATCAAATCGATGACGAGTATCAACCAGTCACTCACACCCCATGAATCAAACATTCCTATCACCATCAAAGTGGAGGTCGTATATCGATATCGACATCTCCATTTGGGACACCTATACAGCCGAGACGCCCACCTTCCTCAACCAAGAAATCATCGAGGCCTGGCGGTAATTCTTCAGGGAGAGGTACGTCGCCGTACACCAGTGAAACTAGGCACGCCCCGCACGTACCAGACGTGCAGTTTGTTGGAATATCTACACCTGCTTCCTCAGCATGTTCAACGAGGGTTTTGCCCGGTACAAATGGCGTTTGACCCAACAATGTCGGTCCTTGTAAAAACCGGATTACAGGTCGAACAGTGACAGGGTCAACATCGAGAGTTGCAGTTACCGCGTTTGCGGACATCACACCACCTCAGCGCATATCCTTGTGGCGAGTCCAGCGGCCAGTTTGCTTGTTGAAGTACAATCCTGCTTTCTTCATCCACTTGTTGAACTTAGTAGCTCCGGCACCAGTGCGTAAGATGAAGTCTTCTCGGTCTTCCTGTGCTTGGATGTATCCTTTGGCGGTGATGATTTGGTCAATCCAATCGTTGATGTCCATCAGTCCACCAGTAAGACCGCCTTCCTCGACCGCCTTGACCATTTCATCAGCAGTAGCACCCGTGGTTTCCAAATCTTTGCGAATCAACTCATTCACGCTTGATAGGTCCATCGATGCTGGCTTCGGCGGGACAGGGTTGCGTGGACGCTTGTCCTCTTCAATGGTGATACGAGAGCCGTTTGAAAGTCGTTCTTCGACTTTGACGGATAGTTCAGGAGAGAAACTGGTCTCACATTCCCAGCACATGAAGGCCCAGTGTTCAGGCTTGTCTTGGTCCCTGGATTGGCGTGGGTCCATTTCATCTCCGCATACAGGGCATGCGTGGAAAATCAGCGCAGGGACGTGCTTGCGACGGAAATCAACGATGTCTTGAGGCGTGCCTTCCAATTCAAGCATTTCGTGGTCACGTGCAGCTTCAAGCCCTCGTGTTTCTAACTGGTCCCGAATCTTGACTTTCTGGTCGTCCTTTCCTTCATCGTGAAGGTTGTTTTCAAGTTTGACAATCAGTTCAACAGTCTTTCCGAGTCGATTCATGATCAGTTTCTTTGCACGAAAAGCCTCAACTTTGGCAATCTTCAATCGCTCTTTTTGTTCAGCAAGTTCTGTGAGTACGTCTTTTTGCTTGCGCTGAAATTTGATTTCTTCAATCTTTGACTCCTGCTTTTTTTCTGGCGCCAAAACCTTGGAAAGATACCGTTCTTTTCCGTGACTTTGAGGGCCAGCGGTGATGATTGAGATTACACCGTCGGCGATATCTGCTTTTAGACCGTAGTTTTCGATGAGCATGTCTTTGTCGATCTTCTTCAAGTCGCCAATTTTTAGCCCGGAATCGGCCAACTGCTGGGCAGTTGTTTCGTCGATACCTCGACGTAATAAAGCAAGATAGGTGTCTTTCTTGGCCATTGCATCCCCTCCGTCGAGTCTAGGCGAGGAGACCCTCCTAAGAAAAGGCTCTCCCACGACAGTGTAGGAATATACCTTCACTCCACTCCTTATCAATCAAGCGTAGATTGCGTGAAGGATGAGCACAAGTCAATCCAATCTTCGAGTTCAAATTCTTCAGGGCGCAATTCCATTCGCTCGTCATCTTGGTGTGCTTTGTAGGCGTCCTTCCATCGTCCAGCATGCCACTGTTTCACTCTTCCAATCCGCCGTGGTACCTGTTTGAGCGTGGTTCGTAATTTTTTCCTGCGCTGGTCAAAAGCGAGATGAATCATCAGTCGTACAAGCTTAACATCACACGGCCACTGCTCATTGTGCGGTTCCATTGAGATATATCGCGAGTGAACTTTTGGCATAGGGCTGAAGTGGTGAGGTCCAACTTTATCTTCCAGTTCACACATCCAGTCCAACGACGCAGTCATTCCCAGTGAGCCGATATCACTCTCGTATTCCATTACGAGACGTTCAGCGAACTCTTCCTGAACCAGCATGATCACTCTTTCCAGTTGATGTGTTCTCGGGTTGCGCAAATAGCGAGTGAGAAGTTCGATGAGCGGGGATGAAATCTGATAGGGTATGTTGGCGACGACTTTTGAGAGGTCGTGCGGCCATTCCATTTCTAAAACATCTCCTGAAAGCAGCGTGAGTTGTTGCCGCTCAATTTCAGGAGCAAATGCGTGCTTGAGATGCTCGACAGAGACTGAATCAATTTCGATGGCCGTTAATCGACATCCCGTAGCCAGAATCGCTTCGGTCAATACACCCGGGCCAGGTCCGACCTCTAACACGTGGTCATTTTCAGAGAGTTCGGCTAATTCGATGGCTCGAGAAATGAGTTCATCATTGACCAAATAATGCTGTCCGAGGGCCTTGTTGAAGGGCTGCTTGTCGCGTAAACTATCAACGAGCCAGCGCGCACCTCTCATGCCTTCACCGGCAAGAGGAGTTCGATAAGCCGTGGTTGGATGTTTCGGTCTTCAAGTTCGGTGATAAACCGCTTTGCCAACAGTTCAGCAGCATCGATGTTGCATGATTCATTGAGAGCAGCCAGAGATTCAAAACCGCTCGAGCCTCGAGCCTCAACCATCTGAATTGCTTTTTTGTTACCGATTCCAGCGAGTAATTCGAAGGCATGTTGCTTCAGCGAAAGGTTGCCAGCCACGTTGAAGAATGATTGAATGAAGTGGTGTTGGTTTTCTTCAATGAATATTTGGACAACCAGTGGTAGGTCTGCGGCAACATGGTTGGCCACACGTCCGAGATTGGTCATACCCAGAACATTCTCAATATCGGTTCGCTTCGATGCATCCGTTCCGATATAGACTCGAGCGGTGGTCAAAAGCGGACCTGCATTTCGCTTTGGTTGAAGTCTGCAAAGAATCATTTTCGATTCGGTGATGGCGATTACGACGTTGTTCACTTGGTCATGATCGATGACGCGAGCCCACTGTTCATCCATTAATGGTGACTTTTGCTGTTGGCGATTTCCGCGGGGTGACCCACCACGTTGCCGGTTGTGGTTTCGACGAGGGCTCGATGGATTGCTGCGTTGCTTGTCCCGCACCGGTGCTGCTTTTGGAGCTTGCTTTTTTCGTGGCTGCACGACCGGAGCACGTCCTTCTGCGGGACGGGACCAATCTGTCGAAGTTGATGGTGCTTTCTCGCTTTTTTTACTACGAGTGGGGACATTGATGTTTCGGTCACGTCGTGCGCCAGTCATTGCTCATCACCTCGAAGGAGGCTGACTTTCATTCGAAGCCAACGTGTTGTGCGACAAGTTCGAGAATCGTAGAGATCTCTCCTTCGTCAATCGTCATTCTGCTTGATGCCAATACGGCCCGAACATCGCCAGGGTACATTGGCATGAGTTCAGCAAGTTTGGCGGCGAGATGGGGGACACTTGACAGCGTCTCTACTTCACAGAGGGCATTTTTCAAAGATTCGAACACTTTCGGGTCAGTCTTGTAGCCGTTTCGAGCATCACTTGCAGCCCATTCAGCGTGCTGGAGGGCAGCCTTTTGCTCGTAGGTGAGGTTTTTCCTACGCTTTTCGGCTTCCAATAGCATGGTGCGTACGGTAGCAAAGTCGACAAATCGCTCTTCTTCAGTCATACAAATCCCTCATTCAAGTGGTCGAAGATGCTCTGGTCGAGCAATCACGGTCTTCGGCATGTTACCGTCTTTCACAGCAACAACCCATGCAACGCCTTGGCGCTTTTGGATGAAGCCAGTACGGCCATGGAATCGGCGGTGCGGCATTCCCATTTGTTCCCCACCATCGAGGACAATGGCAACACGGTCGCCTTCTTGATAATCATGCATAACGCGGCTGATATTCACTCGACTTCGCTCGCTCTTGCGTCGTCGTAGAATGCTTCGTGTTCCGACTCGCTGTCCCTTGGATCGCTTCATGTTCGTCGCCTCGTTTGTGTCCGTTAGAGCAAATGTACATCTTCCGGGCATTTTGGCGACCTGCCCTTCGCATATAAGCACCGCGACGGATAGGTATCTTGAAAAATCGTGGAAAGCGCAGGTTCAGCGCTGTACTTGACGCTCAATCAGCGTGGATATCGCCGACATCGAGCCAGATAACATCGCACTTTGCTTTGATGAGCGAAGCGAGGCACGGCTGAGTCCTTCCCCCATCACCGTGAACGGTCTCTTTGACGTAGGTTCCAGATTCACATCGCAAGGTCACCTCGACTTCTCGTACACCATCTTCCATAACTTCGATCACCGGCGCAGAGGTTTCGTACACAGTCCGTCGCCGAATAAGGTCAGCACGTCGATGCGCAACCCGTTCAGGTGTACGCTGGGCCAACTTCACTCCTGCTAATTTTTGCACAACATCGTGAATCAGTTCATCACTGGGCAAATCGAGCATCACCGGTGCTGGTGGGCCAGCCCCAAGGATGCGCTGGATGAGGTCTGCCTTCGAACCCGTTTTCTTCAAACCGAGTTCGGCCGCTTTCTCAACCAGTTCTGGTTTTTTCATCGCTGTCAACGTCGCTTCATCGGGACCTTCAGGTACATCGATTACAGACGGTAGAGGCTTTGTGTGGTCGTTCTTTTTATCGCCTCGACGCTTGCGCTTTGAGGACTGCTTCTTACCTTTTGCACCCCGCTCTTGGACATCAATGTGAGTCAAGTCAACCGGAGCGGTCAACACGGCAAGTTCAGCTTCACTCAACGGGAGAACTCTGAATCGAATGGTGTAGGATTTTTCAGCCGGTGTGTCCTTCACTCGGACGACTTCACTGCGGTTTGAATCGCGTAATCCCGTAATTTCGATACTCCCTTGTGCGTTCTTGTTGATGGTTTCCATTGCAGCCTCGACATCGATTTTACGAAGTTTTGGTTCTTTCATTTCAATGACGAATGGTCGCCCTCGCCCCATGCATCGAACGTCAATATCTTCACGCCCCATTCCGTGGAAGGCGTGTTCAGATGCTTCGAATACTTCGAGTAGCGGATTTCCGATGAGGTCCTGAACGCTTTTCTTGTACTGGAGGCCTGTGTGTTCGCAGCGGTCACAGCCCCTACCTTTACAGGCACGGCACGGCCATCGAGTTTGAGGAATGCCTCGCTCCAGTTTCCGGTAACGGCCGTAGAGGTAGTGTGCCCGTATGTCGAGTTCGACAGTCAAAGTGAGAACGTCGATCAATGCCAAAATTTGCGGCTTATCGTTGACCAACGTAACGCCTTCGAGGCGTTCATTGAGGTTCTGAGCAATACGGGCGACAAGTCCACCTTTGAGAGCGTCTGAACCACCTGCTCCAAATCGCTTTCGCATTTCTTCCTCCGCTTCAACTTGGTCTTTTGGAATTCGCGCTCCGAGCTGCAGTCGTGAAACATCGTACGGCTGGATAGCGTCGTGAATGATGTCTGCAAGAAGGTCGGATTCTTCGAACAGGTTTTCGCAAAATGGACAGAGCGGTACTTCAGTACGAGCGGTTTCAAGGTGTGTGTCTACCTCAACGACCGATGCCCGGATTTCTGCGCCTGATGCTTCGATTGATTGGTCGAACCGTTTTTTTCCACCCAGACGACCAATGCAGTGGTCGCATGAGCCAATTCGAATCAGATGCTTGAGTCCAGCAGGCGATGGTGCGCGTGGAATTTCTTCCATGTGGGTATTGAGCTGGTCATGCAGGCCGATGTCTTCTTCATCGGTTGCTTCCTTTTCATCTACTCCAACGACGTTCTCATCGTCCCACAGAGAATAATCGGTTTCACCAAATCCCGCGCTTGAATACTTCATCCAGTCTTCTTCATCGGGTTCGTCGGGTTCTTCAGTTGGCATCAAATCACCACTTTCACGGGGACAACCCCTATGACAGCAGTTTAGACGGACGGCCTATCCTTCATCAACGCACCGGTGAAATGCCTGAGTTACGCCCTAGAGGGCCTCAGGAATCAAAGTCCTGCCGCAAACGAGACAATCGCATCATAGTCTGGTTCAACGCCAGGATTTTCTGCAACCCAGCGATGTTGGACCACACCGTCTTTATCGATGACAATCACGACTCGATTTGCACTCATGTATCCTTCAATGCCTCCAAGTCCAACGAATGTAGCATCGTAGGCTTTGACGACATCTCGGTCGATGTCGGAAAGCAGCGTGAACTCAAGGTCGTATTTTCGAGCAAATTCAGCGTTTGCCCAGGGAGAGTCGACGCTGATGCCGAGCACTGCGGTGTTCGAATCGTTCAGCTTCGCAAAGTTGTCTTGAAACGCACACATTTCCTTGTCACAAACGCCAGTGAATGCCCCTGGATAAAACGCAAGAATAACGGTTTTACCGCTGTAATCAGAGAGGCTAACGTCACTCTTGGTGGTGTTTTTCAGGGTAAAGGCGGGGGCGGTGTCTCCAATATTGACCATGGAGCATCCAAGAATCGCCGGCGTATATCCGTTTCGATTTCAAGCAACGTCGAATCTATCAGCGTTCATGACCTTGTTCCAAGCAGAGATGAAGTCGTCGACAAAGGCTTGTTTGCTGTCGTCTTGCGAATACATCTCAACAATTGCACGGAGTTGAGAATTACTTCCGAACACCAAATCGTACCGAGAGGCTCTGCGAACAACTTTGCCCGTAGAGCGGTCGTGTGCATCGTAGGAATTGCTTCCCGTTGCGTTCCACTTAACGTTCATGTCGAGCAGTGTTGTGAAGAATTCGTTGGACAACGTACTGCCGTCGCCGAAAACGCCGCGGTCGTCAGAACTGACACCAAGCGAGCGAAGACCTCCGACAAGGAGCGTCATTTCAGGAGCGGAGAGGCCGAGCAATTGCGCTTTGTCGAGCATCATTTCTTCAGGGCTAACGTTGTAGTTCTTCAACAAGAAATTTCGGAATCCGTCTGAGACTGGTTCGAGAACTGCAAAAGAGTGAACATCGGTCTGCTCTTGGCTTGCATCTCCACGACCTGGTGTGAAAGGTACTTCAGCACCTGACGCCATTTCGATACCGACGTTTCCAGCAAGAACGATGGTGTCAGCGATGCTTGCACCGTGCGATTCTGCCAGCCCAGTGAGGACTTCAAGCACCTTTGCAAGTTGGTCTGGCTTGTTGGCAGCCCAGTCTTTTTGAGGCGAGAGACGGATTCGTGCACCGTTCGCTCCGCCGCGATTGTCGGAGCCACGGAACGTGGAGGCACTCGCCCACGCAGTCTCGACCATTTCAGCGATCGAGAGCCCGCAGTTCGAGAGTGCTTGCTTCAACGCATTAACGTCATAGGAAGTGCTTCCGGCTGGTACGGGGTCTTGCCAGATCAGTTCTTCATCAGGAACATCAGGGCCAAGGTATCGTGCCTTCGGTCCCATGTCACGGTGAAGAAGTTTGAACCAGGCTCGAGCGAATGCGTCAGCAAAGACGTCCGGGTTTTCATGGTAGTGCTTCGAAATCTTTCGGTATTCTGGATCTCGAATCATGGCCATGTCGGCCGTTGTCATCATGGTTGCAACCTTGATTGAAGCATCTTCTGCATCGGGAGCAAGATCTTCGGGGTCTGGACTTCCTGGTGTCCATTGGTTTGCTCCTGCCGGGCTCTTAACCAAAGTCCAATCGTTTTCGTACTTGAACAGGATGTCGAAGTAACCGTTGTCCCATTGCGTCGGGTTCGATGTCCACGCACCCTCAATACCGCTGGTGATGGTGTCACGGCCCTTTCCTGAGCCGTGAGCGTTCGCCCATCCAAACCCTTGTTCTTCGATGGATGAGCCTTCGGGTTCAGAACCAACGAGGGCAGCATCGCCGGCACCGTGGGCTTTTCCAAAGGTGTGTCCACCTGCAGTCAGTGCCACTGTTTCAGCATCGTCCATTGCCATTCGTGCAAATGTTTCACGGATGTCTTGAGCGCTGAGAAGCGGGTCAGGGTTCGAATTTGGCCCTTCCGGGTTGACGTAAATCAATCCCATTTGAACCGCAGCAAGTGGATTTTCAAGCGATTGTCGGGTGTCACCATAGCGGTTATCTCCCAGCCATTCGTCTTCACTACCCCAGTAGATGTCTTCTTCAGGATGCCAGATGTCGGGGCGTCCTCCGCCAAACCCAAACACTGGGCCGTCCATCGATTCAATTGCAACAATTCCTGTGAGGACCAAAAGGTCAGCCCAGCTGATTTTGTTGCCGTACTTTTGCTTGATTGGCCACAGGAGACGTCGAGCCTTGTCGAGGTTTCCGTTGTCAGGCCAGCTGTTGAGTGGTGCGAAGCGTTGCGCTCCCGTGGCGGCGCCACCACGCCCGTCACCGATACGGTACGTACCTGCGGCGTGCCATGTCATTCGAATAAAGAACGGACCATAGTGGCCGTAGTCAGCTGGCCACCAGTCTTGGCTGTCGGTCATGAGTGCGTGCAAATCCTTCTTCAGTGCAGCATAATCAATCGAATTGAATGCATCTTTGTACACAAAGTTCGGTTGCATTGGACTTGATTTTCGGTCGTGTTGGTGGAGTATGCTCAAATTCAATTGATTTGGCCACCAATCTGTGTTTTTCATGCCTGTAGATGCTGAGCTGATTGCTCCGTGCATCACTGGACATTTCGCTTCTGTGTTGTCGTTTTCCATACCTTTCATTTCCCGGACCCAATTGCAGGTCCATCTAAGCGCATATGAATTTTTGTAAAGGATGGGCATGCTCACGTGAGAGGAGCGGGTAGTCCGATGGTCGAGATAAGAGCACTGGACGGTACAAATTGGATGGAATTTCTATCACTTCGTACTGTCGTGTTCATCATTGGGCGCAGCGACTGTTCTGACTGTCATCATCTGTATCAAGAAATGCACAGTATCGAACTTCCTGCGCATTGGGTAGTCGGTAAACTTGACCTCGACCAACCTAATCTTGGGGGTTTTAGGAATGCTAACCCGTGGTTAGAGCATATCGATATGGTGCCGTTCACGACCGTCTTTGTTGACGGCGAGATGGCTGCGCATTGGGCCGGAGTTGACACGACTCGTCTCAAAGAGTCAGTTCAATCTCTGTGAATCGAGTCGAACCCGCCTGCGTCCATGGGCCGAATCATCATCGTGACCGATGAGTCACCGTGATCAATTTCGCCAGTCTTGATGAATTGGTGGCGAGCATGGAATCGCATGGAACCGGGGTTCGGAGGATTGGAACTCACTTCAGCCGTTACCGGAAGATTGAGTGAATTGGCGTGAGCGATGACCAGGTGGTAGAGGTTCGAACCGATCTGATTGTTTCGTTGGTCAGAAGCCACAGCGATTCTATCCACATAGAGGAAGGCGTCGTATCGCTGATTAAACCAAGCATAGTTGAGGCTTCCATAGCGTGTTTGCGGTAGAAGGCACAGTACGAACCCGAGTAGCCTTTCTTCTCGATACACGCCCAGGGCAAGTTCACACAGTGTGAGTAGATCCGCCATTTCTTCAACAGAAACGCGCCCAGTTCCTGGAAGACCCTGCTCGTTGATGTACCTCATCGCAGGTGCATCAAGAGCGGTAAGAGGCCGCACATCCATGCTAAGCCTCCTCGGGAGTCGCTCGAGGTTCAATCAACCCAAGAGCGGCCGTAGTGAGGACTAAACTCGCAATCAGCGACAGTGCAATCATCGCTGCGGAGAAGATTCCAAAGTTACTGAACAGTCCCATTGGAGAAAGCGCAATGACGAGGAAACCTGCGATGTCAGAAGTTGCACTTCCAACCAATGCCAAGCCACACGCTCCACCGACACCAATCAGCGCTTCGCGATGGTTCTCACCAGATTCACGGCCTTCTCGATACCGTTCGGTAACGTGAATGCAATAATCGATGCCAACACCCAAGGATATCGTCGCAATAGTGACGGTGACGATGTTGAGGGATGAACCGGCTGCGTACATCAAGCCGTAGAGCCAGACGACGACCAAGAGAATCGGGACCAGGGTAATGCTCGCTTGTTTAAACGACTTAAAACCGATTGAAAGGGAGATGAATACGAACAGCGAACCGAGCAAAAGAGAAGATTGCATCTCGTCTTGCATGGTGGTTGAAGCGATGAATCGAGTAACAGGTCTTCCGGTTGGCATGACCCACGTGAGTGGTTTGTCGTCGCTTTGTTCACCTTCCGCTAAAGTGTCACCAGATGAAAGGTTGGTGAACGGAGTCAAGTCGCGCCACAACTCTTCCATTCCCCCTGCCATTCCAGGGAAGTCTTCTGGAGCGGTCATTCCAAAACGAATCAGCATTCGTTCATAATGTGCATCTCCCCCATTGACGTCCAACCAAGGCTGAGAAGGGTCGAGTTCGACTTGCGGGGCAATGTACAGCGCCACGATGCTGGGAGGGATGTCGGGAATTGGACCTACGCCGGGCACGCCATTCAACGACAGGAAACCGTAGAAGAAGGCCAAGCAATCTCGGTCTGTGAGGTCCATTAAAGGACCGTTACCTGCGGTCGAACAGTTCATGCCATGTCCGGTTTCATTGACTTGCCAGCCTGCTGCTTCGAACGGTGTTGAATTCAGTACCAGTGACCCTTGTGCAGCAATGACCATTTCATCAAGTGCGAGGATATCGATGGTTCCATCAGGCTGTCGAGTGATTTTATCGGGAACTCCGTCGGGTAATTCGTCCATGTTTTGGCGGAATATTTCAATCGCAGCAAACACTTCAGGATCAAGAACATCGCCTTCGATGAGCAAGTTGGCAGGCTCACCTTCATCGGCGAACCTCTCTGAGATTTCAAAGACACCAATGGCGAAATCTGAGCGTTCATCGAGGAAATCTTCTACTGCGAAGTCGCCTTCTAACTGTGCCATGCCCCAAGCTGCTGGAACGGCTAGCAAGAAAGCGATGGAAGCGATAATGACGGAGTTACGGAAGGTTCCAGACTTTTCAGCGATGGTCTTCAACCAGCGCTCAGGTACGAGGTGCGTGATGTCTTCCCGCTCATCGCTGTTTTTACCACGCTTCACAAGCCATTCATCAACCGACAATCGGATGAGAGGGACCCACAGGCCGGTTAACATGAAAGCCGCAAAAATTCCCAATGCCGCTTCGATACCGAACGAACGCAGCACGGCGATGTCGCTGAACATGTTGGCTGCGAATGCGGCCATCGTGGTCACGGAAGTGAGCATGATTGCTCGTCCGACACGGGTAAGCGTTGTTTGAGCGGCCGATTTGGACGTGTTTCCGTTGTTACGTTCCTCTTTGTAGCGATGCAGCGCATGCAGCGAATCATCGATACCCAAGGCCAGCACCAAGATGGGTAAAAGGTTTGAAAATTGAGATCTCGCAATGAGCGAAACGCCAAACCACGAGGTGATGCTGGCAAAATGCCCAATCATTCCCTGCATCCACAACAACGCAGTCCCTAACGCAAACATGACGATAACTACATCGGACACTCTTCGAAGACTCACGTAAAGGAGTGCCACAATAGCAAAACCCATCAGCAAGACAAGACCAGCGCTCGCCTGCAGTTCACGGTTGACTTCAACGTTAACACCTTGGCCAAGCAGCAGGGTAATTGTCGTGCGGTCATTTGAGCGGAGATGGCCTTCGAGGTCCATATACGACCATTCAGTCGAGCATCCAAGCCCCTCGGCTTGCGATTTCAAGCAATATTCTTCAGTGTACTGTGGCGGATGAAGGACGAGGGTACCGTCTGCGACACGGTAGCCTCCAATTTTCACGCCATCTTCGGAAAAGTCGAGACTCTTTTCTTGGAGGGAGTCTTTCCAGATGACTTCCCAACCCATATCTTCAAGCACACCACGATCGAACTGTACCAAGAGCCACGTCGAAGAAGCAGACCAACGCCCGTTGGCAAACAAAGCGTTGTCCCACGAGCCGTTACTCGCTAAACTTCCACCAACGGGCCCAGTCTGGAGAGCGTTCATGTCGGCCATGAATCCACGGTCAAGCGATAACCATCGTAGGAAGTTATTGTCTGAGGCTTCCGCCATCCGGGCTGCGGCCATGTCGATGTGGTCCTGTGTGATGTTCTGGTCATCGAATTCAAGGCATTCAAGCGGACCGCAATCCGTCCAGTTGGTTGGCGGTTCAGTGACGACCCCTAAGGTCGTCAAACCAGGTTGTGTGAGGATGGAAGAGCCGTTCATGAACCCACGGAAGTGGTCTGAAAGAGAGATTGCTCCAGGTGCTTGATTTCCGGTCACGTCGTTAACCAGCGGCTTCATTGCTTTACTGAGCGGGTGTTCGTGAACCAGGTCAACCTTACCGTCGATTTCTTGCAACAGGGTGAGGTTCATGATACCTGACGTGGGTGCTAGTATCCCTGACCACGGCTCGCCGGCATCGAGCATTTCTGACGCGCCGGGTAAGGATGCGTAATCGGGCGCACCATCGCTCATGCGGGGTACTGGCGTCCATTCCTCAAGCGGAGGGACGTTACTCGGGTCTCTGGCTGAAACTAGGAATCCGAGGATGATTTCGGAGTTTGAAAATTCATCATCGATGATGGCTTGCGCCGTGAGTTCTGGAGAATCCATTTCATACGATTCCATATCGATGGGCTGCAGTGCGGTTAGGGCACCTGGTATCATCAAGAGAGTGAGGAAAAAAACCGCTACGTGCACTCTTCTGCGGTGAGGAATGAGCCACTTTGCAAAGTCCTCAAAACTTCGACCCATGTTTGTTGCTTAGGACTTCTCCTTTTGAACTCATGTTTCTCGATTTCTCATTTTCGAAAATCGCTGCTTTCAAACACCGTCTTGACTTCCATCGAGCATGGCAGTTCTGCTCATTCTGAATCAACAGCCCTACGATGGAACCGATGTCACTTGGAATGCATTGCGATTAGCACGTCAATTGAACAGCGACGGGGTCGAAGTGCGCCTCTTTTTGATGAACGACAGCGTTGATCTTGCTCGTGATGGCATTACCCCTCCAGAAGGCATTGATGACATGGTGGCGATGACCAAGGAGTTGATTGCCACTGGCGTTCCAGTCAAAGTCTGTGGAACCTGTCAGAACCGTTGCGGTGTCCTCAAAGGTCAGCCGTATTATGAAGGTGCACAATTCTCGACCATGGCCGAATGCTCAGCGTGGGTGCAGGACAGCGAGAAAGTCCTCACATTCTAGAGCCTGCTACTGTTCAAGACCGAACAAGAATGCTTCCTGTTCTGGATTAATACAGCGAACATCTCGCTCAGTTCGAACCTTTTCGATGGCTTCTGCCATCGTATATCCTCGTAAGTTGAGATAGAGAGCTACAAAGGTTCCTGCTCGACTCAGCCCACCCATGCAGTGGACAACCACGCGCTCACCTTCAGGAATACTTGTCTGCAGTTCAGTGAACACTTGAGCCGCCCGTCTCATCCATCTTGCTGATGGCGCCGAGCCGTCTGTGAGCGGAAGGTGCGTCCATTCGATGCCGCTTGCTTGAACAATCGTAGGCAACTGTGTTACTCGAAGTAGTTCCATGTCCTCATTGGTGACCAGGCTGACAAGCTTTCTAGTACCGCTATCTTTCAATGATTCAACGTCCAAGCCCAATTGTCTATCCCATCCCCCTGTCCAAGAAACCGGTTGGTATTTTCCAGGGCATAATGTCATGCCAATGCTACCCTTATCGCCTTCAACAGGCAACCAATCGATGCGAAGCGGATGTGTCACACTCGTTCTGATTCAAAGACCTCCTTCACGGTGGCCGTACCTCCACATTGTGTTCCAAACTTCAACACAAGTATCGTGATACGGCACATCAACGATACTGTTCTTGAAGTTGTCATACTCCATGGTCATCATGTAGTTGGCTAAGGCACGATGAACAACGGTACGGTGAACGACAGTACGGTAAGGATAGTCCGCAGATTGAAGCACCGAAGGTTCAGCATCAGGTAGCAAGGCTTGGATGTGTTCTGGGTGACGTGCACGAACCAAGAGGTGCATAGACTGGTCTCGGTGGGCTACGATTGAGACAAAACCTCCTGAGACGAACAACCACATTCACGCAACCTCCATGCCAACAGAGTCCTGTGTGGATGAAACGGGCGAAGCATCTTTCAACGAATTGGAAGCCTCGCTATCATCTCTTTTCGAATATGGAGGCCGGAGATATGTTGCTTCATCGATATGGAGCGTAAATCCTCTAAAAGCATATGCTGCAGCATACAGGGACAAGTTTTTACGGGCTCTTTCGTCATCGACTACGAGAACAACACGCGCGGTTTTTTCATCTAGAGCCTGCAGAACGACTCCTGATCTGGCGAAGTCTTCAGACGCATTAGGCCACCCGATGGACACTGGGTCATGGACGACGGTTCGGATGAACACTCCGACCTCTTCTTTTTGTATGAACAAAAGATCGGTTTCATCCAGTTCACTCAATACGAGTATCTCGTCATTTGCTACGTTAATTTTCTGCTCTTTTTCGGTCATGTTAGGCTCTCCACGGTAAGATACCAATACTACCTTTCGACACTATAAAAGCATCACAAAGTAAAGCGCAGTGGGCTTTTCAGTATGAATGTCGGAGAGTGGATTATAGGTTGCCTTTCCGCAGTTTCCGACTGACGAAAATATATTCTCAATCGGCCACATTCTTTTGATTATTCTTTATCCGTTCTCACTCACTGTCGATGAACAGAGTCTGGTAGTTTGTAAATCAAGGGAAAGCATAATTGTCTTACTACATTAGCCAAAGATATGAAACTCAAACTGAAAGCGATTTATTTTGCATTGCTTATGATGACCGCATCCCTAGCTGGCTGTGTCAGCCGAGACGACTATGACACCGCGGTTGAAGAATATGAAGATGAAAAAGCTGAAGATGCTGCCCGCATCGAAGGCTTGCAGGACAATCTCAGTATGAGTGAAGCGAATGCTAATGCCCTTCAGGCGCAATTGGACTCCGTGAACGCAACAATTGTACAATCGGAAGCAGATCTGGTAGCACTCCGGTCACAACATGCTGTCGCAGAGGCAAGTCTTGCCGCCGCAGAGGCAAACGCCACAAACCTTGGACAGATGGTTACCCTGCTTGAGGATCAATTGGCTATGGCTTACAGTGCCATGGACGTGCTGAACACCACTATGACGGATATGCAACAATACCACAATGAGACTATGGAAGAATTCACTGAGCAGTATAACTCAACGATGGCCAACCTTTCTGCGCAAATCTCGGCTATGAGCCAATCCATGAGCAATTTATCGGCTACATTGAACAGTACTTATGCTGCCTACAACAGTGCTCAAAGCGAAATAAGTGCTCTCCAAAGTCAAGTATCTAACCTCAATACAACGCTTGCGGCAACGAATGAAGAGTTAGAAAATTTAGAACTTGTCAATAGTTTTCTGTCTTCTCTAACTCGCGACTTTGACGGTAAATTCGGGACTGATTTAACTAACGCAGTAAATACCCAGACATTTGGGGTTAAACACCAAACTTACCTTACAATGAATGCTTGTTGGTTCGGGTATTCATCGACCTGTAGCGAGTTATGGTCTCAGTTGGAAAATGATCTTCCATTCAATATGAGCCAGAGTAGCGAGGCAAGAGAATCCATTCGTTATTTGTCTCGAGAGATGTGGAATGCAACCACTGCTACGCAACCCGACAGTGACTTGAATTATTTTGCTTTGGAATTAATACATGAAGTCGAGACCGGTATGATGGGTCCGTCTTGGATCAATGCTCTTCCGTACACTGAAGACTCAACTAAGTGCTGGAGAACGATGTATATAAGTGGGGCTAGCATAGATTGTGAGAGTGTGTTTATGGCTTTTAATTCAGCTTATGAGACAGAGTCTCAAACGTTCTTGAATGCAGAGGAAGGCTTCTTGATTGGAACCACAGCATACAATACTTATGATGCCTATTTTTGCCAATCTGATGTGGAACTAACAATTGCTAGATTGTTAAACACCGATGTCACGATCCACATTCACAATTTTGGCACCACCAACTACCTGATTGAACCAACCTCAAATGCTAATGGAGCGGTATACGGCGATAACGGCGGAGGTGTAGCATACTCCTTCCAGACGGGGGGCAGTTCACTTGAAATCAAGAACTGGGACGACCCAAACGGTGTATGTGCTTGAAGGCAATCTTCCAATGACTCTTCATGAATCTGAGTCAAATTATGCGATTCGCTCTTGATACTGTTCGATGTCAAATTCGGTAGCTAGCGCGTCTGCCAGATAGTGGTATTCATCGACGTGATTGTAGAGTTGAGCAGAGATTCGAATGTAACGCCCCTTTGGTGACTCCCATGACCAGACAGGGACTTGAATCCCATACTTGTCTTGTAAGACCTTGTGAAGTGGGTCTGGCTCATGCAATGGAATCCCCGTATCTTCACCTTCGGGCAACTCTAGTGTCGCAATACATGCAATCATATCGTCAGGGCACGGCGCTTCGATTCCGAGCCGTTCGCAGATGATATTTCGCCCTTCAATCACCACATCGTGGTTGTGTTGCATGATGGCAGGCCACCCACCTTCGACCATGTTTCCGACATAGTCTATGGTTGCAGGAATCGAGCACGCTGCAGAAAGGTCTCGAGTTCCGGTCCAGTCGAATTCATGACGAAATCGCGTCGTATCCCCAAGAGGAAACGTCATGCCGTGACTAATCGTCAGTGGGTGGATAAGGTGCTGCAAGTCGTTGCGAACGTGCAAAAAGGCAGAGCCCTTTGGTGCACAAATCCACTTATGGCAATTACTTGTTGTGTAGGAGGCGCCTAATGCGTCAAGAGAAAGTGGCACCATGCCGATACCGTGGGCAGCATCGAGTAGGACTGCCACGCCTTTCGCTTCGAGTTGCTCGACCAATTGCTCAAACGGCATTCGGAGTCCAGTCGGGCTGGTGACGGTGTCGATCATCGCAAGGACAGTACGCTTTGACACACCTGCCATCACCGTGTCAAGTACGACCTGAGGGCTTTCGATTGGAAAGGGTATGTTGACGGTTACGACGGTTGCACCCCAACGTTGTGCGACAAAATCGATTGCATTTCGACAGGCCTGGTAGGCGTGGTCGGGGACAAGAATCTCATCACCTTGATGAAACTTAAGCGAACGCAATACCGTGTTGACGCCCGAGGTTGCGTTTTCAACCAGTGCGAGGTCATCTGCATTGCAGTGCAACATTTCGGCGAGGGCATTGCGAGCGTCTTCCATGAACCCCATTGCCAAATCTTCGTAGAATCGCACCGGTTCATCTTCCAGAAGGTCGTTCCATTTTTGCTGCTCTTCACGGATTTTAACCGGTGTGGCTCCAAATGAACCGTGGTTGAGAAAGACGCATTCTGGGTCAAGGTTCCAGTGTTTGGCGAGGTGGCTTCGTTGTGGGAGGGCCATGGTGTTGCGAAGCGTTTCATTGCTTCAAATCTACCACACGTTCAAGTTGGAGTTGCGGTCCCTACGGACATGGGCAGTTTTGAATCACTTCAGTGGCTCAGTCGTTTTCTCGATGAAACGCCGGGTGATTCCGAGGTCGGAGGTCGGTCTCGACAGGTGCCCAAAGCCTGCTGGTCCCGAGTCCACCCTTCACCACCTCCTTCTCCAGAATTATTGCTGTGGTCAGAGGAAATGGCAACTACTCTCGGCCTTGACCGTCCGGATGGAATGCTGCTGGGTGGCGGACCGGTCGTTTCCGGTATGGACCCCTATGCCCAACGATACGGGGGACATCAATTCGGAAACTGGGCGCAACAACTGGGTGATGGCAGGGCTATTACTCTGGGAGAAGTTCAGTTGCAGAATGAAGTCCTCGAACTTCAACTCAAGGGAGCCGGCACTACGCCATATTCACGGTATGCAGACGGAAAAGCAGTGCTTCGCTCTTCGATACGAGAATATCTTTGCAGTGAAGCAATGCATCATCTTGGCGTTCCAACAACCCGCGCTCTTTCGCTTGTAAAAACGGGCGAAATGGTTCTTCGAGACATGTTGTATAACGGCAACCCTGCACCGGAAATCGGCGCAGTCGTCTGCCGGGTCGCCCCCAGTTTCATACGTTTCGGAAGTTTTCAAATCCACTCAGCAATGGGGGATGATGCGACGCTGAAAACGTTGGTTGAGCACACCGTTAAGCACCACTTTCCAAACCATTCGGTCATCGACGATGATGGGCGAATCGCGTGGCTCACTCACGTTGCAGAAGAAACCGCAGTCATGATTTCTCACTGGATGCGTGTTGGTTTTGTCCACGGTGTGATGAATACCGACAACATGTCGATTCACGGCCTAACGATTGACTACGGTCCATACGGGTGGCTCGAGGACTACAACCCAGGTTGGACGCCAAACACGACCGATGCATCCACCCGACGGTATCGCTACGGTCAGCAACCGCAGATTGGGGGTTGGAACGTGGCTCGCTTACTTGAATCAATGGTTCCGCTGATGGATGAGCCTGAACGTCTGCATGAAGCACTTGACGCTTACACTGAGGCGTTTGACCTCCATCATAACGCAATGTGGGTTGCCAAATTAGGCCTCGATGAATTTCAATCAACTGATGAATCACTCATCCGAGAACTCAATGCACTGCTGCAAGAAGTTGAGACAGATATGACCATTTTTTTCAGGTTGTTAGGTTCTCTTGAATCTCCGTCAATCGACGCACTCCTCGATTGTTTTTACGATCAAAAAGACGTACCTTCCAATGAATGGACTGCTTGGTTAACCAAGTGGTGGGCACGCGTCAATGGGGCACCGAACCGAGACTCCATGCGCCATGCAAATCCAAAGTACGTGCTTCGTAATTGGATGGCACAGTTGGCGATTGATGCTGCAGAAAAAGGCGATTTGTCAGTAGCAGTTCAGCTGCATGATGTGCTTCAAAATCCATACGATGAACAACCAGAGCACGAAGAGCAGTGGTTCCAAAAACGTCCCGAATGGGCTCGAAATCGCGTCGGCTGCTCGATGCTATCGTGCTCGAGTTAGACTTGATTACGTGTACTAAAGCGAACTCAAATGTCTTCTGCAACCTTTCGAGCCATGAAAGCAAGCAATCCCATCTGGAAAAGCAAGATCATAGCGAGAGATACAAACAAACTCAATGCGGACACGGCTCCATCAGTTTGAAACCCGATAATCATGAGAATCGATGCAACGACAAGAACCGGTGCGGATTCAAGAATTGCAACTCCGGCCGTTTTCCAACTGCCTACAAAACCTAATCCTGCTTTACCAAGTCCGTCACTAATGCCCATGCCCATAACGAGGGTAAGGACTTGCGTAAAGGCAAGTATGGTGAACAATGTACCGATAACTAAAGCAATCATGCCAGTTACTGCCAACTCATCGAGACTGCCAGAACTGAACACGACGTATCCAAGAATTCCCCACACAATGGTGATGAGAATCACCGTAATGATTGAACTGAGGAACGCTGCAAATCCGTATTTCAACGTACTAAATCCTCGGGTAAAGTCGAGTCCTTCGGTCTTCATTGCACCGGTAGGTGCCATTGCAACCATCGGTTGAGCAGCTGCCATGCCCATTGGGGCAACTGTGCCAGCAACAATTGCTTGCGTGGGTGCTACAGTAACAGGTGCGGCTGCCACAGGCGCAGCAGTTACGGGCGCATCTGGATTTGGTATCCAATCGGTTCCATTCCACATGTATTTTCCATCTTCACTAATTTCCATTAAACATAGATTAGGCCCATCACTATTGAGCCTTTCCCCAAAAAAGCCTTGATTTCGCTTCAAATGGCATCTTTTCTGTGGGGCGATAACTTTAGCAAAAATTTTCTAACTTGATTGAGGCTATGATTGGTGTCCTTCGAAGCCGTGTTGGAAAATGCGTGGCAGGATTCACACCTGCTGACTGAATGAGATGCGGGGGGCAGGATTCTCACCTTTGTCCACATGAGTGAACACGGTTCTCACCTGCTGACTGAATGAGATGCGGGGGGCAGGATTCGAACCTGCGAACCGATAAGGAATGGGACCTAAACCCACCGCCGTTGACCAAGCTGGGCGACCCCCGCGCATACTGTGGGCGGCGCCTCTTGGATTTGAAACAAACGCTTCAAGCCGTTGCGTCAAAACCAGCCGATTTTACGGCTTGAATCAACTGCGAGACCTTGACGTCAGTCGAAGCTAGAATGTTACCCGAGTGGTCTTCATGCGAAATCATGGCGTTGAGGACGCCGGGGGTCGCCAACAGTGCGCGAGTAACTCGCCCAGAGCAGCACCCGCAGGTCATTCCAGTTATTGCAAGCGTGTGAATTGTTTCGGCCATGAACCTAGCATGAACTTTTTTCTTAAAAGTTTAATCAAGACTTGGCCTCCACCAACGCAGTAATAACGAATTTCCTACGACGCTCACGGATGAGAGTGACATTGCTGCAGCGGCAAAAGCTGGAGGGAGCAAGAACCCGGTAGAGGGTAACATTATACCCATGGCGAGAGGAATTCCAATCACGTTGTAGATGAAGGCCCAGCCAAGGTTCCCGCGGATTCGACGCATCGTACTTCGTCCTAGATTCAACGAAGCAACTGCATCGATCAAATCATTTCGTAAGAGCACGAAGTCAGCCGCATCCAGGGCGATGTCAGAACCCGCCCCCATCGCTAAACCTACATCTGACATCGAGAGGGCGGCCGCATCGTTGATTCCGTCACCGACCATTGCTACCGTCCGACCTTCACGTTGCAATCGTGCGATATGTTCCGCCTTTTCATTCGGTTTTACTCCAGCCACGACCGTTTCGATTCCAACTTCAGCAGCGATTGTACGAGCTGCATCTTCCCTGTCACCAGTGAGCATAATCACTTGATAGCCCATTTGTTTGGCCTGCTTGACTGCGTGCTTGGAGGTTTCACGAATACGGTCCTTTGCTTCAATCCAACCGAGTAGTGTGAGTCCACGGCTGACTAACACCAGCGTCACTCCCTTTGTTGCAGATGTGGTAAGTTTCTCACGCACTTCTTCGCTGATTTCAACGCCAACTTCGTGCATGAGTTCAACGTTACCAGCTGCAACTACTGCTCCGTCAAAATCACCAACCATTCCAAGTCCGGGCATAGTTGCAATTCCGGTAATGGCAGGTCTGTTTGAGGACACGTTGGACCACGAAGTTCGAATTGCTGATGCTAGAGGATGGGTTGATTCTTCCTCGAGTGCGGCTGCAATATCTAAAATTTCTTTGACCTCACATTCAACCAATTCGATGTGACTCACTCGTGGCTTTCCCGATGTAAGCGTACCAGTTTTATCGACAACAAGCGTGTTTGTTTTGTGAGCGTTCTCTAATGCTTCTATCCCTTTGATCAGGATGCCGTACCGTGCTCCAACACCAGTTCCTACAATCAACGCAGTTGGTGTAGCTAAACCCAGGGCGCACGGGCAGGCAATCACGAGCGTCGATACGAGGACCATGACGGCGAGTTCGGAGCGAGTCTCCATGGGGTTGTAACTGCCGGAACCGGAGAAATACAGCCAAAATAGAGCTGCTGCGAGTGCGAGGAATACAACGATGGGAACGAAAATGGATGCGATTGTATCAACTAAACGCTGGATTGGTGCTTTCCCCATTTGGGCCTGTTCTACGAGGTCAACAATGTTCGACAACAACGTGTCATCGACAACCCGAGTGGTGCGGATAAACACGCTTCCATCCAGTACGATGGTCCCAGCCACGACTTCGTCTCCCTCTGATTTACGAACGGGGTAAGGCTCTCCAGTCATGGTTGATTCATCGATGCTTGCTTTACATTCAAACAGCGTCCCATCCAACGGAATAGTTTCTCCTTGCAAGACCTTGATGAGCGAACCAACTGGGATTGCTTCGACCGAACGTATGTCAGTGTGTCCAAGGTTTTCATCCTTGACCAAACGTGCAGTTTTAGGCTGCAGTTTCATCAATGAATGGATTGTATCGGTCGCCTTCAGTTTGGCAGCAGCCTCCATCCAATTACCGAGTAAGATGAAGGCGATGATAAACACAACACCGTCATAGAAGACGTGTGTCGAAGTTTCAAACATCGAGGGAAGACCTTGTACTCTTGGAGCGAGCGTCACCGAAACTGACCAGAAGAAAGCGACGGTTGTCCCCAAATGAACCAGAACGTCCATGTTTGCTGCTGCGTTTCTCAACGATTTCCAAGCACGAATATGGAATTCCCAGCCCGACCAGAAATACACTGGAGTGGACGCAACCATGGCCAGTAGCAATCGCGTGTCAAGTCCGCTGGTGGTACCCATGTCGTTTGCAAACATCGACAAATACAGTGTTGGAAGTGCGAGCAGCAGCGCAACGGCAACCTTGCTGCGTTGCCGATGTAATCGTTGCTTCGCCTCCTCGAAAAGAATGGGCTGACGACGCTGTTCCTTGGCCTGAAACCCTCCTCGCTCGATAGCATCAATGGCTGCTTGAGTTCCTTCTTCGACACTTGCTTCTGCATCGAACACGATCATTGCTTTCTTGAAAGGTAGGTTCACTGACACCTGGGTAACCATGTCAAGTCTGCCAACGATTTTTTCCACCGACGCCACACACGCTCCGCACGACATGCCTTCGATGTTGAGCGTAACTGCTGCTTCAGGTTCCATTCCATCACCACCTAGCAACAATTTGGTCGAACGTTCGATGACGGATTCAGTTCATCTTCATCAAGCGTGATACAACCGCATCCACAGCCGCACATCCAGCCGATTTGGTCCCAACCCTTTCCACCTTCAGCCCGCGTATACAATCGCTTCATTTTGCAATCGCATTGGCACATAGGTGCCTTTACTCGGGCCATGCATTGCGATTTAATGTAGTCAATATAAAACTTGGTTTTGACTACAATACTACCAGACATCGAGACCTTGTCTGTGGCGAATTACTCCAATGGCGGCAACGATTCCGAGGGCACAGAATATGCCGATATAGAGTCCTAACACGCCCCCGCCTTCGTATCCACGCTGGCCCATGATGACGGGACTTGGCGTGATTCCCGAAGCAACTACTGCACCGGTAATCAACCCCAGTAGCGGCGTAACAATCCCGAAAATTGGAATCGAGTAGCGCAATTTCATGACCCTACTACCTCGTTTTGCGTATGAACTCTTTGCCGTTTCCGTAGTTGCAGCGTTGAGTTGGACACGCAAACTCAGGGGTTCTCGTGTCTAAATTTTCAGAACGTTATACCCGTCTTGCATCCAGTGAAAACCCTTGACGACCCATTCCAATAACTGGTCTACGTGCTGCTTTGTAAGCCCTGCAGCATCAGCAACCTTGAGTAACACAGCTCGCTCAGCGTCATCGATTTCTCGGTCGACCATCGTCATCAGGCAAATATCTCGCAGGGCGAGTTTGATTCCACGGGGGCTCATTTTTTTCAAATGTGCATCTAAGTTGAGTTTTTGACTCATTCCTTCTCGGAGTTGCAACTTTCGTTCTGGTGTGAGAAGTGTTGCTCCGAGTCGTTGTTCAAAGAAAGCCATTTCCACTTTGGAGATGCTGTTGTCCGCATTCGCCAAATAAGCTAAGAGTTGGGCGTATCGGAACCGTTCAGCAGGTTCAATCTCGTGAACAATGTCGTGAAGCATGAAACTTCGTTATCACCCTTGTTGATGAGCGTTGGGGTAGGAGAAGTATAGAAAATTGACATAAGGAGGGTTTGAACAGCCCAGCATGAGGAGTGAAAATGAACAACCGCCGAATTTCCACCATTTTGGTGATTCTAATGCTCATGCCATTGTTGAACGGCGTACAAGCCGACGGCGAAGATGGCACATATCTTGAAGCCAAAAACCTCCAGGCAACAGTTGACTCCATTAACGAAACAGTCACCGTATCATGGGATAACATCGATACCAATGATTTCATGATTCTTGAGGACTTGAAGAAAACCAATTATTCGCTCTACCGTTCTGACGAACCGTTGAACAGTTCCAACTATCTTCAAGCTGAACTCGTCCGAGAGAATATCCAAGCGTGCACCGAAGCAGACACTTTCACATCATGTAAAAACAGAGAACATGTGGTTGTCTACACCATTCCCCCCGCAACCGATGGCAACTTCTACTATGGCGTTATTAGCACGCTTCAGAACGGCTCTGTTTCAGATAACTTCACAATTGGCAACGCCACAGTTTCTCAGCCAGTGTATGAATTCGGCTCTTCCATTACATCACCGTACGGTCTCCAAGCCAATTATGTGGTTGACAATTCGACGACGCAGCTGAGTTGGGTTGACGTGTCTCGAGTTGACGCCTCAGTCGATTCAAATCACACGACAACACTCTGGAGTCACGCTTTCAGAGCCAACTCCAGCAATTGGGATTCCATCAACAAAACGCAAATTGGAACCACCATGGACTCCAGCGCGAATTCATTTGAGATCGTCCATCCCGCACTCATTAGCCGCTCAATCTACTACACGGTCATGCACTCTTTTGATGGAGAAGAAGACACGCGCTTTTTATCCGGAAACACGCTGACTCAACCTTTGGTTGAGGATAACATTGGTTCGATAATTACGGGTACATTGCAAGCACAATTCAACGCTTCAAGTGCACAAACTTCGATGAACTGGTCAGGTGCGGTGATTGAAGATGCAAACCATACCCTTCACATTTGGCGAAGTATCTCCTCTATCACGGACTTCAACGCAGATGGCGTTGTTGAAATCGTTCAACTTCCAGCGAATTCCACTCACTACAACTACACAGTCGCACCGGGATTTAACGGAGAATCTCACTACTTGGTGACCCTTTCGGACGAACTTGGAAACCATCAAACCGATCTCTCATCAGCGCCGCATACGCATCTTCACGAGTACACTCTGAGCGAAAACCAGAACATTGTTACCGACCTTTCAGCATCCCACTCAGAGGGCGTCACGGCGTTGACATGGACTGATTTAGTGAACCATTCTGAAGCCACCTACCAAGTTTGGCGCTCCACAAGCCAGATTACTTCAGCAAACTTTGGTTCCGCTAGCGTGGCTTTACTCGCAACCGTTGATTCAGGAGTGGAGGCTTACAATCACGTTCTCGCCAGCGGTGTTTCACAAGAAGCATGGTACGCTGTAACGGCTGTTGCATCGTTTGGAACTCAGAATCTCACGCTGCAGCAGACCAACATCTCAGTCTCGCTTAATTCGCTTGATGACGCAGTGATTGAAGACACCAAAAATCCAGTCGCATCTGCCGTGTTGACTGCGACCTACCACGTCAACGGAACCACTGAAATTTCGTGGAACGGCGACGGTTTGGAACAGGGAACTACTTGGAAGATTTATCGCAACCTCTATGCAGAAATGAATGAAGAATCGTACTGGGAGTCGGTCGGACAGGCTGAGAATGTTGGAACGACACAACTCACCGTCTTCGTGCCCAGCGTTGCACAATATGGAGAATCCTTCTCACCGGTATATGCTCTTTCTGGCACCGATGCCTTTGGTAATACCATTGATTTTGAAGATTGGACACTCAGTGCCCCTGTGCTTGAGGACCGTAAAACGCCAAATGTGCAGATGATCGTTTATGATTCGCAAAACAATGCCGAAGCAAGCCGTTGGTTTGATGGTGGAGAAAACTCGGCTTTCTCTCACCTTGCAGCAGGCACTTACACCCTCAAGTTCGACGTTCTTGATGATGCAGTCACCATCGACTACACGCTCTCAACCGATGCTTCGCAGAATACGTTGAACCTTGCTCAAGACCTTCCCGAAATTTCTCTTACTCTTTCAGAGCAAATGACCAACGTTACCGTTTCGTTCGTAGTGTACGACGAAACCGGAAACGCTGCAACCTTCTCGACCCTCTTCTGCACAACCTGTTTAATTGTGCCCGAGGAAGTGAATCAAACCGTTGAAGATAGCAACGAAGACGATGTCAATGAAGTGCAGAATGATGACGACTCCTCGTCCAATGAAACACTTCTGATCGGTATTTGTGCTGGGCTCGTTATGGTCGTGTTGTTCCTCAGGTTGCGAGGTTCAAAGCCAGCAAAGACCCCATCGGGTCTTCCATCGAAATCTGAAGACCAGTGGATTTCCAAATACGTAAGCGAGCAGTGAGTTCACCGCATTGGTGCTAAGTCGAGAGAACCAGCCCACACGTCCAATCCGCGCAGCTTGCACGGGAAGACTTGTCCAAGTAGAACAACTGGGTTCTGTTCGCCTCGCGCATCAGGTTCTGCAGGAATGACGCTTAATCCATGTTCATCGATACTCATCTGCGTTTTTCCACCGAGTTGAGCAACGTGCATTCTACCGTGAACCGCCCCGTCATCAGCTAAATCTAGGAAAATCCACGGTGTACGAAGTCCGGTGATCCGTGCTGACCATGATGTTTGTTCCAGTGGTTTATTATCAGCACCACTCTGTTCTCCAATCGCACCACCTCGCAGCAAATGAAGGTGATAGGCGTTAGCAACAAGTTCCCATTCAAGGCGTTTTGCAGTATGGCCCTGTTCACTGCAATGAACGGCAATTTTTTCTGTTTCATCCTTAGAGTGAACCCACGGTTCGCCGCGTATAAACGACTTGAGCTGTCGATGAGTCATCAAGTCAGGGTACCTTCGAATTGGACTGGTAAAGTGGGTGTAGGCATCAAGGTTGAGTCCAAAATGGCCGAGGTTTTCTTCCCTGTAGGTCGCACGTTGCATCAGGTGGAACAAGCCTTGGTCAACCACTCGACGCACGGGTCCCTTGAGGTGGGAAGCTTCCTGTTGGGCTTGATCAAGTGCGTTCAGCATGGCTTGTCGCGCATCAGAGTCGATGACGCTTGACAAGTACTGTGGGGCATCATCGCTGGTTTCATTGGCCGATTCAAGCATCGAGGTGTCGATGGCGCCTCCTGCCCATCCAGCCAATAAATCGGTCAGTTCGCTTTCCTCAGATTGGCCGTGCTTGCGTGTGCTGGGCATCGGTAACTCGATGGTAACTCCCAAAGCCTCGAGTTTGGCGTTCAACTCTTCTACTTCAATTGCGTCTGGCGGGGTGTGACACCTCCAAGGAAGGGGTGCACCGGCTTTGCCCAGTAGATGACCAACAGATGCGTTTGTAGCTACCATGAACGACTCAATCATTCTGGTCGCAGCATTTGGCCACTTGACTTCAACACGTATACCGTCATCTCCGTGTAGACGGGGCCGAAGTTCCGGATTTTGAATGTTCAATCGAACTTCTTTGGCTTGCCAGGAATGTGCAAGTTCAAACATGTGTTTGAATTCTGGGTTGTCCAATGCGTCTTCATAAGCGATGTTTTTGGCAACTCGAATAAGTGCCTCGTATGCTTTACAGTCAACAATTTCGTTGGTGTGGTCAATGTCCATCGCCACGACCATCGCCAATCGGTCTCGATCTGCTCGAAGCGAACATAAATCGTCGGCTAACCTTGGTGGAAGCATTGGTAGTACCGTGTGCGGGAGATAGACTGAGGTGGCTCGTGCACGAGCAGCAGCGTCCAAGCGAGTGTCGGGTTCAACATAGTGCGCAACGTCAGCTATCGCTACCCACAGCGTGCGTCGACCGTCTGATTCAACCAAGCACACTGCATCGTCAAAATCTTTGGCGTCGTGCGGGTCGATGGTGACAAAGGGAAGATGGCGTAAGTCAACTCTCCCGCTCTCAAGTGCTCCATCTCCATCAACTTCGTCCAGGCGCTCTGCATCCCGGACCAGTGCTTCGTCGTAGGTTCGAGGAAACGGGTTTCGTCCGCCATGTTGTTTGTTTTTCAGTCGCAGGTCCAGTACGGTGCGTGCGTTCAATCGCCCTGATTGAATGAGCAGCAGTGCCATTCCCGGTTCCGCTTCGCGGAAACGAAGTCCTGAACGGCGTTTCACGATGAAACGCATTTCCTTTTTCAGGTCAAATTTCCCCCATGAGTGCACCACTTCATTTGGGAGCAGTGAGAAACGATCAGGATAGTCTTCAGCAGCGAGATGAGCCATCCAAACTTCTTCAAGCAAGGCATAGCGTTCGATGTCTTCTTGGTCCATCGAGGGATAGACTTCAGCGTTTGCAGCAATAAGTGCAGGGCGCCCTCGTAGGCTTGTATCAGAGGGTTGTGCATACGTTGCTGAAAATGCTTGCCAGCCCAGAACGGCGCTGTGGATTGCGTCGATTTCATCTTTCGTACGTAACCGCACCCGTCGGTCGCTGGTATGGCTGAAATGTTCGTTTTTGGTCCGAGCATGTGCGAGCGTTTCGTCGATTCCGCTGCGAAAGGCCCGGTCTTCTCGAGAGTTAGGTGTGAGCTGCTTGAGTTGTGGTTCTCGCTGGATGAGGTAGTCCGATACCTCGGTACCGCTCCAGTCACGTTGCCAGAGAGAACGTTCGTCGCCGAAGTGACTCAACAGCCGCCGCCATAACCGCTCATCATCAGGGCTTTTCGGCCCTTTTTTGGCATGGTTGTCACGGCGTTTGTTTTGCTTATTCCGCCCCACACAACCACCTACAAACCCGTTTTCTGTAGGCGTTCCAGTGCCCTTTTTTGAGCAGATGTAAGGTTTTCATACTCAGGTAAAACGAATTCAAGTTCGAGGTCCGCCCCATCGTATCCCGCACCGGCGATTCGTCGCCGGTCTCCAACCATAGTTTCGGGTGCAACTGAGAGCATGATTTTCTTACCACTCGGAAGGAGAATCTTGACTTTCCCACCGAGCATCAATGTGCTGAACGGTGTTGCCACCTCTTGTACGACTATATTCCCATCCCAAAACCGCCCTTCGCCAAATTGAATTCGGATGGTCAGCAAGACGTCTCCAGGGTCGCCTTCAGGGTGGTCGTGACCTTGGCCCTTCATTCGAGTAACTGTTCCGTGCTTGACGCCAGCCTTTACGGTGGTTTTCATCGTCACTGAACTCGCCTGCATCGTTCCCGCTGCGTTTGGTTTGAGTCGCTTGAAACTGAATGGGAATTGACCGCCTTGCTCTGCTTGTTCAACGGTGAGTTCGAGGTTTACATTGATGTCTGCGCCTTTCGGGCGCTGCCGTCGCTGCCGTTGTTGTGGCCCTCCGCCTCCAAATGGACTACCGCCTCTTGGCCGACCTCCACCACCAAACATTTGTCCAAATATATCCTCCATTCCGCCGCCATATGAAGCGCCACGTCCACCGTTTCCTCCGAACATTGAGGACATGCGTTGTTGCTGGTCGAATTCTGCTCGGTCTTTGGCGGTTTCAATGGACTCATAAGCCGCTTGGACTTCTTTGAACTTCGTTTCAGCAACCGGGTCATCGGGGTTACGATCTGGATGGAATTGACGGGCTTTTTTGCGAAACGCCCTCTTGATTTCAGCGTCGCCGGCATTCCGGTCGACCCCCAAAACAGAATACGGGTCTGGAGCGGCCATCGGCTCAACTTCACCGTCACTCCCACATCAACCCTCGCAACGTAAAAACAGCAAAACCTTCATCAAAAATTGTCCTGCATTCGCGACGGAGCGGTTATATTGGCGGTGCAGGTGGGGTTGAAAGCCCGAGGTTGTACCATGTCTGGTGATGCTGCAGAAAATCGTTCGTTTGAGGACCGTGTTCAGGACCGTCAAGATTGGATTGAGTCCCAATTCCGCAAGATATCTCGGGGTTCATGGGCTCGTATCATCCGCATGGCTCGCAAGCCCACGCCGCAAGAATTCAAGCAGACGTCTATCATCTGCGGAATTGGACTTTTTGTCCTTGGCGCCATTGGCTTTGCAATGCTGGTTTTGATGGACAACTTCCTTCCTTGGGTTTTTGATGTGTTAAACATCGGCAACTGATGAATTTGGAGATGATGAGATGAGTGAAGCATTCGTAGTGTACGTTCGATTTGAAGAAAAACTCCTTTTGTTGCGCCGCAGCAAATCTGACGGGGATTTCCCGGGATTGTGGGACGGCGTCTGGGGTATAGGAGAAACACCCGAAGATGTTCTCGCTCGTGTCGCAGAGTCAACCGGTATTGCTGCCGAGTCGTTGCACTACCACGGCTCTGGCCCAGAACGCGGTGTTGACATGGGACGTTCCCTGGTCGATGTGGTTCCAATTCTTGTGGTCTCCGACACAGACGAAGTGGCTCCAACCGGACGTTACACTGAGGCTGAATGGATTGACCCCGGTACGCTGCAAAGTTACAACTGCATCTTCTCGAACCTTGACATGGAGAACAACAACAAGTTGTTTGGTGAAATGTACGGATCGGTTGGTTCGTTCCTCTACATCGTCAAGACGGCCATTGGCTCTGAACAACGCGTGGCCGATGAAATGTACAACCGACTGCACGGCAGCGGTTCACTCACATCGCTCCAAGGTGACATCATGTCAATTCTTCACCCAACCGGTATGCGCGGTTACCTCTTTGTTGAATCAAGCGCTCTGCATCACGTCGAGAAATTGATTGGTCGATCTGGTGGCCGAGACCCGGCTGCTCGACGTGGATTGAATCAAACTCCTCTCAAGAACGCAAAGACCGTTCTACCAGGCGAAGCCCCTCTGGCCGACATTCTACCGTACCTCGAACCCAAGGCAGTTACCTCCGGAATTGAAGTCGGCTGCATTGTGGAAATCGTCACGGGTGCATTCAAGGGCGAGAAAGCCCGTGTTCTTAGCGTAGCAGAATCCAAGGAAGAAGTCAGTATGGAATTGTATGAACAACCGATTCCAATGACCCTTAACATGCGAGGCGACCACGTACGTGTCGTGGAGCGTGTCGAGTGATTTTCTTGGTATCAGTTGCCTACACCCTTCGCACAGCGCGATTATATAGGGGTGTTTGGTCGGCTGAATGCCCACATAGTGAGCAATGGAGTTGAACATAATGCCGAAACCATGGACATCCGAACTCATCAAGAAAGCTCTTGGAGTGAAGAAGTGCAACGGTAGCATGGACGCTGCAGTTGAAGACCTGTCGCTTGAGAAAGCCATGGATGTCGCCCGAGATAAGCACAATCAAGGTCACTTGACCGGTGCAGATCTCAAGGCACAAACTAAGGAAATCATCGGAACCTGTGTTTCGATGCGTGTCAAGATTGACGGTCATTGGGCCAATGATGCCCTCGCAATCATTAACAAAGGAGAATGGGACGAGCGGTTTAATTGAAACTCACGAGCCGTGGTAGAGGCGTCTTGAGCGTCTCGCTGACCACAGAGGTGATTAAAAATGGAAGAAAAAATTAACCAGGCAATCAAGGATGCACTTGCGAGTGCCCCTAAGCGTAAATTCACAGAATCAATGGACATTGCATTCACAATCCGTGATGTTGACTTGAAAAACCCTAACAACCGTATCAAGGAAGAAATTCGTCTTCCATCAGGCCGTGGCCGAACACTCAAAATTGCAATGTTTGCTGCTGGAGAAGCTGCAACCAAGGCAAAGAGTGCGGGAATTCACGTCATCACCCCCCAAGAAATTGAAGATCTTGGTGGAAACAAAGGTCGAGCAAAGAAAATTGCAAACGCCTACGACTTCTTCCTTTCAGAAGTCCCGCACATGGGACTCATTGGTCGATATCTCGGTGTTGTTCTCGGTCCTCGTGGCAAAATGCCACGCCCAGTCCCACCAACTCTCGACCCTTCGATTATTGCTGCTGGTTTGCAATCAACCGTTGTCATCAAGTCCGGGGACAAGAACACCTTCCAGATTTCCTTCGGAACTGCAAGTCAGTCCGAAGAAGAACTCTACGCCAACGCTCTTGAAGTTTACAACCGTGTAATCTCAAAACTCGAGCGAGGTATTGGAAACATTCGTTCTCTTTACATCAAGACAACAATGGGTCCATCTCAAATGGTGGAGGTGATTAATTGATTCCAAAGGTCGTTTCTTGGAAGAAAGACACCGTTGGTGATTTAGAAGCGCTTCTGAAGGGTGGCGACACCATTGCAGTCATTGACATCCACGGCGTTCCAGCCGGAGCAATGCTTGGGATGCGCGCTGCTCTACGCAGCGACATGCAGATTCAAGTCGCTAAGAAGCGATTGATGGCTATTGCGTGGGAACGTATGGGATACAAGTCCGAAGATCTCAACGCTTTGTTCGAAGGGGTTGTTCAACCTGCACTTGTTTCATCTGCAAACCTCAACTCCTTCCAAATGTTCACTGAACTCAAGAAGACTGAAGCCGGTCGTGCTGCAAAAGAAGGCGACATTGCCCCACACCAAATCGTGGTTGAAAAAATGGATACCGGTATGCCCCCCGGTCCGATAGTTGGTGAATTGAACTCCGTTGGGATTCCAGCAAAGATTACCGGTGGCTCTGTTCAAATCCAAAAGCGCACAGTCGTACTCGAAGCTGGTGAAGTTTTCGTTGGCGATATGGGTATGATGCTCTCAAAGATTGGTATCAATCCGATTGTCACAGGTCTACGGCTTTGTGGGACACTCGAAGATGGAACCTTGTTCCAACCAAGCACACTTGACATTGACTACGAGCAATTCGAGACAGATCTCATCAGCTACGCAGCTGGTGCATTCAACCTCGCTTGCAACATCACGTGGTTCACCAGTCAAACCATGCCAACAATTCTGGCAAAGGCCAGCCGAGAGGCAATGGCCGTTGCATTGGAAGCTGCAATTGCAACTGCAGACACCATGCCACATCTCGTTGGACGAGCACATGGCAGCGCATTAGGCGTTGCTGGACAGCTTGACAGCGAAGCACTCGATGAAGAACTGACCAACATGTTGGGCGCCGCAGCATCCGCTGCAGTTTCCGCAGTCGCCAGTTCATCAGACAGCACTTCTGAGGCACCAACCGAAGCCGAAGAAGAGGAAGAAGAGGAAGAAGAGGAAAGCTTCGGCGGACTTGGAGATCTATTCGGTTGACCACAAATGAGGTGAAAAAATATGGAATACGTATACGCTGCTATGCTACTGCACGCTGCTGAAAAAGACATTGACGAAAAGACCGTGAGCGCCATTCTAAAGGCTGCTGGCGTGAAAGCTGACGACTCCCGCGTGAAGGCACTTGTTGCCTCACTCGCTGGTGTTGATATTGCTGATGCAATGGCCCAGGCTGTTGCCGCTCCTGCTGCTGCCGCTCCTGCTGCTGCAGCCGGTGGTTCTTCAGATGCCCCTGCCCCTGTTGAAGAGGAAGAGGAAGAAGAAGAAGCAGGCGGTTTCGACGGTCTTGGATCCCTTTTCGGTTGAAACAGGTTTCGAGCGCCGACGAGCGCACTTTGGAACGCGACATGCTCGCGCTTCCCAATGATGCACGGTCGTCCGACTCGGTCCCCCTTCGGAATACCTCGCCAACAGGCAAGGACTGTAGGAATACCGTGCAGTATCATGAACACACAAGGTGCTTGGCCGACAGGCTGAATCTTCAATCCATCAAAGCGTTGATGCCCAAGTCGCGTTTGGCAATAGTATGGTGCGACGTGCGACCTCAGATTTTGAAGTCAGTGTTTCACCCATAGAATCAATCAAAGTGTTCCGCCTGCTTGCCGAAGAAGCAGGATGGTCCATGGAGCGTCATGAGGGGTCACGAATGGTTGACCGCTTTGCCATTATCATGCCGATGACCCAAACTACTCGTACGCTCGGTTTACGAATTCTTGACGGACCGCTACGCGGCCTTGAAGTCACCAGTTGGGCTGAAACTCGTGGGTCATCCGGAGCGCTCAACATGATTTCTTGGGTATTGCCTGGAGGTCTTCAACATCCATTGACTCAATCGTTGCTCCAACACTGGGTTTCGCGTCTGCCTCGCTGCCCATGGCGATGGAGTTTTGGCGAAAGGTCAAAGATTGGATACATGTTGCCAGTGTGGCGAAAATCTCGCAGAAATTTTTCCAAATTAGGCTTCGCTGTTGGGAAAGGCGATTGGCCGAATGTCCCTAGGAATCCTTGGCTGTCCGACGAATCAGAGTGAATTCTCTTCCAACTGAATCTCGTTTGACCGAAAGTCATAGAGGTTAATGCTTCGTCGGTGGGGATGAGGGCGACAGAAATGATGACGTTGGATGAACTGAAAACGAACCGCGATACACAAATCGCAGTGTTCTGTATTGTTTTCTTCCTACTTGCTTTCCCTGCATACTTCAAAATCAAGGCAGATGCGACCTCAAGTACCGGCGCTATGGGCGGAGTCGGGGACTACAACATCAACGGTAACTTGTCGTATGTCCCTCTTGACAACGGTATGGAATACATTGCTGATGGCGATACTTTCGCTCTCGACGATCTTCACACCGATTCAGTCGATGGAGCAGAAGACATGAACATCGTTGGTGTTCGTTTGTCACTCTCTTATGGTGAAGATGAAGAGGGTTCAGGCCCCCCTACCTGTGTGGGCCCACTTGGTGGTCAAAATGCAGCTGACACTGTTTCAGGCACGGCAATGCACGCAGGATTCAACGAATCTGCAGACGGCCAAAACAACGGTGGAAACGGCGGTCATGAGGTGATCGTTGAATGGTTCAACTCCTCAATGGTCGATGCAACAGTATCTGGTCTTTCTGAATCTGAGATTGTTTCACAAATCGATTCCATGGGTGCTGGATTAGGTGCTTACAGTGTTGAAATGAGTGTTGCAGCTCAAGCTGGAAATGCCCCCGGACCGGGTTGCAGTCGCGCAGATTCAGGAGAAGAAATCACGTACGCTGTCGAACTGATTGTGTTCGATTACGCTATTGCCCCTGTGTTCGATGAAAGCGAGCTCTAATCGAGTGAAAGCATAAGAATCAGCCCTCTTTAGCAGATTTATGGCTGAGCAGATTCATTCTGAGATGAATTACGGCCAGTATGACTGTTCTTTAGAAGAACTCACCTCGCGTAACGCCTCAATCATCAGATTGTTTGTACTTGGGGTGCCATTGGCAGTCTTGATGTTTGGAGTTTTACAAGTTCAATGGTTCTTTGAAGAAGGCATTCACGCGCTTCAAACCGTTGGAATGCAAGTCGACCCAGTTTGCGTCAGCGCAGGTGGCGCTGAAGAGACCTGTATGTACTCCGTGGGTGGCGGTGGAGTTTGGTGGTTGCTGCTTGGAACCTTCCTCGCTTCAATCGGTATTGCTCCACTTGCAGCCATGGCATTAAAGATCACATATCGCACCAAAGGCGTAACCCAAGAATGGCAAGATACGACCAATGGATTGCTCCTTTTCGGTTTACCATTTACGGCCATTTGGGCATTGCTTTGGCTCGTTTGTCTTCCAGTCGCATGGACATTATTGCCTTGGGGTGACTGGGCAACGAATTGGTGGAAAATATTCCCCTATGGGTTCGGTTTAATTTGGTGGGGAGGTTTACCTCTGCTCCTTGTATTGCGAAAATTCGTAAAAATGGTCTTCTCTCCAGAATACGCGCATGATAAAAAAAGCGCTGAATCGGAGAGCGAAGCCGAGGATGAAGAAGAAATCCAAGCCGAGCGTGAAGAAAAAGAAGAATCCAGTTCAACATCATTAGAATCCGCTGATCCAATTGCAACTGGTCGCGTGCGAAGCGCCAATGTAGAGGATGCAGAGTCAAACACGCGTCCAGCGATTACCGCACTTGTGATTGGCATATTCTTGTTCATTATCGGTTTACCACTTTTTATTGGAAGTGAACAGGAGAACCTCGGAATGCTCATTCCAGGCGCGATAGCATTTGGCGTTGGCGGGGCCATGGTCGTGGTCGCTTTGTTTGTCTTGTTATCTTCGTGGGTTAAATCTCATGCCAAAACCGGCAAGTCCGCTCCTGGGTGGACCAAGGTTATGCCCGTGTTTGGCATATTCCTCATGATTCCCGGAATAGTATTGCTAATCATTGGTGGCGTAATGGCAGAGGAGTTCATCGAAGATGTGCCGGGATTTTCTAGTTATACTCTAGAGATCATTGATGAAGACAGTTTAGGTGACCAAGGATTCATTATTTTCATTCCAGGAACGCCTGGTGATTTCAACGGTAATGGAATGCATGATTATTGTGAAAATGTAATCGTGAATGCAACTCATTCGGGAGCTTGGATGAGTGACCCGTGGACAGGATGGTCTTCATATAATGAGGCGGATGAAACAAGGCAAGTCTTCGAACTCGAGATTTCTCATGAGGGTAGTGGTTGCGATGCACAACACTGGCCAAAAGAAAAATGGATAAATGATGGTCTTTTCCAACTGGTAAAACTTGGACGTGCTTGCAATGGTTGTATGGCAGGGAATACAACAATTACTGCAGAATATGCCAACGAACCACAACCACCTGTTGGCTACGACAACCTTCCAAGTATGTGGATTCAAGATGGTGAAGCACTTGTCGAATCGACACTCATGACAGTACTTGGTGCGGTTCTCGCAGGTATTGGCACATTGACTGTGATCGGCTCGATAGTCACCGCTGTCTCATTGAAAGTAGCAAGAAGAAAGGAACTTGAAGAGGAGAAAGAGCCAATTGAGATTATTGGGCACACAG
>DAME01000028.1:118151-118900 GCA_002499545.1 Euryarchaeota archaeon UBA88
GCCAAATCATTCGGTACGCTTCAGAATCAATGACCCTCCGAAGGGGAGGGATGCATGGGTTGGTATCTATCCAGTAAGTACTGGTGATCAAGACCACGGTGGTCGATGGAGCTGGTTGAGAGATATTGATGTGAACAATGCCACATTACCAGGACAACCTGCAGGCAAGTGGAGCATCCGCATCTTCAAAGATGGTGGATACAATCTCAAGCATCGCTTGGATTTCGAAATTCACAGTCCTCATCAGCAACCCTCTACATCCACCTCATCCGAAGGCACAGTTGCAGAAAATACAACAATCACAACCTCCAAATCCACCTACACGATTGATGAGGGCATCGATTTCTCTTTCACCGCATCCAAACTACCCGATGACGCTTGGATAGGAATCGTACCCGTAGCGATACCTCACGGCGATGAAGCAGTTAACGATAGCCACGATACCAGTTATGAGTATCTTGGAGGCAGGACCAAGGGAAACATCACCCTGCCCAACCCTGGATTGGGAACGTGGACTCTAAGGCTTCATGATACGGACAACAATGGCCGAGAGCTTACACACGTCGTCTTCGAGGTTGTTTCATCTCTGGGCAGTTCAGAACGCTTGCATCAGAGTGGCGCCTGTGAAATTCATATCTTAGAGGCGACTATGGGTAAGCCGATTCGCTTCAATGTCAGAAATCGCCCAAGTGGTAACGAGGCTTGGTTTGGCTTGTATCCTGAGCGAGCGACTGACCAAGAGCATGGAG
>DAME01000021.1 GCA_002499545.1 Euryarchaeota archaeon UBA88
ATTACCCCTTGTTCAACGAATAGATGCCGTTTTACCTCTTGATTGAAAGAACGGTAGCCACATTTGCAGTCATCCAAGAAGATGCTGCAGCGAGCTGTAACCAATCTCCAGCGGTTGATGGTAATGCGCCATTGGAATACACAAATACACTGACAATCCAGCATGCGCTTGCAATTGTTTGTCCAAGCCACTCAAGGCTGAGCATCTTTTCCATACGAGTGTGTTCGGTTAGCATGTCAAACACTCCTGACCACAGCACGAAAGATCATCCAAGTACATCCCCCATGATTTGTATGCATCAACAAACTCTTCAGTCGGTAAATCGAGTGACGATGCAATGGCTTGTGCGACGATTGCAAATCGTTGGCGATACTTGAAAATAAAACAGAAAATATGTCCATCGTGGCGTACTGAAGGCCCGCACAGGAACATTCCAGGAAGGATTGTAGATTCATCACGTTCGGTGAGTGATGGGAATCCGTCTTCTCTTTGTTCGAAAAGATGGGACACGAATTTGTGACTTCCATCAAATCCACTTGCTAAGAGGGGTTGCACGTTGGAATGGAAGGTTTTACCATCCTGAGTTTTCACTTCATAGACGCCGTTTTCAAAGCGAACCGATTCGATTGTTGTTTCAGCAAACAACTTCACATTTTCTCCAAAACTTGGATGTTCCATTCGCTCAAATGAAAACGTCGACAGGGCTACACTTGGGTCTGAACTTGCTTCTTCCCACGGGCCGTTCATGTCGAAAACACTCACTTTTTTACCACATTTTGCAAGGTGGTAAGCAGCATCGATTCCGCTTTCATAGCCTCCGATAATGAGGAAATCGTCGCCTTCTAAATCTCCGTATTTCGCAACACTGGATGTGTGGCGGCAGTGTTCACTGCCATCAAAGAGGTCGAGAGAAGGATATTGATATTCACCAGCAGCCCAAACAACGTTTTTCGCTTCAAGGGTTATATGTTCTGTTTCAATGACGAAAAGGTCCCCCTCCTTCTGGATATCAAGGACGTTGGTATCCTCGAGAAGAGGCAGTTCAAAGTATCCTGCAAGGTCTTGTAAATGGGAGGCATATTCCTGCCCAGTAGGGTGCTCAACCCGCATACTAAAGGCCGGAGATACACCAATCGCAATTGAATTCAAATCCAGCATTCCAATCGAGTTACTTGGGAACGACGGAGTAATGAATCGAGTTTCTTCCGGCCATGAAGCGAATGAAGAACCTACGGTATCTCGGTCCACCAAGAGCAGTTTCTCAATCCCTGCCTGGCCAAGAGCAATTGCAACTCCTACACCGGCAGCACCAGCGCCCACGATGATGACGTCGAATGGTTCGCCGCCTTCTTCAATAATTGTTGATTCCTCTCCTTGAACGTCTTCTTCACTCTCGGCCATGCCCCGCCCAAGTTTATTAAGAATTTAAAAAAAACTAATAATTATGTATGGCAGAATTATTATTATTGCTGCTAACGAGTCTGTAAGATCGCTACAGTGGCCCGCTTTTTGGGAACGATATTGCCACATTATTCGATAAAGAGAACACGTAGAATGGTTCGTTCAACGAACCCAAATTCACCATCGCAGTGTGGTCACTTAAATTCCCCACTGCATCATCGTTGAGTTCTACCTCATCGTCGTATTGTGGACAAAGAATCTCAACCACGTACTGTGATGAGCTCCTTGAACAAGAAGGTTTGACAAGGCATTTCAGGGTTCACAGCGTTCTATAAGACTTCAATACGATTCGTATCGAATGAAAAGTTCCACCTGCGAATTCTAAAGTTACTGGACATCGAGGTGCGGATAGCGGGAGTCGAACCCACGACAAGAGGTTGGAAACCTCCTATGTTACCACTACACCATATCCGCACGATGTGATAAATCTCCGAGGAGCATCTCCTCTTTGAGTGAATCGGTCTCACCATCACCTGTCTCAGTTCATGCCCGGTGGAGGCGGTGGTGGATTTCCACCTATACCAAGGTCGGAGCGACGGAGTCCAGCAGGTGATTCTACTGAGCGATTAAGCCGTGCTGTGAGCACTTCCCTGGCACGTTCATTCCGTTCAAGTGCGATTCGTGCCTTTGCAGCGTTGCCACGGATGATCAGCATGCCCATGAGGAAGAACAGAACCAGTCCGCCGAACATGGCTTGAACCAATGGGCTCTCCATGATGTCATTAATCGCTGAAGTTTCATCGACGACCATCGTTTCGTCTGTAACCCGTGAATCAAAGATGTTCATGGTGATGCTTGATGAATCGACCGGAGCTTCAGCCCCAGGTTCTTGCATTGTCAAGTACAACACGAAGATTCCACGGTTGCGTGCCTCTCCAGAGAAGAACACCATCTGGGTGTTTGTTGTCGTTTCAGTGAACGAGACGACTTTAACTTGTGAACTGGCAATGATCGAAGTGATTGGCTGCCATTCGATGCGAGTCGTGACGTTGCTCAGTTCAGATACGATGGTGCAACTGAACGAGAAGTAATCCGTACTGGCCAAGTCAATGTCGGTAATACTCGCTGAACACGTGATGGTGCCTCCTGCAGCATTTTTCGCTGGGTTGTTGGGCCAATGGTCGGGTCTGTAGGCCCCTGAAGTCTCGTTATCTCCCCAACCATCTGCGTCGGAATCCGCCCACTGCGATGGTTCAAGGTCGAACATGTCCTCGACATTTGCGTAGCCGTCACCGTCGCTGTCAAGACACCCTTGGTAGTTACCTCGGTCAGACGTGCCGGTTTCTGAAGGACAATCGTCGCCGTCTGTACCTACAGGATTGTTACCGTATCCGTCGTTATCGCTGTCCCACCACTGGCTGGAATCATTCGCCCAGAGATCGTTTTGATCACTAACACTGTCGCCGTCACCGTCGATGCATCCGAACATGTCGATGGACGAAGTACCGGATTCTGCGGGACACGCATCGGGTTGGGAACCGTTTGGATTGTCTCCATATCCGTCGCCGTCTTGATCGGCCCATTGCGTTGATTCTTCTGGGAAGGCGTCGTTGGTTTGTGCCGCCCCATCGTTATCGTCATCAGGGCATCCAAATACAGCCCTGTATGAGGTACCCGCATCGGCTGGACACGCATCTGGTTGGAAACCAGTCGCATTGTCTCCGTACCCATCGCCATCGGAATCATTCCACTGACTTGGTTGAAGCGGTAGTGCGTCTGCGCCGTCTGCGGCGCTGTATCCAAGGATATCTCCGCTTGCATTGGTCGGGTCTGAATATCCGTCACCGTCGGCATCCGGGCATCCTAGGCGGTCGATTGTTGAGTTTCCAAAGACGGAGAAACAATTGTCTTCGAGGTCATCCCAACCGTCTTGGTCCGTGTCTTGGCTACGGGTTCCGTCGTTCGGGAACGCATCGTTATCGTCTGACATGCCGTCACCGTCCGAATCGAGGCATCCAAATCGGTCATGAGTTGAATTTCCAGCAACGCCGGGGCAGGCATCAGGTTGCGGTCCCGTAGCATTGTCTCCAAATCCGTCTCCATCTTGGTCAAGCCACTGGTTGGGCGTGCTTGGAAGTGCGTCGATGATATCGTCCCATCCATCCCCATCGGCGTCCGGACATCCCAAACGGTTGCCCATCGAGGAGTTTCCAAATTCTCCGGGACAGGCATCGGGAGTTGTTCCTCCGAGGTTGTCTCCAAATCCATCGCCGTCAATGTCAGACCATTGGGTGAAATCATCGACAAATGAATCCTCTTGGTCGGCCCAACCATCTGAATCGGTGTCCGTGCATCCAAGGGTGTTGTTTTGCCACGACGTTCCAGCAACACTCGGGCAATCGTCTGCGAGGGTTCCCGCTGCATTGTCTCCGTAGCCGTCACCGTCGGAATCGTTCCACTGCGTTGCATCAGTTCTGAACATATCCGAGCCGTTAGCTGGAGTCCAATTCGCATCACCGTCCGAATATCCATCGCCGTCCGTATCGGGGCAGCCGATTCGGTCGATGGTAGAGTTTCCACTTAGCGATGGGCACGCATCGTCAAGTTGATCAGAAATTCCGTCATTGTCTCCATCTGACCAACGTGAAGGGTCTGAGACGAATGCATCAGCACCGTCAGCAACTGTCCATCCACTGTCAGCGTCTGAATAACCGTCACCGTCACTGTCCGAGCAGCCAAAGCGATCGATGGATGAACTTCCATTGACGTTCACGCATCCGTCAGGATTGGTTCCAAAGGCATTATCACCGTATCCATCGCCGTCAGAATCGACCCATTGCGTCGAATCATTCGGCCACACATCTGCACCGTCGGCCGTGGTATAGGCTGAGCCATAAGCACCGCTGGGGTCAGGGTCGCTTGTACCGTCGGCATCGCTGTCAGGGCAACCTTTGCGGTCGACACTTGAACTGCCGAAGGTTGACACGCACGCATCGGGGTGGTATCCGGATGGGTTGTCGCCAAATCCGTCTGAGTCACTGTCGGCCCACTGGGAATCAATCGTCGGGAATGCATCGATGAAGTCGGCGTAGCCATCTCCATCATTGTCGCTGCATCCTAAGGCGCCGGCGGTTGTTGATTCGCCGTAAGTTGTCGGGCAGGCATCTGGATTGTTACCGGTCGCATTATCGCCGTATCCATCTGCATCTTGGTCAGCCCATTGTGTGGCATCTGCTACAAAAGCGTCAGCACCTTGGGCTACTGTCCACGAACTGTCGGCGTCAGAGTACCCGTCTCCATCGCTGTCAATACAACCGTTTCGGTCTGCGTGGCTGGTTCCTGAAATCGTTGGGCAATCGTCCCAACCGATTCCTTCTACTGCGTTGGCGATTGATTGTTCTTCAAATCCATCGTTATCGAAATCGTAAGGGCTTGCATCAGGAATGTTTGCATTTTCAATCCACTGTCCTGGCCAATGCGAGGAGCGCGTGCTGTTCCAACTGGTATTGGCCCAGTTGTCTCCAAGCCCATCACCGTCAGAATCGACCCACTGCGTTGCATCGTTGATGAATTGGTCGGCTCCCGAAGCCGTTGTCCACGATCCGTCAGGATTTGAGTATCCGTCTCCGTCGTTGTCGAGGCATCCGAAGCGGTCGGTTGTTGAATTACCAGTGATAGCAGGGCATGCGTCACCTTCAGTTGCGGGAGGTGGATTGTCGCCGTATCCATCGGTATCCGCATCAGCCCACTGTGTGATGTCTCCGAGGAACGCATCTGCACCTTGTGCAACGCTCCATGAAGAGTCTGGGTCGCTTGCGCCGTCGCCGTCTTCATCAGGACATCCATTACGGTCGATGTTTGAGGTTCCAAAAACGCTGGCGCAGCCGTCTGCACCTTGTGCGATGGTCCATCCGCCAAGACTGCTTTCGGGATCAGAGAAAGTATCCCCGTCTGAATCGGTGCATCCGTACCTGTCTCCCGTTGAATTCCCTGTAATCGACGGGCATCCGTCGGGGTTGTTTCCGGTAGGGTTGTCCCCAAATCCATCTGTATCTTGGTCAGCCCACTGCGTTATTTCTGAAATGAATGCATCTGCACCGTCGGAAAGTGTCCAGTTGAATGAAGGGTTCGAGTATCCGTCTCCATCGGTGTCTGGGCATCCCTTACGGTCATTGGTTGAGATTCCAAAGGTGAATGCACAGTCATCGTCTTCGTCAACTGTGCCGTCGAAATCAGCATCTTGAGTGAGATTGACCATGGTGTATCCAGAATTGATGGCAACGGAGAAAAATTGTGGACCGCTTGCGACAGAGGTACCGATGATGTGAACTTCCCAAGTACCTTGGGCGGGCGAATCAAAAGTTAGTCCTTTCAGGTTGTTGATATTGTCGGAAAGATTCGTCCACGTACCGTTTGGGTCTTTGACCGCGAGGTCAACATCGTTGATGAGGTTCGCAGATACGGCTGGACTGCTGCTCGCATCGTTGTACGAGAGCATGATTTGCATGGTAGGGGCGCTGGAAGGAACCGAGACACTCCACCCGCGCTCTTCTCCAGTAGACAACGATTCTCGGTCGACGAAGGATGCTGACGCCGCATCGAGTAGATGAATTCGGCCCCAACCTTCGTGGTTGTTAGGTGCAGTTTGACCTGCACCGTCAGTGACGTCGTTATACTGTCCAATCATGTCCACCGAAGTAGCCGCAAATATACCCTTGATGAGAGCAGATGAAGGATTCGGATGGTTGAGGTTGTCAATCAAATGTTGGAGTAGCAGAGCCGTGGCTCCGGCAGATACTGGTGTCGCCATGCTTGTTCCACTCATGAAGGTGTAATCTCCACTTCCGCCCGCTCCAGGGTCGCGAGAACGTGTAGAGAGGATGTTGGTACCCGGTGCTGAGAAGTCTGGCTTCAATCGACCGTCATCGGTCGGACCGCGTGATGAGAATGTTGCCATTCCCGAGATGTTGTTTGATGCCCAAGCAGGCCATGAACCGGTTGCATTCGTGCGTAGATTTTCACTGGCTCCGATAGAAATGACGTTTTTTGCAGTTGCAGGTGAGCCCATGCTGTCTTCGTCGATTTTACCGTCTCCATCACCATCAGTACCTTCGTTTGCAGCAGCAAACATGATGACCAAATTGTCGTGCTCAAGTGCACTTCTGTCCGCTTGCATCGAACTAATAGTATAGGCTCCAGAAACCGCGGAACCCCACGAATTGGTGTGGACTCTGCTGCCGTTTGCAACCGCGAGATCGAACATGTCGCCTAGATCGTTTGGAATCGGGCCAAGTCCACCGCTGTGTTCAATGGCGTGAACGAGCAATTGCGCTTCAGGAGCCATTCCTTTGACGCTGGTCCATGTGGTGCCGTCTCCCAGCACTGAGCCAGCGACGTGAGTGCCGTGGCCGTGGTCGTCGTTTGCCCCGTCGTCACATCCACCAGGGTTGGTTGGGCTTGTCCACGAACAGCTCGATGCGGGAAGTGGGAACGACAAAATTCCTTTGATGTGGTCGGCAAAATCAGGATGCATGGCGGAGTTATTGACTCCGTTGTCCAGTCCAGTATCTGCAACTGTGACGACAATTCCGCTACCATCCAGTCCGTTCCATGCAGCGTTCGTTCCGCTCATGGTCGTTGAGTTTTGAAGGTCATCAGCATGAATAATCGTTGCTGCCACGTCGTTGTTGAGTGTGAAGTAAGGCCTGGTTTCGATCCATTCTACTGCCTGCTGTTCAGCGAGCCAAACGATTCCAGAATTTTCAGCAACGACCGTAACGAAGCGGTCGGAGTGCGAATCGATGACCAAGTCATCACGCTGGTTGAAACCATCAGGGAGTTCGGTACCAGAGAGTACGATGCTGACAATTGCACGCCCCTCAACCGAGTAGGGGTTGAAGTGATTTTTTTCCAGTCCTAGAACTCCTCGGACCAAATCTTCTCGTAGTTTGTCCACTGAATCAAGTTGAACGAGACCCTCTACGTCGAGTTTTGAGAGGTCTGCGATAGAGTGGCCGGCAAGATTGCACTGGAAACCATTGGGTGGCATGTAGGATTGGCACTCAATCCCAGCGTCTTCAAGTTCGTAAAACCACTCGGTTGGAATTGGGTAAGAGTGGGTGAGGACGTGCCATCCGGACAACGTTGACGGGGAGTTTGTCCATGCTTGCCAATCCTGCAACGGCACGACACTGGCACTGCGGTAGAGCAGTTCAATTGCACCGGTGTCTTCTGAGGCCTCAAACCAACCGTTTTTGACTTCAGTTGAGGGAGTAAGTCCTAATGATGCAAGCAGTTCAAGGTCGACATCTGTATCCATCTCAAATTCAGGTAAGTCCGGGGAAGATGCATACGATATTGGAGCGATGATTTGGATTAACAGCAGGGCTGAAAACACGGTTGCTCTGAGTTGGCGTTGCTTCGACATAGTTAGGCACACTCGCGACTCCCAAATGAATGATTGGTATGGAAGTGACTCATCTTTCTGTTCAAGAGGGTTCAAGAGTCATGCCGATGGGGGAGGGTTTGTGTCGACGCAATCCCCGGGCAGTGCAGCAGATGGCTCGGGTCAACCCACTGAGGAAGACGGGACTCCCGTTTTGGGGAAGCAAGTGTGGCGCGTTGTGCCCTATGCGTTTCGCTACCCGCGAAGACTTGCTGCTGGATTTATAGGAAATGCGTGCGCTCGAATCGTCGACCTCGTACCCTTTGTAGCCATTGGATGGGCCGTTGATTACTTCACTTCCGATACCATGGTTGGACCAACATTTGTACAAGACATCGTCAACTCGATTCATTCAGACCCAGCTGTCGGTTACGGCGTGATGATTTTCACAGGTTTTGCCATGCTTGCATTTTTCCAAGGAATTTCAGAATATTCGTGGCAAACACTGGGCTACAACATCCAACACGATTTGCGCATGGACGCTACCCGTTCGCTGATTGCCATGGAAGCGTCGTACTATGACATGCGTCAAACCGGACAACTCATGTCGGTTCTTTCAAGCGACGTGAATCAGTTAGAGGACGTGGTTTCGGATTCATCCACATCAATTATACGGATTGTCTTTACATTCCTCACCGCCTTTGTCATTTTAGCCTCGATGTCATTCAAACTTGCTGGTATTTTGTTCGGCCCAATTCTGTTCATCATCCCGTGCGTGTACTGGTTCTCCACTCGTGTTCAACGAAAGTACCGAAAACAACGTGAATCGACAGGAGACATCAACGCCGTGCTTGAAAACCTCATATCCGGAATCTCCGTAGTTCAAGCCTACAACGCACAATCATGGGAATCAGCCAGAGTTGCCCGTGAGTCCGGTAATTACCGGGACCAAGCAACAGGCGCCAGTCGCGATAGAAATCGGTTCTTACCCATGATTTACGTCATTGCAGGTATTGCATTTGGCCTCTTAGTGACTGCAGGAGGGTGGTTGGCAAGCCAAGATGAAATCTCGACAGGTGAGTTGGTCACCTTTTTGCTCATCAGTACTCGAATGACAATGCCGATGTTCATCTTTGGTATACTCATCAACCAATTGCAACGCGGTGAAGCCGCTGCACGGCGGGTATTCGCTACCATTGATTTGGAGCCGACCATTGTCGACCAACCAGACGCAGTCCAACTTGATGAGGCGATTACTTCGGTTGAATTCAAGGATGTCCACTTCACATATCCAGGGACTACAATCAAGGTATTGAGCGGTATTTCGTTCAACGCCGTAGGCGGCGACTTCCTCGGTGTGATGGGCCACACGGGTGCGGGTAAAACCACTATTCTGAAACTCTTGATGCGGTATTACCTGCCCGACAGTGGTGACGTTCTCATCAACGGCCAGCCCATCACCAAATTCACCCTCGATTCTGTTCGTGACAAGATTGGATTTGTCAGTCAAGAACCCTTCCTGTTCTATGGAACGGTCAGTGATAACGTCCGATACAATCAGTCCGCAACCGATGATGAACTTGAAGTCGCACTCAAACTCGCCGGTGCATGGGATTTCATCCACGAACTCGAGGACGGTTTGCAAACGATGGTCGGAGACCGTGGCGCTAAACTTAGCGGTGGTCAGCGAGCGCGAATTTCGTTGGCCCGAGCACTGCTCAAGCAGCCCAGTTTACTGATTCTGGATGAAGCGTCCTCAGCACTCGATGCAGAGACCGAGCGCCGAATTCAGGAGAACCTGATCGCCAGTGGAAGCGACCGTGCGACCATTGCAGTTGCACATCGATTGAGTACAATTCGAAATGCGAACGAGATTTTGTCAATGGTTGACGGTGCCGTTGTTGAACGTGGACTGCATGACGAACTTGTCGCAGCCGGTGGCGTCTATGCAAGTCAGTGGACCATTCAAACCGGGGACATGGCTGGACTATCGGACGCTTAGACGCGCTCGAGAATCGGATGCAGAAGTGCAGTCTTTTGTGGTGATGAATCACCTTTCTTGACCATTCGGTCGCCGATGATGATGCTGATTGAGAGCATGATGAACAGAGGTATCCCGATGATGAGGGACCAAATTGAAATTGAAAGCTCGTACATTGAGTACTCTTCCATCATTTCTGAGACCAGGATGATGCTGATGAACACCACGACGCGCACCACCACCAAACTCAAACGAATAAGCGCCCATATCTCCTCCTCATCGGTGACATCATCTGGCTGGTCCAACGCAGCAATTCGCTGACTGATGCGGCTGGCCATGGTTTCGCTTCAACCTGTGAATCAAATGCTTTACCCTTGAACAAAGGGTGTTCGGCCTGATTTTCACACCGTTTGAAATCAAGCCGTACGAACTCTGTCATCGATTTGAGAGCCTTCTCCCGCCCGACCACCGGTTTTGCGGATTTCTCTCCAAGCCTTGATGACGCCCTGACCGTACGCCCACTGAGCGAGGAACACGAACAGTGGTGCCAAGAAGACGGTGCCTACTGACCTGTGAGGCGATGTTCCAATCGCAGCTCCAAGCCAACTGATGGCGATGTAAAGGCAAATCAGCCCAAGTGGGATGTGGAAGGCGACCCGTGAGAGGTCCCACTGGCCACTAAGACTGAACCACAAGTCTGCTTCTGCTCCTCCGGTCAATCCACCGTAAAGCATGCCCAAGAGTGCGGTAACAACGATGATGGGGAAAAATCCGATGGCCGTATGCGACCATTCAGAAATCTCTGGCCATCGCTTGTTTGCAACCATGCGGGTATAGCCGTAGTTCCTCATTTGCTTCATGTAGGGTTTGAACGGGAGTCTGCGACGGTGTGGCATGACGTTTGAAGGGTCGATGAACAGTTTGTGTCCCGCACGCTGAATCTTCGCATCAAGTACTACATCTTCGGCACCGATGCAACCTGGCTCGAAGAAATCAACCTCGCGCAGGTTGGCCATTCGATGAGCGCAATTCACGCCGGGGTTGTGCGTGATAGGAACGAGTTCTCCTTTCGGCTGAGCACCGTAGCGAGTGCCAGCGGTCATGAATTTTGTACAGAAGGCAACGTCGGCACACTTAGCACCGAATGGGTCGTCATCGGGTGCAAAGTTAGGACCTCCAACCGCACCAACTTCAGGATCTTTGAACCAGCGAACCAAATGCTCGACCCAGTTGAGCGGTGGGACGGTATCGTCGTCGGTGAACAGTACGAGGTCGTGGTCCATTTGACGAAGTGCGAAGTTGCAGGCATCGGCTCTGTTACGAGACGGGTCATCAAGCCACGTGGCGCCGAATTTCTTGCACACTTCCTTGGTGTTATCTTTTGATTTGGAGTCTGCGATGACAATCTCAAAGTCATCATAGGTTTGTTTCGAGAGTCGTTCAAGTACGATAGCAAGTTCATCGGCGTTGTTGATGGTTGGAATCAACACTGCGATTTTGAACGGCGTTCCGTCTTCTTTGAGCACCAGAGGTGCCGAGGCTGTTGTTTCGCCCATGCACTGACCACTCGCGCCCTTTATTTCAAGTCAAGGGCGAA
>DAME01000020.1:0-140 GCA_002499545.1 Euryarchaeota archaeon UBA88
ACCTTCACCAGTGGCGACCGGCTTGTATTGGCTAACGATGTTGTCATTGAACCGGTGAAGGTGCCACATCGCGCTGAACTTTCGGACATGCACGCATTTGTTATCCGTGGACGCGAAAAAGCTCTGTTGTACTTGCCTGA
>DAME01000020.1:572-14146 GCA_002499545.1 Euryarchaeota archaeon UBA88
GATGAACTTGGCCAGCGAAAACAGTCTGAAGTGCCCCATCCACCGGTTTCATCGTCTCTTGAACTGCTCGGCAAGCGCACCAAAGACGACCCAGAAATTTACTTTATTCACTTGAACCACACCAATCCTCTGTACGATACGGGAAGTGATGAATTCCGCAAGGTCGGGTCTATGGGGTGGAGCGTAGCCAAGCAAGGCCAGCAATTCACTCTGTAACTTTGGAAATGGCGTATTCCAGCACAATGAGTTGTACTGAGTAATCGACTTCTTCGCCATTGTCGGTGTGCTGACATCCAGCGCCTCCACCCGAATTGACCTCTACAGTCAGCGTAACCCCGTACATTCCAAGGCCTTCACCGTCGGAATCCAGTCCATTCACGATATCAGATTCTGTGACATTTGAAACCGTACCTAGCATTGATTCATCGTACCAAATCGCACTCACTTCGTGTGAAGTAGAGCCTTGGTTTTGTCCACTGGCAGTCGCATTGAACGGGCCGTGACTCACCGTTCCACTGATCGTATCGGGTTCGGAGTCACTCGCTCCGGGGGCAACGCACCCGAGACCAGTACTCGTTTCATCTTCACCATAGGTCATAATGACCATCACTCCAACGATGTTCTTGCTTGCCATTTCATCACTCAAAGCGTCGGTCGAAAGATCAAGGGTCAATGAACCACCGTCTTCGATGTATTCAAGCCCCTCATCCAACGTGATGTTTTCGAACGTTGCCTCGACATTGTACGAACCCATGCCCCCTGATGCGGCCGAACTGCTCGGTGCATAAGCAAGGTACGACGCTTCGACCCCTACCGTCATGACTATGAGGGCAGCGGCGCCGATTTCGAGTGTTCTTCTGGTAGGGAATTCGTACCTACCAAAAGGATTGTCGGGCGAGTCATTGCGGAACCAGCAAAGGGAAAAATGGGTTGCGAATGCAGCACTCACGCCCGGTACGGACGGGAAGATTCCTTCTGCGTCTCCGAAGCCAAGAAGGGTCCAGATAATGACTGCACTCATGGCAGCAATCATCATGAGAATCGAGTGATTTGTATCGGGTTCATACCCCATCATTCGTACCAAGATAAGCGGTACGAAAATACCACCAAGTCCGTAGACAGCAAGCACTACGAGGGCGAACACAGAGTCTCCAAATCCTGGGAACTGTTGGCCAATCAGTGAAATGACGGTCGCAAAAACAGCCACGGCCAATGTAACTTTCTTGGTAGTTTTGTGGTCTTGATTCCATTCAGGTTTGATGTCATCGGTGATTGCGGCAGTGCACGCTAGGACTTGACTGTCTGCTGTCGACATGGTAGCGGCAAAAATCGAGGCGAGAATGAGTCCGCCAAGGAAAGGATTGAGCTCTTCCATGGCGAGTTTGGGAAGGCCGGTTTCCGCACCAGAGATGCCCAATTCGGGAAGGAGAACGCGACACGCAAGACCGATAAGGAACATCAAAATGATGAACGGCGTTTGCCAAACGAAGAACCAAATCATTGCTTCCTTGCGTGCTTTATCGTCTTTTAATGTCATCACCCGGGAGACAACTTGGGGTTGGCCAGCCACGCCAAGTCCACCGAGGAAAAACGCAGCAATCCATAACGTGGCACCGAATTTCAGCCCCGAGGGCATGATGTTGACCATTGAGGGGTCAATCGCCTCAAGTTGAGAATGCAGTCCGGAGAATCCTCCCGTACCCTTCAATGCAACCAGACACAAGATGGTCGAACCGACAATCATGACGCACGATTGCGCAGCATCTGTCCAGATCGAGGCCCGAATTCCACCTGCGTAACAGTAGGCTACAACCAAGACGAATCCAATCAGAATACCGACGGTTGGGGCCCAATTCAGCATGACCTCAAGCGCGACACCGCCAGCGGTGAGTTGAGCTGCTGCATAGATGGACAGAAAAATGACTGAGAGAACCGCAGCGACTTTCGCTTCTGGCGAACCTGCCGTGCTAGAAACCAGTGAGGAAAGTGAGCGAATTCCGCGCTGTTCACCTTCTTTTTGGATGTATTTGTAAAGCCAAATCCAAGCGACGAGTTGGCCGATTGTTGAGACCAGAGCAATCCAAACTGCGGAATATCCCTGCAGAATGATGAAGCCAATGAATCCGATGAACATGTAACCCGAGTTCCACGTGCTTACTGCAGAAAGCGCCGCTAAAGCTGGATGCATACCTCGTCCAGCAACGAGGTAGTCATCGGTCGTGTCTTCTTTCACGCGCATCGATGCAAGTCCGACGCCGGCAAAAAAGAACATGAACAGCAAAAAAGAAAGTAAAATCATCGTTTCCTCAGACATCATCCATCACTCCTCGCTGCCAACGAAGCAGAGCCTTCTCTTCAACTTCACTGGGGTTCGACGGGAAGACAAGGCAGTTCAATCGTCCACCATCTATCGCACCTAACTTTCCCACAGTGGTGGTGACAACCCGTTGTTCATCGGTCCCCATGTCGCTGCATAGAACAACTGGCATGAGGTCGAAGCGCTGTTTGAGCAGTGCATTGCAAGCTTCAACTCGCATGGTCTGCAACGCTGTTTCAACGGACATGTCTGCAACCGACTGAGCAAGTTTCTCCCGCATGAGTTTCAACGAAACGACGGCGTCGTGTGGCTTCATCGGCACTTGCCGACCAACGCCTTCGCCGGTCGGGTCTAAATCGAGCAAGGCAAGAGTGTGGAGGTTTTGCTGGAGATTCGCCGCAATGACTTCCAAAGGAGAGGTAGCAACCCAACCTCCGTACGGGTAAGTGAGGGTTGTTTGACGGCCGAATTTGTAGTTTGACAAGCCGATTGCCCCGGTCACCAGTGTCGTGATTGAAACACCGTGGAATGTTCGACATTCGATGCCGGCTTCCGCAGCTTGCAACTGCAAGTCAACATGCGTTGTTGCCTGCAAAGGGTCGCCCACTACCATCAAAGCAACAAGTGAGGTACGAGCCAAATCGAACAAGATATCGGGCTGTTCAACTTCAGGCCGCATGACTTTCTGAATAGAACCAATGACTTGTTCGAGCGACTCAAGTTCGTGTTGAGGCCACAGTGCAGTATAAGCCTCATAGCGTCGAACATCGGCACTCTTCGCTGCTTCAAGCGCCTCACTGGTCATTCCAGAGAGCCGGCCAGGACCCATGCCAATGAGCAGCAGTCCTGTTGGCGGAAGTGATGAATCAATGCCTTGCTTCGCCGTCACCCTCAAACCCCCGCTTCGCTTGGATTGAGCGAGTGCCATGCGTCATTTGAGTGTGCCGAGCGCGCAAACCCAACGCTGGTTGGAACTTTGCCGCTCGAATCATTGGTCGACAAATCAAGCGGGGATTACTCGCCTTGAGGATGGTAGAAACGCTATACCGCTGAACCAAAATGCCCCAGAGTCGACCGACCCATGCTGGGAGGGGAATCCTCAGATCGAACTTGAAGTTGAGAAGAAAAGACCCGTTCACTGGCTGGACCATCTCGACCGTCAATTGGTTGAGCAGCACCAACAACACTGGCCGCGCTCCTACGAAGTTCAAGGCGACGTACTCATTGTCAAAATCGAGCAGGACGTGTGGGACTTCGGAGAATTAATCGCCGATGCGATGCTTACACAACTCCCCAATATTCGACTGGTCTGTGCTGACTTAGGGGTGAAAGGCGAATTCCGCTTACGAGACCTTCTCCCTCTTGCCAGCCGGGACGGTTCACTGCACACCCGCACACGCATCCGGGAGAACGGCTACATGCTGTGGGTCGACCCATCTAAGGTCTATTTTTCAGCGCGACTTTCAAACGAGCGAATCGAAACGCTCACGTCTGCACAAAACCTTCGACAAGAGCTTGGACGCCCACTTGTCGTGTGCGACCCTTATGCAGGAGTTGGCCCGAGCATGGGGGCATTACTTAGCGAGGCTGATTTGGTTGGAGGATACCTTGTAGGCGACCTGAATCCAGACGCAACCGAACTTCTTCAAACCAACATTGACGCGCTTGTAAGCCGTAGAAAATCAACCGGTACTGCCGCACTTGCCCCGACATCGGTTATCTGCCAAGACGCTCGGCGATGGGCAGAACGTGAGGGCAATGTAGGTGTTGTTGACATGCTTTTAGTGAACCTTCCACACGACAGTATCGCACACCTCCCATCACTTCTCCCTCTTTTGAGACGGGACCAAACGGTGGTTGTCAAAGGGTGGGCCATTGTCCAAAATACTGAGCAGAATTCCGTTGAACAAGCGATACGACAAGCGGTCATTGGCCAGAACGGTGACGTGATTCATCTCGCCCTGAGGGAAGTTAAAGGCTTCTCGATGACCAAGCGTTTCATGTCGTTTGAAGCTCGCTGTAGTTTCGTTTCTGAGCGTTGAGTTCAAGAAGACCAACACCTTGGCTATACACATGAACAACACAGTTCTCTGCGTTTGCGGTGTAAAAATCGACATTGCAGGCGTCGCTCCGCGCAAAGACGGCATCAAGGTTTGGTGCAAAGTGTGTGGAGCGGTATCGGTGCACCACCGTGAGTAAATGGATAAACGAGAGGGGCCCGTATAATGCACAAACCGCTCGTAATTATCGGTACAATTCTTGCACTTGTATCCATCGCTTTGTTTGCAGGGGGAGCGAACAGTTTAGGCGACGGTATCGAAGAACTTGATGAACTTAACATTCCCGGATATATTGTTGACAACGGCACTTCGATTGAGTACACCTATGCGGACAATGACAGCGCCGGTTCGGCTGGAGTGTACGTTTTGCTCGAAGGCTCATATGGCGACAACGACTCAGATCCCTGTGAAAATTTTCAATTCACAATTACTGATTCGCTAGGAAACGATGTGACCAATGATGTAAGCACATTTGCCGAAAGTGGCGGCAAATGCCTCGACGAAAGCAAGGTTGACGAAAATGTCCGGGGGATCCTTGAAGAGAATGGCAAGGTCATTGCTATCTCCGTGTGTGACACATTATCTCGTTCACACAGATGCCAATTAAATGAGACATACACCCTCGCCGGCGACCAAACCATGCATCTGTTTGACAACGATGCGCTTGGTTACGATTCGGTTGGCCCATTGTTTTCTCTGATCGGTGGAGTATTCTCGGCAGTAATTGGTGCTTGCTGCGGTCTTTTTGGAATTGGGATGGCGGTTACGGGACTCCTCACCGGGCGCGGGCCCAAGCCGATGCCAGGTGCAACCCTTCAATCATACAAGATTCCGCCTCCAATTACTGCAGCAAACCCTTCACCTTCCGTTGAGCAAACACCAACCACTCCTCCTGTTGAAATCGGCACTGATATCGAGGCTGAGAAGGTTGCCATCACGCCAGTTTCGGTTTGGGATTGACTTCACCAATCATACACGCCCATTATATCGAGTCCTAACATAGCCGCAAGGATTCCAATTCCAAGAACGAGTAGAGCGCTAACGATTGCTCCGATGATCTGTGCTGCTTTGGCAGTCCCTGCATCTGGGTGTCCCGGGATTTGTTTCGTAATCTCGAGCGAACTGTTTGAAAGGATGAGGCCTGGAATTGCAAGAAGGCCGCACGGTGCAAAGCAGAACAGCCCCATCAACCCCCCGATCGAGAAGGCTAGAGCCGTAGTGGCGCTTGTCGCTGGGAGCCCCATTGGCATCCCGCCTTGCTGGTATGGAATCGGCTGTACTGGTATGGAATCCCAGACTCCTCCGATCTCTTGCCGAGGCGGTGGGGTGTTCTGCATGTTTTTTTTTTGGAGGCAGACATGATAAATTTTGCAGCGGACACCACGTTGTTCAGTTCGGAAGCCGACTTCGCACAACTACGGTCGCCATCACGAGGCTGTTTGCACCCAACACGAGGTGAGGTAGGTAGGTGATGTTCTGTGTGATGGCCAGTGAGAAGATGATCAGTGATTGAAATCCATATCCGAGTGACGATGATGCCGTGAGTTCGAACACCAATTTTTTTGAACCCTTTCCGGTCAATCCTGCGATAATACTGTCTTGCCAACTAAACATCAGAACATAGATTGCATGCAAGATGTTGACATTTCGTTGCTGTTCCCACGGATGGGCAGTTGGGCGAATACGCTCGTCCACGCGACTGGTCGTATCACCCGAACCCAGTGCTCGAAGCAGTATCGAATAGTGGTTGAACAGCGAGTATTGGAACAGAATAGCAACGATCATTACGGCAGTTAATGCGCCGCTCCAGCTCAACAAGTGTCCGAATGAACACATAACGGCAATGAGACCGATTGTGTCGGCGACTGTATCCCAGTATCTTCCAACATGCGACGGCCGTTCGCGCAGTCGTGCGAGTTCCCCGTCAACGGCATCCAATACACCTTTAGCGATGAGTAAAAAACACCCTAAGATCACTTCACCTTGCAATATAAGCCAGGCAGAAAACAGTGCCAATAAGAGGTGCAGGTTGGTGACGAGCAGCACCGATACGGGGGTTGTCTTGAGAGATCGGGCCAAAATTCGAGCGATAGGCCGTCCCCATTCAGAGAGGTCAAGGGCCGTGCTTTCGCCGTACTTTTTATTCGACACAGATACGCCCTTACCTTACCCTGCGTTGCATCACTGATAGAGTTGAGTATGAATTTGAGCCAGATGAACTCACATGAGTCCTTTTGGAGTTCGCCACGGGTCGTCTCCATCAATCGGTTCATCGTATTCTGGCATTCCCACCTGACGGCGCTTGAACGGTGTTTTTTCTTCACCAGCAGGCGGTACTTTCGTTCGGTTAGCGAGCCATTCACCGCCTTTTTTACGAACGACTGTTTCAACAAGAGCAACCGAAATCAGAAGCATCGAGAGTGCGACGTGCCCTTCAAACTGGTAGGATTGGAAGGGTTGGATGTACAGCGTCTGTTCAGCTAAAATTCCCTCATCAACAGTGGTTTTTATCCGGTATGTTCCCGGAGCTAATTCTCCTTCCCAGCCCTTCGCATCATCAGCCAACTGCCCCGACCACCGTGCAAGAATCACTCCCTCTTGGTCCAACAGTTCCCACGAAACGTTACCGGTTGAAGTTGAAACGCCTTTGAACTCCACTTCGAATTGAGAAGGCATCTGTTTACTCTGGCCAAATACTGCTGCCAGGGTAACTGTACGCTCTTCAAGCGGGTGGTCGAAATCATTGATTTCATATGGTGCGGAATTATCTGAAATTCCAACCCAGATTCCGTTCAGCAGAAGAAGCGCAACAGGCCACAGCAGCATGTTGAGTTTCTTCTTCTCCATAACGGCGATTAGTGGGAGCACCTTTTGAGTGTATGTATGCTCGTTACTGAACCCACTGGCCAAACCCAAGTTCTGCCACGATATCGTTCATCCACTGTAATTTCTTCATCTTTTGTTCAGCAACTGTGGTCCCCGACCAAACCCCAACATTCTTGATCGAGAATCCGATAAGATTGATGTTTTCTCGCCGTACGCCCAACGACAGCGCGAGGCACAGTGCACGGTCTCCGTCGGTGAAACCTCCGAAGTTGTGCATGCCATCGATGACCGGGTTCACTTGATGCGAAAGAATGAGTTGTGGAGGAGTTGGAGCGCTTGACCATGACTGTATAGCTTCGTGCCAACGCTGCTGATTGTCGCCGTGGGCGTGAGCGACGATGACCTGTCCGCTTTTTGCAGCTTTTTCGAGGTAGTTGGCCCCGTCAAAATCCGATACGATGCACGCTAATTTTTGGTAGGAATCCATTGCGCCAACGGCGCCGTCAGCAGCAATGTAGACCACCCCATCTCCTCGTGATGTGTCGATTTCCTTTTTCGTGACTGCAGCTCCAATAATGACCACGCGTTTGGCTTGAACCAGCGTTTCACGCAATTCATGGAGAACCGTTAGTCGAGCAACTGGATTCCACAATACATGATACTCGAGAGCTTTCTGCATCGCACGTGCGCTTGAGAGGTCTTCATCTTCAGACCAGCCGAAAGCTCTTCGCACGTCGTCCTGTACTTCGACTGAGCGAAGCGATGGAGCATCGTGCATGTTTTGCGGGGGAACTTCACCCTCAAGAAGCATCCGTTTCTCACATTGAAGTTCTTATGCTGTTGCCGCTCATGGCGGTATATGCCCGTCCCAAACACCCTCCCGGAGTTTGACGATGAGGTGATGTTCGCTCGCTATCCGTTTCTCCCTCAAGCAGGCGGTTGGATTCGTAGTTTAGCAATTCAGCACGACATCAATTTGGATGAACTTTTAGACGGTTCTCTGATGGAAAAAGCCCGCTCTCGTGCACGAATCCGATTGATTGATTCAATCCAATCCAAAGAAGGCGTTGAAGTGGTTGGTGGTGACCTGTACACCGATGAGGGGCGCATCGTCGAAGCATTTTCGTTCTATTACGCCAGGCTCGTCGTGTGTGCATCCGAAGATGAACGCTTGATTGCCCGTTGGGCACAAGCTGAAGCGGCTCGTGCCGAGCAAGTTTTGATTCGAGATCACGCGAATCTTGAGCGTATTGCCCGCACATACATTTCTCAAATCGAACACGTTGACGGTTCGACGAACTCCGGCATGGTGACGCAAGCTGACAGTGGTTATGGGGGTGCAATGCAGCAGTTACGCCGTACAAAGACCGGAAGGGTTTGGAAAATTGGTCTTGCTGACTTCATTGAAATCTGTCCGAAAATTACCGGTGCCCGGTGGCGCTTACCGAATTGCGATGTTCATTCTGGCTGGGTAACTCTTCATGAAGAAGGTCAATACGGTTCGTCTGCGAAACTTGCCCGACTGTTGCGCGAACGAATCAAAGCAGGGGTCGAGGCCGAAGCACTCAGCAAGATGAACGAGGTCACGACAGACCTTGCAGTACGCCTTGCCGAACCAGTTGGCATGGTACGTAACCTGATGTCGAGCAAGGCGAGTGAAGCCATTGCGTTGGTGGGCGCGGATGAAACAGACTGGCCACCGTGCATGCGCAAGGCGGTTTCAGAGTTGACGGCAGGCGTCAATTTGAATCATTTTGGCCGGCTCTTTTTGGCTTCCATGTCCGCCGCATTAGCACTGCCTCAGGAGTCATGCGTTGATTTTTTCCGAGGTGCGCCAGACTTCAGCGAGAGCACAACAAGCTACCAAGTCGCTCACGTGTACCAACACGAGTACACTCCTTCTGGATGTGGTAAACTGAAAGTAAACCACAATTGCCCCGTCCTTCCCGGAGACGACCGCTTGTGTGACCAGCCTTGGATGGACCACCCCTTGAAGTACATTCGAGCGACTCAACGCTGGAAATTGAAAAATCAACGCGCTGAGGCAGAGGCAAAAGCACTCGTAACTCCAGCTGTTGAGTCCGAGAAAGCGCCAACAAATACAGAGAATTGAATGGGCTTTCGCGCGAAGCCTTTGAAATGTGTGGGCTTCTAGGTTCCACCAACCAGCGGGCGAGAATCATGGCAAGAACACTTGTATTAACGGTCGACCGAGACAACGATCTTGGCGTTAAAACCGCTATACGGGGTCCGGTTGTAGGTCGTCGTCAAGTGATGGCTGCAGCATTGAAACTCGGCATTGCTGACCCAGAAGAAAGCGATACCAATGCTATTCTAGGCGCACTATCGCAGCACGATAACATTGTAGAAGCAAACTCCGAAGATGAAGAAGTCGAAATCGCGATCCTTACTGGAGATGAAAAAGTAGGCGTTCGCTCCGACCGTGCCATAGCCGCTCAATTGGAGGAAGTCGTTGCTGCCTTCCAGCCTGACAAAGCGATTCTCGTGACGGACGGTGCTGAAGATGAGTCGGTACTACCAATTCTTCAATCACAGGTCCGCATAGACCACGTTGAGAAGATTATCGTCAAACAGTCGAAGGGCATTGAAGGAACATATTACTACATCGTTAAAGCACTCGAAGACCCAAAGTGGCGAGCTCAAATTATGATTCCTCTCGGGGTTGTGCTCGCTTTGTTCGGTCTTGGTATCATGCTTCCAGACCAAATAGGCGATGTCGTCATTGGAGGCTTGCCGCTGGCTGTGGGGCTGTATCTTCTCAGCAAAGGAGCAGGTATTGAGACAACGGTCAAAAAAGTCATTCAAGAAATGCGAGATAACGCAGATGCTGCAATGTTTTCTTCTCTGCTGTGGACGGCAACCTTGTTCAGTGCCATTTTTGCCGTGGCTGAAGGTTATCGTGAATACAACTTGCAGGTTGTCGATGTAACTTCATCAGTTCTATGGCTTGAAGTCGTTCACTCGGCGCTTGCCTGGATCGTCATCGCCTTCCTCACATCAACCGCCGGTTTCATGCTGCTCAGGCTCAAGCGCGGGTCGTTTTCAGGACGCCTCCTCATCCTCAGCATTTTTGGCATGGTTGTCTATTCATTCGTCGATACGGCATTAAAAGTCGCAACACGCGTTCTACGCGGGGAGGCATATGAGTTCAGCGTTCCAGTAATCATCGATGACCTTCAGTCTCCGATGATTTGGATTGTCGTGCTGTGGATTGCAATGACCATTGTCCGCTCACTAAGAACTCGCCAGGCTCAGACTGAACGGTACTGGGGTATCTGAGTTCACAGGATGAACTTTGGAACCTTTCTTGCCATTGTGTTGTGGCCGACTACGCCAATGAGTGCACCTTTTTTATCGACGACTCCGATTTGATTGAGGTCGTGAGCGAGCATGAGGGCCCCGGCTTTCAACAGTGGCGTTGATTCTCGAACGGTGATTGGTGGCTGGCTGACCAATTGCTGAGCAGGAATTCCATGCATCCAAGCGATGTCGCGATTCACGGTCTTTTGCGCGATGATTTTCAAAACGTCAACTGCGTGAATTCGTCCCTGAGGCGCACCATCGTTATCGATAACGAAGATGTGGTCCCAGTTGTTTACAGTCAGTTGTTCGATAACCTCGACCATTGAGCTATCCGCCCATATCCAGTGTGCTTCACTCATGGTATCGCTACACGAAATCGTGCGTGCCGATTTTGAGCGCTCTTCAGGCGTCATTCTCGCTAACATCTCTCGAGTGAACTTTCGGGACTTTGATTGGGCCATACTTGTATCTCCTATATTCCGCCGCCCGTCGCGCTTCCCTTTCAAGGCTTTCGACCACATGAGAATTTCCACATCCGGGTAGGTACTTACCGGCATTCGGCGAAACCACGCGACTCGATATAAGTGAACACTCAAATCCTCCCGCGATGTGTAGGATATGTGGCAGACATCCCAGAACATGAAATTTCGGCTTTACGCGCGCTTTCTGGCTATGAGCAAATGCTTGAAATTGAGCGGATTTCTAAACAATATGGCGCATCTTCAGTAGAGATACAAATGCACCTCACTGGATCAAATCAATCAGCCCAACCCTTCACCCCGAGTTCAAAAGAAGCGCCAAACCTCCCTTCACAGGCCACGGTTCTCGAGAAGTCGAACTTTCGATTTGAGTACGACCCTACTGCTGAAGCCGCTGACAGACGGCAATCGGTGAGTCAGGCCATTCTCTGCCCGGGTTGCGGCGTTGCTCTCGGAATTCCAGACATACGGCCGATTAAGGTCACGTGTCCGCAATGCCTTCTTGAAAGTCAGTTCAATGCTTGACCGCTGACTTGATGATGTGGATTCGGGAGGAACGGATATGGCGAACATTTCACCTAGAATGTGGACGTATACTCCGGCGAATTCACCAGTTTCGCTGCCGCATGAATCGGTGTTCTTCTGTCCTGAGGAAGTCATACCCTTGCAGTTTCCCGAACTACACCCAGAAATGACGCTTTCAGGCGCAGACCTGCAAGCGTACTGTGGACAATTCACCTCTTCAACGGAGTCGGTTGACTCCCTTCTTGCACTGCATGATGCGCCAGGAATGGACGTTCGCCGACCGTTCCTTTTGCTTGGAGAGCTCGCCAATCCATACCGGTTACTCGATTTGAAAGTGGGTCCTTTGCCAATCTTCACCGTACGGATATCGGGGTTGTGCCGAACCTACGCTGATGCGCTTGATGGACGAGAGGTGATTCCAGGCGTCCACCATATCACGCTGGCTCGTTTGAAGGGTTGGTGGGAAAACACGCACCTTGCAATGGCAACAGTGCCACAGATGAAAGCGATGGTAGAGTGGCTCGACCAAGGGCGCAGGGGGACGTGGAGGCCGGTTAAGCCCGCAGAGGGAGCCTTGCATTTTGAACCACTCCAACTTTCGCCACCATCACAAGAGTTGATCGTGTGGGACGGAGAGAGCGAATCTATCACCGGGGAAGCTCCGGGAACGAACGGTTCAGAAATTCTCCTTTCCAACGTTATGGTTCCGGTTCACAGTAATTTCGGCTGCTACGATAACCGTGGTCGACTGGTTCGTTGCGCTCATACCGGACAGCGTGAATTCCATGAATCTCTGTTCCGCCGAGGGTCCTCGATGAAATGGTCTGATGTCCTTGATGTCGTGTAGAATTGGTCACCAACCATGGGGTCCCATGGCGTCCCCTCCCTGCTTTTTTATATTCTGTAAGACACAATAATAGCGATAGCAATGAAAGGAATTGGAGTTCAGAAACAAGCCCGTCTCAACCGTCTGAAAAACGAGATCATCGAATATGTATCATCCTACCCTCAGTGTTCTGCGGCCGATATCGTTGATCATTTATCGAATGAACGAAAGATGAGAAATCACGGGCTTACTGCTCGAAAGGTAGGGTTCTTCATCCCTCGTTACCTTCCAGAGATGGTTGGCTTTACTCTGGACAACTCTACTGGTAAGCGACTGTACCATCTTGCGGCGTAAAACAGCACTAAGTTCATTGAACAGAAGGCAGTGCATGTGACATGGAATGGCCAGCATCCCTCCCGACATGCGCTGAACTGTTTCCTGCATTCGCCGCCCGAAGCGATGCGGCTGGAATGCTGCCTTCTCTGCCATCAGCAGATCCCGTTTTCACAGTTCTGAATCCAAACGCTTCATCCGGGCTTAAGGCGCAACTTCTCGCTGCAATTACAAGTCATTCCGGGCCCACACAAGACCCCTGTGAATCAGGTGCAACCGTGGATGAGCATAGTGGACCTGTCCTTGTAGCCTCCACGGCCATCATTGAGCCTGGGGCTCATCTAATCGGTCCGTGCTATGTTGGTCCGAAAGCTGAAATTCGTCATGGAGCATACGTGCGTCCGTTTTCATGGATTTGTGAGGAGGCGGTCGTTGGTCATGCATCCGAAGTCAAGCATTCTATCCTGCTTCCTGGTGCGAAAGCTCCGCATTTCAATTATGTCGGCGATTCAATTCTCGGTACCGGAGTGAACCTTGGCGCTGGTACAAAAATCAGCAACCTTCGAAATGATGGAGAGGAAGTGCACCTTCGTATCGACGGCAAGCGAATTGCCAGCGGATTGAGGAAGTTTGGAGCGATTCTTGGAGAGGGTTGCCAACTGGGCTGTAACAGCGTCACCAATCCCGGCGTCATTCTTGGATGCAACAGTGCCGTTATGCCCAATACAACCGTCACAGGCGTTCATGCTTCAGATTCAATGCACGGGTGAAAGTATGACGCGACGTTTGTTTGGTACCGACGGCATACGCGGTAAAATTGTGCCAATGAATCCCAGCGAACGTTCCGCAATTCTCGCGCTGCATGAACAACGAGTAGTCTGCCC
>DAME01000047.1:0-1848 GCA_002499545.1 Euryarchaeota archaeon UBA88
TTCTGCTGGCTCCGCTTACTGCTGCTGAATCCTACCGAATCTCTGGAAAAGCGACCTACGCAGACGGCTCATACGTTTCGCTCGACTACGTAGAAATCGAGTGCGTGCAGGGTGATTTCGACTGCTACAAATACCGCGGAACAAGCGCCATGACCGATGCATACGGTGACTTCACCATCGTGCTTGAAGCCGACCAAAGCGACAATGATTTGGAAATTCTCCTCGCACTGCGGGGTGAAAACTTCTCCCATTCCATCGACATTTCAAAGCACGAGAATTCTTCTGACCAGCGCGTCTACCAAGACATACGATTGGTGCAAAGCCAGCCTCCATCGGGCGTGTTCATGGGCTTTGGTTGCTTCATCGTCACGTTTGTTCTGGTGTTTGTATCAGTCGTGCTGCGAACCGGTCGCCGCCTTTCAACCCGTCAGGGTCGTATGGAATTCATGGGATACCGTCAAGCACGACAGCTGCAGTGCCCAAAATGCAGGGAAATGATTGCTCAACCTGAACTCATCAAGCATCTGATCGTCGACCACGACATGGAAGCCTTGGATGCAGGACAACTGACGGGCAAGGTCATGCGACGCTTGTGGTCGGAAGAAGAGTGAGCCATCACATGTTTCTGCGGTACTGCCCACCAACGTTGAACAGCGCATCGGTGATTTGACCGAGACTTGCTACCTTGACGGTCTCCATCAGTTCTTCAAACACGTTGCCGCCGAGCCGAGCCACTTCCTGCAACTGCCCTAACGCAGCCTGTGTGGCCTCACTTTCTGCAGTTTGTCGGTCGGTCACCCGTGCCAAACAATTCTCTTTTTCTTCCGGAGTTGCACGAGCCAATTCCATTTCAAAATCATCTGCGCTCGATTCATCGAACACCTGAGCGTTCGGATTTTGGAAGGTGTTAACACCGATAATAGGAAGTGTTCCATCGTGCTTCAAGTGCTCATAATACATCGATTCATCTTGAATCTTGCCGCGTTGGTACATGGTTTCCATAGCGCCAAGAACGCCACCTCGGCGGCTGATGGCTTCGAATTCTTCCAGCACCGCTTGTTCGACCAAGTCGGTTAATTCCTCAACGATGAACGAACCCTGCATTGGGTTCTCTGTCTTGGTCCAACCGCTTTCCTTGTTGACAATCAGCTGTATGGCCAGTGCACGACGAACGCTTTCCTCGGTAGGCGTGGTGATGGCCTCATCATAGGCATTGGTGTGCAGCGAATTGGCGTTGTCTTGAATGGCCAAGAGGGCTTGCAAGGTTGTCCGAATGTCGTTGAAGTCAATCTCTTGAGCGTGAAGGCTGCGACCACTGGTTTGAATGTGGTACTTGAGTTTCTGACTGCGCTGGTCCGCTCCGTACATGTCTCGCATGGTGACCGCCCAAATGCGTCGAGCCACTCGTCCAATCACCGTGTATTCGGGGTCAAGTCCGTTACTGAAGAAGAACGACAGGTTGGGTGCAAACTTGTTGATGTCCATGCCTCGGCTTCGGTAGTATTCTACGTAGGTGAATCCGTTGGCCAGCGTGAGGGCCAGTTGCGTGATGGGGTTGGCACCTGCTTCTGCAATGTGGTAGCCGGAGATGGAGACTGAGTAGTGGTTACGAACACCGTGGTCGATGTAGTACTGCTGAACGTCGCCCATCAGTTTGAGCGCAAACGGGGTTGAGAAAATACAGGTGTTTTGTGCTTGGTCTTCTTTGAGGATGTCCGCCTGAACGGTTCCTCGAACGGTCTGGAGGGTTCGTGCCTTGATCGCAGCGTAGGTTTCAGCGTCAACCAGTTCATCGCCTCGGCGCTTCACGGTACCTAATCCAAAGCCGTTGTGACCTTCAGGAAGTCC
>DAME01000047.1:2224-9860 GCA_002499545.1 Euryarchaeota archaeon UBA88
CGCTTCGACTTGCTGGTCGATGGCGGCGTTGAGGAAGAACGCCAAGATGATTGGCGCCGGTCCGTTAATGGTCATGCTGACCGAGGTGTTCGGGTCGCACAGGTCAAATCCAGAGTACAAGCGCTTGGCATCGTCGGTTGTTGCAATGCTGACTCCAGAGTTTCCAACCTTCCCCCAAATATCTGGGCGGCGTGCAGGGTCGCGGCCATACAGCGTGACTGAATCAAACGCCGTCGACAAGCGAACGTAGTCTTGACCTTGGCTGAGATAGTGGAAACGACGGTTGGTTCGCTCAGGTTCGCCTTCACCAGCAAACATCCGTGCCGATAATTCGTCAGTTCGTTTGAACGGGAACACACCAGCGGTGTACGGGAAGTGACCTGGAGCGTTTTCTTTGGTGATGAAACTGTAGAGTTCCCCGTCATCTGCAAAGGTCGGTAGAGCCACACGTGGAATTGCAGAATGGGCGAGTGATTCGGTCGTAGTTTTGACCGTGAACGGCTTACCTCGGACGTGGTAGGTGAATTCTCCAGTCGCATATTGTTCGGCTAAGCTGCGGAATTCATTCAGTGCACCACGGGCATCGCCGACCTGTTCAAGCACTTCGTCAACCTGGGCTTGTAGGTCGTGTGAAACCTTGGTTGCCCCTCGCTTGGTTGCGTGGTCGGCAGCGGTTTGGAGGTGCTGGCACAAGCGCAGTTGCTCAGCAACCGCTTCATTGGCAGTGTGGTACTCGCGGATGGTGGCCGATATCTCCGACAGGTAGTAGATTCGCTCAGGAGGAATCACGCCTTTGCGTGCTCCCATCTCATCGACCGGTTCACTTGCTTCAAACCCAACCATTCCGGCAAGTTTGAGCCACAATCGGTCAACACCACCGTCAGCGAACTGGCTGGCGATGGTTGCCACGATGGGGAGTTCTTCGTCCGCCACATCGAACATGTTACGGTTGCGTCGAACCTGCTTGCGAATTGCACGAAGCGCATCTTCGCTGCCTCGCTTCTCGTACTTGTTGAGCACGACGATGTCTGCCACATCCAGCATCTCGATTTTCTCAAGTTGGGTATGTGCTCCGAACTCAGCGGTCATGACGTAGAGCGAACGGTCGGCCACCGAGGTAATCGCATCGCTACCTTGACCGATTCCACTCGTTTCACAAAAAATCATGTCAAAACCAACCGCTTTGGCAACTTCGATGGCTCGGTCAAGGTTGGCACTGATTTCAGACCCCGACCCTCGACTGGCTAAACTGCGCATGTAGAGGTCGTTGTTGGATAGGGAGTTCATGCGAATACGGTCGCCCAAGAGCGCCCCACCGGTTCGTTTTCGAGTCGGGTCGACGCACAACAAACAGACTTTTTTGCCGGGATTGTCACGCTGAATTCGCAGCATTAATTCATCGAGCAGACTTGACTTTCCTGCCCCTCCAGTTCCGGTAAAACCGATGACTGGGATGTCGGTACTGGAAGAACGGCACGTCTCCAGAGTTGACTTGAAGGTCGCCTCGTCCGCACTTTCTGAAAGTGTGAGCAGCAGTCCCACCTTGGCCATGTCGTCGGCTGTGACCGGTCCGTTCAACTGCGCAAGTCGCTGTTGAGAAATCAAATCAACTTCACTGGCTTGTCCCATCAAGTGATGAATCATGCCCATCAGACCCATTGTTCTGCCATCATCTGGCGAGTAAATCTTGGAGATTCCTGATTGGTGTAGAGTTCTAATTTCAGGAGGCGTAATGGTTCCTCCTCCACCGCCGAAAATTCGCACGTGTTCGCATCCGGCTTGGTCAAGCAGTTCGCGAATGTAGGTGAAGTACTCGACGTGACCACCTTGGTAGGACGTTAATGCAACGGCGTGAGCGTCTTCTTGGACGGCACAATCGACCACTGCTTTGGCGGACTGGTCGTGGCCCAAGTGGATGACTTCAGCACCCGAGGATTGGATCAAGCGTCGCATGACGTTGATGGCCGCATCGTGACCGTCGAACAGAGATGCTGCAGTGATGACGCGAACCGGTCCGGTCGTCGTCTCAAACACTGGGTCTTCATCGGCCATGCCGATGCCACGGGCCGTTGGTTCATCAAATCAGCCCCTCGCAGATGCGAGCTCAAACATCCGATACTTCGCCTTCGGCCAACGGAGGTAGGCCCTTTTTTTCACGGATATAATCGGTGTAGTTTCCGTAGTACACGGTCACGACACCGTCCTGCAATTCCCATATTCGGTTGACCACTTGGTCGAGGAACCAGCGGTCGTGAGAGACGGTGATCAGTGAGCCTTCATAGCCCTTGAGTGCCTCTTCCAGCGTGTCTTTTGAATCCATGTCAAGGTGATTGGTTGGTTCGTCCATCAGCAACAGATTGTTCTCTTCAAGCAGGAGTTTGAGTAGAGCGACGCGGGCTCGCTCTCCACCAGAGAGTTGCGAGAGTTTCGTGGTGACTTGGTCACCCGAGAATTGGAATCGACCCAGAGCCGCACGAATGTCGCCGTACTGGAAGTCGGGTCGGAGTTTCTGAATCTGCTCGACGGGATTGAGGTTGAAGTCAAGCGTCGCGTGGTCTTGATGGAAATAACCGATTTCACAACCCGGGGCGAGGTCTCGCTTTCCGCTGGTGAGTTTTTCGTCCCCGTTGATGAGTTTGAGAAGCGTCGTCTTTCCTTGTCCGTTTCCACCAACAATTCCAATTCGGTCACCCTTACGAACTTCCAAGTCTTGGTTGTCCAATATCGCTCGGTCAAGTCCTTCGAACACCTTGGTTGCTCCATCGAGTTGAAACACGTCCATGCTCGCTTTATCGACGGCGTCAAGCGTGAGAATCAGCGGCTTTCGCTTCTTAGGAACTCGCGCTTTGAGCATTTTCAGTTCTCGCTGCATGCGTTCAATCATCTTCTGCTTAGCCGAGATTGACTTGTCGTATTTGTTGGCACGCTTCATCTGCTTGAGGGCACCCGTTGTGGCTGCAATTTTCTTTTCAACTGTGTTAATCATGTCGCCAAGTGCTGCTTCAGTCGCAACCTTTTGTCGCAAAAACTGACTGTAATTTCCCTTCCACGGCCAAGCGCGAAGGTTGTCAACTTCTACGATTCGAGTGCACACTTGGTCGAGGAAGTATCGGTCGTGAGAGACGATGAGTTGTGCACCTTCGAAGTCCTTGAGGAAGGATTCCAGCCATTCTGTGGTCTCAATGTCAAGGTGGTTAGTCGGCTCGTCGAGGAACATCACATCAACCCCTGAAAGACCGACTAGTTGGCGGGCGAGCGCTAATTTTGCCTTTTCTCCACCGGAGAGTTTGTTGACTTTCATGTCCATCGGATGCTTATCCAATCCCAAACGAGTCAGGGTTGCTTTTGCGATGCTAGCAACGTTACCGCCACCACTAGCTCCAAGGGTTTGTTGGAGTTCCGAATAGCGTTCCATGACGCTTTCCCAATCTCCATCGTAAAAGGATGGCTCAATCATCTGTGCTTCGATCTTGGCAATCTCTTCTTCCAATTCTTGGAATTGACGGCCTTTGCGACTGAGTTCTTGTTCGATGGTTGATTCCGGGTCGATGTCTCGAATTTGAGTGAGGTAAGCAATTCGGATGCCGGGGGCGAATTCGACGACTCCGACGTCTTGAGATTGTTCGCTGATGGTATTGAGCAGGGTGGTTTTTCCTGCACCGTTATGGCCAACGATACCGATTCTATCACCGTCTTGGACCAGGAGGTTGATATCGACCAACACGTCAACGGGGCCGAAACTTCGGTCGACTCCTTCGATGTTGATGAGTTGGCGTGCCATGTTCTCCCCGTTTCTTCGCCCCCGTCAACCCCTCATAAACACCATGCATGGCAGCAGCGAATCTTCCCTGCTTGCGTTTAAGCACCGCCACCACCGACTCAAGGTCATGGCGAGGCGCCGCTGGACAGAAGAACGGCAGCGTTCCTACCGAGAAGCCGATTGGATTGTTGGGTGGCTGCGAGTCAACGGCCCGGCCACGACTCGAGAGATTCTTTCAGCCATGAGAGAGGCTGGAATTGAAACCCGGGCGCACGTTCTTCACCGTGCACTGCAGCGTTCACAGTTCATCGTTAAGTGTGGGTCTGTGAACCTCGATGACGCAGAAGTCAGTGTCTGGGACTTTGACCGAGACGATGAATCCGACGCTCAGTCATAGGTCGTGAACGCATTCTTTCGCCCCTTTCGGTTCATCAACTGGCCGCGGAATTTAGACTGTTCACGTCTAGCTTGGTTCAACTGATGGCGCATGGCTGGACTTGCAACGATGCACACGGTCATGCCCAGAAGAATACCGAACGGAACCGAATACAGTGAGGGGATTCCGAGGAAAATGGAGTTGGCAACACCGGTGAGAAATCCAATAAAGCATCCAACTCCAATCGGTTTTTGCAAAATTCGTGGTAGGGTAGTTGTTCGATTCAACCGCATGTTAGGATTGACATCGAATGATGCAAATGCTTCAACTGAACCGTCTGTCATCAGATGATAATTTGTTGTGACGGATTATAACTCCTTTGCAGGACGGAACCTTTCAGCGATAGAATAGCGGCTCTACCAATCCCTTTCAGGGTGGAGAATGTACCCGATCAAATTGAATTGACGGCTTCTTCGTGCAACTTGAGAAGGTTTCGCAACTTCACCTTCATGGAAGGGGTTTGCAAATCGTTGTCAGTGGTCCATTCTTCTGGGTCGAGAATGAGTGTTGCTGCAACTTCGTAACCTTTCCAGGTAGGAGCAAGCATGTTCTTGGCCTTCAGTTCGGTCAGCATCCACTCACAGGTCGAGTCTCGAGCGCAAATCTCTGCATCACTTCCCGATGCATTGACACCAGCAGCAATCAGTGCGGCCTTGAGGTTCTCCATGTTCGGGTGAACGATGAGGAAGGTGCGAAGCATGTTGCGACCATCCAAGACGGCTTGCTCAACCAGTGGTGAGAGCTTGAGGTTCTCTTCAAGCGGTGCTGGTGAAACGTACTTTCCGTTTTCAAGTTTGAATTGGCTCTTGACTCGGCCAGTGATCGAGAGTAGGCCGTCAGTCATCTTTCCAAGGTCTCCGGTTCGGAACACACCAGGTTCAATCAGGACTTCCTTAGTAGCCTCTTCATTGTTCCAGTATCCCAGCATGACGTTTGGTCCGTGGACGATGATTTCACCCTCATCACTTCGGTCAGGGTCGTCCCATGCATCGGTATCGATGGTCACTTTGACGCCGTTAGCAACTCGTCCAACAGTGCGCAGACGAGATGTACCCGGTCCAGCCCATCCGTTAGCTGCAACCAGTGGTGAGGTTTCGGTGAGTCCGTATCCTTCATAGCAACTGAATCCGACCTGTTGAATGAACGCTGCAACGTCTGGTGAAAGCGCTGCTGCTCCAGACATACAGAATCGAATGTTACCACCGAATCGAGCACGAACCTTGGACCACACTAGCTTGTCGTAGAGTTTGTCAAACACGCCAGATGCAGGAACTGCGTCACATTCGACGTTCGCCTTTGCGATTCGCTTTGATGCTGATTTCTTGGCCTTGCCAATGAGGAATTTCTTGACGCCAGTTGCCTCTTCGAATTGACTGTTGACTCGGTCGTAGAACTTGTTCCACACACGTGGTACGGCCAAAAGCACAGCGGGTTTGATCTCGATGCATTCATCGGCAATTCGAGTCAAGTCAGAAATTAAATTGATGTGCACACCGCATCGAAGCATCCAGTGCAGGTCAAACGTACTTCCAAACGAGTGAGCCCATGGAAGGAAGGCAGCGTTCTTGTCACCGACGTAAATCTTGAACGCCGATTGAACGCACAAGATGTTGGAAAGGGTGTTCCAGTTTGAGAGCATGACTCCCTTCGGGTTACCGGTTGTTCCAGACGTGTAGATGAGTGTGTTGAGCGCAAACGGGTCGTCGGCAATATCGAAGGTATTCTTGCTCTTGCGTCCCTCTGCAACAAATTCAGCCCAAGCGTGGACGGCGATGCCTTTGGGAGGAATCTCGTTTGCCGGGTCGTCGCCAAGCAGAATAATTCCACATCGTGGCCATGCCGCAGCGTCATCAGGAAGGTGCTTGACCAACTTGTCAAGTACGCCAGTGTTGGCGACAGCAAGCATTGACGGTGTTGAATCGTTGAGAATGTAGGCCCACTCGTCACCGTGTTGGTGCGTGTACATGGCGGTGTATGCTGCGCCGATACCGTTTGCACCGTATGAGAGTGCAGCCCATTCGACGCTGTTGTCCAAAATCATGGCCACTCGGTCACCTGCTTCAACGCCGAGGTCGGCGAGTCGCTGACCTACTGCTGTGGCAAGTCCGCCAAATTGGTTGTAGTCGATGTGAACTCTGGAGGCACCTTTTGCAGGGATGTAACCGAAGCAATCTTGTTCGCCAAAACGTCCGACGCTGGTCATCAGCATTTGGTACAAAGTTCGTGGATCGTCGCCTTCAGGCCCTTTCCATTGTCGGTCGTCCGGTTGTCGTTCCCAAGCCATCATCAGTTCTGCCATGTACACTAAGTGTAGCATTAAGCACTTGAATGGTTCGCCGGTTTTTCAATGGGAATTTCCCTCAATTTCAAGGCAATTGATGACATTTGCACGCCAATCTGCCCCGTCATTGCGGTTCGCCAATGGGCTTGCTGGGCTTGGATGCCAGCACGTACCGATGGCTACTTCCCGACCGTTTCGACTTCTTCCTGGCCCTTTTTTCCCAGCCTTGAGCGCCATTCGTGCACGCTGCTCTGCATACTTACCAACACCAATCACCCGAGTCACTCCCATGATGTCGATGACTTCCAACAAGTGCTCATCGCACGCTTTCAAAATTGGCGCCATCACGGCGGCAGGGAGATTGTTTGGCGTGATGTTTTGACCTCGCTCGCCAAGCAACAACAACGGGCAGTGGTTGACAACAAATAAGGCGTCGAAAGTCGCTTCAGGCGTACCGTAGTACTGTTCCATGAGGTTCCATAGCCGAGTTCCAGATACTTCTTGACGTTCAAGCGCCATACCCTCGATTGGACGTTTTGGATGAGCGTTAGCGGGCGTGTCCAGTTTTCGCGCTTCGATACCGAGGAAGTCTCTGGCCACTGCTGTGGCTCCAAACGGTACGCCAGTTTGTGCCATGCCCCACGGACCGGGATTCATACCGAGCAGCAGAGTCATTCCACCTCGAGATCCCCATTTACGCAAATACTGTTCGTGGTGGGGCCACGCATAATCCAAGGGATTGGTAGCGTGTGCGACATTGGTCTTCTTTTCCAGTTTTGGAATCGCTTTATCACAGACGGCTGAGAGCCGCTTGGCGGCTATGATCAACTGTTCAGCGATGGCCATGAGCTGAGGAAGCGGACGCCGTACATGAGCGTATGCAAGGTCACTGCTCATCGTCTCGACGAATCGAAACAATCAGTCCTGCACTGAGTGCAGCAATGGTTCCCAGCATGCCGATAGAAGGAACGGTACCATTGGCGTCAGATATTGTCCCATTTTCATCCACAATCAATTCCATGTCGTCACACGCCGTTCCAAATCCGTTATTGTTTGCATCGGCTTGGTCTGAATTCGCAATCAGTGGACAGTTGTCGAGGCTGTCAATGACGCCATCGTTGTCATAGTCAGATGTGGTATTACCTCCAGTGTTGTTTCC
>DAME01000047.1:10268-11092 GCA_002499545.1 Euryarchaeota archaeon UBA88
GTTGTTACCATCCGTGTTGTTTCCGGTTGATTCATCTGCATCACATTCTGTTCCGATTCCATCCATATCTGCATCTGCTTGGCTTGGGTTGAATACTGTAATACAGTTGTCGTAAGCGTCCGCAATACCATCCACATCGGTATCATTGGACGCTCCTCCATCGAATGGGAAAGCGTCCTCTTGATCGGATACACCGTCGTTGTCATCGTCCATATCGGCATTATCTCCAACACCATCTGCATCATTGTCGAAGGCTTCGGATGAGTCAAGTGGGAATGCATCAAGATTGTCGTCCACACCATCGTTGTCATCGTCCGTGTCTGCGTTGTCACCAACACCATCACCGTCGTAATCTGATGTTTCACTAGCATCCATTGGGAATGCATCGAGGGAATCGGGAACACCGTCACCGTCGGTATCGGTCATCGTGTTACCACCAGAGTTGTTGCTCAAAATCACATAGGTAAATGTGTAGTTTCCTGATGAATCTGGGCACTCGTGCCATGAATTATTTCCTCCACAATTGAGGATTGTTGGGTTGATGATGAGGTTCACCACAGTGTTGTTTGAAACATTCTCATCAAAAGACAGCTGGAATGAAAAGTTGTATGAATCGTTCGGCAGAATTGCGTAGTACCACCAACTGTATGTGTTGGGCAAACCGGAAACGCCATCATGATCGGCACTCGCATACACTCCAGGATAGTTCATTTGGATCGAACAAATGTTCACCAAATCAAAAGTAAGTACGTAGGTTGGAGACATGGTAATATTGTCAATGGTTAAGCAGTGTGCGTCGTTTCCACTGGTGTTATTTCCACCAC
>DAME01000019.1:0-851 GCA_002499545.1 Euryarchaeota archaeon UBA88
ATGACTTGATTCAATCCATGTTGCATAGTTTTTCTCTGCACCTACGGGCCAATAAAGTAGTTCGGGCACTTCATACGGGTGTACGGCATTGAGATGCTCGAGTATATTGTCTCGGCCAGCTGAACCGGTCTTGATTTGTAACCGCCATTCATTCGTGGAATGGATGGAACCTTCCCATGAATACATCGATTGAACAAGGTGATAATGAACGCATACTGCGCCCGATTCAAGGAGTGTTTGACACAAAGAACCAATCTTAAATTCTTCATATGTACCTGGAAGCGTTGTTTGAATGAGAGTCACCTGTTGGCTCATACACACCCCAGTAGATACTGCATGATGAATTCAGCGATGGGTGACTACTTGGTAAGGAAATAATAGGCAAGAACGACCACTGGCAGGAACATTACAAGCGTCTGCAACACCCGGAACCACCATTTTTTTTGTTGTGAATCGATGATATCTGCTATGGCATCAGCCGTAGCAGGTGACATAAACAACTCCTCGCCAACCATGTTCAAGCGTTGTTGTAACCGTATATCAATACTTCACCGACAATTCAACTACGGGAATACCTAAGAAGCGCAGGAGGTAGGAAAGGTCGAGGGGCCTGTATGAAAATTCGACTTCATCAATTCCTGTCTCGAAGCGGCATCTTTTCTTCCAAGAAGATGGTCAAAGAGGCAATATGGAGCGGAAGCATTAGTGTTAACGGCTCAATCGTCAAAGACATCGCCTTTCAATTCAACCCTGCAACCAAAGCAGTTGCATACAACGGTGAACAGTTGACTCTCCCCGAATCTCAGGCTCACTACCTGTTAAACAAACCTAAAGGATACATTTGCTCTCGT
>DAME01000019.1:1268-37910 GCA_002499545.1 Euryarchaeota archaeon UBA88
GTAGGACGTCTTGATGAAGATACGACCGGATTTCTCCTCGTAACCACCGACGGAAATATCGTCCACAAAATCACCTCACCACAACAGTTGATCTCCAAAACATACAGGGTAGAAACGATGAATGTCATTTCTGAATCTGATGCCGTACAGATTGAACAAGGAATGGAAATATCAGTCGAAGAGCAGGGTCGAACAGAAACCTACACTACCCGTCCTGCCCATCTCCAATTTGAAAGTAATCGAAGCATATACCTCACCATAGATGAAGGAAAAAAGCGTCAAATTCGTCGCATGTTTTCACACCTAGATAACGAAGTAGTAGAATTACACCGTGTCTCTACAGAACGAATGCAACTTGATGACTACGCACTCGACGAAGCCGAATTTTGCACAATCTCGACTGAAGACATTCACAGATTGATTCTGGATTGAACCATGAGTTGATGAGCGGTGACTTACTCGAATTGCCATGGGCGACTTGCACAATGTGGAAATCGTCCAAATGGGTATTGTTTCATATCCCGAAACATTAGAACTCATGAAGCAATTACAGCAACAGCGAATCGCTGATGAAATCCCTGACACGTTGTTGCTCCTCGAGCACCCAGAAATTGTCACGATTGGGCCACGAGCACGCAACGACGGAATTCTTCCTCCAAACGACTACCCAACCCACGCTGTGGACCGAGGAGGTGGACTAACTTGGCACGGACCAGGCCAGCTTGTGGCCTATCCAATTTTCAAGTGGGACCTCGAAGAAGAAGTATCTGTTGCTGCCATCATCAATTTCTTAGAAGCATGGATTCTCAAAGCGCTCGAAGTTTCTGGGATACGGGGGCATAGAGATGAACGCATGCAGGGTGTATGGGTTGACGAGAAGAAGATTTCAAGCATTGGACTGTCGTTTTTACGTTGGACATCGCGCCACGGATTTACCGTAAATCTCGATACTCCTTACAACCGAGTCGAAGCACTGGCAGGGTGTGGCCTGGACTCAAGCACCACGACAAGTTTGACACAACTTGGGTACACACTTGAGCGCCAAAAACTGATTGAAGCATTACTGTCGACCATGGAAGAGTGCATTCGCAGAACACCAAAGCACCGGTACAATTTTGCTAACGATGAACCCAAATGAAACCACAATTCAAAACAAGTGCATAAAAGGCAGAACCTTAACCTAAAGCCATGGGCGAAATCGTTGTCGGTATTTCCGGTGCTTCCGGTGCCGTGTATGGTAAGCGACTTGTCGAAGTACTACGTGCCAAAGATATTGAAGTCCGGTTGGTCGTCACCAATGCTGGAGAAATCACGCTCAAACACGAATGTGATACGACCAAAGAAGCCATCGCTAAGGCAACAGGTGCCTTACTGGAAGATGACGCAAACATCGGTGCGAAGTCCGCATCTGGATCTGCGAACATCGATGCTGTCGTACTGTGTCCATGTTCTGGAACAACGATGGGTAAACTCGGTGCAGGAATCGGTGACAACTTGATTACCCGCTCTGCAATCGTCGCCTTGAAAGAACGACGAAAACTGATAATCGTCCCTCGTGAGGCACCGTACGCAACCGTTCACCTCGAAAACATGCTCAAACTTTCACAATGGGGAGCTGTTGTCATCCCAGCCTCTCCCGGATTCTACAATCATCCGGTGACACTGGATGATATGGTCGACTTCGTTTTAGCTCGAATTCTTGACCACATCAACGTAGAGCACGACCTAGGAAAGCGCTGGACTGGGGAAGAGATAGAGTGAACGGCGTACCGCCGCATTCTTGAACCATAACCACCTAAGGGTATCATGGACGAATCGCAATTGTCACAGCGTTCGGTAGCAGAACTCAAAGAACTACTCCGCACACAGGGTCTACCTGTAAGCGGAACGAAAGCCGTCTTGCTTGAACGGCTCACTGCCGCAGACGAGGAAAACAGTCTCAGTTTAGAAGACGATGATGCAATCATTGAGCCAATCACCTTCCAGCAGCGAATGCGAACTCCCGTATACGGTCCGCTCAATCTTGGTGCCCTCATCGCTGTGTTCCTAGCTGTCATCATGGTTACAGCAACGATTCTTGTGTTCAAGCCGACATGGCTCGGTTTCGAACGCGAATACGATTATGAGTTGATTGATTTTGACCAAACTCAAGCACGAACATTTGCCCAAGAACTCGTTGACTTAGGACACCCAGTCTGGGAAGGAAGAATGAGTGGAACCACTGAAGAAACCAACACCTCGCAATACCTTAGCGACCGGTTCCAAGAAATGGGATACACCCCTGAAATCAATGAATTTCTCGTCCCAATGCATCACGTGAACTCCGAACCAAGTTTCAGGCTGTGCGTACAGGGACTCGGCGGAATCTCACCCTGTGACGGACCCGTAGCAATCGGATCTCAGATTACACCATTCCTGCACCGCGTCGACTACGTCATTCAAGGATTTTCGGGCCAGTCGAACTACATGTTCAATGAAGACATCGCCGTGACTGATTTAGGGAACGGAACCGATGATGCGTTGTGGCAATCCGCCACGGGCACCCTCGGCTATGTCAGAGGCGACAGTTCGAAGATTGGCAACACTGAGTTGTTCAGCAACGCTGCCATCAACGACCTTGCGGGAATCATTAGCGTCAACAAAAACTACCAGTGCGGCAAGATTGAAGGAAACGACTGCGTTCCAATCTTCAAAGGAACAAATTATGATAGCATCGTTGCGGCAAACGGTGGAAGCGTTCCGGCTGACATACCGTTTATTTCCATGTCCAAAGATGCAGGAGAAATCTTCGAAACAATGGTGATTAACGCCACTGAACCTGCATCTATAGAATTATTCATCGATGTAACCAACGACCAAGAGAGAACCATATACGTCCCGTGTGGAACACTACAAGGCCGTACATCTGAACTCGTGATCGCTGGTGGCCATCATGATACTGTCTATCAAGCACAAGGTGCAGTGGATGATTCGTCAGGTACGTCAAGCATTTTAGAAATGGCTCGACAAATTTCTGAAATCGTCAACGAAACCGGCACACCAGAACGCACAATCAAGTTCTGTACTTGGGGCGGCGAAGAAGAGGGATTATGGGGTAGTAGAGCGTATGTAGAACAGATGCAGAGCACCCTTCGAGAAAATCTAAGATTGTACATCAACCTGGACATGAATCACGTCGATGCTGATTTTGCCAACCGTGGCAATGCCCTTACATTGTTCACCAACAATGCGGACGACTTCGGTCACATTCAGCGGATAACTGATCTCTACAAGCAAGAAGAAAGCGAGATTGCAGACAAATATGATATTCGGTTAAGTTTACTCGATGGAGCCCAAGGTGAGGAGAACCAAATGCCCTGCAATTCCGACCACTGTCCGTTTGTCTACGACTTGGGTGGGAAGAACGGACGCGCCGCTGTATGCTATGGTAGTGGAAGTTGGGAATACCATACCTACCTCGATACAATGGACAGGTTCAACGAAGAATCACTGGCTGTTTCATCGACTATTTACGGAACCTACATTCGCTTACTTGCCTACGACTTAACCGTTTGATTGCGAGAGTTTCAATACCTAAAGGCGGTGGGTCAGTCATGGTCGCTTCAAGTGCATGGGCATCACATATTTTGGTCCCTTCAAAAACTGAGGCGATTCAAATCCGCGATAAAGTGAGTAAACTGAAAGATTTTCAGAAACTCGCTCGGAAAAAAAGCACGTGTCCTTCAAGCCAAAAGGGAGGCGACCTTGGTTGGTTTCGAAAAGGACAAATGGTTCGGGAATTCGAAAATGCAGTCTGGAATCAACCCGTTGCGCAAATTGGAGAACCGGTTAAGACACAATTTGGCTACCACCTCATTTGGGTCCATGAACGCGATGAAGAGGTGGCGTGATGTCTGTTAAAGTGGGGTTAGAACGCTACACGGTCATGGCCAAGCACGGATACTATCCTCACGAACATGAACAAGACCAACCCTTTGTGTTCACGGTTTGGGCAACGCTGGAGCATGGCATTATCAACGAACTTGACCAAACCCTCAACTATGCAGATTTACAGACCGTCATCGATGAGGTGATGTTTAATTCCTCTTCACCAATCGCACTGATGGAATCCATGGCACAACGCATCATTGAAGCGTTGAAAGACAACTTGAGACTCGCCAGCCTACATGTACGAATCGAAAAACCTGAAGCTCCGCTCCCGCATGAAGGTGGATTAGCGGTAGTCGAAGTAGAATGGCAGCGAAACTGAGGAGCCTTCAAACCCAACAACATCCACGGTCTGCTATGGCCGGTGAACTCAACAGAGTCTACGTCCCCTCTGCATTGGAAGAGGACGGTCGGTCACTGGCACTTGGATGTTTTAGTTCAGAAGAAACTGCTTGGCAGGTCTTGCGCACATTCCTCAAAAAAAGCGACCAAATGTCTCTGAAGTCTGCAAGCGTGGTGGTGTGGGATGTTGATGTGGTTGGAGAAGACGGTGTCACCATACTCTCGACAATGGAATGCAAAGATTGCCCGGTATGTGGGCGTCACACTTTCTGGATGGACCTTGAGAATTTCTCTGCACTTTGCCATGGAGATGCCTGCGCAGCGTGGGTTGAAGAAAGCACCATTGAACCGGGTGTGATCGATTGCGGATGGCCTCCAGTACGATTCATGAAGCAGACCAAAGACATCGAAGAAGCATTCGCAGAGTTGTTCAAAGTAGGTGACCAAATCAACGCCGTAGCCAGGACTGCGAACATGCAAAAGGATGAGTCTTCAAAATTGCTCGACGAATTTGACCAACGGGCCTCATCACAGGACTGATCTTAGAATGATTGGTCCAACAAAACTGAAGGCAAACAATCCCAAAAAGATGAACATCCAAATTCGCATCTGTCGCTGATTACGCTCATCTCGAAGGTTTTTGTCAATGCATGCTTGGTCGTTGCAGACACGAGGTTCTGCACTCATTTTGATGGTTGTGAAACAGACCCTGCAGTGCTTATGCGGTTGTATTCGACCCGAGGCAGCATTGCTGACCTTACTTGTCATACGGGCGATATTGTCCTTCACTTTCCTTGCATCAACCATGATCTTACGCTCCTTGAATGAGGGTCCCTTCAAACGGCTTACCGTCCAAAGCTTGTTCCAAAATTTCAATCTTGCGACCGTCGAGAACCGCCAAACGAAGTCCGGCATTCTTTGCCCACCCGACGGCAATCGGGTCGATTACCGCTGAAGCACCCGGACTGAGAGGCTCACCAATTCCAGTAATCGCAGACAATTGATCATAATTCATAGAACTGAATGACTGCGCATCATCGTGATTTCGAGGGTCCTTGTCAAACACGTGACTCACATTGGTTGCGATGATGCAGTGACTCGCACCTGCATCTCGAGCAAATGCAACAGCCACAGCATCGGTTGTATGGCCAGGCTGTGTGCCACCCATTACAACCAAGTGGTGCTTGTCCAAAAGGGCTGATGCTTCAGAAGTTGTGGAAGGAATGGTTGGGGCTACGTCACAGCCGATATCGAGGAAGATTTGTTGGACAATGGTTGCATTCAAGCGTGTCGCTGCAATCCCTACCTCATCGAGACGGGCGGCGTCTGAAATCATGGTCTTAGCAAGTTCAATGCCTTCTCGGGCAGGTAAGCCACCACCTACTACGATACCGAGGCGACGGTCGTTCCCTTCGAGGTGGACTGCAAGTTGTCGCAATTGACCAAACCATGAGGTCCTTTGCTCGGCTTCTTCGGGTCGAAGAAGACTACCACCCAAGGCTACAACATGACGGACTGTCATCAACCCTGCCTTTCGCCCCCATACTTTGAGACTATCCCTCAAACTCGGTTCCTTTCGTCGTTCCGTGGTGTCGAAAGATAGGGTGAAACGCTTGAAAGTGAATAAGAGAGTTGAAGACCCCTCAACCATGCCCGTCATTTGAGGCCAAGTCAATGTCAGATGATGCTGAACTTGCCACGCGACGATTGCGCCTCAAATTAGCGCTTGAAGAGTTGCGTGAAATGCGAGGATTTGGGACAGAACTCGTCACGATTATTATTCCACCAGACCGCCAAGTCTCCGATGCACGTGGACTGCTTCAGAATGAGCACGGCCAAGCTGCAAACATCAAGTCCAAAGGCACTCGGAAGAACGTCCAAGGCGCTATTGAATCCGCCCTATCAACCCTTTCACGTTACAAAAATGCTGGAGAAAACGGCATCGCTCTCTTCGTTGGTTCAATCATTATCGGCAACAACAAGAATCGAATGGTGAATATTGTAATTGAGGAGCCACCTCAACCACTTATCTCGTTCCGGTACCGATGTGATTCAGTGTTTGAACTCTCGCAACTTGAAGACATGTTGGTCGATAAAAAGTCCTACGGATTATTTGTCATTGACAGGTCAGAAGCGGCGTACGGTATAGCTTCAGGAAAACGAATTCACGTTCAAGAACATCTGGTCTCCAATATCATGGGAAAGCACCGCCAAGGTGGTCAGTCAGCACAGCGGTTCGAACGCCTCATCGAAGAAGCAGCACACAAGTTTTTCAAGCGAGCAACTGAACATGCATGCTCGTACTGGCTACCAAATCTTGAGAATATCCAAGCCATCATCATCGCTGGGCCAGGCGCTACGAAGGATTTTGTCGTGAAAAACGATTATTTCCACCATGAAATTGCAAAAAAGATAGCTCCTACTACGTTCGATGTGGGCTATTCCAACGAAAGTGGAGTCCGTGAGTTGGTCGATAATGCAGGTCAAATGATGGGAGAAATTGAACTGGACGCCGAGCGAAAGGTGATGAATGAATTCCTATCCGAGTTAATCAAAGCCAGTCCAAAAGCAGCCTACGGCGAAATGATGGTGCGTGGAGCGCTTGAACAAGGGGCTGTAGCGAAATTACTCATCTCAGAAGGTCTTCGAAAGAATTCAGTGGTGCTTGCCTGCGGTTCATGTCAGCATGAATGGAAAGTAACAATTGGGCGCATGGAGCCCTTGCCTAAATGCCCTGCTTGCAAGGCAAGTGGGGATGATGCCAAGGAACTGAGCAGCATTTCTTTGATCGATGAACTCGGGGTCATGGCTGCCAAGAGCAACACCGATATAGTCTATATATCAACAGATACAGAAGAAGGAGCTCAATTATTCGAAGGGTTCGGTGGATTAGCAGGAATTTGTCGATATCCTATTATGTGAGGTGAGGAAATGGAGATTTTACGAACCGTTGTGGAACCTCTTCTCACAGAGGCCTTAAAATCAATCGGGGTTCAAAACGCTCACTGGAAAAAGATGCTCGTACCTTCTCGAGAACGTGATCAGGGAGACCTATCGCTTCCCTGCTTTCCGTTCGCAAAACAATTGGGTCAGGCTCCCGACACGATAGCCGAAAAAATTGCTCAAGCGTTGCAATCTGCACCCGCAATTGGTGAAGTCAATGCGGTTGCAGGTTACTTGAATATCAAAGCCAACCCGCAGTGGATTGCTTCCAAAGTGATTGACGGTCAGATTCGAATTGGTGATGCACGCGGAAACTTGTCATCCAATGACCGGGAAGTGCTGATTGAACACACGTCTGCAAATCCAAACGGCCCGTTCCACGTAGGCAGGGCCCGAAACGCAATTCTAGGAGACACATTGGTTCGATTACATCGGTTGTACGGTAACAAAGTCCGCGCAGAATATTATGTTGATGATATGGGCAAGCAAGTTGCCGTTCTCGCATGGGCGCTTGAGAACATGACCAAGAGTGAAGTCGATTCGCTGCTCAACAACGATGATTCGAACAACCCTCAATGGGCTGGAAAAGCAGACCATGAGCGCGTCCGATGGTACCAAGCAGCACAATTAGCTCGACAAGAGCGGGATGATAAACAGGCCATTGAGGATGAAATAAGTCGAATGGTTCACGCAAGTGAAAACGGAGACCAGCAGGTATTGCAATCGTTTGAAAGTGCCTATCAGCCTGTTCTTGACGGGATGTTGACGACATTGGAACGGCTCGGAATAAAGTTTGATACCTTCACCAAGGAGTCAAAGTTCGTAATCAATGGCGATGTTGCTCGACTTATGGAGCAATTCGCTGGACTCGAGATTCACGGCACGGCGGATAACGGTGCACAATTCTTGGATTTAGGTGCCAGGGGATTGAAAGGAAAAACAGAATTCTTTTTCCGTAGAGGCGACGGTTCATCGCTTTACGCTACCCGTGACATTGCATACCACATTTGGAAATGGAGTCAGTCAGACCAACTTATCAACGTCCTTGGTGAAGACCACAAACTGCAAGCAAAGCAAGTCGGACTCACCCTCAAAGAACTGGGCCAAAAGGCGCCACAGGTTATGTTTTATTCCTTCATCAAACTTCCTGAGGGGAAAATGTCTACTCGGAAAGGAAACGTTGTTTTCATGGACGATCTTCTTGAAGAAGCAAAGGCACAAGCTGCGGCTGTAGTCGCTGAACTGCGTCCAGATTACAGTGCTGAACAAGTTCTCGAAATCGCTGAGGCTGCAGGCACATCCGCCGTTCGATTCAACATCATCAAGGTGAGCCCAGATAAGGGATTCACGTTTCGCTGGGAAGAAGCCCTTGCATTCGAAGGTGGTTCGGCCCCATTCGTCATGTATAGCCATGCAAGGTCTTGCTCTATAGCCAAAAAATGCATCGATAGTGGCATCGATATAGATGCAGTTATGTCGCAGGACGCTATCGATATCCCTTCCGAAATGCCGGTTGGATTGGTCGAGTTACTGCGCTCGATTGCAGTTCACAACGACATATTGGAAAAGGCCGTGATCGACCGGCGGCCTCACCTTTTCGCTAACCAATTGCTTCACCTTTCAACCGCATTCAACAGTTTTTATCGTGATTGCATGATTCTTAACGATGGAGAAGTGAACAAGTTCAACTTCCGCATATCACAGACTGCACGTGCTCTCATGCGGACTGCAATGGAAGGACTCGGACTGATTCCACTCGAAAAAATGTGATCACTGGTCTCGACGATACCATCCCTCTGGTAGTTCCATTGGATCATTCGGTCGAGCAATTTTAATTCTGCGAACGATTTCAAGGCGCATGGCGTCCATTCCAACAAATTCGGTTGCAGACATCGTGACTCGTCCCTTGTGGTCTGTGAGCAGGGGAAGTTCAGGTTCCCCTTCACTACCTTCTTCCCTCCATTGACTTTCAGACGCTGCTACCTCATCCCACTTCTCGGGGCGTGGAGTTAACAAATCTGCTTTCGAAGTGACCACCATTAAGTCAGTTCCCGGAAGTAAACGTTGTACGTCTTGTAAAAGGTGCTCCTGCTCTTCCAATGATGTACCACAATCTTCGCTCTCATCAACCAAAAACAATACCAGTGAACCGATGTTTTCAAGAGCGGCAATCGCTTGTAATTCGATGGTGTTTCGCTGTTCGATTGGGCGGTCGAGCAGACCTGGTGTATCGACCAATTGGTGTTGTAAACGACGATGGTCGAAGTGACCAACGTGAATTTGTTTGGTGGTAAAGGGGTAGTGATTCACCTCCATGTTACCCGAACTCAGGGCAGAAATGAAGGCTGACTTACCCACATTCGGAGCACCACAGACCACGATACACGGCAGCATCTGGTCAATGGTGGGCAATCGCTTGAGCGTTTCTCTCGCCTTACTGAGCCACATCAACGAAGGGCCGACTCTGCGCATGATGGATGAGATTCTCCCGTATGCTTCACGTCGAGCGTCATGCATGAGCTCGGTACGACCTGTTCGAACAATTTTTTTGCTGTTTTGTCCAGCGATGTTAAGCACTTGCTTACCGCCCCACTGCAGCATTGAGAGGTGATGCCGATAGTCATCACAGCCTACACAGGCGTCAATCATCGAAACGTCAAACTGAGGCGATTGATCCAACGATGGCCAGAGATTGACGGTATCTTGGAACGTCGTAGCAATAATGTCTGCAGCCGTCTGGACCATTCGGTTCATTTGCTTTCGGACACGGAAAATTCGGTCGTTGTCATCAACTCTATCTGCTGCTTTCTTCGCACGTGAGAACGCTTTATCCAGCACTTCATCTTCGAGTAAGACGGTTGGAAGTGTTCGCCAAGATACTTTCATGCGCTTCTCCCCATGATTGGCCGGTCGTCCACACTTCAAGAAGACATCCGTTGAAAGAAGCCGATTCTCCCGTTCCATCGAAACAAAGAGCGAGGTTCAAGTAGCCTCGGCCCGTCTACGATGTATGGCGAAGAAGAAAAAGCAGGCAGTCGAACTTCCAACTTGGGCCAAACCACTCTGGGAAGAGATGGGTTCTCCCGACCTTTCCGATTTTATTGACATCTACAACGGTGACCTTTTGAAGCGCCGTCACGGGCTTCGAAAGGACGATTTTGTTGAAGTCTTGCTCGACTCGCGTTCGATGGTGAACACTGAAGAAGCCTGGATGAGAGGACGTCTTCTTTCATCAGGAAAGTCAAGCATTGAACTCTTGTGTGAAGACGGTCGAATCATTTTCCTTGCCCGCGATATCATCGCACAAATCGTGCTGGTAGCCCACACCCGACCGGCCTACATCGATGACAAAGATTTACTCGCCTTTGAACGAGCTGACATGAAGCGTCGCTCAAACCTTCACGAAAAAGTGGAAAAAGAGAGTAAAGGCAGTGACGATTCTCATCTCTGGGGTTGAACCATGCAACCTCCATCCGGTTGGGAAATCATTGACGGCCGTTTGATGTTTGAACGTCAGTTTGACACATTTGCATCTGCAAAAGAGTTCGTTGATCGCATCTCTTCGATAGCAGAAAAAGAAAATCACCACCCGGACCTGCACTTTGGATGGGGGTATGTGGTCATCGAACTGTTCACGCACGATGTTGGGGCCATCACCGAAGCTGATTACTCGCTTGCACAACTCATATCGCAGCTGGAATAAGTGATTACATGTCCGATGTATTGAGCACTATTATTGCCCGACGCACCGTGTATAAATTTCAATCGAAAGCGGTCCCAAAAAGTGTCTTAGAAGATGCATTTGAAGCCGCCCGACATGCTCCATGTCACAAACACACACACCCCTGGAAATTTTACGTCCTCGGGCCAGCAACTCGAAAAAAGCTAATTCCAGCAGTGGAACGTTTAGCCAAACTGAAAGCAGGTTCATCGACAACAGTATCTCCAGAAGTCATCGAACGGGCGCGTCAAAAGATGCTTTCTCCGCCAGTAATGATTGCCGTCACTTCAAAACGAAGTGCCGATGACGCTTTTCGAGAACAGGAAGACTACGCCGCCTCAGTATGCGCATTGCACAACGCAGTGTTGTTTTTTTGGGACCAAGGCGTTGGATGCCAGTGGAGCACTGGTGGTATAACCAGAGATGAAGACTTGTACGGTGCATTGGACATCGTCCCGGACAGTGAACGGATTATTGGATTGTTAAAAGCAGGCTATCCTGAATCAATACCTTCCGTGAAAAAGAAGGACGTTGACGAGATTCGATTCTATCTCGAATAGATTGAAATCAAAGTTTCACTGGGCGAGTTGCACCGCACGCTTGGCATTTCAACAGCGTGGTTCGGTCTTGCTTGATGAAGTGTGTATCAGGTGCCCCGCATTGACTGCACTTAATGTATGAATTGACATAGTTCACGATGGTCTTCTTGATTCTCTTTGGAGGTATTCGCCCCTTGAATCGTGCACGAGGACCATCACGTGAACCAGAGGTTCCCAGTTCGTTGAGAATGTACTGATACACGTGATTATCGTCGCGTTCCATCATTGAAACAACTTCATTGAAATTCCGAAAAATAGTGTTTTGTCCCTCGATGAGAATTTGCGGCTCAGGCAGTCTCCAGCGAGACCGAGAAGAAATTTCTTCAGGGATGTTTTCCCTTGCTCGGTCGAGAAGTGACTCATAATCAAAGTCGGTCATGCAACGAGGCCTGCATCGCTCTTTCTTGAAGCCTTTGGAAAAGGCCGGTAAATGGAAGCAATACATTGAGTCCAAGCAATGGTTTGAAGTGCCACCCCCCTTACCAACAAGCGAGTACAATGGCACTAAGCATTGAAGAGTTACGAGCACAAGCATTAGGTTTGCGAAAAGAAGGGCTCAATTCACAGCAAATTGCCGATGAATTATCCCTTTCCCAAGACACCATTGCGTGGCTTCTAGCCGAGACAAAAGGCGGAGAACGACCCTCCGATGTTCGAATCGGGTGGAGAAGCATCGGCGTTAGTCCAGACCGAATAGCTTCGGTAGGTTCGATTATGGCAGATGTCGCCGATGAAGAATTAGGATTGGGAGACATCGATACAGTTGTTGGAATTTCCATCAATGGTGTAACCTTCGCACACGAAGTAGCCCGATGCATTGGGTCCGAATTCACAATTTTCCGCAACGTCGATGGCGATGATGGAAAAGGGGTTCTGTCAAATAAATACGGTCAAGTATCTGGCAAGAAAGTCGTCATCATTGACGATGTGTTATCATCCGGAACCACTATGAAAAAAACAATTGAAGCAATTCGAAACGTAGGCGGAGAAGTTGGTTTAGTCATTGTTTTGGTCAACAAGACAACTCGAAATGAGATCGAAGGCGTACCGCTACGTGGTATCATTCGAGCCGTACCTGTTTGAGGTGGACCAATGCACTGGGCTGATGTAACTGCACAGGCTTTGTCCCACAAAGGCAACAAGCACATTGTTTCAACAGGCATCACGCCAAGCGGTGAGTTCCACATCGGTCACTTGAGAGAAATTCTCACCGGGGATATGATTGCTCGAGCAGCGCACAACGCAGGACTGGATGTCGAATTTGTGTTCATTGTCGATACCGCTGACCCGTTGCGAAAGGTGTACGATTTCCTCGGGCCAGAGTATGAACAATTTATCGGCCATCAACTCGGTTCAATCCCCGCACCAAACGATGAAGGCAACCCTGACTGGAAGCGTTTTGAACAGGAAGGTTGGACCTATGGAGATTCCTTTCTTGAACCGTTTCTTGAAGCCCTCAAGCAAATCGGTGTACGGCCGAGAATTATTAACAACCTTGAGTCCTATAGAAGCGGCCGCTTCGCTCAACTCTCGAAAATTGCCTGCGACCGGGCTGACGACATTCGAGAATGCATCGAGCGTATTTCTGGACGAGAATTACCTACAGATTGGTTTCCCTGGAGCCCACTGGACTCGAAAGGAAGTTTGGATGGGGTCAAAGTCACCGGTTACGAGTACCCGCTTGTCCATTGGGTTGATTCGCATGGTGTCAACGGCTCATCCGACCTCCGCAAGGGAGAGGGGAAATTGCCTTGGAGAATTGATTGGCCAGCGAAATGGGGTTGGATTGGTGTCACGTGCGAACCGTTTGGAAAGGACCACGGGGCGGCTGGAGGATCCTATTCGACCGGTAGAGAAATCGTCCAAATTCTTGGCCATGAACCACCCCACCCGCTCACCTATGAGTGGATCAGTCTGAAAGGAAAAGGAGCTATGTCTTCATCTGCTGGCAACACCGTTGGGCCTATCGAAGCACTGCAATTAGTGCCCCCCGAAATTTTGCGACTGCTCGTAGCTAAATCGAAACCTAACAAAGCAATTGAATTTGATACAGGAATGGGTTTGGTCACTCTCGCTGACGAATTTGAACGCATGGCTGCCCGAGACTTCGACGCTGAACTTGAAAACCCAGAGCTGAGCCGTCGGCAACGTGTGCAAATCGAAGATGCAGCTGGCGCCATGAAGATGGCAGCGGTAGAAGCTGGAACCAAGGCCCAAGCGACAGCCGTTACATTCCGTCACTTGGCCTTGCTTGCTCAAACGAAATCCACCGACGATGATGTGTGGGCCAGTCTGGTACAATCAGGTGCTCTTGAAGCGGTGACCCCCCAACTCCATGACCGACTGAAACGCATGCGCCATTGGATACAATCCGACCACTTCCCTGAGGAAATGAAGGTCAACATTTGCACAGAACCTGACACTGGAGCGCTTCGCCAACTCGATGAACTTGAACAAAGCATCCTCGTTCACCTCTCGCAATTACTCCAACATTGCAAGTGGAATGCAGATGACATCGGCCGATGTATTCCGCAAGCAGCAAAGGATCTTGACCAGTCACCGAAATTGGCTTACAAGGCAGCATATGCTGCTTTGATGGGAGCCGAAAAAGGACCGCGTCTTGCACCGATTCTTGCTGAAATGAAGAAAGATACAATTCTCACATTACTCAGTGATTGCACCACATTCATTCAAAATGATACCGAGTAAAGAGAATGGCTTAATTTCACGCACTTTTGGGCACTTCCGACCGTCACACTTGAAAAGTGGTGGGCAACCATTGAACATCATGGCGGGAGTATACTGTCCGACTTGTGAAGCCGGCGTAGAAGCGGCAGCAAAATTCTGCCTTTCCTGTGGTCACGACCTCACCGGCCAAGGACCCATCACGTCAACAGGCCATGATTTGAACCAACTCAAGGAAGTCATTCGCATCCGTGATGACCTTTCAATGGCTGAAAAGTTTGACATGATTGCCAAAATCGAAGAGGGGGCCAACCCCATTGTCCTTGGAATCGCTGCGCCTGCGGAAGGCGAAGATGTTGACCTTTCGGATGCATTCAGCGGCGAGATCTTGAAACCCTCATCAAGTTCAGTATTCACGAACTACGAATGGGGTCAATCGCCGGCTGCTAATGCCGCAGTTCGTGCAGTTGTCCGTGGCACCAACGGCTGGGATTTAATCCAGACCGGCAAACTTGACCTCAATGAAGGATTGTTCAGAGAGGCAATGGACAATGGTATGGAAGCATCTACTCACATTCACGACGTAGCGAGCGGAGAGCACGAAGGAATCGACCCTGATTCCATGCGTGCGATTCCGGTTCTCAAACCACCAAAGCGAAGTTTCTGTCCAAAATGTGGCTCAGATATTCATGCCAACACCATGTTGCAGTGGCGAAAGTGGCGGGATTCATCCAGCGAGGTTGTATCAATGCAGTTAGAAGCGTCGATGGAGACTTCGTTGATACAAGTCGCTGCACATTACATCAACGTCATGCAAGCAATCCAAGATGAACGGGACGATGCTGTGCTCAAACTCTCAAAGACCGACTTAAAGGTGATTGAAGACAAATTGCGAACCACGATGGAAAAAGAAATCCGATCCGATTTGGAAAAGGAAATTCGGGCTGAATTTGAAGAAGAATACAAAGGCCGCTCTGCTGCAAGTGCACCGGCATCGAAGAAGAAAACTCCTGCAAAGAGTGCCAAAACCTCGACCAAGGCCGCTGCAACTAAAGCGGCATCCGGTGGAAATAAAGTCAAGAAGTCTGGTGGAATGTTTGGTTCGAAGAGAGTTGTCAAAAAATACGATGGAGAAGCAGGAGGAAAAGCAGACTGGTTCCTCTCGTCCGCCCTTGACACCGTGTACGACCCTCATGGAACCGGGAAACCCGTCAAAGCGGCAACCATTCTTGCTCGCTCAACTGATGGCAACGTTCGGGTTCGTGATGTTGTTCGAATCTACGATCTTGAAGGTGAAGACGGAATAAGTGAACTGGCCTGGACCAGTCCACTCACAAAATACATCATCGAAGCATACGATGCTTGCTGATTCAATAGTGAACCGTCAACCGACGTGGTTCAAGTGAACCTTTCAACTGAGCTTTCATGGCTGAAACTTCCATCGTAGCACCACGAAGCGTTGTCACGAATGGAATGTTCAATTCGACAGCCAATCGCCGCATCATGTTTCCATCACGAACTGCACCTCCCGACACAGTCGGGACATTGATGATGAACGAAACTTCACCTGAACGCATTAGGTCCAATGCATCAGGATGCTTTTTGTCTGCGATTCTATAGGCCACATTGGTTGGCACTCCCGCATTCCTTAGGACATCGCATGTACCCGGGGTGGCGAACAATTTGAAACCAAGTTCGACGAGATCTTGTGCGATTGGAATCAACATTCGCTTGTCTTCATTTCGTACGGTGAGATAAGCCCCGCCACCACTTGCGACTGGAACTTCGGTTGCCAACCTCGCTTTGAGGTAAGCTAAATCAGCAGATACATCTGAACCATAGACTTCACCCGTCGACTTCATTTCAGGCCCTGGAGCAGGATCAAGCCCGCGTAATTTAATGAATGGGAACACGGGTGCTTTCACGCAGACTTGGCCAGAAGTTCTTCGAGGGATCTCTTGTTCGCGCAGCGGTATACCAATCGTGATATTCGCAGCAATTCGTGCCATTGGAAGACCTGTTGCTTTCGCTACAAACGGCACGGTTCTCGAGGAACGAGGGTTCACCTCAAGCACGTAAAGATCGTCACCCTGAAGAGCAAACTGAATATTGTAGCATCCCCTAATCTTCAAGCCTAGACCAATGATTTTGGTTTGTTCTGCAATCTTTTCGAGCATCGATTCGGGTATGTTTTGAGCAGGAATAAAGCATGTAGAATCACCTGAATGGATTCCAGCCTCCTCCAAATGTTCCATGATGGCTCCAACCAGAACATCTTCTCCATCACAAGCAGCGTCTACATCAATTTCTGTTGCATGGCCGAGATAATCGTCGACAAGTAATGGCTTGTCAGGAGCGAGATAGGCCTCGTTCAAATACGCTTCAAGTTGCTGTTCATTTGAGAGAATTTCCATGCCGCGACCACCCAAGACATACGAAGGGCGGATGAGAACCGGGAAGCCAATGTCCAGAGCAGCTTTACGCACGTCATCCGCACTGGTCCCGGTTGTGCCATTCGGCATACGAAGTCCGCTACGGGCTGCGAATGCTTCAAATCGTTCTCTGTCACTCGCTTCGTCCACTGCATCACACGATGTGCCCATTATGCTCAAATCCAACCCGAGATGCGAAAGTAAAGGCAACCGTTCGTCGAGTGGTAAAGCAAGGTTGATCGCTGTTTGACCTCCAAACTGGAGCAGAATTCCGTGCGCTTGTTCGCGGAGCAGAATTTCAGACACACACTCGAGCGTGAGTGGATCGAAGTACAATCGGTCAGAGGTATCGAAGTCTGTCGACACAGTTTCCGGATTGTTATTGATAAGAATAGCATCTTTTCCAGCCGCTCGGATTGCCTTCACTGCATGCACACAGCCGTAATCAAACTCAATACCCTGACCAATCCGAATGGGTCCGCTTCCAACGGTGACCAAGCGTTCTTTGGTCCGGTTCTCAAGGTTGGGAAGGGAATCAATTCCCATCTCATCATCCATTTCATAGGTGGAATAATAGTACGGTGTTTTCGCAGCAAACTCAGCGGCGCATGAATCAACCATTCGGAAACGTGGATGGAGCCCGAGTGAATGGCGCCGGCTCATGACAGCGTCTTCATCTCGTCCACCGGGTAATGAACGTGGCCCAGTTGCAGGGAATCCAGACAGCGCATCGGCGATGTGGCCGTCTGAGAAACCATTGGATTTCCAATGGCGTAATTGCTCTCGATTCAACTCTTGAGGGGTAGCAAGGGTCGAGGTTATTTCACGCTCAATGTGTGCAATGTTCTCAAAGCGGTACAAAAACCATCGAGTTATTCGGGTGATTTCATGAACTTTCTCGACACTCCATCCTCGGCGGAAGGCTTCAATGAGCGCACCCATTCGTCGATCAGTAGCAATTCGACACCATTCAACGAGGGTGGAATCTGGAAGCTCACTCAGGGCACGTTCAGCCATGCCTTCACCTTCAGACTCGTCAGCTCTGGTGAGAGGACGTGGATGTGGACACCCTTGTTCAAGAGAGGCCCATGCCTTGAGGAAGGCTTCTTCGAAGTTCCGACCAATGGCCATGACTTCTCCTGTCGATTTCATCGAGGTTCCAAGCGTACGATCTGCAGTTCGAAACTTATCGAACGGCCATCGTGGAATTTTGACAACGCAGTAATCCAAGGTTGGTTCGAAAGCCGCAGTCGTCCCCTCCCCTGTAATCGGATTTGGAAGTTCATCAAGCGTGTAGCCTACTGCAATCTTTGCAGCCATCCGTGCAATCGGATACCCGGTTGCCTTACTGGCAAGAGCAGAGGAGCGTGAAACGCGAGGATTGACTTCAATGACGCGGATTTCGCCGGTTGATTGATTGAATGCAAATTGGACATTGCAGCCACCCTTAATGTTCAATTCACGAATTAAAGCAAGTGCTTGGTCACGAAGTATTTGATGGTCGGAATCTGAGAACGATTGCAGGGGTGCTACAACCGTTGACTCACCGGTATGGACACCCATAGGGTCAATGTTTTCCATGGTGCACACAATGGTGGCGTTGTCTGCTCCATCTCGCATGACCTCATATTCCAATTCCTGCCAACCAAGAATGGACTCCTCAATCAGCACTTGATTAATTCTGGAATTACGTAATCCAAGGGTGGCTATTTCGACAAGTTGCCCGAGGTCCCACGCAGTTCCGCCCCCGAGACCACCCAGGGTGAATGCAGGACGGATCAGTATAGGCCATGTACCAATCGTTTCAGCAGCTGAAATAACCTCGTCCATTGTGTTGCAGGCTAGGGCATTTGAGATAGGAAGATTGATTGAATTGCATACTTGGTTGAACAATTCACGGTCTTCTGCTTTGTCGATAGCGTCAAGGTCAGAACCAATGAGTTCAACACCAAGACGTTCCAAAGAGCCGTCATGCGCCAATTCACTGGCGATGTTCAACGCAGTCTGACCGCCCATTCCAGCAAGAAGTGCACACGGCTTCTCGATTTCTAGAATTCGTCGAACCGTATCGGGTAGAAGTGGTTCAATGTAGACCTTATCTGCCATTTCGGGGTCGTTCTGTATCGTTGCAGGATTGGAATTGACCAAAATCACTTGGTAGCCGTCCTCACGAAGTGCTCGAACTGCCTGACTCCCTGAAAAGTCAAATTCTGCCGCTTGTCCAATTTTAATTGGTCCACTTCCAAGAACGAGGATGGTCTCCAAATCGTCTCGACGAGGCATTACTGCCCACCCCCGAGGTGTTGGTCAACGATTTCTCTAAATTGGGTGAACAGTGGAGCAGCATCGTGCGGCCCTGGGCAAGCCTCGGGGTGGAACTGGACTGTAAAGGAAGGGTGGCCTACAATATCCAAACCCTCGACTGTTCGGTCATTGGCATTGATGAAGCGAACCTCGACCTCAGCGCCATGCTGGTTTTCAGATACCGGAGAGCAGGCTCCACTCGGATGAGCGGCAAGCATTCCGGCTTCAGGATCTGCTACGGCGAAACCGTGATTTTGGCTGGTGATGGAGACCAATCCAGTTTTGAGGTCCACTACTGGTTGGTTTGCACCACGGTGGCCGTATCGCATTTTGTAAGTCTGCAAGCCTGATGCCAGCCCCATCAACTGATGACCGAGACAAATGCCCATGACCGGCATCTGAGCACGCACAGCCTGTGCGAGTGTCGTTCGCGCTGCTGTTGCCTTTCCTGGATGCGCAGGGTCTCCAGGCCCATTGGAACAGAACAGTGCGTCGATTTGGTATGAATTTTGAAGAACCTCGAAAGGTGTCTCAGGAGGACACCAAACCACCTCGAAATCACGGCAGAGGTTTCGTAAGATGTTGTACTTAATTCCGCAATCCAATGCACCAAGCCGAGGTAACGGTCGGTCTAAGGCATCAAGCGCACCAGGGTTGAGAACAACCGGGTGTTGAATTGAAACCATTTCGACTAAATCATCAAGTTCGGGTGAGGTCAATACCGCAAGACGGCTTTGCAGAAGGTCTTCTTCTTCCGCAGGACCAAAGACACACAACACGGTCCCAAGTTCACGAACTCGGCGTGTGATTGAGCGTGTATCAATCCCCTCAATCCCAGGAACGTTGTGCAAACGGAGTAAATCCTCTACAGAGGCTATGGAATTACGATGATCTGGTTGCTTCATGGCGTGACGTACCACAACGCCCCGAGGCCAAACTGCTGAGGATTCAGATGCATTCGGATGAATGCCATAGTTCCCGATGAGAGGGTAGGTGAACGTCAGAACTTGGCCAGCGAACGACGGGTCGGTCAATGATTCTTGGTAACCCATCATCCCAGTTGTGAAGACAAGTTCTCCCTCACCGTGCCCTTTGGCGCCAAACAACGTGCCGTGATAGCGTCCGCCGTCGGCAGTCAGAAGAATTCCTGGTCCTTCTGCAGATTGCGGTAATTCATGGCCGAAAAGAAGACCGTCTGCTGCATCGGTGAAGCAAGGAGCAATGTCGACGCCGCGTTGATTTTCTCCCGGAGAGAAAGTGCCGGTGTTTCTATCCTCTCCCGACATCAGTTTTGGTCGAAAACGGCCCCCCATAATGATTGGCATGAAGGCTTGGAGGAATTTGACATCCAATTGACATGAAATATTAAAAAAATACAACCCTAAGTAGGCTAAGTAAGGTGATGATTACTCTTCTTCGAGACGGTCTAAATCTCGAACGCTCTTACCGTTGGCGGAAGGGTCGATGATGAGCCGAGCATCATCGAAGGTTCGCTCGCTTGCTGACTCACCGTGCCAGGCATCGAGAAAGAGAGCGAGTGCCGCAACTTCTGAATGCGGCTGATTGCCCACTGCCACATTGTACTGGCTGTACTTGAAGACCTCCCCTGGTACCTTTGCACCTCCTACAATAACGGCAATCGGGCGATCTCTACGAATCCGAGGTATCGCTTCTCGGAAAGGTTCGCCGTACATGGTAAGGTGGATTGCAACGCCAGGCTTGCCATCGCCAGCATCATCTTCGACGAATCGCTTCAACCAGCGTACGGGTCCTTTGACGTGTTCGCATTCCATTCCACCACCAAATCGGTTACCCACTGAAGAAAGGTTTTCAAACATTTTTGGGTCTTCATCGCCAGAAAGAAGAAAACGGTCTGCACCGAGTGCTCGACTCACAAGTGCGAGATGCGTCGTTATGCGTGGGTCGCGACCGAGCCGATATCCCAGGCGAAGAACATCGACACGTTCACCAGTCATGAACCGTCGAAACCATTGCCCTAAAGAAAGGTACCGTTAGTCAATGAGTTCGAGTTCAGCATCCAGAGATGTCTCCGGTTCTGTATACAACTCCAGACCGTGAGATTCAGAAAAACGCTTGAGCCATAGAAGAAGGGATGCATCAACCAAGTAATGTGCACAGAAGGTGACTCCTCCCCAAAGCAGTCCAATCCGAAGACTGCGCCAAACTGCGGTTTGAAGTTCCAAATCATTGGTGACAATACCGTACACCAGTGGTTCGATGAAATAAAATGAACAGATGATAATCATAGCACCCGAAACCAGTGAAGGAAGGAGTTGTCCAAGCTCTCTGCTGTAAGCTCGTAAGAGTGCTGACAGCAGACCCAAAAACATGATCACCATCGCAACATCAGAAAATTGAAGGCCGAACAGCAGCGATTCTCCAACCGAAGCATCGTCGTTCATCGAAGAGATAAAAATCCAATAAAACAGGACCAGTACGGTGATAAGACCTCCACCGATATACGCTTTAGCGGAAATCATTTCGTAGATTGCGTTTTGATTTTTTACGTCCATCCGTTGACTGAGACGTTCAGCTAATTCCCTTTGCGCTCCGTTTGAACTATGATGGCTAAATGACTCGCTGGGCCCCTCGAAATCCGTTGAAGAGATTTCTCCGGCCTCTTCGCTCATGGCTGCCGTCCGCACTGACAACTTATCAAATCTGCCGAACTCGCGTAGAGCATGGGCCGAACCTTTGAGTCACTGGACCTGCGCCGAGACCGAATCTCAAGGGGTTTGCACCGTAGTGATGAGGATTCGTGCCACCTCATGGGTGTAATCAACGTCACGCCCGATTCCTTTCACGCTCAAAGTCGAATGCAAACGGTTGAGGATGCAGTAACTGAAGGCCTCAAAATGTGGAACGAGGGAGCCACGTGGTTGGATGTTGGAGGTGAATCGACGCGCCCCGGTGCTCAAACTGTTACCATCGAGGAAGAGCTCCGTCGGGTGATTCCCGTGATCCGGGAACTTCGACGTGCAAACCCGCACGGATTGATTTCTATTGACACCCGTCATGCAGTTGTTGCAAGTGCTTCGATTGAGGCAGGTGCTGACTTGGTCAATGACGTTTCAGGACTTCGTGACCCGGCGATGATTGATGTCGTACTTGAAGCGCAGTGCGGTGTGTGCATCATGCACATGCAGGGCACTCCGGAAACAATGCAGGACTCACCAAAATACATGGACTGCGCTAAAGAAGTGAGCGAGCAATTATTGGAAACTGCACGAGGACTCGTTGCTGCTGGGCTTCCTGCAGAACTGATTGCGCTCGACCCCGGAATTGGGTTTGGAAAAGCTTTGCACGACAACCTCGAACTCCTTCAGCGGCATGAAATGTTGCGAGGTATCGAAGGTTTTGCTATTTTATGGGGTGTTTCACGGAAGTCGATGATCGGGGCAATCACCGGTCAAAGTCAGCCAGAACATCGTCTTAATGGGACGCTTGGCGTTGCAGCGTACGCTCATCAAGAGGGGATTGACATCCTACGTGTGCACGATGTCGAAGCGCATGCAGACATGCTCAAAGTCTTGCAGGTTCTGGATTAAAGCCCAATATTTCCGAGCAAACCTGCCGCTGCAAACCAGGCTCCAGCCATGCTTCCCAGATTGGTAAGCGAGGTGACTAACAGAACTCTGCCGGCTTTGTTAGACCAAAAAGCACCCAAACTTTCCAACTTCAAGAACTGTTGAAGGTCCTCTGCGGTTGGTTCTTTAATTTTCAATTGAACATAACCTGCAAACCATCCAGCAGCAAGTGTTGGGTTCAATGAAGTGATTGGAGAGGCAGCTGCGGCAGTTAAAATCGCCAGCGGATGTCCTCGAGCGATGATACATCCCAATGCAGCGAAAACCGCATTTGCAGCCGTCCAAACGGTGAACATTTCAATGAGGCTCACTTTCTCGCCGTTCGCTAAGAAATAGGCCATCAGCCCCATTACAAAAACAGGAATCAACCATGGTATGCTCTTTGCAAACCGTCCCCGTTGAGGGACGGAATCGAGTAGCGACATTGACACTGAATCAGGCTGAGTGTCGTGAGTAAGATGTTGCTTAACTCCTGCGAGATGTCCTGCGCCAACTACCACCAGCACCTTCCTTTCATCAAGAGGAAGGTCAGCAATTTTTCCTGCCAAAAATGAATCCCGCTCATCGATTAACACCGTACCTGCTCCGGGTGAGAACGTTTTGAGCTCCTCCATGAGTGAACTGAGTAAGTCTTGATCTTCCAACAGTTCACTTACCTCAGGACCGTCTTCATCCTCATCGCCTAAAAGTGACCACAAGATCTTCACTTTTTCTCGAAACTTCATCTTTTTCCATGCACGGCGGAGCGTTGTTTGGATATCACGATCGATGAGAGCGTATTCCAAATCGTTTGCCTTTGCTTCTTGGACGGCTACAAGGAGTTCAGCACCAGGTTGCTGTCCTTCATCCAATCCAAGTTTTCTCTGCTCTGCTGCAAGCAAAGATTGCAGTAAAACCAAGGGTGCTTTTCCTTCTTTAACGACCTTGAGGAGACCCTCTTTGTCGAGGCGTCGATTGCTCGTGAGAGCTGTGTAGCGCGACTGACACAATTCAACTGCAACTATGTCAGGCTGATAGGTGGAAATTTGCTCTTTCACCGCCTCGACACTTGCTGTAGAGACGTGCGCCGTTCCAAGCAATCTGAGTGTCGGCGAAACGTCAACAAATGGGGCTTGCGACATTCATTCAGCCCCCAAGAAAAGGTGTAACAGTGATTCCTGCATCGCTGCAACAGCCATTGATGCTGCAGTATCTGGGTCTTGAGGCAGTGAATCGACAAGATGTGCAAATGGAATTTGACCCCCTGCAAGGGCTTTGTGACCTCCAGAAAGGCCCCCTCCCCACGTATCGGAAAGAATCCTACCAAGGTGCAAATTCGGGTCGATTGTGCGAGCCGATAGAATGACTTTGCCTCTTCGAGGACCAAACACGACAACGGTTTGAACGCCTTCTGTTGGCAGGAGGAAATCTGCTATTTGGGCAAGCGCATCACGGTTTGGCATCTTGCTTAATGGTGCCAGTAAAATTCCCTGTTCCATTGTTCGAGAAGCCAACGCTTCTGCGAAGCATTCAAGCGTATCTTGAGAGCGAGGTGGCGATTCTATAGACTTCATCATCTCATCATCAACGTATGCATTGAGCCACGACAGTGCACGGATATCAACTGCGTTGAACTGTCGAGTGAAACCGAGTGTGTCGGTACGAATACCAAAAGCGAGCGCCGTAGCAATACGTGGCGTAATTGGGTGATTGAGGCTCATCAAGAGACTCGCCACCATTGAGGAAGTCGCAGAAAACTCGGGGCGAACCAGTGAGATGTCTGCAGCAACCGATTCTTCGAGACTGTGATGATCGATAACAATGTGTGGAACACAATCTTCGGGAAGAATATTGTTGGCTCCGGGCCGATGGAAATCCAAGGTGATTATAACGGCTGCATCACGCAAAACATCGTTCACTTCCCAATCGAGAATGAGCCGTCGAACTGGAATATCCAAGAGCCGAACCATGGCTCGATTCTGTTGATGTTCAATCATACCGCCATGCAGCAGTTCGGGCCTCAAACCCATTTCTGCAATCATCTCATACATGGCTAAGCCTGCTCCAAGTGCATCGGGGTCTGGGTTGTCATGGCAGAATATAGCCACAAGCGAATCTTTTGGAACTGATTGAAGATAATGCTGAACAACAGTAGCACCGTCTTTCTGCTCCCATGAACGAATCCTGTCTTTCATGGCCGACAGCGAAACATCATCGACACTGATGAGGTCAATTCCATCGCCTTCAAGCTCCATAGTCGTCAAAATTGGCACATTACTCCATTTCTTTTTCAATGCCAAAATTGGGTCCGAATCTGAAAGTGCATCGGGGTCGAGAAAGAGAACTGCTGTAGGTTTGTGAGCATCGAGTGGGAGTTCATTCAACATCATCGGTTTTGGTAAAGCCATGACCTCACAGCCATCCAGTGGTCCGTCAAGGGGAAGCGTTGCTGCAAGGCCAACAAGGACACTTCGTCGACTTTCAGAGCACCACCGACTGAGTCGTACTGCGAGACTTCCTGAACCTATGATGAGAAACATTCTTTCACCGTTCATTGGCCGATATGGATTTAATTGGTACGTCAGAGAATTCAAAATTTAATTTTGATATCCTCTCCCTCTTCAGGGAATATGTCGTAGTACTCTCGAGTCTTGCAACCTTTCAGTTTAGCGACAAAGATTGTCGGAATCAATCGAATAAGAATATTGTAACTACCAACACGGTCGTTGTATTCCGACCTATATTTTGCGATCTCTTCCTCAATATTACTCAACTCATTGGAAAGTTGCATGAACATTTCATTTGCCTTGATTTCAGGATAAGCTTCTGATACTGCCTGAATTCTTGGAATCATTTGGGAGAATGCTCGTTCAGCATTGGCCGTTCCAAGTACGTTGTTTGTTTGCGATGCACCCGCAGCAGTCGCACGAGCATCAAACAACTTATCGTAGAATTTCGTTTCATGTTTCATGATTCCTTTGGTCGATTCAAAAATATCAGGGATGAGGTCATGCCTTCGCTTGAGTTGAACTTTGATTTGCTCCCACGAGTGATTCACGGCACCTTCTGAGTGGACCAATTTATTCCACGTAGCGATAAACCACTTTCCAACCACGACGCAGACGAAAAGAGAAACAAGTATGCCACCCGCACCTACGAAAGGAACCCAGAGTTGCATGATGTTGTCTCCCTTCATTTATGATTTTAAACCATTGGTTGTAAGATGCCGAAGAGACAATGTATTGAACAGAGACGTATTCGCAAGTCCGTGGCATACCATCAAAAAACGAGTATGTTCAATACAAAGTCAAATTTTATGAGGTGCTTCAATGATTCTTGAAACCCTCTTGGTCTTCGTGGGCATCATCGCAATTGCATTCGTATTTGCTCCTCTTGGACTTGGAGGAGGAATGCTGTTCGTGCCATTGCTTCACTACGGTCTTGGGTGGGAAATCGATGGATTTCTGTTCGCAGTGTCTTTATCGCTTACCGGAGTCGTGAGTTGGGGGAGTGGTCTCACTCATCGAAGTGAACACCTGGTTGATGATGAAGTTCTCAAAAAGGGCCTTCAAGGCGCAATACCGGGTGCAATATTTGGTGTTGGCATCGTTCTTGCGCTCGGCGACGGATTGGAAACTGCGTTCAAACTCTTGAGCATTGCAATGATCGTTTGGGCTGTGTACAAAACCGTGCAAAGTGAGCGCAAAATGAGCGAACATTCGAGGCAAGATGATGATATTCTGCATCCCGGCATACAACTACCACATCTGCAGATTGGAACGGGGTTAGGAGGAATGCTGTCCAGCGTCTTGGCCATAGGTGCAGGAGTGATATATGTCCCTGTTTTACGTACATTTGGAGACCTTGAGCCTCGCAAAGCAATCGGGACAAGCTTGAATGTGATGATGGCCGTAGTTCCAGTCGCCATAGTAACGCATTTGATTGTGCTTCCCAGCGCGATGTGGGACCAATTTATTGCAGAATTCTTACTCGTTCTAATCTTTATGGCCGCAACATTGGTTGGTTCAAGGTACGGTGCTAAGTACGGCATCAAAAATCTCGATGAGCGCTCGATTATGATGGTCTTCACCGGCATCATGGTCGTGATCGGAATCCGTTACTTGTTCGACGTGACTTCGCTTGTACTCTCATGATCCATGAGCAACTCTTCAGTCGGTGCTTGAAACAAAAGTTGTTGTGAATCTTCAACAGCTACAATCCCCCGAATACTGTGCTGATTCTGCAAATCATCGGGTGGTTGAGCGACTTTCACTCGCGTGACTCCAATCGACAGCAAGTGACCGGATGAGATGTTCCATTCGCCATCGGGTAGCCACAAGCCAATAGAACCGAGTTCTGAATGATGAACGATTACAAGTGTATCTTCGTTGGAATCTATGACAGTACGTACCACGCGCAGTGTATGATCTTCTGGAATCAATTTTGATGACGGTTGCCAATCGTTCCAAGTTTCTTCCAACGGTTGCGCATGGAGAATTGCGAGTGATTCAATAGCTCGAATTTTCTTTTCAAATTCACCAGCATCATGTTCGGAAAGTTCATGCAAACCATCCAACAATTCCCGCATTCCGTCATGATGCACCATATCTTGTTCAGTCATTGCTGCATTCGCCATCAGCATCAATTCAGCTAAAACATCGAGTTGGGAAGTGTCGGCAAGATGAAGCGAGCATTCCATCGCTTCATCCAGGACTTCCATGGCCAAACCAGGCTGATCGACTGCCAACAATGCTTCACCCACATTCAACAACACGAGAGAAGCGCTGTGAGTATCTGTCTGAATAATCGCCTGTGATAATTCGATGTGTTGCGACGCAGTGTTCGTTTCTCCAAGTAAATGACGGCAAATACCAGCGCATACGAGGTAAGGTAGTCGAGGAGCTGAAATAGATTGTGCTTGTCGAACTGCAGTCTCAAATAATCTAGCTCCCCTCGACCAGTTTCCAGACGCAGTTGCCAATAAGCCAAGCTGGTACACTGCATGCATTTCTGCATACAAGTCATCAATCAATGTCGCGCACTGTATGGCATTGGAGAGATGATATCGTGCTACCTCACGCTTACCGCTCATTTTTGCCATCAATCCCAAAGCAGTTTCCGACCGGTACAATGAACCTGAAATGGCACTGTGAACGAGTTCGGCTGACGCTTCATCAAGTGGTGCAAGACGCAAGCCTATGGATTCGACAACATCGCTGTGAATCGACAAGGTTGCATCGTAGGATTCCGAAATGCTCTGGATATTGATATTCGAAGCCAAAGATGACAAATGTTCATCCAATTGAAGAATGGGTTGGCAAACCTCAGGTAGGGAACCGAGTTGTTTGAGTACCTTGGTTTTCAATTTCTCTCCAGCCAAATGCCTTTGCAAGGAGGATTTCAAATCTAGAGAAGTGGCGTTAGATGGTTTCGATTTTTGGGAACGTGGTCGGTCGTCAATCAATGAATCAACCATCCATGTCAATTTGGCTTGGATGTCGTACTGGTGAACCCGGCTGATGGCATAACGCATTTCAGCGGCTCGAACCCTTCGAGAGAGACTTCGCAGCCGTGAACGTGATTGGCGTGGGCTGAGAGATGCCAATCGTTGGACGAAGGTTGAAGGTGGGCAGGTCGAAAAACCAAGATTTGCCTTTTCACCAGTGGTCGTCATTTTGAAATCATCGGTGACCAGCACAACTTCGTTACCTTCGCGGTGAAGTTGGTTCGCAAGTACCATGAGCGAGAGATCGACGTCTTGTGGTGACGCTTTCTCACCAATCAGTTGACCAAGGCCCCGAATCTGTCCCTCATCAATCGCAACCGTGGTTAAAATCGGCTTTAATTCCTCGAGCAAGTTGGGTTGACCAGACCAGCGCTGAAACCGAACATTTCGAACTTCACTGTGAACTCCCGAAGTAACATAGAGCGAAGTTTGTTGTGTTCGGAGTACCTCAAACAAGTCCTTTTGAAAGGTTGCTGGGGCCATGGAACCAAGATGGATAAAGCAGTTTGAATCAACCACCCATATCTGCGACATAGCGCTACTAAAGGAATCTACAGTATGAGCATTGACCCTGTATTGCTTAGATTGGGAACACGCACATCGCCGGTCGCTTGAACACCTTATGACGGTAACGAGCAACAATGCGATACACAATATCGCGAAGTGGTGAAGGTACCAGCCACAATACAGGGAACCACATTGCATAGTACCATTTCAGATAAAGAAGCCCACGTATAGCAGCGCCCGAACGAATGTAAGAACGTCCATTTCTCAGCAAATATACTGAATCGGCTTGCTGATGCTTAATCGGAAAGTTGGAAATCATGGCTTGTCCCTCCTCGCTTTCAATGGCCAGAAAATGAATCGATTGCTTATCTCGTAGCTTGGGGTGAAGAAAAACTGCGGTGTGAGTGCATAAACCGCAGTCACCGTCCATGAGTAAAGCATCGCCAGTCATACAGTACCCTCACTAATTGGAAGAACGCCCCATGTTTGAACTTTTACCCCTCGACTGAGATGGACAAATTCAGGTTGCAAGGAATCTGCAATGCCTAATTGAAAGCTGTCGAGCAGTGTATTCTCTTGAACCGCAGCAGTACCATCACAGTATTCCCATGGTGCGTGGTGTGTATATGCCCGATGCAGACATCCGTTATGCCACGTATAGAGGCTGTATCGTTCAAACAAAAAATACTCCAGCGTACCAAGTTCAGCTTTTTTTCTTGTATGTGGCGAGGTCGAAACAGCTGAGCCGACCAGAGCTTGCCCGCCTTTTTGTCGTTTTGAAGACCAAACGAAATGATGGTCGTCGCGAACTTCAACCACGGCCTTTGCGTAGCGATACGGCAAACCATACGAGCGAGGTGCGTGGAAACAGGTCACTCTACTCTGCGCATCAAGGGTGAGGAACAATACTCCTGGGACACCGTCTTTGACTACGTAAGCACGTATGTTGAATTCACCGAAAGTGGATACGAAAGGAACCCATGGTAACCCTCTGGGCCGTACATTGTTCATTTCAAACGGGATGACGCCGATGTATGCTTCACCTTCAAAGAGGTCGATTTCAAGACCTTCTGGGATGTGAGGTTGCAGCATTTCTAAATCGACTTTCCAGTGCATGAACGTCAAGTTAAGCCAATTTTGGTGCAGAACACATTTTCGCTCTGGCATGGCAAAAGGAATGTGGGAACAGTCCAATTCATGCCCTTTGGCCATGAACCGTAGAGGGGGTCTTTGTTCTTCAAGCAGTACTATCCAATTCGGACATTTCGATGTCATGGAACGCAAATGTTTGGCTTTCATTCAATCCACGAGTTGCAATGAGCCCCACAAGAACTCCAAGTGGGGCCATCATTGTGCAGAGGATGAGTACAGGAGTTGATACATACAAAGGACGATTCATAGCTACCATTCGAAGCCAAATATAGCGTCCGAGAAAAAGGTCGAATGCCAAAAAATGAAGCCAGCCCAAGACCACAACATCATCCTCTGCAAACAAGGCCACAACCGACTCTGGAGTCGGCATTTGACTCGCGAAGGTGAACAAAATATCTGGAGCATGTGGAAGTCCTACAATGGCGTATGGAATCAACAAGGGGACCAGCGACCAGCGTAGATCTCCAACAAAGCGTTTGGTTACTTCATGCCGAGGCATGAACCACATCATAATCCAAAAGGGAAGAATCCAGACCGAGGAAAACCAGAACATTGCTTCAGTGAGTGCGTCCATTATTCAGCCTCCGTTTGAGCAGCAGCAAAGCGCACAGCATCATGTTTTAGGAAATGTGTGTAAAATGCAGGAAGGAGAAGTAAACTTGACAGTAAAGCCAAAGCAATGGCGACGACAAAGGCTTGCCCGAACAATCGCAGTGGTAGTAAGGCCGACAGATTGAGCACCGAGAAACCACCCGCAGTCGTCAATGCAGCAGCAAACATGGCTCGTCCAGTTGTTGCAGAAGCGTTGGTAACCCAGGTTTCCTGGCTGGCAAACGGCATGTGTTCAACTTCTTCTTCAAGACGAATTGAGAAGTGCACGGCATAATCAACACCCAGCCCAAGTGATAGTGCACCGATTGTGACGGTTTGCGCATTGATTTGATAGCCAGTGTATCCCATGATTCCATAGACCCAACCGACCACCATCATCAGAGGAATCCATGATACGAATCCCCGCGCCAATCCTTGTTTGATGTCCTTTTGCCGAGTGGTGTGAATTGCAACGAGCATACCTAGAATCACGAATGCCACCACTGAAGTCGAAAGAACCGCAGAGTCTGCAACATTGGCCGTAGTCTGCGCTACAATCAAACTTCGACCTCCAACCCTGAGTTCAACATCGCCTTCCAATGTACTCTCCGTGTCAGCCAATAAAACCAGCAAACGGTCGTACAAGTCAATGGTAGCCTGCCAGTCCAATGTTTCAGCTTGGAATGAAAGAACGGTTTGCTGACCGTCGGCAGATAAGAACGCTGAAGTCAATTCACGTCCCGTAGAGTTTTCGAGGAGATAGGTGGACAGGGCATCATACGAGGCTGTCGATGAAGCATTCAACTGGCCCATCAGTGAATTGAGCGTAGGATCACGAACTTGGGCTTCCTCGAGTAAACTCCACAGCCCATTAGGAGCCCCGTTCACATCATCACTCTGCAGCAGCATAGACTCAGCAGCATCCCACACTTGTCTTCCCTCATGCGAGACGACTTCAGAGACGTCGATGACCAAATACAGCGGAGAACGACTGCTTTGGAAATCATCGGAAAGCATCAAGAAATCTGCGACTACGGGAATTTCTTGATCAAACTGATCCCGCTGATCAAATCCAACCTCAAGTTGTTGAAATCCAAAATACATCGGAGTCAACAACAACACTGCAATAGCAGCCACCTTCACCGGTTGGGTCGACAAACGTCCGATTGCTTTGGAAATTGGTCCAATCTTGATGTTACTGGCTTTCATCAACGACAGTCGCTTCGGTGGGAACATCAGCATCAGTGCAGGTAAAGCAGTGATACTCAGCAGATAAACGACGAACAGGCCGATGGCTATGACTGTACCAAAGACTTGTAGGAAAGAAAGAGCGGAGAATCGAAACGAAAGAAATCCGACCATGTCTGTGAAAATTGCAATGACCAGAGCGATGGAGGTTAACACGGTTCCTCGCCGAACCGCAATTTTACGTGCTTCGTATGAAAAATCCTGCAGAGTCTTCCGTACTATAGAATCTCCTCCATCGATATTCTGCATCTCTTCACGAATGCGTAACACGACATGCAGGCCATAATCAACCCCAATTGCCAGCAGCAAAACTGGTATTGAATTCATCGCAGCATTGAACACCATGTTCACGCCCATGAATTGCAACCAGCCTGCGATACCGTAGGTTGCTGCAATAGAGATGATGGTCAAGAAGGTCACATACGCAGTATCACGGACGCTGCGGAAGTTCAGCCAAAGAATACCTGCGAGCAACAACATCGCAGCACTGGTAAGCATACCGATTTCCTTGCCCAGACTCCCATTCGCCCCAAGAGCAAATTGAGCAAATGAAAAGGTACGAAGGTCGTCATCTCCCGTAGATTCAGTCATTTGTTCAAGCATAGTTAAGGACCAAGCCCCGATGTCTTTTTGGACATCATCAAGCACATCATAACCGTAGTCTGAAGGGTCACTGCTGATGACTAGGGTCGTTAGAATTGGGCCTGAAACGTTCCACGGGTCGTTTCGCTGTTCAACCGGTATACAACTCAAAATCGCCTCACGATAGTCAATTTCTTGAAGTACAAGTAGAGGAATAAGTTGGCCGTTTAATGGTCCGGTAACGGAGAGAATTCGAACCTGTTCGTCTTGACTACGCTCTGCAGTCAAGCCGTCCATCTGGCCAACTAGCGAACCCAATACTGGAGCGATGTTGGTCCCAGAATCCATTCGAGTAAGCCATTCATTCGGATTCTCCGCAGACCATGCTCGAAGATGTTCAGGAGTCACGGCCGACACTTCAGGAATACCAGTACTGGCCGTCGTCAAATTCGCAAGTGCTTGGTCTAATTGAGAAGCGTTTGCAGATTGTACTTGGCTTAGAGCAGTCTGTACTGCAACGGTCCATCCAGCATTTTCAGAATCTTGCCAAAGTTGCCATTGAAGCGCATATCCTGCCATACCACTGTTGGCCTGTGTACCGAAAAGCGGGTAGTGATACGGTTTAAAATCAGAATTCTCGAGCATGCTGGCCTCAATCTCTGCAAACTCTTGCCAAATCGATTCTTCAAAGAGGTCACCCTGATCAACATCCTTGATGGTTCGAACAAAATCGACCGATGCTTGATACTCAGATTCGAGTTGATTCAATAACTGAACATTTTCATCATCTGGAAAAAAGCCATCTTCACTGTTATCAAATTGAAGGTGCATGGCACCCGACGAGAAACATACGACAACCGCCAATACGACTGCAAACGAGCGCTTCGGATATTCAACGCTGGTTTCAGTCATCCACGCGAACGGATTTATCATGATGTCTGCTGCGAGATTCGGCTTATATAGCCGTGTTTCAACTGATGTGGGACAAGAGGATTTTGTTGATGCTCACAAAGCTTCGATGACCATAGCAATTCCTTGGCCGCCCCCAATGCATGCGGTAGCAACACCGTATTGGCCACCACTGCGCTTAAGCTCGTATGCAAGGGTGAGGACCAACCTTGTCCCAGTCGCCGCCAAGGGATGGCCCAATCCGACTGCGCCACCATTGACATTGACTTTTGCTATGTCGAGGTCCAAATCTTTGATGCAAGCAACGGCTTGTCCCGCAAAGGCTTCGTTAATTTCCCAACGGTCAATGTCCGAAGTAGTGAGTCCTGCTTTTTCCAAGGCTTTCCTTGATGAGGGAACCGGACCGTACGCCATGATTGCCGGCTCGAGACCAACGATGCCCCAAGAGACAATTCGAGCCAAAGGAGCATCCCCGTCGGCTGCTGCTTGACTGGATGACTTGATGACAACGGCTGCCGCACCGTCGACAACACCGGATGCGTTACCTGCGGTTACGAATGATTCGGGACCGAATGCGGTCGGGAGTTGTGCCAACGATTCCGCTGTCGTGTTTTTGACGACGTGGTCTTCATCCTTGTGCGTCACTGTCGATTCACCTCGGCGGCTCTTGATGGTGACTGGAATGATTTCTTGCTCGAAAACATCGTTTTCAATTGAAGCGGTTGTGCGAGCATGGGAAAGTGCTGCAAATTCGTCAATTTCTTCTCGTGTAACACCCTTACGCTGACACAATTCGTCCGAGGTTTGCGCCATGAACATACCACAGGTCATGTCTTGTAGATTGGTCATCATGTAATCTTCTACTTTGGGTGAACGACCGAGTTTCCATCCTTCACGACCGCCTCGCATGACGTGGGGTGCTTGACTGAGGTTTTCCATACCGCCTGAAACAACGGTATGTGCTTCTCCAAGCATGATCATCTGCGCTCCTGATACGATGGATTGAACACCCGAGCCGCAAATTCGAGAAAGCGTCAGCATAGGTACTTCTTGTGGGATTCCGCCTTTGAGACCTGCATGACGTGCACCATAAATCGACTGCGAACATGTTTGAAGGGCGTAGCCCATGACGACGTGGTCAACCGATGCAGGGTCCGTACCGGTTTTTTCCAGTGCCCCTTGAATCGCAATTCCGCCGAGTTCTTGAGCAGTCAGTGTCTTGAGGAGACCTCCAGGTTTCCCATCCCCGCGTTTTCCTCCAACCCATTCACAAAAAGGAGTTCGAGCACCGCCAACAATCACAACATCTTCTGCCATACCTCGACCAACAGGCTCGCACTGATAACTTCATGCACCAGCATTGATGAAATTCAACGACGAGATTGCCAATTCTGAGCCGCTGCCACTCGCATCTAAAACAGTCGCGAATCGTCCAAACCGCTGGAAGCGCCGTTCATCAGAGGGATTGCAACTATGGCGCCACAAATAACAGAACAGATGCTGTTGCCAATCGCTTGTATTGCGAATGCTGCATCGTCACCAAACATGGATGCGAGAGCCGCATCGCCGCCCAAAAAAGCGGCAACCATGCCAAGCACAAAAGTGAATCCAACACCGAGTAAGACGAGGTGGACTCCCTTGCGCTTGTATTGCGTCATCCAAATACCTCCAACGAGGAAAAAGACGCTGGCTGCGAGTGAATTCAAGGCAGTGATAGCGACAACTATACCGGATGATTCAATCGGATTGCCTTCCAAGTCTACTTGAGGTAAAAAAGCACCAAAAATCCCGAGAACACTAAATACACCGAGTATGATGACGAATATACCAACGATTTTGGAAGCCGAAGAATGGGGTTGCAGCGGGTACATTTGTTGGTACGGGGAGGAGATTGTACCTTGAGGCATTCCTACAATAATAGATTGAGGCTGAGGCGATTCGATGGTTTGGTGGAACGTGTTGATGGCATCCCCTGTATGGGCATCGCCGCCAACAGCACTGTCCTGAGGAACCGTAGAGTCTCCATTTGCTTGAGCATCGTCATCCCATGGGCTTGGTTGCATGGTGACAGATTCATGCACTTCTAATTGAAACTTTGTTCGGGAGATGTCGTGACGCGGGTTGAAGAGGGGGGACCGCATGGAGGTGCCACGGAGGGACGATAATGACCGACATTTTGCTTGTCTACAAAAAAAACTTTGAAGCAGTTCACGACATTAGTTTAAGCAAAGTTACTCAAGTTTTAGAACAATCCAGTGCTCTTCGTGGCGGTATGCGAATTGATGTTCGAGCTCGAGAACGTGTACGAAGAGCCGACTTCATTGGAAGGGACCTAGTAATTGTACTGGGTGGCGACGGTACGCTGACCAGTATTTCGCACAACATTGACGCAGATACACCTGTAATGGGCGTTAATTCACATCCGCGTGAAGATGATTCCAACGGCAGTTTTGGGTTTTACATGGACTCAAACATTGATACCTTCGAAGAAGATCTAAACACGGCCCTTAACGGAAACGCCATCGTTAACGAACTCCCCAGACTTCAAGCAATCATTGATTCAACATCCGGCAATCGATTCACTACTGACCCTGCAATGAACGATGTGCTCATCGCCAACACGCACCAATATGCGCCCAGTAAATATCACATGCGACGAGGGGAAGAGAAGTGCGATCAGCAAAGCAGTGGACTGCTGTTTTCAACTTGGCTTGGACAGGGTGCTTGGTTGCGTAAGGCAGCCGGAAAGGATGATTTACAGCAATTACTCGAACGCGTTGAACACGGACAACAATCCACACATTACTTTGTCATGGCCAGAGACATTGCTCAAAATGAACGTGAAGGCATGCCCTGGTCATGGATGGATTGGACTGATGAGTCAACCACCATCACCTCAGACATGCACCGAGGCTATGTGGTCCCCGATGGATGGGATGAAGTGCACTTTAATCGAGGTGCAACAATCACTGTCAATGCCGAGGCTCCAACACTGCGATTGTTGACGTTTCGACGCTCAATGACCGCCCGTCTGGACGACCTCACGTCAAGCGATTAAAGCGTCGTAGCGTACAGCAGGAAGCAACATACTGCAATGATGTTCAAGAGAAGTGCGATTCCAATCGAACCAGCCTCAGGATGCGAGGGTACCCTACGTTTGAGATCTCTATGAGGCAGCAAGGAAAGAATTCCGATAAAACTTACACCGCAGCATAAAAAATTAATTCCCTCAAAGAATGAAAAGAGGATCGAGAGTATGCCGTAAAAAATCCAACTACCACCGTTGGTTTTTTGATAGTACTGTACGGGAATTACTTGCTGACCATAATACGGTTGCTGAGGTGCGGCCTGCTGCACAATGATTTGTTGTGGAGGGGGTGGAGTGGTAGGGGCAGGCGGGAGATGGTAGTGATTGTGAATCACGTTGCCGGTATGCATGTCCCTTCCAACCACGCTGTCGTGAATAGCCGGAGGTGGATTTGGCCCTGGTTGCATGCACTCACCAAATACGGTAGAGAGCAGAGATTAATAATATAAGTAGTGTAAAAATAAAAACTACTGTAAAAAGTAAACCTTATGGGGCGTAAAAAAAGGGTGGAGACTGGAA
>DAME01000022.1 GCA_002499545.1 Euryarchaeota archaeon UBA88
CCGGCTCCGGCTCTGGTTCTGGTTCAGGCTCTGGCTCTGGCTCAGGTTGTGGAGGCTGGGCCTGTTCATCAGACAAGCCGATGTCAAATGCACCTGCGAAGGCATCTTCTTCTGCCTTCGCCACTTGTTTTTGATTTGAGACGTCCAATACTGCTTCCTGTTGCACAACTGGTTCGACGGTCGGGAGTTCGACGACCGTTTGTTGGGGAATAGGAACGGTCGCCTGAGGAAGTTCAACTGAACTTTTTTCAGGAGTTGCAAGAGGAACTTCGACTGGCATTTCCACCTTCGCCACCGGTGCAGACGGTACCGGTTTCGATAGAATTGCGGCCGATGCAGCACCACCACTCGCAAGTGAAGCAAGAGGCAAAGCGTGACCAGCAACATCAAGCGCAGCCACAAGTTCATCAGCGACCGTGAGAAGAGTTTGCAAATGTTGCTCTGGTGAAGCAAAGAGTGCTTCGATGCCTTCAAGATAGCGCACGACTTCTTGCTCCCCACCTGTAGTTGAAGCAATAGCGAGCAACTTGAGTAAACGCATTGGGTCAGTAAGGGTGCTGAGATTCTCTAGTTCATCACTTGAAAGTGATGGTGAATTTCCACTCACCACGCCCCCTGAATCAGGTATACCGAGGAAGTTCGCCAATGGGTCACCCATGCTCATGATTCCAAGGTGCCCTGCCACGAGATAGTATATTTCTCCACCTTCACACCTGAGCCGTTCACTCGCAGCTTCAAAATCAAATTCTCCAGAAAGCAAGACTATGTCTGAAAGATGCGTGAAAAATTGAACCATCGCCTCATTGCGAGGCAGAGCCATCAGCGTGTGGAGCATGTCAGATGATTCAACAACGCCGAAATAGGCAGCAGCATCGTCCACTTCAATACCGTCCGGCATGGAAGCCCCTTGAAGTTCATCGTCTGCGATTCGAAAGCCCCCTTACCGTGTCCAATTGAATGCCGTTCTTGAGTATGATGCAATCAGCCTCTGAAAGTTGTACGCTATGCATCCCCATTTCAGCGACTCCGAGCGATGTTGAAGATGGCACGTGATTGTGGTGCAGACCAGCCGGTTTCCTGCAACTGCATCATAATCGTTCGCTCGTCATCCCCATCGTCAAGCGATGAGCGAGCCCAATCAGCCGCCGCTTCTCTGTCCTCGGTTTGCCAGTCTTCAAAGATTGAAAGGTCGACCTTCAATTTCGCCTTCCGCACTTTCGCGCTACCGTCCTGAGGTTCTTCTACCGGATCCTCATCGAAGTTGAGGTTGTTGGTCGGCGGTCTACTGGTTCGTTTCGGGCCGCTTGGAGATGATGAGCCGCGTGGAGGGCCGCTTGGAGTCGGGGAAGAACGAGGGGGACCAGAGGGGCCTCGCTTTGGAGGACCAGAAGGTCCGCTGGAAGGCGGAGGCGATGAAGGCCCTCGCGCTGGAGCTGCGCGCTGAGTCGTCTTTGGTTTGTTCATGAATCCAAGGGGGTCCTCGTCATACTCGTCGTCCCAATCCTCTTCATCATCGTCATCGTCATCGTCGAAATCAAAGTCATTTCTTCGCAGGAATCGAATTAGGACAAGACCTGCAATGATGACCCCAACCACCGCTCCAGCGATAGAGAGGGTGGTGGTCGACATCCCAAATACGCCCGATGAATCGCCACTGGATTCACTGGATACCGCTGGACAGCCATCAGAGAACCCGTCGTCTCCTGCCGGTTCTTCTGGACAATTGTCCATGTTGTCGAATACGCCATCACCGTCTGTGTCACGTTGTGAAAGTGAACATCCGTTTTCATCTACGAGGTCTTTTTGAGCGTAGGGAGTGTTCGGGCATAGATCGGGTGATGAACCGGTTAGATTGTCTCCATACCCGTCGTAATCCGAGTCTTCCCACTGAGTGGGGTCACCAGCGAGTCCTTGTGGTTCGAATTCGTCTCGATATCCGTCTCCATCGTCGATACATCCGAGGAAATCAATGAATGATGAACCGTTTTCTGTCGGGCAATCATCGGCATTCAAACCAGCGGAATTGTCACCGTAGCCATCACCGTCTTGATCCCACCACTGATTCAAGTCAGTAGGGAAGGCGTCACCTTCTTGGTTTTCTCGTAATCCAGTAATCTGATTGATTGTGAAAGTGTAAACGCCAGAATAACCATCGCCATCGAGGTCATTTTCCAAAGCAGAAGTGTCCACGCAGCCTGTCGAATCGACGGGGAAACCAGTGGCAGTGTCGGCGCACAGATCGTCGGCATCGTAGACACCATCACCGTCAGTGTCACGCTGGCTTTCAGAACATCCCACTGAGTTCGCTGTTTCAGATGGTGGAGTGAAAGAACACTGGTCAATCGGGTCTACCACTCCGTCTCCATCCGTGTCGGTTTCACGTTGTGAGTCGCTGCATCCATCGACATCAACTTCGACGTTCATATTAGTCTGAGGACAGAGGTCTGCATCGTTGAAGATTCCATCTGAATCGTCGTCCAACTGATTGGCAGCGCATCCTACAGAGTTGACGGAAAGACCTTCATCTGTGTTTTCACAAATGTCTTCTTCGTTGGGAATAAAGTCTCCATCGTCGTCTGAATCATCGATGAATCGACAACCAAAACCTGCAGTACCCTCACGCACACCCGGGTCTGCAGGGCACTTGTCCGCCTCAAACCCGTTCGGGTTGTCACCAAATCCATCGTCGTCGAAATCAAGCCATTGTGTCTTTTCCAACGGGAACGAATCCTCAGAATCCATCCAACCATCTCCATCGGTATCAGGGCAACCGGGATACGGAAGCGTAGAATTTCCGAACACACCGGGGCATCCGTCAAGCACTAAACCGTCTCCGTTGAAGGAGGAGTTGTTTGATGAAGAATCGTACAGCGGAGTCCATCTGTCCGGCAAGCCGTCTGAATCATTGTCTTCAGCTGCCGCTGGATTGTCGGGGAATCTGTCAGGGTTCGTGGCGCCAACTGAACTGTTGTCACCGTATCCATCTCCGTCACTGTCCCCCCACTGAGTTCCGTCCAAGGGCCAATAGTCTGCCCCGTCGGAGTAGTTCCATTCGTATTCTGTGCCGAGATTTGCAGGGTCTGATGCCCCGTCAAAATCACTGTCAAGGCATCCGTTTCGGTCCCTCCATGAAGCACCCCACACCGTAGGACAAGCATCTCCAGTGACCCAATCAGAGACGTTGTCTCCCCACCCATCACCGTCGTAATCACGGTATTGTGAAGGGTTGTGAGGGAAGCGGTCGCCGAAGGGTTGGGTTTGATCGTAATCCGTGATGCAGCAATCAGGCCCGTAATTATCGCCGTAGCCATCACCGTCAGAATCTTTGGCTAGTTTCCAGTTGAAGAAGTACATGTCTCCATCGATGTACAGCGCCCCGTTGTCGGACCACCCATCTTGGTCCATGTCCCTGCATCCAAGACGGTCAATCCACGAACTACCGCTGATGTCAATACACTGGTCCATGGTATCTGATACGCCGTCAGAGTCGTAATCGGCACAACCATACGAATAGCGGTTTGAAGCCCCGTTGGTAGAAGTGCAATCATCGAACTGTGGGCCAAGCGCATTATCTCCAAAGCCGTCACCATCGCTGTCGCCCCACTGATTTCCGAGCAGTGGTAGTTCGTCCAGCGCATCGAACACGAGGTCCCTGTCGGCGTCTGGATACAGTCGAAGAACCTCGACGTCAGACAGGACGCTATCGTGAATTGCAAGGTGCAGTGTGTTGTTGCTGTCCATGTAAAGGCCGACAGTTCCGGTTGCCGTAACGTCTCCAAAGGTGAAACTGTTCCAAGTATTGAAAGTCATATTTGTCTCGCCAAGGTACGATTCTGGTAACGCATGCGAGTAATGAGAACCGATGCGCATCGTGTTCCACGTCAGCAGGTTGTTTTGACCAACGCTGGTCATCAGAATGAACGAATCATCCTCGACAAAGAGGTCCCATGCACCGTCTGCAGAAGCGGCAGGTTGGGAGCCGAATGAAAACCAGTCAAGTGAACCGTTTCGGAGATAGAGAGCGTTTGAGTTTGCGTCTCCTTTGACTGCCATAGCCGGCTGTCCGCCTCCTGTAAGGTCGAGGTTGAAACTTCCAACTGCACCACTGGGTTGGGCGAGTGTAGCAGAATTCCACGCCGAATTCTCTTCCCACTGTGTTACGTTCCATTGGCGTTCAAACACAGAAAGTGAGCCGGTTGATGTTAGCGTTGAAACGATGACGGTTCCATCGTCTGAAAGAGCGAGTTGAATGTTCGAGGCAGTATCCGTCAGCGAAGCGATAGGGTCGGGGATCAATGCCGTTCCGTTATGAATCCAGAGACTGAGATTTTTGTTGAGTCCGTCGTCGACGATAAGAGCGATCGCCAAATCCCCGTTTGGAAGATACATTACGGGGAAGAAATCTGATACGGCTTCGCCCTCATCACCGAGCAACGAAATACTCCACGTTCCATCGAAGTGTGCCATCTCAAGTTGGTTGAGGGTCGCATCGCGATAGATGAGTGTGGTCAAATCTGATGAATCGGTTGCAACGGATATTGGATTGGACAGGTCAAGACCCCCTTTGACAAAACTGCTGGTCCATCCTGAATCGTCCTCGATGCTGGTCAAAATTTGGTATCCGCCAACTCCCGGTGTTGCGTGCGCGATATGTTGGTGGCCCTGCGAGTCAAGTGCAGAGCCGAGGAAGGCCCCCATCGTACCGGTGGTCACTAGGCTCTTTTCGACAGCAACGTAACTGGTTGTTGATTGGTAGAGAAGTCCGTGTGAGTTCGAAGTTGAAAGTACAATTGGACGGCCAGAAGCAGTCGAAGCGTAGGCGTACGATGTCGAGTTGCCATTGGATTGTGCGAGAGTCTTATCGGCCCAGACCCCGGTAGGAGTACCGTCATCAGCGTGTTCAAGGAAGTGCAGTGAAGTGTCGTCAAAACCAAGCAGCATACTGGTTTCTCCCCGCGCTGATGTGGATAAATCAAGGAACGATAGTTCGTTGGTATAGGTGAACGTCGTGGATTCCCAGTCTTGTTCAGAATGAACGTCGAATGCATTGGTGAATGCACCATTCGAGTTGGATTTCGAACCAAGAATCACTTCGTTCAATCCATCACCATCAATGTCTCCCTGCGTGGCTATGATTTGGCCCTTGTATTCTTGAGATTCACCGGTTGCAAGCAATTGCCAGTCACTGATGAGGCCTGATGAAGAACCGAGTGCGATTTCGACAATGCCGTTCCTCGTAGCGCCCTGTTGCATAACTAACACGTCGTCGAAACCGTCTTCGTTGATGTCGCCAGCTGCTTGGAATGTATACCCCATGAGTGCGTTTGAACTTTCACCCTCTCGAGTCCAGTTGGGCGTTTCTGAGGTGATGCCTTGCGGACCTCCGTTGTACAGAACCAATACACCTGGTTGGTATTTGTTACTCAAAGAATCAAACAATTTTGAAAACATCATATCATCATAACCATCGTTGTCAATGTCGCCGATGTATTCAAGACTGAAACCGAACATCTTCCCTTGAACCAAGGTTTGGATTGAGAAGTCAGCACTGCCGTTGTAACCTGTTGAAGACCCGTAAAATATCTCGACTACGGGATAGCCTGAAAACGTATCAAGGTCGTTTGAATTTGAAATCAGTAAGTCGTCGTAACCATCTCCGTTAAGGTCACCAGATCCCGTCAAAGCATGCCCGAGTAGGGTCTCTTCCTGGGTTTGAGAGATGTTGCGGGCAAGGTCAAGCGAAGAAGTATTTCCGCTGAAAAGCACGACTTTACCTCTGTATGTTGCAGTGGAAGAACCGTCTGGTACCTGCTCCGTGAAATTTGCGGATACAACAGCCAAATCAGCGTACGAATCCCCGTTCATTCGCTCAATAGTTGCCATGTTCCAGCCGAGTGCATCACCGTTCATTCCAGTTGAGTTCCACCATGAAAGAGTGCTCAGCGCCGAAGTATTTCCAAGATATACATCCACTCGGCCGTGTCCTCCGGATTCGTTTAATTCAGTCACGTTCCATCCTGGCGAACCGATGGCAAGGTCAGTAAAACCGTCGTCGTTAAAGTCGCCTGCAGCCAATCCATGGCCAAATCTCTGAGCGTTTTGAGTTCCTACAACAACCCAATCTGCATTCGCAGAAAGGCCGGAGGGAGAACCATAGTACACTGACACTTGACCTGCTTCAGTGAGTCCTGAGCTTGTCGTGAATGAAGGCGTAGAAAATGCAACGTCATCGAAGCCGTCGCCGTTCAAGTCAGCCATCAGAAGTTCAGAGTGTTCGTCGTAAACCGATGCGGTAAGTTGCGTCCCGGCTGAAGGGTTAATTCGACCTTCGTTTTGTCCTGCGAGACTTCGAAGCAGTTGGAGGCTCGTGGTTGAATCTGAATACGAGGTCGTGACAATTTGCTCGACTGCATTGCTGTCAAGTCCCATGCCAATGTGTTCGGTGATGGCTGAATCACGGGCCAATACGCGATAGTCGTACAATTCACCATCATAGCGGATCAGCCGAACTTCGCCGTCAGAAGGAAGCGTGTAGGCCAAATGTACGACGTTGTTTGAATCGATTGCAAGTTCGAGTGATTGACCAATTGGACCGACTTCAAGCAGCGAATGATGCCAAATACCTCCGGATGAATTAAGTTGCCACATTGCACCTGATGTGTCCCGGAAAACAGCCCATTCCGATTGGTTTGAAAATGAACCAATGACAAAATCGGTTGGATTCATATCGTATTTGATGGTCATGGTTTGCCACGTATCACCGCTTTGATAAATCGAGTTACCGTAAGCCATGCGAGCATATTTGATGTTGGCATCATCGGCGTACAAGAGCGACTGACGGCCGTCTTCATTGACCAGCAGAGCGCAATCAACCAGATCATTGGACGACTGGGCAGTGACGGTGTCTACCAAAGAAGATACCCACTGTGAAGTCGACGATTCAGTTGGATACGAAGTGGTTGTACCATCCAATGAACCAACGTAGACATCACCTGACTGGGTTGTCCAACATACGTCAAAACTCTCATCTGCGTTAAGATGGATGTCAGGCGTACCGATGCTCTGGTCCGGGAACTGTTCAAGCATCAATGCCATCCAGATATCGAGCGCTGATTCCTCACGAACAGTGGCGTCCGGAAGCCCGTCATAATTCAGCGTCGTGCCCGAGAATTCGTGGCTATATGCATCATCCAATCCGACATGATGGGCGTTTGTGAACACGGGAGTATCAGTCGCTTCAAGGGATTCTATCGCCGCAGGGTTTGCTAGTAAAGGAGCAAAGAGTTGCAGCAAAAACAACAGCGACAAGGTTAGGGCGACCGTTGGAAAAGTGCTGCCCCTCGGTTCCGCCATGCAGTCATGAGGTACCCGACCCTTCAAAACGCTTCTTGAGAATTGACGCCTATGACCCCCTACGGGGGTCAATGAGACCTCACTCATATCGTGGCAGAATCCTCGATGGATTGCTTTGAGAATGAGAAACGATTGGGGGTTGTATGGGCGAAGACCGCTATCTACTGGTTGCAAATGGTACGTGGCCGCGCGATGAGATTTGGCAGCCGCTTGTTACAAACGCCAAGCGAATCATTGCATGCGACGGAGCTGCCATGAAATGTGCAGAAATGGGTGTGAAGGTTGATGCGATTATCGGCGATATGGACAGCATTGACGCAGCGTATCTTGAAACCTTGAAAAAAGAGCAATCAACGTTACTTGTTCCTCGCACCGACCAAACTACGAATGATCTGGTGAAAGCGATGTACTGGGCGATAGAACAGGGCGCCGAACATCTCGATTTGATGGCTGTTGAAGGTGGCGATAGTGGGCATCAATTCGCCTCGATGATGGCGTTGTGTGAAGTGCCTTTCCAAAGCCAAATCCACACCAATACCTCAACTGTTGAACTGTTGCAAAATGGGGTGTATACAAATGCATCACTTCCGCGTGGAACCGTTTTTTCATTGTTCGCAATCGGTGAGGTGAAAGGGGTTACGATCAAAGGTTCCGAGTGGGATTTATCTTCAGTCGAACTCCTTCCAAGTACCCGTGGACTGCACAATGCAACAGCGTCCGATACGCTTGAAATTACGTGGAACAGTGGCACAGTACTGCTGTTTCTAAATCATCGGTCACTTCTGTGAATCCGGAAGATGTTGCCTCAGCATTTCTGAATACGAGCCTTCCCCGTCCCATTCTCGGGCAACCTCATCGATTCGAGCTTGTTCCAAAGTTGATTCCAAGCCACCCCAATCTTCGATAAGCCCCAATTTGAGTGCAGCCCGCGGTGTATAACCCGGTAGAAAATTACGCCATAAGAAAGGAACTCGGCCCGGAGTCACTCGATTCACTAAGCGAACAATGGAGGTGTTGCATGTGGTCAGCAAGGAATGGTACCATTCTGGCTTTTCAGCCAGTTGATTGGCTTTCTGAGCCAGACGAACCAGCATGTGTTTGTCTTTTTCAGGCGGAGTGATGGCCCGAAACATGTAGTCCTTGTTTCCACGTCCGTTGGTTCGAAGACCTGTCAAGTCGCTTTCCATACCAACCAGAAGATACAACTCAAAATTTCGCCATAAGCCCGGCCATGGATGGTAGCGTTGCTTTTTTCTGCGCCGCGCTTCGAACGAAAAGGAAAGACAGGTCCCGTCATTAAACTCGAAGGTCAGGTAAGTATGCGCCATGCCATGAATCGAATGGAAGTGGTCAACCATGAACCAGATGTCCTTGAGTTCGTCTATTTTGACGGTCAATGAGTCAATCCAAGCCTCGTCACGGTCACGTGTAGTGCGCCAAAAGAAGTTCCGAACATTTGAGAAAGTAATGGCCTCATCCGTTATTTCTGCTGTTGTGATAAATTCGCAATCTGAATTCCAATCGTCGTCCACAACAGGTTGTTTGGGTCGGACGCGAATCAACCAAATGAGGGAAGGTAGTACGATGAAAAGCACGAATGCTATGAGAACGAGTTGCGCGAAAAAGTCCAGTACCATCACCACTTGTGCCAAATGCGTAATTGCGTATCCCACCAATCGCTGCTACCGTCGGGATGCTGCCGCCACAACACACCTTCATCATCAGTCACGGTTGGAAGACCTTCGGTATTCGGTGAACCGTCGGGTAAAATCATTGGAGCAGGACCGAGATCTCGCACCAGGCCGATGTCGGATTCATCCTTGACACGTACAAGTAAAAAGAACACAACGATACACACGATGAGGCCCAAAGTACCGATAGAAAACCAACCTACTGATTCGGTAGGGGTTTCTTCCCCGAACGAGCGACTCGGCAAGGAAGCTGCTTCTTCTTCAGTGAGGGTTAACCCCGGCATTCGTACGAGGTTGACACCGTGCACGGTACGTATCTGTTCATCATTGATGACTTCTAACGTGATGAGATGGACACCTGCTGGCAATACTGTGCAGTCGTAGACCGTCGATTGATTGCCTTCGAGCACGGTACCTTGAACTGTCCAAATCTTGTCGAACGATGTGAAATCGACATCGACCATGTTCGGAACCATGGTCAATTCACATGGTGAATCTGTCGTGTTCTCGTTTCCTTCGATAGAAAGAGAGAATGCAGGGGCTGGGCGATTGTTAATGGTGAGATTAAGCCATGATTCGGTTGTCTGGCCCAAATCGTTTCGATAGGCTTCTTTCAACGAATATTCTCCCGCAGGCCAGTGTGAGCAATCGAGTTGCGATTGATTATCAAGAACCGTAAATGGAGCACCAGAGAACGTTCGAATTCCTGAAGCGTCGTAGCGCGGGCCCGTTTCGTCAGCAAACAACCTGTCAATCGTGCACGAATCGCCAGTTTCAATCCAGGCTGGCGCTTCTAGATCAAGTACAATTTGTGGCGTTTTGAGTGCGGGTTTAAGCACATATGTCGGCAGGTTGATGCTGGTGATGCTGTCACCGTCTTGATTAACAAATTCGAGGCGGAGTGCGTGCTCACCTTGCGACCAAGCATCGTAAACAATACTTGCATTCGACTGTCCTGTGAACGACATGTATTGCTCTTCACGAACCTCCTTATCCTTGTGAAGGCCGTGCAGTCTGAGTTCAATTTCACTCCAGTCTGATGTTGAATTGAGAATCACGACAACGCGGATTGAATCTGGCTCTCCGTCTTGGTTCTGATCCATCGTATCGTTGCGAAGAGCAATGAGGGTAATGCCCTCTTCACTCAGTGCTTCCTCAAACGAATTCGTTTCGGCTCGTACCTGCTCAACCAGTCCAACTGGAGCAACAAGGCAGCCCAGAACAAGACTGGCTAAAAGGAAGGGAAGAAGGCGTGATGGTTCACGCATCGGGAGCACCTCCGTCTTGGAGTGGGTCATTCTCGGGAGTTATGGGGTCCACTTCAGGTTGCCCTGGGAGTGGAAGAGGGTCCATGCCTTCAGGAACGGGTAAAGGTGGTAGAGAGGAGAGAGCAATCATTCCTTCAGGTGTTAATTCCATTGTCAATGCATCGAGATTCGCAGAATCTTTTGAATCAAATAACTCATCTTCAAGGTGTTCATTCTCGCGTCCCATTCGAACAACAAGTGCTGCTGCTGCACCGAAAATAAAGCCAAATCCAATGACCAAATACGTGAGCCAAGATGCTGCAGGATCTTCTCCTAAGATGGCCACTGCGGCGGAGAATTCGCCGTAGGAATTCGACCAGCCGTCACCGTTAGAGTCGAGGCATCCTTGCGTATCCCGAATCGATTGTCCGGCTTCCATCGGACAATCGTCTCGAAGAGCCCCGAGCGGTACATCTCCGAAACCGTCACCGTCTGAATCACGCCATTGCAACGATTCGGTAGGGAACGAGTCGGCGGTTCCAAACGGGTGGGCTTGCCAATTTTCTGTCGGGTCTGACCAGCCGTCACCGTCAGTATCTCGGCAACCGAGGCGGTCAAGCAACGAGGTACCTCTCACCTCTGGACAAGCGTCGCCTTGATTCCCATCTTCGTCATCTCCAAAACCATCACCGTCAGAATCCCTGTACTGGGTTGGTTCATGGATGAAAGCATCACCAAGATCAGACCAACCGTCGCCATCGGTATCTGGGCAACCCCAACGGTCTCCACCTGAAGAAGGTCCTACCGATGTTCCAGCTTGGTTCATACATCCATCTGCCGTTGTTCCAAGTGGATTGTCTCCACGGCCATCACCATCAATATCGTGCCACTGTGTACTGTCCATTGGCCAAGCATCACCCTTTCCTCCGGGACTTGCGAGCCACGAACTTGTTGGGTCAGACCATCCATCTTCGTCTGAATCTGGACATCCCCAGCGGTCGAATGTTGAGGCCCCTTCAGTGGTTCGACATCCATCGCCACGGTAAGCGTCGCGCACCGTTTGTCCGTCGAAATATTCCATGTTATCACCGTAACCGTCGCCATCGGTATCGGCCCACTGACTCATGTCAGTTGGGAATGCGTCAGCAAATCCATTGGGATGGGCAATCCAGTCATTGGTTGGATCTGAATAGCCGTCTTTGTCGACATCGCGGCAGCCCAGACGGTCAAAGTAGGAAATCCACCCTGACTCGACTTCTTCGGGTGATGAAAAGACGCATACGTCACCTTCATAGCCGTTTAAATTATCACCGTAGCCATCACCGTCCGTGTCGCGATATTGAGAAGGCGTGAATGGGAAATCATCGATTTGATACGCTCCGTAGGTTTGATTGTCTCCCCATCCATCTTCATCTGTATCAAGCCACTGCGTAGGGTTTTGGGGGAAATCATCGATGAGTTTGGCTCCTTCAGTTTGGTTATCGCCCCACCCATCAAAATCTTGGTCTCGCCACTGTGAAGGTTCGAGTGGGAATGCATCAGAACCGTTCATAACCGTCCAGTTCACATCCCCATCCGAGTACGTATCGCCGTCGGAATCAGTGCAACCATAACGGTCACCCGTGGAAGAACCGGTGATGAACGGGCAGGCGTCGGGGGTTGAAACGTTCACCAGCCATGAGCCAATTCCCCATCCAGCGCGACTGAGGTTCCAGTCCCCATCTTGCCAGTTGTCTCCGAAACCATCACCGTCAGTATCGTTCCACTGCGTGCCATCAAGCGGGAATGCATCGCCAAATCCAACCGGATGGGCGTACCATGCAGTGACTCCGTCGAGGGCCCCGGGGTCCTCATCCGAATACCCGTCACCATCTGAATCAAGACATCCGTAGCGGTCTTGGATAGAATAGCCACGGCGGAAAGGGCAGTGGTCTCCCTCGAATCCTTCGAGGTTATCCCCATAGCCGTCGTTATCGCTGTCCAGCCATTGGGTTTGTTCATTGACAAATGCATCCGCTCCGTTTTGCGGGCCCCATCCTGACTCCGGGTCCGACCAACCATCACCGTCAGAATCGGCACAGCCTTTTCGGTCGTTGGTCGAGGTACCAACAAAGTCATCACAATCATCATCGTTGTCAATGAAACCGTCTTCATCGAAGTCCCGATTTGCTTTGTCGATGGAAGGCGTGAGCGTGTAATCGAATCCGTCGTTACACCATGAATCATCCGCCTTCACTTTGACGTAAACATAACTGGCGGTGTTGACGGTTGTTGAGAGCACGTGCGATGCTGCGTTGTCATCTGCATAGGTGTCGACAATGAGGCCACCTTGAGCGTCGAGCAGTGAAAAACGTCCGGTCCAACCGTCGCCTGGACACCACCACGCAGGCCCATTGACCGTGCCCGAGAATGAAACTTGAACGATGTCGCCCTTGCGTGCTTCAATCTTCCAAAAGTCTGCTTTATCCTTGCCGTTATCGCAGTCGGGATCACAGACATACCCGTTGGAAGTAACGCCATCTGTGAGTGGATTTGCGCTTTGAGTATCGTCATCAGCAGCGACCAATGGAACCATGCACAGCATCAACGCGGCGAGGCTGAGGGCCATCAACCGCTTGGCGAGCATGATGATGCAATAGGTGGTGTGCCTATGAACACCACCCTTGTTTGTGGTTCACCCGTAGGGTGATTATTCATCCATGTAGCGAGGTGCGAGCGCCAAGTAATCCAGTTGGAACATTGGCATGCTTTGTGAAGAACGAATCGGTTGCGATACAATGCTATGAGACGATGAGACATCCCCACGAACGAACTTAATGTAGCGTTGCTCTTCGTTTTCTTCAAACGGATGCAAGCCAACATTTTCTTGATACGCTATACCCATCCAATCGCCCTCTGCCGAGACCACTGTTTCAAAGAAATCATGCAAAGCATGTGTATCGCCACTGGATTCTTCGTAAGCAGTCACGGTGTGGAGAGGAGTTGGATCTACAACACGGAAGTCCCACACATCACCTTCCATGGGGTGATGAAGCGCGCCCGCGTAGAGGTACCAGTCTTTACCTGAAACGTATCCGTCCTCGCTGTCATCTTGGTCGTAATCAAGACCGTAGAAAGCCAATGTCACCACTTGATCTTCAGTGATTGAAACGAACGGATACATGTTGATTCCGCGGTCAAATGCGGTTGCGTTCCACGACTGCCAACTGGTGCCATTATCGTAAGAAACTGCTACTCGCATTTCCCATGGCCCGGTGTTACCATTGGGGCAATCTGCCCATGCAACTACGACCATGCCACCTTCGTTGTTGTTCACAACCGGATATCCTTCGGGACAATTGCCCTCTCGAGGTCCTACATCAACGGGTTCTTGCCACGTTCCGTCACTGGGACTCGGCCCAGTTCCTCGACCGTATTCATCGCTGATTCGAACGTGGACAACTCCGGTTGAAGTGTCTGCGTCTTCTTGTGCCACAAACACATACGGCCCGTTGTTCTGAGCAGAGATTGTCGACCAGCCGCCTGGCATTGCATAGCATTGCGAGAACGGTGCTCGTCCCGTTTCGGAATGGTAGTACCAATACCGACCGGTATCTCCGGAGCACTCAGGAGGTGAAGCGCCGGAGTTACCAAGATAGTGGATGATCCCATCACCTTGAGCGGCAACCCAAGGTCGGTCATCGGCCGCCATTGTTTGCATTCGTTCGCAAACGTTTGGCGACATGTAGGAATTGCCACCGTCTTCAAACATGTGCCACCAATTGTCTTCTAAAGTCGTGTCCAAGTAATAGACGACGTCGTTTGCATCAACGGCGATGTCACCCTCATCCCCAAGGCATTCAGAACCGGCTCCAGCTGCTGACCCAACAAGGGAGTTACCCAAATTACCGGGGGTTGGATTGAAATTTTCGCCATGGTTCCAAGAGGCTCCACCGTCGTTCGAAATCCAAAACCATGAAGCCCAATAATCCCAAGAAGTCATTTCTCCGTCTTCACAAGCATACCACGTATCGAGGTTTCCTCCAATAACTGGCGCAAATGGATTACCTTCTCCACCCCATCGTAAGTCTTTGTGTGCTGTCACGAAAAGATTTCCCTGGCTGTCGATAGAAAGACTGGGCTCATAGCCAATTCCGTAGCCTTCATACCCCGGGTCTTGACCATTATCTGGGTCGATACACTCCTCGTGACGGGGCATATATTCTGGCTCGCTCCATGTGAAGTAGACTTGGTCGCCTTGCAAGTCCTGTACAGTGTTTTCGACGTTCATACCGTTTGAAAAAGAAGGCCCCCATACTGCCGCTAAAAGCAGGGCGACAATAGCCACTGCAATGGTCGCACCAGCCGCTATATTGAGGTCTCGGGAGCCTGAAGACTGTTCGTCTTCGATTCGAATTGCCTCGGGAGCGTCGTTCGCCATGGACTGTTGTACGTAAGGAGTGCTTTGGAGGTTGCCCTTGTGGATATCTATTGATTGCTCTCAGTTTTGCACAATTCGAGGTAGATGTTCTCGTAATCTTCCGCATTGTGCTCGTAGGTGTACTGGTCGAGAACCCGCTTGCGACCTCGGAGTGCCTGTTCTGTACGAGCTTGTGGGTCTGAAAGAGAACGGCATACGGCTTTAGCAAGGTCATCTGGGTCACCAGTGGTGAACAATTCTCCAACTGTCGAATCGATCATTTCAGTCAAGGGTGCCTGATTTACCGTAACCACGGGAGTTCCACTGGCCAGCGATTCCAACGGAATCAAACCTTGCCCTTCATAATAGGACGGATAGACGACCAAGTCAGCACTTCGGAAGTGCTGTGCAAGTTCATCAAAAGGCATCCCTGAACGGATGAATACAGCGTGACCAACACCTAATTTCTTGGCCTGTTTTTGCAGCGTTTTCGCCATGTGACCCCGGCCAATGATACACAGTCGAGCGCCGGGGAATTGTTCGAGGATTTTTGGCATCGCTCGCAGCAGTGTACGATGACCTTTTCGAGCGACTAAACGCCCGACTGCCAGCAAGAGAGGGGTTTCTTTTGATGCACGCCCACAGAGTGAATCTTCATCTGCTGCATCGTACCGTTTTCGCAATGATTCATGCTCGAGTTGCTCGTCTTCATCGTCGCCGTTTAACGGGCGAAACACGAGATGGTCTACGCCGTAAAGAATCGTTTCACATCGCCAGTTGACTGGTGGAACATACCAGCGTTGAAATTCCTGTTTCGTCGAGTCACTGATTGCAACGCAGACCGATGATTCCGTGAGTCCGGCCTGTTCGTATCGAGCGTACCATTTGGCGGTTGTTAGAATTGCTAAATCATTGGGGTTCTTCCACGTCGCCGATTCGCGATGTTTTGCAGCCAGCCTCATGCCTTCTCTCTCCCCAATCCAACTTCCGTTGAGTGCTGAAACAACCGGAGAAATGTTCTGTTCTACCCATCGGAATTCTTTTTTCTTCCAACTGACCAGTGGGAGGAGCGTGTGAACCACGTCGATTGGTTGTTGATTGTGCAGATGCCTTAGAGCCTTGAGCGCATGTCTTCCGTAGGAACGTGTGAAGGCCATGGGTGCTTTCAGCCAAGGAACTTCGATAACAGAAACCCCAACTTGGGAAGGTGCGGCGTCTTTGTGGGTGCGTGTAATAATGCTCACGTGGTGACCCCTGGCAGCCAAATGTCCTGCAAGGTGGTACACAACCGAGCCAATTCCCCCCCATCGAGGTGGATATTCACCGGACACCATGGCGATGTGCATCGTACAATGCTGGCGCAGAAGGGGTTTGAATGTCACCGATGAGATTTGGTGAAAAACGGAGTTTTCACTCCAATGCCTTCAAGGGGGTGTGGAAGTTGGGCGAATCATGGGCGAAAAACTCCCAGTCACGGTTACTGTCATTCTTCCTACTCGAAATGAGGAAGAAGCATTGGGGCCTACCATCGATGCAATTCCTCGTGGATGGTGTAAAAATCTCGAAATCATGATCGTTGACGGTAACTCATCTGACCGTACGAGAGAAATCGCTCTTGAAAAGAAGATTCGAGTTCACCTCGAGGATCGAAAAGGATACGGTCGAGCCTACCGCACTGGTTTTGATGTTGCCAAGAACGACATCATAGTGACCATGGATGCTGACTGCACCTATCCAGCCGAGTTGGTACCAACACTTGTCAAGCGGCTGCTGGATGACGATTTGGATTTCATTACTTGCGACAGACTCTCCCTCGCTGAAGACGGTTCAATGTCGGGAATCCACGGATTTGGAAACTGGGCACTGTCGTTCACCGCTCGTCTCCTGTTTGGCTATGGTGTGAAAGATTCTCAATCTGGAATGTGGGTCTTTAGAAAGTCAATTTTCAACAACGAAGCCATGCGGCCGACCAATGACGGTATGCCGCTATCTGAAGAGATGAAAATCTTAGCACGTAAGGTGCTTGGAAAGAAAAAGGCGATTGAAATTTCAGTACCTTACCGACCGCGAGTGGGTGAAGCTGAAATCCACACTTGGGGTGATGGATGGAAGAATTTCAAGTTCCTGTTTGCCAAGCGGCTCGGCATTCATCGAACCCTCACGCCGTGGGGGGGTCGTGACTCGAATCCCGATTCAACCAACAAGGACTTACCTGAACAACAGAAGAAGTGAACTTCAGACGTTGTCCCAGTCAAGGTCGATTCCTGCGACTTGAGTGTTTGAGTCATCTTCATCCCCACTTGACTCATTGACTTGCTCTTCTGCTTCGATTTGAGTAGCACTCTCAACAATACCACCCTCAAGCGTAATCGCGGGTTGGTTTGGATCAGGACTTTGGGGTTTGATGGCACCAAACGAATCCCATGAATCAATTGCTTCGATTTCCGCACGTCGCTGACGTCGCAGTGCCACGACTGAAAGAAGAACTAAAAGACCAATAAATCCACCAATGGCGATGGCCAGAACTGCGAATCGATTGTCACCTTCCCGTTCTTCCACCAACAAGGTGACACTCAAAACATCGACCTTTGGATCAGCAACTGTTCCATCGGTGGCGATTATTTTCAAATTTGGACGACCCGACGTTTCTGGTACGAGTTCGACCGAACCTTCCCAGTAACCGTCGTTGTCCTCGTCCGAGAGGTTAAATGTCCACGATTGAACATTGAACACAATTGTACCCTGCACAAGTTGTGTCGTTCCATCAGGGTCGCTCATCATCACTCGTACGGTGAATACGTTCTTTTCTTCAGCAATCAATGCATTCGGTGAGAACGTGAGGTTGGACAGTGACGGTAAGCTCGACTGAACGGTGATGTTAACAAATGACTCATCCGACTGCCCTCTTCCATCTTCAACATAGAGGGACAATTGGTGTTGGCCTGGAGGTATTTGCACCGAATCACTGCTCTGAGTCGAGATGACTTCAAAGCCGCCAGTTGCCAGCCACAGTCGCCATTCACGCTTCTGCATGTCTCCATCTGCATCGCTGGAAGATTCTTCCAAAATCAGCGCTTCGCCCGCACCAATCGATACGAGATTGACTGGTTTGAGCATCACGGCATTAGGGTCGGATTGGCCGACGACCAAACCGATCACGGTAGTCTGCTCCATACCGGTATCATCACTGAGCGTGATTCGAATAGAATGTTCCCCTGCGGGTAAGGCTGCTTGGTGGACGATTGAAGCATCAACGTTGCTCAACAGAGGTTCGTTAAGCAAATCACTGCGGACCGTCATTGAGAAAGAGTCGCCATCGTAATCCACCGAGTCTCTTGCGTCCCACTGAATCAAGGTCTCCGAATTGAAAGCAGAACCATCCAGTGGAGATGCGAGTGCGAGTTGTGGTGCCGAGACCGTGACTTCGACGGTTTGAGAGACCAATACAGGGTCGTGGATACCGTCATCAAGACTGAGCGTGACGGTATGGCTACCAGCAGATAAGCGGGCCTCGAAAAGAAGCCAGTCTTCACCCTCAGGTGTTAATCGACCATCAAGATCACTGGTCCAACTGACGACGAGGTATTCCGAACCGGCTTGAGGCGTTGATTCAGCACAGTGCCACGACCCGTTCACCGGATAGGTCGAGCACGCAGCATCGAAATCGCCTGAACCGTTTGCAGAGAACCAAATGAGG
>DAME01000001.1:0-3910 GCA_002499545.1 Euryarchaeota archaeon UBA88
AGGGTTCCGATCAAAAGCAGGCTCGATGTTCTCTTCAAATTAGATTTAAACATTTTTATCAAACAGCCGACGAACACTAATCACATATAAAGGAATGTTAATTCCTGCTAAACATTCGCGGGATTTTACAACCCTTTTCCGGTTTGCACAGCCCACATTCTTGCATATATTTGCTTTAATTCCAATAATTCATCATGCGTACCATCTTCTACGATAGAACCCTGGTCAAGAACTATGATTCTGTCAGCGTTTCGTACCGTCGACAAACGGTGAGCAATGATGACTGCGGTTCTGCCTTTGGAAATTTTATTTATTGAGCGCTGAAGTGCTGCTTCAGTTTCATTATCAACTGCGGAGGTTGCCTCATCAAGAATAAGCAGGGGCGCATTCTTAACAACCGCTCTAGCAATTGCAAGGCGCTGCCGTTGACCTCCAGAAAGCCTGTGGCCACCTTCTCCGATCATCGTATTCCAGCGTTCGGGCAATTCTTCAACAAAACCTGATACTTCTGCCAGTTTGGCGGCTTCATGCACTGTTTCATCGGTTGCTTCTGGATTTCCATATCGTATGTTCTCAAGGATACTTGTTGGAAAGAGTGTGATGTGCTGATCGACCAGTGCCATCGAAGAACGCAACCGTTCAAGCCGCCATTCCTTCAACGGCGCCCCGACCCACTGTACCGAGCCACTGGTAGGCTCAGCAAACCGCAGGAGTAATCGAATCAACGTCGTCTTCCCAGCTCCAGTAGAACCGACTACGCCAACAGTCTCCCTTGAACGCAATTCTAAGTTCAAGTTTGAGAACACAGGTTCTCGCCCCGGGTAGGAAAAGTCGACGTTTGAGAAAACAATGGATGAAGCCTCGATGTCATCGGCTCCTGGTTGGAAATCTCCTTGTACGACTTCAGTGGGAGACATGAGTACGTCGAGAACCCGTGTAGAAGATGCCATGGCTCTTTGATACAAATCAAACGTTTCACCGAGTCGAGTTAACGGCCACAAAAGGCGCTGGGTCATGAAGACCAATACAGAGTATGCGCCAACCGCTAAAGTGTTTTCAAGCGTCATCCATCCACCGAGTAAAAGCGTCGCAGTGAATCCACACAAAATGGCCATTCGTATGAGGGGTGTAAATGCTGCAGAGAGCCGAATAGCTTCACGATTTGCTTCCCTATACTCGTTGCTGAGGGCTTCAACGCGCTTCATTTCTCTTTCTTCCGCAGTAAAGGACTGAATGGTCGACATTCCCGATAAATCGTTTTCGAGCAGAGCATTCATCGCACCTGCTGATTTACGAACTTCGGCATAGCGGGGCTCAAGACTACGTTGGTAACGAAACGATCCCCATATGATTACCGGGATGGGCAAGACTGCAAACAAGGCGACTTTCCATGAGATGAGCAAAAAAACGCCGCCAACGACAATGACGGTTGTACTCACTTGTAACAAATCGTTTGCGCCTTTGTCGAGAAAACGTTCAAGTTGATTGATGTCATCATTAAGAATGGCCAAAACATCTCCCTTTTGTCGTTCATCAAACCACCCCATGCCTTGTTTTTGTACATGATCAAAGGTGTCGAGACGCAGTTCATGTTGGACGGTTTGCGCTAAATTCCGCCATAAAATGCCGTAAAAGTACTCGAATAACGATTCAAGACCCCATATGGCAAAAGTGAGCACCGAGATGAGAATTAGTTGATGCCATGGGTCAACCAGGCCGAATGAAGCAAGAAACGAGTCCTCTTTCAACACAACAACATCAACAGCGAGGCCAATCAAGAGCGGGGGTGCCAAATCCCATATCTTGTTGGTAATGGAACAGGCCGATGCGAGACGCAACGTGTTTCGATGAGAGCTCATGTAGGATAGCAGCCGTTTGAAAGGGCCCACTTCCGACATGTCTCAACCACATTGAGGAACTATGATAACCCTATGTTTGCCCATTTCAAACCGCTCGTGGGCGCAACGCCTATGCTGCGTCCATGAAAGGGGGGCATGGGGATGACATGCGAAGGGCCGACTCTACTACACTGCAATATGTGACTTCAAGTAACCCAACAACCCGTCACATCACGCTCATCGATCCGGCTAAGCAGGACCCACACACCGCTGCAAACAGGGCGATGGTTGCAGTTGAATGCGGTAGTCGAATGATCTTTGTTGGTGGTTCGACGGACACTCCAGATGAAATTGTTCATGCAACATGTAAGGCAATCCAAGAAGCGTTTGAATTGCGAGCATTCGCCTCCAGCCAAGACCCCGATTCGGAAGAAGAACAGTGGCACATTCCAGTTGTATTGTTCCCGGGCGGCGCTCACGCTCTTTCCCCAGCGGCTGACGCTATTACATTCATGATGCTAATGAATTCGTCCATCCGCCGATTTTTAGTTGGAGAACAAGTACGCGGAGCACCACATCTTGAGAAATTCGGAGTCGAGGCACTCCCTACAGGGTACCTTGTATGTGCGCCGGGTGGCCGGGTTGGGGAAGTAGGACAGGCTGAACTCATTCAACCCGACCAAACCGAACACGCCTATTCATATGCTTTAACCGCCAGAATGTTCGGATTCAAAATCCTCTACCTTGAAGCAGGCAGCGGTGCAGAAACCCAAGTCGACCCGAGGTTAATTGAAGCCGCTCGCACGGTCGACAACCTTACACTACTCGTCGGAGGGGGAATTCGAACTCCTGAGCAAGCGGTTTTGGCAGCAAATGCGGGAGCCGATTGGATTGTGACGGGGACTCTCACCGAAGACGCTGCAGACTTAGAAGAACTTCGATCTCGTATCTCGAGTATCGTATCGGCATTGGAACGTAAGTAGTTAGTTTGAACTACTGCGCACTTTTTTGTTTCGAATGAATTGAACAGTCAGACAACCTCGATGTAATTCTGAGCCAGCACAAGCATCAGTGCAACATAGGAGTTTACAGATGCGAACTCAGCGATTTCAATCTTCGTCTTCGAAGACCACGGGGTCTCCAGAACCGCCAGGGGAAGGTGGGCGCGACGTATCAACATCCATGCCCGGTTTGATTTCAGTCTCCTCGACTGAAAGGTTGACTCGACCTCCCTCGGCGAGCTCCGTCATGTCACTGGTACTCGGCGTTGAAAGTGTTCGAGTCTTATCTGGTTCGTTGCTGTAGGCTTCTCTTTTTGCCTCACGAGCATCGTGCGTTCGAACAAGGGAAAGAGAATCGGCAAAGACTCTCCCAACAACTTCCCGAGTTCGTTCATCACGGCGAACGGAGTCCAATTCATGCGACATTGATTCACGTTGACCTTCAAGTTCCCGCAATTCTGCAGTTCTGTCTTGGAGGGCCGACTCCATGTCAGTGAGTGTGAGGGTAATTTGCTGAATGCGCTCATCTCGTTCGAACACGTCGTTGTGGAGCCGACGCTCTCGGCGTCGTAGAGAATCATATTCTCGATTACGTTCAAGCAATCGGCGCTTATACTCTTCAATTTGTTCAACCAGGTAATCGTGTTCTGCCGAAACCGAACGAGGTCCTTGCATTACCCGCTCGAGCTGCTCTTCCAATTCTCCAAGTCGAGCATCGCGAGCATCGAGCAGACCCCGGAGGCGGTCAGCGATATCTCTGAGACGCTGACGCTCTTCTTCGAGTGCTTTATTGGCGGCTGATTCCGCTTCATTGTGGGCTTTCGCCGTGTCGAGTTGGGATTTGAGGCTTCGAACTTCTTCCGCAGTCACCGAAGTAAGTCCAGCGTCTGCGGCTCGTTCGAGTGCTTCAACCATTTGCGAGATACGCCCTTCCATTTCTCCAATAACTTCGTCTTGTTGCGTGGTGAGGGAACGTAATTGTTCCACTTCAGCAGCCGAAGCAGTACGCTCCTCATGGGAAGCAGACGCTTGCTGCGCTGCCAACTCTGCACGAGTATCCGCTAAGAGCCG
>DAME01000001.1:4285-7385 GCA_002499545.1 Euryarchaeota archaeon UBA88
GCTAGACGGGCGACTTCAGGAGCAACCATGTCTTCGCGCTCAGCGAGATCGAGTTCCATGACGCGCAGACGTTGCTTGACAGAGACCATTTCCTCATTTCGGGCAGCCAGCTCCTGCCAAGCGATGAGAACCTCTTCTACGAGTTGCTCGACGGGATAGCCTTTGAGCATGCCCTCGAGAGCGGCGCGCTCGTCACTTGACACTTCACCGACTCGGCTGATACCACTGGTTCCGGATGTTTCGAGCGTCATACAAGCGGCTATCGCCGCAGAACTACACTTGAACCTTCGCCAAAAAATTGGGCTGAAATGAGCGGATTATCCACCTTTCGAAAAAGACCGAATCAGTTGATTGACGTGTACATGTCATCAGGCATTTCGCCTGCAAGTTGCAAAGCACCGTTTGCAACAGCGTTGATTGGGTCTTCGACGCACCACACATTGACATCGCCAATATCTGAGATTTCATCAGCCATTCGTGCAGCGATACCGTCGATGAGTGAGCCGCCACCAGAAAGGATGATGTTGTTGCGGAGAATTGGTTGGTACTCTGGGTCAGCCCCAGCAACGATGCGCTTGATAGCGTTTCCAATCTTCGGAACAATCATTTCGCATGCTTGTGCAACGAGGTCGCCAATATCAACAACCTGCTTCTTTCCTTCAACGGATAGTTCGACGATTGCTTCTCGGACTTCAGACCCAACATAGGAGACTTCTTCCTTCCACTTTCGAACCATGTCCTTGGTGACTTGAGCTCCCGTGTACTTCTTCCGGATAAGCTCCATCAGTTCATTGTCCAACCAGTCGCCAGCCTCTTGGATGGTTACTTGGTCTTCGTCTGTAGGGAATGTTCCATAGATTCGAGCAATGTCAGTTGTACCGGCACCGATATCGACGACGATCGAACTGGCGATTTCATTAATTCCAAATGCGGTAGCGAACGGTTCTGTGACGACCATGATGGCGTTAACTTGGCCTCGAAGAGTTGCAACGAGGTTCGATTTGTCGGTGAATGAAACGTGGCTTGGTGAGCAAATAACGCCAAACACTTCGTCGAATTCTTCTGGGTCGACCGTTTCAAGCAAGTGGGAAACGAATGCCTTTGCAGCAGCCAGGTTTGCTTCATCATCTTGAGCGACACCAGCAGCCATAGGACGGTAGAGGTTGCACGCAAGTTTGTTCTTCAGAGCGTCATTTCCAAACAGCACATCTCGTCCGAGGAAATTCCGAGCAACCGGGTCTTTCGGTCGCCCAACAACGGTTTCAATCGTGTGGCTAATGCCTGCACTCGATGCAATTGTTGATTGGTAGGTACCTAGGTCAATTCCAACATATAAACGCTCACTCATTTTTCTTCACCCTCCGCAATGCGGATGTGTCGCCGAGGATGGCACTGACCTTCAAGGTTCACCTTCACTTAAATTCGAAACGAAGCGTAAAAATTGCCTAAAACAGGCTCGGAATCACTCGTTTTCACCACCTTCAGTGACCGAGAACTTCGAACCTTCATCGATAAATGCCGACGGCACAAAATTTGGCTTCCTGTCGAGATTTACGCTTTGGCGCAAAACCCTCATCAAGGCGATACCTGACAACGTACCAAGAAGACCCAAAAACAGCAACAAACCTCTGCGTACGGGCACTGTATCTTCTTCCGCACTTGGAGGATTGAATGAATTCAAGAATTCACTGTTCCAATTACTTGTGAACACCGCATCGTCCAACACCATGACGAGCTCATTTTTTGCTTCAGGTGACTGATTTGTACTCCGAGCATATACTTCGATTTGCAGTGGAGAGTCTCGTATATCTGCGACTGGTAAATCGCTCGGTATGTACCACATACAGGAAAAATTCCCTGGGACCACCTCGTTACGTTCACACGTCGCTGCAATGAATGATTGAGAAGCGTCAGAGTGATTGAGGACTCGAATTGAAGCACCCGTATCAATTCTGTCGCCTTCTGAATCATCGACACGCCATTCAACATGTAACGTGTCGTACCACTCCCCACCGTCTTCAGGCATCAACAGTAAATCGATTGAAGGCAGCGTGTCGATAGGGCGGCAGCCAAACGAGTCAACAGGCCACTGAAGTGAGATTTCTGCCGTGACACAGAGGTCAACATCATCGTAAACGCCGTCACCATCTGTATCGTCAATACAGCCATTTTCATCACGATCGTAACCGGTCGCATTTTCCCCAGGACACGCATCATCCGGGTCGACAATCGCATCATTGTCGCTATCGTCGAGACATCCATCGGCGTCAACATCCCATTCTGAAGCATTCTCGCCCGGGCACATGTCGGCACCGTTTGGTATCCCATCTCCATCCCCATCACCCCAAACATCAGAATCTCGGTCGACGCCTTTGACCGCTACCGCAAAGCCAATTCGATCTCCATCGATGCCGACAGAATCGTTTTGATTCCCTGGTGAAAGGTACCGTGCTTTAACCTCAACTTCAACCCACTCCACATCGACCAAGTCATCTCCTGAAAGTCTGATTGCATGCAGCGTTTCATTGGTTGGTGGGTGGGCTGACACATTAGAGAAATCTGCAACCGATGCGTAGTACATGGTGGAATCACCGTCGTTGTTGTAGTGGCCAGATGCAGCTGAGAGTCCGTTTGAAAGGTGCACAATGAGTTGCATGTCAGCGACGAGATGGGGCTCTGGTGCGGCAGGAAACGACATCCGCACATTCAATTCCCCCGAAGAATCGAGACTAAACCGCTGAACCCATGAATCGTGCGACTGAAGGAACGGCCCTACCGCCCCAGTTCCATTCCACGGATTACTGAGCAAATTCTCAAGTGGTTCTTGAGAGCCTTGGCGTTGTGCTAACCACTGCTCGGGAGTTTCACCCAGTAGCCGATATGAATCGTGAACCCAAATTGAATCGGCTGGAGAATGGTTGCCTGACCATAGCGCTTGCTCAACGGCTTGGAAATCGACTAATTCGGAAAGGTTGAGTTGGCCCCAACCATCGTACATATTTTGCAAGTCTGCTCCACCAGACCCACCGTTTCGTTCATCTTCCGGTAACGGCGTCGAGGCCAAGGATAGTAACGACCGCAGCAGTGGACCGGATGGCGT
>DAME01000030.1 GCA_002499545.1 Euryarchaeota archaeon UBA88
GCTTCTGTAGCGTCCACTGCCTTTCGTGCGCGCCAGGCACCAATGATGATTGCAGCGATGACGGTCAATGTCATGATGTTCGCTACAATCATGGCGATTGATTCGACTAAGATACCATAGACCAGCCACAATCCAAGAGCGAATGAAACTGCACCGAATGACGTGAGCGACAAACCTTCATGTTGTTTGTGAACCCATACTTCAATGATTTGAGGAACCCATGCAATGATTCCGATGAAGCCGGCAACAAGGCCGATTGCTTCAATCCACGGTTCTGCCATACCAATCGGCGATGGCCCAACCCACATCAAACCTCGTACCATCAGTTGTTTTTTGCCCACTGGGCTGGTGGCTTTGAGACGAAAACACGGGTAATGTTGGACCACGGAACCTTACGTGGCTGCTTTTCGCCAACGACGTGCATTTCCAGTTCCATGGCGTATGGAATTTTAGCAACGATGTTCTTTCCGCTGGTTTTCAACGTTGCTTCACTGGGGTTGTTCGAAAACAGCGACAACGGTGAACGGAGATGGTTGACTTCAACTTCAACCTGGCCTTGACGGTCAGAAAACCACGCTTTCAGTTGGTTCCCTAGTCCAAGACCAAAGACGTCACCTTTGAGCATTAATCCACCGTTGAGGTGCACCTCATCCCACGTGTTGAAACCCTCCAAAGTTTCTACCAGGTTTGGATTCGCTTCTCCGGGATTTGTCGTTTCAAGAATTTTGATAAAGCCGCTTTCATCGACCATTTCTGCTGCTAAATCTTTCGGAATTTTAGGCCACTCGAGTCGCTGGTGGGTCATGGCAACAATAACCCGTACTGAGAGTTCATCCTCTGGAGAATTATCGAGGCGCTTGTTGTGCAGAGCGTTCAGGAGTTTTGCTTTGCGCGCAATTCGGTCTGCAACCCCGTCATGATTGTGTTGTGTGCCGTTTTTCCGGTGCTGTACAAACTGATGTTCTTTGGTGATCACGAACGAGCCAGCCCACTGCTTCTGTTCGACGACAAGCATCGTGTTTCCACCAATCACGACCATGTCAATTTCTCTTCTCCCTCCATCGGGATCGGGTATTCGGACAGATTCGTAAATTTGCCAACCATTCTCCCGTCCAGCAGCACGCGACAGTTTGCATAAGCGCATTTCAGCCAAGTCGCCAGCGCGGTGAATGTCGTCAGGAGGGTGCTTTAAGCAACGGGAGCGCCACCACTTCCATCGAACCTTCCACGACATAGTCACGCATCACCGGAGTAATTTATCAACACTTTCAACGATGACCGCGGGTTGCTGTTCTGCCCCTTCTGGTAGTTCGGCCACATCGGCCATCGTCGCTTCTCCTGAAAGGACCAATACGCCAACGCACCCTGCCCGTGAAGCCATCGCGATATCCGTGTACAGTCGATCTCCAACCATTGCACACCGTGCAGGATCTAAGCCGAGCGCCTCTATCTTGTGAAGGATCATTCCAGCATTGGGCTTGCCGCTGATGTGCACCGGGTCAACACCTGTCGTGACCTTGAGCAGTGCAAGATATGCTCCGACATCGGGCAATCCTCCGTCAGGCGACGGACATACCATGTCGGGATGGCTGGCGACCAAAGGAACCTCGGCATGCATGAAAATACTGGCTTTCGAGAGTTTCTCATAGTCAACTTCTGTGTCGTATCCAAGCACGACATACTGTGGGTTTTCGCTTCGCGTTGAGATTCCTTGTTGTTCAAGCATTTCTCGCATACCTTCAGTGCCGATGAGCCACGTTTCAGTGACCCCCTCCCGTCCGAGCCACGAAAGTAGGTCGTGGGTCGAGAGCAAGACATCTTCACTTTGCGCAGGTATTCCAAAGCCGTGGAGCTTCTTCAGGTATTGCGTCACTGAGCGGCTTGAATTGTTCGAGAGAAAGTATCGCTTTACACCACGGTCGTCGCATCGCTGAAGGAAATCGAGCGCTCCATCAATGAGACGGTCCCCGAGATAAATCGTTCCATCGAGGTCAAGGAAAACCGCATCGATATTTTCCAGCCGTTCGTCCATGTTCTCACCTCAGAATAACAGTGTCTTCATCATGAACCAAGGGGAATGGAGGTTCTCTTGCGCCTCTTTACTGGCAATCATTTCAGTCATCATCTCTTGCAACGCAGGTTTCTTTTCTGCCTTTCCTACAAACCAGTTGAGCAGCCACGACTTCCGACTCAGCTTTTGCATTCGGAACGAATTGGTGAGTTCTGGTCCAAGGACCTTCCATACTTCGTCTTGGTAGTCCAAGAACGGTTTCTTGTCAATGATATGATTCGCAGCAATATGGCCGGTCACCAATGCATTTCCAACGCCTTCTCCAGAGAATGGGTCGACCAATGAAGCAGCATCACCAACCAAACGAATACCGTTCATCGAGGAGCGACGTGGTTGGTTTTTAGCACCCTTTCTCGGTGAGCCAAAGGGCAACTGCCATCCACGAGAAGAGCCTCGAATCATTTCAGCATCTGCAAATCTGTCTTTGAACATCGGGTGGTTTGCAATCACGTCGGCTTGGAGGGCTCGTAGTTTCTTTTTCTGTTTGTCAAGCAGTCCATTGACCATGCCAATGCCTACATTCACCACGTTTTCTGAAACTGGGAAAAGCCAAAAATATCCGGGAATAACGGTGTCAACAAAGTGAATTTCGATGTCGCCAATGTTGTCGCCGCAACCTTTGACATTGCGCCAGTATTCACGGTAACCTCCACAATAGTGGTCTTTGTGTTCCATCGGTTCACTGTACGATGATTCGACTACGGCACGGGCGACTGGGCAGCGGTAACCTCCAGCACCTACTAATTCACGAGAGTAAAATGTAAAGGTTTCACCGTTTTTTCGCCCCCCGATTTCAACGACGATGCCCTTTGCATGACGTGCATCCCCGCTTCCTTCACCAGGATCTTCTCCACCGTATCCATCATCGAACAGAACAGAGCGAACTTCACCGCCTTGGATGACGCTACCGCCGGCCACTCGAACGTGGTCCTGGCAGCGATTGAACAGCAGCGAATCAAACTGTGCCCGGGGAAGTGAATATCCCGCTTCCAGTCGAGCAACGTCTTCTTCTGGCAACGGCACGCGAACAGTACTTCCTTTCGGTGAAGAGAAGACGATACCTGTGACGCGGAAATGCGGTGTTGCTTCCAAGTCGGCTTTAACGCCCAAATCACGAACGTGTGAAAGTGATTTTCCACCAACCGCATCGCCACATATCTTGTCTCGTGGCCATACGGCTTTTTCGATTAACAGTACCTTCGCCCCAGCCTTGGCCAGATAGCCTGCAGCCGCAGATCCACCCGGTCCGCCGCCGACTACTATTGCATCAAATTCCGTACCATTTTTCGGGATTTCTCCCGTATCTATCGGTTGTTCCCAAGAACGAACTACAGCGACACTCTCTGCTGACATGGACATATCACATCTCACGCACTCCTTGAGTCTTAGCATTCTACGCAACGCCAAACCATGCTTCTCAACCGTTATACTCATGCGTCGGATTGTCGAGCAGCGGCTATGGAGGAAGTGTCGCGGTCCAACTCTGTTGGACTCGAAGCCAACCCCTCCACTCCGCAAATGCGTCAAAAGGCTTTGATTGCCCTGCTAATTGTGACCTCGGTATGGGGTGCGACGTTTATCTGGATGAAACAGGCACTCAATGCCCTTGAACCTCAAATTGAACTGTACGGCAGTGAAGAAGTCGTTGGCGTTCTGGTCGCTGCTCGATTTGCGGTTGCAACCCTGGTGATGATGTTCTTTTCAAAAGCCAGGGCGGCCCTTGCTGATCCAGAGCAGTGGAAAGGAGGCTTGATTCTTGGAGGCTTGATGCTTGTCGGCTTCGTGACACAGATGATTGGATTAGACGACATCAACCCATCTGTTTCAGCGTTTCTAACCTCGCTGTATGTTGTATTCACCGCCCTTTTCACGGTAGCAATGACGCGTAGCCGACCTTCGCGCAGCCTCATTTTCGGCGTCGTGCTTGCAACGCTTGGGGCTGGCTTCATCGAAGGCCCACCCCACCTCACGTGGGGAATGGGCGAAGTGCTGACAGTCGCATGCGCTGTTTTCTTCGCCCTCCACATTATTTACACCCAGAAAATCACTCAAAAATTGGACCCAATCGGTGTGACTCAAACCTCGTTTGCAGTGGTGACACTCGGCTCGATTTTATTCGTGTTCTTACTTGGAGGAGGAACCTCTTCCAACCAGTGGTCCTATGTTTTCAATGACGGCGTCTTTCTTCCCGTACTCTTGCTTGGAATTGGGGGGTCGTTTTTTTGCCTTCTACTGCTCAACATGTTTCAACGCTATCTTCATCCAATACAAGCTGCGATTATTTACGCCCTTGAACCCGTTTGGGCCACCATCTATGGCTTAGGTCTCGGATTGGTCGACTGGACTTTCTGGATTTTAATTGGGGGAGGGGCCCTTTTCATTGGCAACATCGGTGTAGAAATTTTCTCAAACGCGGGTGGGGAAGAGTAAATGAAGAGCAACGATTCGGGTGAATGAGGGATTGTATGACGGACGGCGAAAATTCAAATTTCAAAGGCTTCGGAAGCAAGGCAGTGCACAGCGGAACGAACCATGTTGGCGATGCTGTGAACACTCCAATCTTTCAATCGTCAACCTACAAACTCACCGATGAGCGCTATGCTGGATGGGCGGCAGGCGCTCAACATACGCTGCTGTATGCTCGCCTTTCTTCCGTCAATTCTGACGCCGTAGCTCAAAAACTCGCTGCTCTAGAAGGCGGAGAAGATGCTGAAACCTTCGCCTCCGGTATGGCGGCGATTTCGACCACGTTGATGGCACTTGTTTCGTCTGGCGATCACATCGTCGCATCAACCGATGTTTACGGTGGTACCTACGGACTTTTGACAGAAGAACTGCCGCGGTTTGGCATTGAAACAACGATGGCCGACATGCGCGACCCAGCATCTTATGAAGCGGCTATTCAGCCAAACACCAAGATACTCTACATCGAAACCCTGACCAATCCTGTTCTCAAAGTCTGCGACATTCCCGCAATGGTTGAACTTGCAAAGAGGCACAATCTTTTGTGCATTATCGACAACACATTCACCTCGCCTTGGGGATGTCAGCCGCTATCGATGGGTGTTGACTTAGTGATACATTCGACCACGAAATACCTCGGTGGGCACTCCGATATCATCGGTGGCGCTGTTGTCGGCTCGAAAGAACTCATCGCCCAAATTTTCCCTCGCAAGGTTCACTTCGGTGGCAGTCCAGATCCACACAACTGCTACTTGCTTGAACGAGGTATGCGAACATTGCACGTCCGCATGCCCGTACTGTGTGAAAACGCAGCCACCCTTGCCCGAAGATTGGAAGCTCACCCGTTGATTGAACGCGTGAACCATCCATCGCTTCCTTCACACGATGATTATGATGTTGCTCAACGAGTCATGCCCAAAGGTACTGGCATGATTGGCTTTGTCGTGAAAGGTGGCGATGAAGCGGCCTTGAAGTTCATGCGAGGCCTTGAGATGATTTACGAAGCGACCAGCCTGGGTGGTGTCGAATCCCTGGTTGAATGCCCGTTCAATTCCAGCCACATGATGATTCCAGAAGATGTTCGCCACGCAGCAGGTCTCGTATCAGGCTATGTCCGAATGAGTATTGGAATTGAAGACGTAGAAGACTTGTGGGCCGACCTTGAGCGCGGCTTCGCCAATCTTTGAGTTCAAGTTCGTTCACCGGTCACGGTACGCAATGCATCGAATGCAGCGTTCCACTCATCGACCAATTCAGCCACATCACCTTCATCGCATTCGAACAAGCGTTTGCCGACTGCGAGCAGTTCCTTGCTCGCTCCAAACCACGCTCCAGCGCGGTCTCGCGCATTGGAATCAAAGTGCCATTCTTTCCCTGCAGAACGTTCAGACGCCAACAACCACGCCCATGCTGCTGCAGAGGAATCAATCGAATCATGCCGCTTCGTGGATTCACGCTCTGCCTTTCCAGCACCCTCGAACAAGCCCAACAAAATCAGGTCGTGAATCATGCCAGAAGCACCTTCAAACTGCTCCTGTTTGGTTGGAAAACGTGCGACTTTTTGTGCGGCAGAGCGGGCAGAATCAAGCCCTTTGAGGAAAGTTCCGAATGGCTTGGGCTTACGCGTCTGCTTCTTCCAAATTTCTTCGGCCTCATCACCAGTGATCCCGAGACCTTCAAGTCCAGCTCGACCCCAATCTT
>DAME01000016.1:0-13024 GCA_002499545.1 Euryarchaeota archaeon UBA88
CGCGACTCCCTAACACTCTTCTTGCCTCTGCAGTCAAATCTCACGCTCTACGGTACGGGGAAAACAGCCATCAAGCGGCTGCTCTGTACACTGACCCACGGGAATTGGGCCACCATACGACGCTCGTCACAGCCCGAGTCGAGGGCGAGAAAGACATGTCATACAACAATTACTCAGACGCTGATGCAACACTTCGTTTGTGCCGCGCGCTTTCCACCGACGAATGGCCACAAACCCCCCATGCCTGCGTGATAGTCAAACACAACAATCCGTGCGGTGCTGCGTTGGGTGCTACTCAGAAGGAAGCCTACACCGCCGCACTTGCTAGTGACCCCGAGTCGGCCTTCGGATCGATTATTTGCTTCAATGAACCTCTTCAAGCCGATACGGCACTCGCCATGGAACCGTTGTTCATTGAAGTGCTCATGGCGCCGGCATACACTCCAGAAGCGAAAGCAATCGTCATGCAGAAGAAAAACCGGCGGATTCTCACCATCGACTCTCCAAACAACCGACTTGCTTCACTTCAACGGATTCTGGTACGGAAGCCGATTGAAGGAGGTTGGCTTGTCCAAACTGAAGAGCCCCCCGTTATCGATTGGGAGAAAGCCCAAGTCGCCACCAAGAAAGCACCGACTGACGATGAAATTGCGAGCATGAAGTTCGCAGTACGCATTTGCGAACAGGTGAAATCCAATGCAATTGTGATGGTTCAGGGTGTTGCAACGGTCGGCATTGGCCCGGGCCAAACCAGTCGTGTGGAAGCGGTCCGTATCGCTGCTCGTAGAGCTGGCGAACGGGCTAAGGGGTGTGTTCTTGCTTCTGATGCTTTCTTCCCGTTCAAAGACGGACTTGAGCAAGCAGCAGACGCAGGAGCATCATCAATCGTTCAGCCAGGAGGCTCAATCCGTGATCAGGAAGTCATCGATGCTGCCGACGAACGGGGAATCTCGATGATCTTCACCGGTCATCGTTTGTTCCGCCATTGAAGGCGAAGCCCTCAAGTCGTTTATTCAACTGCCAAGGGCATGGCCACCATCGGTCCCTCGTCTCGTAGAGGTACAGCAACCGATCCTATACGCTGCGCGATTCTCATTTCTGGCTCTGGCTCAGGAATGAAAGCGATGCTTGATTACCAAGCATCACGCCCTGAATGCGGACATACTACTGTAGTGGTGATCTCAGATATCGATGGTGCGGGGGGGCTAGAGAAAGCGACCCGTTCTGGCGTAACAGCAACCTCCCTTCCATTGCCTGATATTGAAGATCGCACGCAACGCCGGCGATTACACGAAGAACAACTTCATGCCGCACTTGTCCATTTTGATGTTGAACTCATCATTTTAAGCGGTTACATGCGGCTTTTGACTGCTTCATTTGTTGATCAGTGGGCGCCTCGAATTATCAACATTCACCCGTCTCTTTTACCGGCGTTTCCCGGAGCTCACGCACATCGCGATGTGTTAGAGGCTGGAGCACAGATTTCAGGATGTACCGTTCACTATGTCGATGCGGGCATGGATACGGGGCAGATTCTTGGACAGCGACGAGTACCCGTGTTTTCTTCGGATACAGAAAGGACGCTTGGAGAGCGAGTAAAGGTCGAGGAACACCGCCTTTATCCTCAGATTATCGATCAACTTGCGAGCCTTGGCTTACCTCATTTTCAGGAAGATTAGCGTTTTCCATTTGCCCATTGAGTGGCCCGAAATCAAGCGTTTTCAGTGTTGAAAATAACGATGACACCGCTCCGTTTGAGGGCGACATCCCCCAACCATCAGGGCAATTGGCAAGCAACGGTTGCCGAATGCCAGCAGAATCACAGGGGACTCCTCCACCAGCGTCTAAAAGCGCTGTTAGCCCACGCTCATCCAACTCAAATGCGTCGCATGGAATCCACTGAATATCTCCACTCACTTGAGAAAACGCCCATTCGACAACTTCTGCCAGTGTCGAACAGTTTTCAGGGTCGGGCCACACTTCTCCAGCAAACATCGAAGCACGTTTTTTGTCACCACATAGCGTGATAATTCGTTCAGCACCGCATCGATTTGCCACCGCTTGAATTCGAGTAACGCCGCCTCGCATCATTGCTTTATCCTGCCCCATTCTCAAACTTTGGCCACCAGCCAAGATTATGATAGTGACCACAGCACCACCTCAGTTTAGCGTTTCAAGCCCATCAAGAGCAGTTTCAAGCTCGGTCAACAGACTTCGAACCCTTTCTAGCAGCGCACGACGTTCCCTGCTTGAGCGTGCTTCTGGAAGCCACTCTAGAAGCCGTCGAACATCTTGGGCGTCTCGCTCTACAGTCCACTGCAGAACAGCTTCAAGAACGGGGTCTTCGGTGGGTAGAAAGCGCTCAGCCATAGCAAGGTGGTAGCGTAGAAGGAACTTCAATCCTCGTGCGAAAGGAGGCGGTTACGGATTCGCTCAAACAACTCTCCACCACCTGGAGCCGTAGTTACCATTCCCCGCAGATTGCCCGTACTTCCCTTCCGAAGGGAGAGAAACAGCACGGCGACTTGATGCCAGAGAGCACTTTGCTCAGCCATTGCAACCAACCATTGGTCATCAGGGGTTTCGTGCCCCCCTCGTACAATTTCTTCACCAATCTCAAGCAGGGCCCCTAATGGCTCCCTTTCACCCAATAAGTGAATCAGCGCCATCCATGGAGATTCCCCGAGGTCTTCTTCCGACATGTTTGCAAGTATCAAGCCTACAAGTACGAGATCTTCTTGCCCGTGCCGTTTCCAAAGAGCGGGCACCAGTTTTGCAATTCTTCTCGGTTTCGCTTCACCACTGGTCATCAGCCATGAGGCAATTGTCCTCATTTCGGGATTTGGGCAACCGTAGTGGAAGGCGTATCCCCCACTGTTCACAAGCAAGTCGGTTGATGGCTTAGACATCATACCAGGCACGCCTGCTGCATAGGCCCCTTTGAGAAATTTCAGCGTACGTCGTGGCGACTTCACCAGCGCCGGTTTAGGTTCGCCAAGGTATCGGTCGACACGTTCATTCATTTTTGTCACCGACAGCGTTCTTTTTGCGGACGGTGTCAAAAATATCCCCTACGAGGCCAACAGAATCTCGCAGTGTGTGAAGCATCTTGTCGACAACGCCTGGGTCCTCGAATTTTTCTTTAACGATTTCTCGCAGTTCAGTTTCAATTTTCTCGTGCTCGTGATCTTCAATATCGAAAACGTTTCGCAGGTGAGCAAGAACCCGGAATTCATCCCGGGAAAGTGAGGCATTGACAATGGCGACTTCGAAGACCCTCGTGTAGACTTCGCGTGCCATTTCAGGGGAGACATTTTGCCCCTTCTGCGATTCAACTTTTTTCTGAATGGCTTCATAGATAGCGGCCGGTTCATCGGATTCAAGTTTCAACGCACTTGCGAGTTTGATAATCAATCGCTTCTCTTCGCGAGTTAGCACCCCATCGACAAGCATGACTTCGATGGTACTACGAAACACGTCAAGCGTGTGTGTGTTCGATGTCGTCACGGTTCATGCATACCGCCACACCTCTTCAAACTCTTGTAGGGTAAATTAATACTTGAAGCTAAAATTCCGTGCGAGGATTGAAAAGGAGTAGACACAACGGAGATACATCACCTCCCTTTCACGCTGAGTGTTTTTCACTCGGCAGCAAATGAAGCGATGGGCTTCCGTCCATCTTTTTGGAACGGGATGTCGATAGAAAATAGGAGAATTCAACATGAATCGAAAAAACAACTCAGGCGGCCGAGGAGGCCCCAAGCAAGGCAAGGCTATGAAATATCAAATCCGAGCCGATATCAAAGTGAACGGGACCGTCCAACGAAAGGACATCATCGGAGCCATTATGGGTCAAACCGAAGGCCTCCTTGGTGATGAGCTTGAACTGCGTAAATTGCAACGAACTGCACGTATAGGACACGTCGACGTCGAAACCGAGACCAAAGGTGGAAAAGTCCACGGATTGATTCTCATTCCAAGCAGCCTCGATAACGTCGAGACGGCCATCATTGCATCCGCACTGGAAACCATCGACCGAATCGGCCCATGCAGCGCAAAAATTAGCGTTGTTGCAATACAAGACATTCGAGCTACCAAGCGAACTGCGGTCGTCGACCGTGCTAAGGAACTCCTTCTTAGCTTGGTGAATTCAGGCGAAGCTGCCTCCAAGACGGTCATCGAAGAAGTCCGTTCAGTGCTTACTACCGGTACAGCGACAAGTTTCCACGGATTGACGTGCGGACCCAATATTGAATCCTCGTCTTCGTTGATTATCGTCGAAGGGCGTAACGATGTTCGAAACCTCTTGAACTGCGGAATCAAAAACGCAATCAGTGCCGATGGTGCTGGTACCATGAAGCAAGAACTCATTGATCTCGCGAATGGAAAAGAGACTGTGGTTCTCGCAATCGACGGCGACCGGGGCGGCGAAATGTTGTTCAGTCAACTGATGGAGACCCTCAAAGTTGACTTCGTTGCGCAAGCACCAGTTGGCCAAGAGTGGGAACTTCTTCCACAAAAGACAGTCACAAAGTGTCTATCCATGAAGGTCGATGCAAGTAAATTCGCAAAAACTCTCAACAAGAAGCAAGCAGATGACGACCAGAAAGCTGGCGTTGAAGACAAGAACTGGGCTGAAGACATGGATGAAGTGTACGAAGTTGCCGAAACACCTGCTGAAGTCCACGAGATGTTCGACCACCTCGACAATTTGGATAAGAACAAGGCGCTTTTCGTCATGGTTGATGGCTCGGTCTCCGAACCAGTTGGCCCTTCAACCCTTTCCAAAGCAGCAGCGAGTGCAGATGGTGCAGTTGCTATTGTGTTCAACGGCCCGCTCAGTGAGCGAACCTTGGAAATCGCATCAGAATCTGCCATTGAAACCGTAATTGGTACGAAAGCAGGGAAAGGATATGCGGCTCGTGATGATGTCAAGTCTTGGCTTGCAGAGATTCACCGCTGAACACTGTGTTATCTTATCTAATGCCACACCTACCCTCGTATCATGGCCGAGGATGATTCGGACGGTTGGTTAGATGACGACGAACCGTTTTCTGGTTCCAATCAAGTTGCAGACTCCAGTGACAGCCAAACTTCAGTCGTGGCACAAACCGACGACACTTCTCCATCTATTGATGAGACAAAGTCCCCGGTAATCCACACTTCCGAATCACCATCTGATACAGTTTCGCTGGAACAATCAGAACAAACCGATTCCCAAGTCTCGTGGAATCTACCGCTTCGAGTGGGGCCTGTTCTAAAGCAGTTTCACGGCGAAGATGTGACCGAATATCCACTGATGCAAACACTTGACGGTACGAAGACGACGTCGTTGATTCTTGACGACGATTTACTTCGTATCATTGAGGCTCGATTGGATGATGCCGGTCAACGACGTCTGAAAGTTTCGCTTTCAATGAAGCGAGAGATCACCGGTTTCAAACACCACCATAACGAATTGATGCACGGCCACCAGTGGCTTTGGGTTGGGGGTTCAGTAGTCGGTTTGTTGTTGATGTTTTTGTCTTCATCACTGATTATCAATTTCGCTGGACTTGTCCTCATATCTACGGGTCTTTTCTCTTGGAGTTCTATGCACCTCGAAGCCCACACATTGGAATTTTCCAACAGCGGAGGGATGCATTCCAAAACCCTACGAGGCTACGGGACGAACCGCCCCTTTTTCCGATCGAGTATGGCACTTCTTGGTTCGGAAATTGCAGGACTGCAAAAGACGGGAATCCTCGACACTTCGACACTTGAACAACTTCACGCCACTCTTGCCCTTCCGCCGCCAACGCCTGAACCAGTACCTGAGCCGCCGCTCATAGCACCACCTGTTCTGCAACCGGCTCCAGCGGTTACACCGATGGTCAAACCCCCACCCCCGACGCAAATTCCACCACCGCCGACTTCAGTGGCTTCAGGCCCCCCGGCATCGACCTCACAATCACTCCCCACTCCTCTTCCACCTCCAGTCGAACCACCGGCCCCTCTTCCGCTTCCAACACCGCCGCCCCCGGCTGCCATCCCCCCTCAGCCTGCTGCACTTGCACCACCGATGCCCCTCCCTCTACCCGCGCCGCTTCCCCCTCTTGGGGGAGGAGCAATGCCACCCCCTCCTCCATTGGGCGCCCCTCTTGCTCCAATACCGTTGGATGCACCCTTGCCAAATGCACCAGAAATATCTGTGGCTGCTTCGCCGGTTGAAGAGACCTTATCACAAGCCGAACAGCATGAATTGCTGAACGAGCTCTCGTAGTTAAGCAGTCACGCCACCAGCATTGGTCAAATTGATGAGTGAAAGCAGCTGACCTACTTCTCGTTCCAGCCCGGGCATATCATGCGGACCGGGGAGCTCGTACGTATCCGGTTCCAGTGGAAGAGAAATGCCGGGTCCAGGGATTCGTTTGAGGGCTTTTCCAAGGTTTGCGGCATCGTCGAGAAACCGGTCGGCTGATCCGGAGTGGCGGTGTTCAAGGCGCGCCCGCATCCATCGCTTGAGCGGCTGAGTATTGGCACCAATACGAGCTAACATTTTTGCTCTAGCCCCGTCCATTTCATCGCTCTGTGGTAAAAGGCGCAACGAAAGACGAATCATTCGGTCGACGCGAGTATCTCGTGGGGAAACCCCAACATGCTGCGCTAAAGCCCGTCTGACTACGGGGAGAGCAGAGGCCTGTTGCGCCCGCAGTTCGTCGGCCAAATCGTCGAGATTCAAAGCGTGTAAAAAAAGTGAGATGTCATCATAGACGCTTTCTTCGATTTCAAGTGGGTGCTGGAGTTCTGAAACGATGGGTGCTGCAGGTGTTTTGCTTTGTAGAGGGAGTGGTTTGACAACTTTAACGGGCTGAACGATGTCTGCTTCCAGCGGCTTTTCCACCACATCAACTTCGACGATAACTTGTTCAACAACGTCCTCAGATTGAACTTCCATTGCCTCCAACATTGCCTCATGAGCGTCACCTAATGCATCCTGAGGGATCATAGTTTGTCGTACACCGTGCTCGGGCACTGGAATTAGAGTAGGGCGGGGTTTTGCTGGGATCCAAGCATCCATGGAGAAACCCTCTTCTTCAACAGGGCGCAATGCAAGATGCTGGATAAAAGATGGAATTTTTTCTGACAATGAGCGAAGTTGTGTCGGGTCGCGCATCCGTTCCTGCACCTCATATGCGAGTGCAATGTCCCGATTCCAAGGAAGTGGAGCGAATCTGCGAACCAATGCAGGATATGCAGCAACTTCAGTTCGAAGAGCGTTGACTTTACGTGCAGCAGCGATACTGTCGTTTTCCAGTTCTTCGAATAGATGCTGAACATTCCAGCCGCACGATTCCAGAACCACCAATTCTTGATGGATTCGTGAAGAGAGTCGTCCACGTACTCCTCCTGAAACCACGGCTCCGCCGGTGGTGGTCGAATCACCTGAAACTCCAAATTGTCGAATTCGCGCAATTTCATCTTCAAATTGTGCGAGCGTGAAACTTGATGTAGGGACGGAATCATTCGCTTTGCCCTGCGCTACGAGTTCGATCCAGTCGCTTTCAAGCAACCTTCTGTGACGGGCTCCACGACGGGCGAGCGCGTCTACCAGTTGTTGAGAATCGTCCAGTATTTCTAAATCGACGTCCAATTCTTTTAGCAATCGAATGCGGGTATCAACTTTGTCTCCACCCTCAAACGAGGTGTCGATGTTCAACAGTTGCTGAATAAGATGAACTCTTTTTTCAAACAAGTGTTCAGATTTTTTTAGAAGTCGAAGTGCCGAACGCGGGTTTGTTTGCACCTCGTCACTCCAGCCTTCCATAACCAGGCCCGCTCCCGCATAGTGGTCGATGAATTTCATTGCCTCAAGTTCGAATTCCTTCCAGCGCTGGTCTAAACTTTCCACATGGTCGATGAATCGCTCAGTATACTCTAACACGCCAGCGATGCTGGCTCCTTTTTCAGTTTCATCGGGCCACAGTTGTGCGATTTCATTCCACCGCCGAAGGGCGTGCATGTGGATTCGAATTGAACCTTCGATTTCTGGAAGATTCGTTTCCCACTCAAGTAATTCTTCGGGTCGAACTCCGTCCTTGTGCGGGAATACGATTCCCTCACTCCTCCATACATTCAGCACATCGTTGATGCCTGCGAGCCGTTGGTGAAGGTTGTCTGCGATTGAATTCATCTGAATTTTGAAATCAACAATATCTCCTCTATCGCTTTCAGCCACTAATTCAAGACGCCGTTGTTCATGGTGTTGAGCAAGTTCAGAGTCAAACGGCGCTATTTGATCTACAATAAGCAAACGTAAGTCTTCGTGAAGGTCATTCAATTCATGCAGCCGAGCAATCCAATCAAGGCCTTCCATGATTGGGAGCGCTTCGACTGGTCCAACATCAAATCCTGCTTGATTCAACAGTTCTGCAGACTTCTGAATTGTCGATTTCTGCCGTTGCTCATCTTGTTCAAGTAGCGACAGTGAGTGTTCAATTTCTTCCGCTTCACCCGGGAAGCCGAGCAGTGGAATCAGCACCAGAGTCGCTGGTAGTGTAGAGCCGTCCAATGCATCAAACCGAGCGAGTAATTCCGCATGATATTCTTCCTTATCAGCCTCAATCCACGCCGTTCTGTTCGAATCAAGTGCGAGTTCCCATGGCCTCCATTCACGGGCCCACGTGGTGTATTCCTCTAACACTCGTTCCGCATTCATGGGATCTCGAAGCTCCTCTTGCCACACATCAATTTGGAGGTTCGAGCGTTCATCAATCGCTGAACCGAGGTATGCTGTTCGTTCAAGCAACTCTTGGGCTAAATCAAGAAGAAAGTCGAGATAGATGATTCGTTCACTGGCTATCTGCTCATCTTCAGAGAGAAAATCTTCGATTGTGGAAGTGACCCAGCCTTCATGGTCTAAATCCATCAAGCGGTCGTAGTACCACGGACGGTTTTCATCATCGACACCCCCCTCCATACTCGACCCTCGACCCGCATCATTGCCGAGAGCCTTTCAATGTGAGCAAAGAAAACCAAATTTAAACGCTCTTTTTTCAAGAAAACAGACCATCCGGAGCAAAATCAACCACTCCTTTGGAAAATCTTCGTGGGTCGTTAAAACATCATATTGTTCGCGAAATCTTCCGCAGACCATAAAGGGGCAGTGGAAAGGTGGGGCTCAATGGAACCTCTAACCGTCGCTTTTGGACTTGCTTGTATAAGTGCTGGTGGCGGTGTTGGTTTCTGGCTGAAAAGAGCCGATGACCGTCTTCAGCGTCTGTCCGAAACAGCGGTTGTTTTGCAAGAAAGTCAAGCCGCTCATTTCTCTCACCTCAATTCTGAAGTAATCCATCTAAGCCAACACCTCAATCACATGAGCGGGCTTGTAGACGCCCTTCGTGCGACAAACCCAGAACTTGACGGGGCAATTCTGGCTCACACTACCATTGCTGAACTTGAGGCATCGTCCCTCCCACTCAGCGAAACGCTGTTGAAAGAGTCGATAGCGGCGTTAGAAGCGCTCGTCTCATCGATATCTACCGAAACAGAAATCGGTATTGAGCATCTTCTATCTCCTTCAACGCACAGTCTTCTGGATCGGATGCTCGTGGCTTTTGACAAGCTTCAAATCGACACTTCGCGCGCTGATCTAAACCCGGTTGCTGCACACCGACTTGGTCATGCTTGCATGGCCATGCGAAGATACAACTGGGCCGAATCATGTTTCGGAATAGCTTACCGTTCATCACCGGGCAATCAGAATATTCTACAAGCACTTGAACACATCGCCTTGCTTCGCGGCGACGATGAAATGCGGCGCCATTGGCTTGAAGCACGAATGACCGTATCACCAGACCAGCCTGAACTTCTTCGCGCTCATGCACATCTGTTGGCAAAACTTGGAGACGCCGAAGCGGAACGCGACGTTCGCCGCCTCGAAGCACTCGGCCTCGACACTGCAGCAGACCGTTCTCTTCTTTCCGGTCTTCGAGCTCGCGCTGGTTCACGTTCAGAAGCACTTGAAGCGATTGAATTAGCTTTGGCCGAAGACCCGAACCGTGCTGACGACTGGTGCAGTTATGCCGGTCTGCTGTTTGATGAAGGCGAACTCGGGAAGGCGCAACAAGCTGTCGAACGGTGCCTGGAACTTGACCGCCAAAACGGTGAAGCATGGGCCTTATTGGCCAAACTCCTCGCACCGATGGGCAACAAACTGGACGAAGCCCTGAAGGCGTCGATTCACGCAGTGGCCCTCGATGCAGGCGGCATCGAACTCATTTTCCTCAAGTCTGATCTTCTGGCTGCCAAAGGCCAGATGTCTGATTCAGAAGCAGCACTCGACAAGGCACTTCTCACCAGTCCAGACAACGGAGAATTGCGCGCCCGAATAGCCAGTCGCAAACTCTTGTCAGGTGAATTTAACGACGCTCAAGCACTTCTCGATTCAACCCCCCTTGGAATCGACCACGCACTTCTGCACGTCGTTGAGGGCAGGCTTCAACTATCACATGCCGACCGGCACCGTGACGGGACAGGTCAAACAGACCAACCCCTTCTGGCAGAAGCGCTTTCGGCGTTTGAAGGCGCTCTCAAACTTGACCGTGAACTTGGCGTAGCGTGGCTTGGAATGGCTCGCACACAACGTCTTCTCGGGCAACTCGATGATGCGAAGGAAAACATTGACCGAGCACTCCGCTTACTTCCCGACGACGACCCATCAGTGGCTTCCGAAGCCGCTCTTTTGGCACTCGACCTCGGCGATATATCTGCGGCGAGTAAGTACATCGATTCTGCCGACATTCACGGCTCTTCACCAACGATTCACTACGTGCGCGGCAATATTGCCGGGCGTTCAGGCCATCTTGACAAGGCTTTGATGAATTTTGATGAAGCACTTGCTCTTGACCCTGGGCACATCCGCGCACGACTCAACCGCTGCAGCACCTTGATGGCACTCGGAGAAGGGAAGAAGGCGATGGACGACGCTGACATCCTGCTCGACCTTGCCCCCTCGCTCACACTGGCCCGTCTTCGAAGAGCTGAGTCTATGATGTTCCTTCATGAATGGGATAACGCTCGTGAAGACCTCAAGATGGTTTTAGATGCTGCTCCCCACCACTACCATGCTTTGACCCAACTTGGCGCTTGCTTCATGGCCCTCGATCGCTATGAACGAGCTGAAGCCCCCCTCAATGAGGCCATCCGTTTGAATCAAAATCATGCACCTGCTTGGCATCAACGAGGCTTATTGTATCTTGAATGGAAGCAAATGGATGCGGCTTACGACGATTTCCAAGCAGCCATCCGCTGTGATGCTAACCATCTCGACGCCCGATTGAACGTTGCCGCAACGCTTCATCATCAAGAACGCCATGTAGAGGCAGCAGCCGCTTGGCGAGCAGTCCTCTCGATTGAACCAGACCACCAAGTTGCTCGAATGCGACTTGGAGAATGCGAAGTCAACATCGTTTGAAGGCGATGCTTTTGATGAAACAGAACCTCATCACCGAATGGCGTTAAGCCATGCCTCAAGTCGAGATACACCTTCGCGGATATCGTCTAATGAGGTTGCATATGAAATTCGAACAAAGCCTTCACCACCCTCCATCAGTGAGCCGGGGATGAGCTGCACTTTTGCTTCTTCAAGCGCTCGATTAGCAAATTCTAGGTCATCCATACCGGTTCCAGAAACATCACAGAAGGCATAGAATGCCCCTTCAGGCTCAGGAACAACGATGCCCGGTAATTCACTGAGGAGCCTGTGCACGACATCCCGGCGCTGCTTAAACGAAGCAGCCATTTCAGCGGTTTCGTCGTGAAGCCCCAAGGCGACCGTTGCTGCAGGCATCAAGAAAGTTGGAACGTGCGTAGCGGCACTGACGTTGATTTTTTTCACCGCATCGATGGCGTGACTTGGCCCAGTAATCCAACCGAGACGCCATCCCGTCATCGCCCATTCTTTGGACCATCCGCCAACGGTGAACGTTCGCTCAGCTCCTCCCGAGAATGAACATGGAGACGTGTAGGTGTGGTCGGCCCACACCAATCCTGCATAAATCATGTCATCGACGATCCATAGGTCGTGCTTCACTGCAAATTTTACCAGCGTTTCTACTTCATCAGCGGTGTACACCGCCCCCGTGGGGTTGTTCGGAGAATTGAGTACGATGAGTTTTGTTTTGGCAGTAACTGCACGTTCTAATTTTTCAAAATCCGGGTGATAATTGTCCTTACGTACTGGCACATGAACAGGGGTGCAATCGAGTAGTTTGACCATTCCATCGTATGATGGCCATGCCGGCGCCATAAGTAGCACCTCGTCACCAGCATCAAGCGCAGCCATTAACGAATACAGCAGTGCTTGTTTGCATCCGGGAGTCACCAACACATCGTCGTGCCTAACGTGAATATCGTAACTCGAAAGATGTTCAGCAACGGCCTGGCAGAGTTCGACAGAGCCTTGAGTACGAGTGTATGCTGTCTCTCCACGGTCGAGGGCGGCCTTTGCTTCCACAACTACGGGGGCGGGCGTATCAAAATCAGGCTGTCCGACTGTGAATCGAATGACGTCTGGACCCGGAGGTGAAAGGAAGGCGGCAAAACCTATGCCGACGCTTTCTATTGAACGGTTGAGATTCGGCATAGACATTCCCCCGAGATTGGCATTGCCTATACGACGAGTCAAACCAGTCGGTCATTGAATATCAAGACTGCGCGTCAAACGAAAGTACCATGGTCGTTTTGCTCAAAAGAGCACGGACGGAGATTTGAACTCCGGTTTCAGGATCTGCAATCCCGCTCATAGCCGCTCTGACACCCGTGCAACATCCATCGGATTAACCAGTTCTATTTCAACGCGACCGAAGTCAAAACCCATTCCGTATTATGGCCAATACCTCAATTCTCAAAGAGGTTGGCAATGAGTTTATGTCGAAGGGTTGCGAGGTAGTCATATGGTGGAAGGTGGAGATAAGCAGCCCGGCCCGTTTGATCCCATCATTCCTCCGGCTCCCCAATCCATCATTCCTCCTGCCCCCCAACC
>DAME01000016.1:13334-16371 GCA_002499545.1 Euryarchaeota archaeon UBA88
ATTCCTCCTGCTCCCCAATCCATTACGCTATCAGGCGCTACTGCCGATGTCTCGATGTTTGCTTTTCCTGGAACACAACCTCCTGCACAGCCGACCGGATTCCGGTGGGGGCAATATTTTGTTGGCATAACAATTCCAGTTGTATTTCTCGTAATCTTCTCCATCTTTGCTGACCTGAGTAACGATAGATCTGATCCATATTCATACCAGATTTATGAACTGGAGGAAGACAGTGACGGTTATTTTTCCGAAGAATTGACGCTTGAGACGGCGACTACCGAGATTTCATGGTGTTATACATATTCTACTGTTCTTGAAATATCATGCGAATCGTTTTCTCAAGACGAATCATCGGCGAGTGTGATCGATTACACGGACGGCTACCCTGGAGTTCAGATTGGCGAGTTCACAGGCTCCAACTCTACGCTTTGGTTCAAACCTCTCAACAACAGTGAATCAAGCATTACAATGGAGGTCTCGTTTTATGATCCATCTATCGACACGAATGGGCCCGACATCGCATTTGGCTTGTTGGGGTGCTCTGGGATGCTTGCATATCTCGTGGGTATTGTTGTGGCCTTTGTCAAGGGAAAGAAAGCCCTCGCATACGGTTTATTGACGCCGCTGCTCATCTTCATACTACTCATGAGCGTGTTATTTGCGCTACTCATATTTGCTTTTTCACAATTTTGAGGGATGCAATGATTACGACAATTCTTCCACCCGCGCTGCCATCAAAGGAGTACTATGACTGCCGCTATTCAGTTTTGCGTGAACCACTCGGATTTCCGAGGGGCGCAGAACTGCTTGGAGATGACTCAGAAGCAATTCACGTGTCAGTTCATCAATCGAATCGGGTCGTTGCAGTCGGACGCGCCCACCTCATCCCTCCAACCAGCGACGGTTCAGCGGCCGACCATGCCGGTCCTGGTGCAACTCAATGCCCTGGATTCGGCCCCCTGTCAGTTCAAACAAACCGCCCAGCCGTTCAAATCCGGCAGATGGGGACTCGTGTTGATGCTCGCCGTCAAGGTCACGCTGCTTCAGTCCTTCACGGCCTTGAACAGGCTTCAATTACCCATTTTGGGGCTTGCGTTGGCCTTCTACAAGCACGCGAAGTCGCCATTCCATTCTATCAGTCACAAGGGTGGCACCTCGTCGATGAACCTTATTCGATTACGGGAATCGGGCCACATCGCTCGATGATGAAACTCCTTCAGAAACATGTATGATTCATATACCGTCGAATCTGTCAGTTCTCAATCAAAGTAACCACGCCAATGCATACTCGGTACGAAAGAAGGCCCTGCGCGGGTTGTTCTACGAACATTTCCTCTATCGGGCATGAACCGGGAGGGAACAGCATGAACACGAACCAAATCAACAAGAAAGAACCTTGTTATACATCCGACGATAACAGACTATCGATGACTTCCTCCCAAGAGAGCCACAAGGTTCGGAATCAAAAGTTTCTGAAGGCTCTTCAAACCTTGGCAGAGCAAGACCCAGAGGGCTTTTCATCCGTAGCTCCCGAACTGATCAAACGAAGTGTTTGGAACTGGAGAGGGGCGGACCCGTTTTTTGCTGAACGACTTTCGAATTGGCTTGAAACGGCTCACAAGTGGAGCGAATTCAAGGAGATTCTCCCCAAAGACGCCCACATGAATCGACGTAAAGTGGCCGTCATTCCGCAAATCAAAAACCTGCCTCGAGAACAAGCGCTTTTTTTGGAAAAATTGACTGAACGGTTTAGTGGAGATCACAGCAGATGGGACGCTTCGAAGCGTGACCAATTCACTATCTTAGGTATGCTTGCCCTCGAAGGTAAAGCAGGCGTGCCCCAAGGGCGTTTAGTTCACTATTTGGGTTTGGGCGAACCTGGTGACGGTGGCTTGCCTGGTTCGAACGCTATTCGCGCTGCAAAGATTGCCCTCAGCCGTTCTTCCAAGCCACTGACTCTCTGGGCGCCTGCATCGGGTAACGGGAGTCAACGAATGCACTCTTTTGCAGATGCCACACTTGCAGAAATGGTTGCGAGATTTGTCTTGACTCAGCCCGCAGCAATACTCTTGCCTCCTTCTACTTCGCTAGAGTCTTGAATGGGGCACGGAGACGCGCCTTTCATATAGGGTCGTGCTATTCCAATGTGCAGAGGGAACGTTGGGTTCCCTATGACCAACCCGTGAATAACGATGCATTTGGAGGAAAAAAACAAAGTACAGAACAAGGGACTAAAAAGCACGACTGCGCTACATATCGTGCATGCTACATCGGCCGATGCAGCATCAAAAAAGACCCTTGTACATTCTTTGAAAACTGCGAACACTGAGTGCGCAGCATCGTTAACGTCCCAAAACACCTCTCCCACAACGTGGGCCGGGCGTTTGGAAAGAGAGAACAGCGGGTTCTCTGTGTAACAACAACCAAAAATATAGGAAGTGAAAAAACATGAATGATAAAAAGATAATGAGCGTGCTAATAGCTTTGTTCCTTGCTCTCTCTGCAGTTTCTGCAGCGAGCGGTGACGGATCTGACCCTCTCGACCCATCTGATGGTGGCGCCGATTGGGACGGTGACGGACTTACCAACTCTGAGGAACAGAACCAAGGCACCAACATGAACAATGCAGACAGCGATGGCGACGGTCTCCCAGATGGCTGGGAAGTCTCGAATGGCCTCAACCCAACCAATGGTGGCGACGGAAATGCAGACCCTGATGGAGACGGTCTAACCAACTCCCAAGAGTATGCTTCGGGTACAAACCCGAACAATGCCGACACCGACGGTGACGGTAAGGCCGACAACGTTGACTCGTTCCCGAACGATCCGAACGACGGTGAATATTCCGACTCCGACGGTGACGGTATCCCCGATGCTTACGATCCTGACTTTACCGAGTCAGGCGCAGGCGCAGGCGATGGCGGCACCGAAGGCGGTGGCGAATCTGAAGCCGGAGCCGAGAACCCGCAAGGGGAAGGTCAAGGACAAGGTCAAGGTCGAGGACAAGGTCAAGGACAAGGTCAAGGACAAGGTCAAG
>DAME01000012.1:0-126 GCA_002499545.1 Euryarchaeota archaeon UBA88
TATCGTATGAATTAACGCCAATCGAGGAATAAGCACCTACATTGCCTTGACTTTCGATAACCGAGGTGACCCAGGAACCGTTGGCGTTGGCGTTGGTAGCGTATTTGAGGTCACCATTGGTCGAAT
>DAME01000012.1:204-28599 GCA_002499545.1 Euryarchaeota archaeon UBA88
AGAGAGGTATGATGTCCTACATTACCCGAAGTGGCAACTGAAGCCAATGACCATTCACCGTTTGAATATTGGTTGGTAGCATGTCGAAGATTGCCGTTTGTTGCATCATAGTAAGAGATGTGTACTTTATCGTATGAATTAACGCCAATCGATGAATAAGCACCTACATTGCCCTGGCTTTCGATCGTTGAGATTTCCCAAGTTCCATTGACATTCGTAGCATATTTGAGGTCGCCATTGGTCGAATCATCATACGAGATGTGAAGCGCATCATTCGAATCAATTGCAATGGAAGAACCGTAACCAACATCTCCATCTGAGTCGATCGTGTATGCAGTCCACTGTCCGGAAACATCTGTTGCATATTTCAAGTCCTTTGAAGATGCATCAAAATAGGAAATATGTGCATCATCATTGGAATCAAGAACGATGGAGGAATATTCTCCTACATCCGCTTGAAAATCAACAATCGACAAATCCCAGATCTCTTGAGATTCTTGAGATTCTTCAAAGGTAGCATATTTCAGACTTCTACTCGCGTTATCGTGATAAGAAATATGAATTCGTTGCTCGTCATCAACAATTAAGTTAGTATTACCCTGAATATTTTCCACAGTGTCAATCAGTGTGAAATCCCAAGAAGTACCATCATAAAACGCATACTTAAGGCCGGCGTTATAGTATGAAATGTGCACATTGTCGGAAGAATCGATTCCAATTGAAGTATCTGTTTGAGAGGCAGTTGAATTGTTCCCCCATGAGAGACCTGTTTCAACAGTCGAAATCGACCAACTTGTTCCAGTCAAGCTTGCATATCTTAAACGATTATTATTGTTATCAAAATAAGACACATGGGGGTCGTTGTTACTGTCAAGAACCAACGAATTGCCTCTACCTTGGCCATTGTCTTCAATCGTCGATAAAACCCATCCTTGGCCGTTATTAAAGCCATATTTCAATCCACCATTAACCAGATCTATATACGATACATGAAGATTCCCTAAAGCATCTATTTGCAGTGAAGAGTCACTGCCGCCATCGCTGTCAAGGATAGAGGTGGTCCATGAATTACCGTCATGGTGAGCAAATTTTAGAGACTGATTTGATGAACTGGTTGTTACATAGTCCCAATATACAGCATATATATCCCCATTTGGACCAACTTTCATATCACAATTACTACCTACATTTGATGAAGAATTATCAATCATTTCAAGAGTCCATGAACTTGAGTCTTGCCCTGAAGGTGTCGCCAATTTGAAATCTGCAGTGCTTGATGAGTAATAATAGGTGTATATACCTACATGAGGGGTGTCTGAAGAATCAAGGGCTAAGCATGGGCTGCCGGAAGACGTCGCTGCTGTGTTAAAATTCCATGTTTGGCCATCGAAGGATGTGTGATTGATGACAAACCCATCAGCAAGTGCTGAAAGATAAGTTATGTGGGGCATGCCATTTGAATCAACTGCCAAGGAATTGAACATGGCATGATCGGCCCAACTTGCTTGTGAGCTGGATGTTTCTACAGTTTCAATTACCCAACCGGTATCTTCAGTATGATCACGCCCCGATGTCAGGGCTGTATTTTCAATATCAAATTCGGAATCCGAGGTCGAATGAAAAGCATTCAATTCACCTGAAAATAACATCACTTGGCCAAGCAAAATGGCAATGCAAAGGTATACCGGAATCTTGTTCATCGTCTGTCCCAGTAGGTTGCGGTATATATTGATTGCATGGTGAAAAAAAGTATTTTAGTATTGGTTTGCCAGTTCTCTGAGTTCTGAATCCCAACGTTCTACACGTTGGATTTGTCGAACTTCATGTGTTTGCAGATTGAAAGCAGTGAGCAAAGCTGGTTGCCTTTCTTCATGAAATACACATGTATCCAGGCCTATACTTGCTGAACGTCCATCGACCGTCGCAGTGATTGAGTACCATGGTTTACCCCATCCTTCTGAACCCATGAAGTGGTTCAACGACATTGTAGGCGTGTGACCAAACAGCACCGTTCGGTGTTTGTCAATCGGTTTGGTAGCCGAATGAAACGGACGACGAATCCATAAATGGATACTTTCCTCTTGATGTTCAAGTTCTAATCTTGGGTCATAACCTGCATGGACTAAACGCCATTGGTCAAGGATGAGGTGAGAAGGCAAACGCTGCATCCATTCTTTATCATCCTCAACTTGAGCAAGGAGTCGTTCTGAATCTTCTTGTCCAAAATCGTTGGTAAAAGCACGAATATAGGAAGCAATTGTAGCGAAGCCACCATTGTGGAGCCACAAGACCATGTCACTGTTGGGTTTCGAGAGTGATTCAAGCTTACATCCACTGACCATCATGTCTTCATGGTTACCTTTGATGCACTGAATACGAGGGTCGCTACGAGCAATGCGGACTACGTCGTAACTGTCTGGTCCGCGGTCAATCAAATCTCCAAGTAAGACCACACGGTCATCTCTCGATACTTCACATTGGTCAAGCAGTGCTTCAAGCGTCATTGGGAATCCGTGAACGTCACCAATTGCCCAAACATTGTGCCCGTTATCAAGTGCATTTTGCAGGTCGTGTTCAATATCCATTCTACGCATATTCTTACCAAAAAGAAAGTATTCTACTGTACTTAAAGAATCGAAACTCAGAGACAGCATAGAATCAAAGAGACGAGAGCAGCACATGCAATTTGACAATGCTTATGATGGGAGGGCAGTTGGGACGGATTGCGTAAGCACCCATTTGGGCGTGTAGATCAGTTGGAAGATCGCTACCTTGGCATGGTAGAGGCCCCGAGTTCAAATCTCGGCACGTCCACTCTCATACTTAGATGGTGAAAGAACCTGAATTCCCAGAGAACACTTCATCGAGCATTTCGGCTTCAGATCTCGAAATAACTCCATCGTCCAATACTGCTAAAATTTTCTCTTGTTCTGCATCGTCCAATCCTAAGATTTTGCTTGCCTTCGCAATCATCTTCATCTCTACATCGTTCGGATTGATTCGGTTGTGTTGAGCAGCGCTATCAAAAGCTGTACGAGCAGCGATCAACACGGCCTCGTCTTCAGTGATCGAAAGTTCCTTGCACATTGCAGCAATGATGCTTGATTCGGCCTTGTCCATTTTCCCATCGGCGTATGCATCAATGTAAATTTCACGCAGTGAACGAACTTTCTCTTGCATGAGAATAGCCAAAGGCCGAGTGGGTTCGAGGTTTTCAAGAATAATTTTTGCAATCACAGTAATCGGAGCTGATAAAATCATTCCAATTGGCCCCCAAACAAAACCACCGTAAGCAAATGCTAGTAGAAGAAGAACAGGGCTCACGTCCAATTGGTTCCCGGTCCATTTCGTTTCAATAACGGCGCCCCAAAGTTGTTGATTACTAATGATGATGACCAAAACGACGGTTCCTGCAACCCATTGACCACCCAAATCATCCCATGAAAGTAATCCGAATAACGGGTCTTGAATCGCGAGGAATCCCAGTACTATGGCAGGCATAGATGCAATAATTGAACCAATGTAGGGCACGTAGTTGAAGATGAAGGCTAACACTCCCCAGACAAACCAAAGTGGCACTCCGAGCAACAGACACAAAAGGGCCGTACAGACACCTGTACCGATACTAACGTACGTTTTGGTTAGCAGATAAGCATTGACGCTTGCCTCTATTTTTTGTGTGACGTTGCTGATACTTCGCGCTTTATTTCCCGGAAACGCTCGAGCAACTCTGCCTTCGACAAAGGGCATCTCATAGATAATGAATGCGAGGAACAAAAGCATCGTCACGGCGCTGTAAGCATAACCGCTCAGGGTTCCAATGAATTGCGAACCCTCTTCTGCACCAAGGCCGTTAAACGGGTCTTCAAGAATACTCACGTTCAATCCTGTATCAGCAAGACTGGAATACAATTCAGCATAATTCTCCTCGAGCGTGTCCATTCCGCCGTTCTCAAGATATGTTTGTGTGTTGTAGGCGACTGCTAGAAAAACGCCAATCAAGATGTTGGTGAACATCAACAGAACGAAGAAATACGACCATCCCTCACGCATTTTGAATTCCTTCATCAAGTACAGAGCCCACGGCCGAAGCACGAGATAGACCAAAATAGCCATGGCAAACGGTTGCAGAACCGGCGCCATTGATTGGAGAACGAATCCACCAATGAAAATAACCAGACATACATTGGCAACAATGGGTAATTTTTGCTTAAGCAGCATTCGCAATTCATCGGTGAGAATGGATTCAGAATCAGAAGAAGGTTGTTGATGTTCGTCCATGCTATCGTCCCTGTGAATTGGTATTACTATGAAACTATAACGGAGGACTTCTTAATGCCTTAATCGATAAAAAATGTACTAAAACAATGTTCAAGGGTGATTCATACGGCTGATACGATGCCTTAAGCGGGGTTCAACAACGGGCCGTGGAATCAATCGATACGCAGCCACGGCAGTAACTGCAAACATAAATTGGAACAGCGCAAACGTCATGTTCCATGCGAGACTAAACATGAGTCGAGGATACGGAGGTGAAAAAGCGAGAATGCTCATGCTTCCAAGAACCAGCAAAAACTGAGACACTGCATACGGACGCAAGGACATACCCCGTTTGACAAATTCATGCATCATCATTGTTGAAGCAATCAAAAGTGGACTTGCGACCATGAAGCCAATCCAGAGATTCGAAGGATCGTCTTGGAAGCCAACCGATCCACCTTTGATGATAATGCGCCCAAAGTCAAGTTCACGGGGGTGGGGGCAAATGCCCTCAAAACAGGTTTGAACGCCGTTTACCTGGCCCAATAACGTCCACCATAGCACCCACACAATCCACGGTAAGACTGCAAGAATCAATGCAGGACGTGGATAGGAGAGTGAGAGAGGGTTCTTTGGGATAAGGGGTTGAAAGAAATTCCACAATGGTCCAATGCATGACAGAAGAACAAGTGTAGCCGCAGCAGACCATGCACCCCAAATCATGACCATGTGAACGGACAGAGCTGCAAAACCAAGACCATCGGGTATGTGAACTCCTTTCACATGACGAATGGATGCGAAACTGAGAAGATAACTTACAGCAATCATCAGCAAGATAATTCGGTCCAAAAAGTTGGATTGCAACCCTGATGCTGCAAGACCACACAAGAGCACGATGGACAGAAGTGCGCTGGTCTTTCGCTCAAATCGACCTCGCATACAGGTGACTGATACGGTTGCTGCAATGATGAGGACGATGACAGAAAAAAGCGTGCTTTGGAAACTTTCTGGCCAACCTGACTTTACCAGCAGAAGCATGTAGTGGGTACCAAAAATACGCTTGTGAACAAAACTCAGTGCAGCGAGAAGAAGTATACTCAAACTGAGTATTGGAAGTTGATGAATCATAGAAACACCTCTCGAATACTGCAACGAGAGTACGCGAAGGGTGATAAAAAAGAACGGAATCAATACGAACCAAAGTCGAATACTGCCAAAAGTGAATGTGGCGAATGCAAGCAACCATGGCGCATATGAGGGCAAAGCCAGTGAGCGAGACCCAAGCATGTTTGTTCCCGCCCCAACCGACCATACGATGACCCAGAGCATGCAGGTAAGAACAACCGACTGCGAGATGGAACCCAACAAGGCAAATAATACCAAAACTACCGCTCCCCACACACGGAAACCGTTGAACAGCAAAAATGACAGTGTACTGTCCAAATCCGATGTCTCGTCACGGTCATCTCTCTCTAGAAGGTAGGACGTCCCACTGCTCCCAAGAGACCACGCTACGACCCATACAGCACCCGCAGCACCAAGGGCACGAGGAATCATTGCAGAGTACCAAAGCGAAGCATTGCTCAGGAGAAAAGCCCCCAGAAGGAACAGGTAAGTGGCGATGAATTTCACCTCGGAAGGATTCGATTTCAATCGTGGATTCACCGCCAGCACTGAACATAAACCAAGCACAATCCAGGTGGTTATCGAAACTCCGATGTCCGATGAGCGAACGAAAACCCCTTCAGTCGAGATAGCATTCCAATCAATGGTATCAATCGATAACGAGCTAGAATCTTGACCGTTCAGTTCATTGACAAAGCGTTGCCGCTGGTGGGCAGCCTCCCAGTTCCACTGTTCCATCCGAAGTTTTTGTTCAGATGGTACATCGAAAACCTCAACCGGTATTCGACCATTCAACTGGATTGGAAACGGAAGACCAAGTGCCGCTGAGGTCAGTGCGGTGAGGTCGCGTTGAATAACAGAAGCCGATGAGCCCCCAACGATATCCGGTCCGTACACCAGAGCACCGACATTTCGCGTGATGTCTTCCGCTGAACCGTGAGAGCCTATTTCAGTCATGCCATGATCTGCGGTAACCATTACTGTCCAAGTTTGAGGAACTTTTTGCAGAGCGCTGTGAACGAGTTCGTCCACAGACGTCAACTTCTCATCGTATTCTGTGCTACCAGTACCCCACTTGTGACCAACCTTATCGGTTCCCGAAAAGTGTGCGGCAATGACATCATGCGACTGGTCGTCAAGCCACTGCTCAAGAACAACTGAGGTTTCTTCATCACCCGCATAGTAATCTGAATTTCCTTGAAACGTGTTGATGAATTCAATCCCGTTGGTACCGTCGTAAATGTTCTCCATTACGTAGCTGCCAACCATACCAACCGAAAAGCGCTCACTCTGTGCTGCGAGTGTCCAAGGGTCGTCACCTCCTGGGTGTTGCAGATTGAAATTGTTCATTCCATCGATTGGAGAATTGGGAACCCCTGTCATCAACTCACTGATGCACGTCGCTGAGAGTGTCAGCGGCCCGGTTCGAACACTGAGGTAACTGGTTGTCGTCTTCCGTGAATTCAGCAGTGGCATAGCTTGTTCATCAAAGAGAAAATCTTCACCTACACCGTCTAAAATCACCAGCAGTAATCCATCGCTGGATGAGACGAGGTCAGGCGGATGAGCAACATTTCCCTCCGGGTTCTGCGAATCCAATAGTATGTGTGGACCAGTATAGGCGAGTGGTGCAAAAAGAAGGAGTAGGGCAATCGGAATCCACAATCTGCGAATCGATGCACTAATGAGTGGATCGTTGGATTCATGTGGTGGAACCATAGCATACACTCGTAAGGATTCAGTTGATACCTCGGGTGAGTAAAATAAACAACTGAATACCTTTTTAGGGCCTCCTAAACTGACCGGTTATAAATTTTAGGTCCGCCGAAAAGGGGTCATGCCGTTCAGACTATACTTGTTCGATAACGAAATTCTTCCAGCGCTTCATGTATTCGACAAAGACTGGACTTAGGTCTGCTTCGAGTAGATGTTGTTCAGTGAATGGCGGCCGTTGAGGTGAATAGTCAGCCTTAGCGAGGTGATTGGCCCAGTCAGGGTGCGCTATGCCAGCCCTTCCGACACCGATCAAATCGGCACCTTGCTGCATCAACCATTGAGCGTCACTCGAGCTCCACACGGCTCCGGTTGAGATCAAAGGAAGGCGATTGTGAAGTACGTCATAGAAGCGTCGAGTGATATTGCTTCCATGTTCATCACCATCGACCGACTGAAAAACATCCCAGCAAGATATGTGCAACGCATCAATGTCCATCTCACAAAGAATGCTCGCTAATTCAAGACTGTCTTCCAGCGTAATTCCGTGCTTTTCAATGATGGGAGATATCCGTACTACGATGAGAAAATCATCGCCCGTTGCTTCCCGTACCGATGAAATAATCGCCTGTAGAAATCTGCTTCGTCCTTGTAAATCACCACCCCAATCATCGATTCGTCGGTTGGTAACGGTGCCGAGAAATTGGCAAATGAGGTAGGAATGAGCGCCGTGGATTTCGACACCGTGGAAACCTGCCTTTTCACATCGAACTGCCGCATCGGTGAAGGATTTCACCATAGAATGGACCTCTTCATCCGTGAGAGAGCGAGTCATGAGGCCGTCCATTCCAGACTCGGTATTCTCACTTGCAGATACCGGTTGAACACCGTTCAGTTTGAACGGCGCTCGCATACCACCGTGAAAGAGTTGAACCAGACTGATTGTACCTGCATTGTTGAGTTCATTCGCCATGCGGGTGAGACCTGGTAGATGAATGTCAGACCATACACCCATTTCACCTTCCCAGCCGCGGCCCTTTTCAGTGACGTTCGCCGCAGCGGTAGTTGTGATTCCAAACCCGTCGTTTGCCCTTCGAGCGAGCCATCGAATTTCCTCATCAGAAAGGGTACCGTCTTCATTGCTTTGCTTGTTGGTCATAGCCGCCAACACTGCCCGGTTTTTCGAGACCAGACCGCCTCTTCGGAATTCAAAAGAATCTGAGGCTTGCACGATTTCACCCACTACTTCACGGCTATTGATGTGTCGATTCATTGAATCGTTACTTTCTGCCCTGCACGCAGTGCTTCAATCGTCGAAGCATAAATCATCGAATCTTCTACTTTCTTTTCTTCGCTGCGCTTTGCTAGACTTCGGAGAGGCATCGCCATTCGCATGTTACCAGTGAAAGACGACTTGTGCCGTTCAAGATAAGCCCAGTAAAGGTTTGATACCGTGCAGGTTTTCTTTGGATGCAACGAACAGGATGAACAAAAATCGGACATCTTGTTGATGTACGGTGTACCTGAAACGTAAGGTTTGGTCATCATGACATCACCCATGGCAAACGTACCCATTCCCAAGACGTTCGGTTCAACCACCCAATCGTATGCATCGATGAATGCTTCGTGAAACCACGTTGTCAATTCACGAGGGTTGATATCAAGCAGGCTTGCGAAATTACTGAGAATCATCAACCGTGGAATGTGGTGTGTCCAGCCATCGTCCATCACTGATTCAACGACACTGTCAAGGCAATTGAATCCACTTTTAGCACCCCAGTACGCATCAGGAAGCGGGTTGTGTTGATTCAGATGATTGGGTTGATCCGTTTGATGGTTGTACGATTCCAAAGTTCGAAACCCGTCAGTTACTTCATGAACATGGTGGACATATTCCCTCCATATCATCTGTCTATAGAATCCTTCAAGGCTATTCAAGGGTGAATCAGTGGCCATCATTTCAGTGATCACTTCACGAGGAGAGAGACGATGAAGGTTGATTGAGGTTGCAAGTTTAGAATGGAAGAGGGTCCGACTTTTTTCGCTCATAGCATCTTCATAGGGGCCAAAATGAGGCATGTTTTCTTTGGCCCACTGAAGGGCGACTAGATGCTGCTGGCGAGTGGTTGGTACCTTGGAAAGATCGCATTCACCGGGGTTGGTTGGAAACGTCTTCATGACAAAATCATTCACCTCTTGGTCGATAGAATCGACGTCGAAAACGGGATCTACTTGAGGCACTGGGTCTCCTTTCCATGCCATTCTGTTCTCTGAATCAAAACTGTATTTGCCACCAAGGGGTTTGCCTTCAAGCATCAAAACACCCGTTTCTTTTCTCACCCTTTGGTAGAACCGGTCCATTCGGAATGGTGGAGTTGTGCCTACCGTTTCAACGAACCATGAACGTTCAGTGAGCCACCCTGCGTGAGGTTCGAAGAGGAGAGTCTCCGCTTCTACCAACGGTTCGAGTTCATGTCGCATTTCTCGCTCAGCAGGTACCACCATCGAAATCGCACCCACTTCTTTTGACAACCGCTCCAAGACCTCTCGGTATCCCTTGGATGACTTCTCGTACATCACTGGATGGCCGAGGGCTTCCGCCTCAATGGCGAAGTGACGCATGTTGGATAGAAGCAAGGCTAGCTTTTGTTTGTGGTACTTTCTTCGCCGTCCTTTTTGCAGTGACTCGATGAAAATCAAGCCCACTGAACTTCTGTCGACGACTGCCCACGGAAAGGCATCGTGATGGAGTTGGTCGTAGCAGACAAAGAACCATCGTTGGGGTTGAACTTCGCCACGCATGATTCGAATTTGTTTAAGAGAGATATAACGGTCTGTTTTTCAGGCAATCAGTCCAAGTTAGGCAACAAGCCAAGATTACTCTGATTCTTCTTTGTCGTCGGAGCGGTTTCTGCCCTTTGCTGGCAAAAGATTGTCAAGCCATTTGGGAGACCACCAGTTCCATTTGCCCATCAGACGCATTGTAGAGGGAACTACAAGGGCTCGAACGAGGGTTGCATCAATGAAAATCGCCAGCGCTAGTCCCAGCCCAATTTGCTTGAGAATAACGACTGAGGACAGTCCAAAGGCACTGAACACAACCACCATGATGGCCGCAGCACCCGTGATGAGGCCTCCGGTTTTCTGAAGACCGCTGGCCACGGCTTGTGTGTTGTCACCGGTACGCTCCCACTCTTCGTGGATTCGACTCAGCATCAGAACTTCGTAGTCCATCGATAACCCAAACACAATACAAAACATGATCACGGGATTTCCAGAATCGATTGGTTGTGCAGTGAAATTCATCAACTCTGCACCGTAACCCCATTGGAATACCCAGACAAGCATACCAAAAGAGGCAGATATTGAAAGGATGTTCATTGCAATCGCCTTGACTGGAATAATCAACGAACGCACTTGCATGAAGATGAGAACCATCGTAGCGATGAGGATGAAGGCTAGAGCTCGAGGGAGGTTGTCAGCAATGGCTTGTAGGTTGTCAGCGTTGTATGCTGCAAATCCTGCGACCATGAGAGAGTCCTCTTCCCCAGTGAATTCGTCCAAGAATTCATCTCGGCTATCACGAATGTCTTCTACGGTTTCCCTTGAAGCCACATCAGTCTGGGCACCAACCAATTGAACCGACATTAACGTCGCATTGTTACCGACGAATGCGGAACGTAAACTTTCACGAACAGCCTGCTGGTCTTCAGGAAGGAATTCCGAGGGAGCAGCCCAGAAATCAAGAACATCCTGAACGGTCATATCGGGGCTTGGTAAGCCGACTCCAATGCCGCCAGCAACCCTAGAATCGTTGAGTAAATCGACCAGGTAAGCGTGTTGAATGCGCAAGTTTTCTTCGCTGAGAGGATCTGCACCATCCGTTTCAATCACGATTGCAATTGAGTTCGCAGCCTGGTCGGGCCATTGTTCGTCAATCAGTTCCATTCCCATTCTTGTTTCATCGTCAGGCGGTAGGGCCGCCCACGATGACAACGAGAATTCAGCATAAGCAAACGGCACGCCTGCACCCACCAACAGGATGAGGACTGGAATCAGTACTGCCCAGGGGCGGTCCATGACTTTCTTCGCCAGAGAAGCCCATACACCGTCGTCTTTGGCACTCATGTCAAGCGCAAACGGGACCTTCCATTTGTTGACACGTGGACCCAACATCGCCATCACTGCGGGTAAAACGATGGTGGAATAGACCATCGCAATGAACACGGCAATCGTACCGCCTATTCCCAGTGATGGCAGTGATGTATTGGTGAAGAAAAGCATACCCATCAATCCAATGGCGACGGTTATTCCTGAGTAGAACACAGCTTTTCCAGCGGTTGCGCTGCTCATAGCAGTCGCTGTTCGAACGTCGTGCCCCCGAGCTAACTCCTCGCGAAATCTGTTGACAAGAAACAGCGAGTAATCAATGGAAACACCAATTCCAATCAACGAAATAATGTTTGTAGCGTAGACCGTGACATCTGTGACGTTGGACAGCCAAATGGTCATGCCAATCGCTGCCAGCACCGTACCAACTCCCACTCCAACGGGCAGCAAGGCTGCCATGATGGAACCAAAAACGATACCGAGAATGAGGATTGAGAGCGGACCAGAAACCAATTCAGCCTTCACCAAATCATTCTTGATTCGCTCATCAAACATCCAATCAATAGCAATCCCATCAGTCGCTAAACCTTCGAACTCACCGGCGATACTGATGGTTTCGTGCAGTTCGTCCATGATGCTCTTAGCGTCTTTTCTGTTGGTATCAAAGTGAACGGTGTTGAGTGCATAAGAGCCATCTTCGTCCTCTGCGACGAAGTCTTTACGGTCGACTTCGTCAACTTCCCAAGAGAATGTGATGGTAATGTCCTCATGCTCTTCGAACGTCGAAAGTGCTTCTTGAACAGCAGTTTGCCATGCTGCATCACTGTCGTTGTAAGTTGGGTGGTAAACCACGTACCGGAAAAAAGGCCCGTTCGAGTCTCCATCGCTCTGGAACCGGTCGGAGATGAGGCGCCCTGCATTCACCGATTCAACGTCATCTTCCCCAAAACCTTCAGCCCAGTCAGCACCCATGCCAATCAGGCTGGTCATCAATATACACGACATTAGACCGAAAGCGACCATGATTTTTCGTCGGTCGTGGATGAATAAACCCAGTTTGAAGAACATACGGTCTTCGAGCATTTTAGGGTCGGTAGCACCTTCCATGGCCGCCTCGGGCCGTGATTGGCTTATCAATGAATGTTTGAATTGACTACCCCTCACTAAGTGAGAAACAAAACACCGTTCAAACAGAACAATCAATCATACGAGCATTCAAAGCACCGGACCTCAAGGCTTCATGTATGGAGAGAGCACTGCTTGGCGGAGGATGTTTTTGGTGCACAGAGGGTGCCTTCAAGGGATTGTACGGTGTTGAAACTGCACTTCCTGCGTATGCAGGAGGTCACGACCCACATCCTCGTTATGAGCCAGTGTGTTCCGGCACCACCGGCCACGCAGAAATTGTTGAGGTCGTTTTTGACCCCTCGCTGATTCCATTTGAGACCATCTTAGAGGTCTTCTTCACCGTCCACGACCCAACGCAACTCAACCGTCAAGGCAACGATATCGGGACGCAATACCGAAGTTGCATCATGCCAACAACCGATGAGCAAGCCAAGACGGCACGGTTGGTTCTTGACGACATGCAGCGTCATTTCGACCGCCCAATCGTCACTACCATCGAAGAAGCGAAACACTTCACGCTCGCAGAAGAATACCACCATGACTACTATGCCCGAAACCCTGGACAGGGGTATTGCATGGCAGTTGTTGGACCAAAAATTAGCAAGGTCCGCGCCAAGCACGCCCATCTCTACACAGCGTGATGTTGAAGTGGCGGCTGTCATACCACCCGTACATGGTGAACAATGTTCCTCGCCCGCCAACCCCAATTAACGAACCGATTCTCGGCTACCTTCCCGGTAGTCCAGAGCGAAAAGCACTGAAAGCAGAGCTCGAACGTCAGTCCAGCGAAATCATTGAAATTCCGTGCATTATCAACGGCAAGGAAGTCTTCACCGGTGACGTTGTTGAACAGGTCATGCCTCACGATCACAGTCACGTTATCGCCCGAGTTCACATGGCATCCAAGGCAAATGTCGAAGAAGCAATTCAGGCATCGCTCGACGCCCATGACACGTGGTCAAACATGCCATGGGAAGCCCGTGCTGCAATCTTCTTGAAAGCAAGTGAATTGTTGAAGGGTGAGTATCGTGCTCAAATCAATGCAAGCACCATGCTCAATCAATCCAAAACCTGCCATCAAGCCGAAATTGACTCTGCATGTGAACTGATCGACTTCTGGCGATTCAATGCAGATTATGCTCGACAAATCTACGAAGACCTGCAACCACCGGTTTCACCCTCAACCATGTGGAACTCAAGCGAAGTACGCCCGCTTGAAGGATTCGTCTTTTCAGTCACGCCGTTCAACTTCTCAAGTATCGCGGCCAACCTGCCATCGAGTGCAGCCATCATGGGCAACACAGGTGTATGGAAACCCAGTCGGAACTCGTATGTATCCAACTACTTACTTATGCGCTTGATGATGGATGCAGGGCTACCTGCCGGCGTGATTAACTTCATCCCAGGTAAAGCGAGCATGATAGGAGATACCGTGCTTTCACACCCCATGCTTGCCGGAATTCACTTCACGGGTTCAACCGGCGTATTTCGACAAATGTGGCGGGACATAGCCAACAACCTCGAGAATCTCCGATCCTATCCTCGAATCGTAGGAGAGACAGGTGGAAAAGATTTCATCGTCGCCCACCCAGAATGCGACGAGCGTGCTCTCATCGTAGCAATGCTTCGAGGCTCCTTTGAATTCCAAGGACAAAAGTGCAGTGCTGCAAGTCGCGCTTACATCCCATCATCTGTATGGGCGAACATCAAAGACGAATACGTCGCTGAAGTGTCAAAGATAACCATCGGAGACCCTCGAGACTTTACCAATTTCATGTCTGCGGTTATCGATAAGAAATCCTTTGACAATATCGTAGGCTACATCGACCGCGCCAAGGCAGATTCCGGATGTGAAATCATCACTGGCGGCGGGTACGATGGAAGCAAAGGATACTTCATTGAACCAACGACTATCCTGTGCTCTGACCCACAGTATGAATCGATGGCAGAGGAAATATTTGGACCGGTTCTTTCGATTCACGTCTATCCTGATGATGAGTTTGATGCCGTACTCAAGACCTGTGATTCAACTTCCGAGTACGCCCTTACCGGTTCAATCTTCGCTCGAAACCGAGTCGACATCCTTACCGCAATGAAGGCGCTGCGATACTCTTCTGGGAACTTCTACATTAACGACAAACCAACCGGGGCAGTTGTCGGACAGCAACCGTTTGGTGGTGCTCGTGGAAGCGGTACAAACGATAAGGCCGGTTCGCCATTGAACTTGCTTCGCTGGGTGTCGCCTCGTTCTATCAAGGAGACATTTGCACCCGATCACGACTGGACTTACGGTTTCCTAAAAGAGTGAATTGACACTTTTTTCGAGCGGTCAATGTGATTAATGGAGTCGAACAACACCCGCGATTCGATACGAGCACTGATCAGCGAAATCAACCACCACCCAACAGTGAGGAGCGGCGTTGAAACAAAAAAGACGACCCCAAACCACATCACGAAGTTACCATCGGTTTTTGGCCAAGCCCACCAACCAACCACGATGAGCGTGATTGGCAGGAGGAAACGAGCTGCTTCGCTTGGTGTGGACCATCCTCGGTGGTCTTTACGAGGAGCGAACAGATACTCCTTCAAGCCCATGGCCGTAGTGATGAAGTCGAGAATATGAAGGCGTGTTTTTTCTCAAGCAACCCGATGGGTTGATGAAGGGTTGCGATAAGGCCCATTCCTCGCAGTGATGAGTGCTTGAGCCGAATGCTGTTTTTCAGTGACGAGTGATGGGCGAACTGAGCGAGACCTGTTCGATAATGTGATAGAGCATGGGGCCAGTTGCAATACTATGCAGGGTATGCCGTTCACTCCCTTGAGTCCGGCACCCGAGCAGCTCATTTTGGCCCATTCATCCTCGCAATGGAAAACGATTCGCTCAATGCTTGGCTTGGTCATCGTTGTGTTTATGATTGTTCAAATTACAACTCTGATCTTCTATGGGTTGTATGAACTCGATGCTGCGATTACGCTCGTAAGTTCACTGTGCCTCCTGCCGTTCGTGTTGCTTTTTGTCAGTCTTCGAAAACCCAAATTGGCTCACGTGATTCGTGGTAATGAGTCAATCTATGGTTCTCAATTCAACATCATCAATCCAAGCACAGTGATTCAATCACCCACTCCACTGGTTCTTCAGCATCACATTGTCCATAACTCTGCACCTCTTGAAATGCCGAGAGGAATGCACCTGTGGTTGTTGTTTTTCTCTGGAGTATTGGTGAGCAGTATGTTCATGCTCCCACTGCTACTTTTTGGGGCTACTGTGATTTCCCTATCTCTTGCACTGCTCGTAGCAATTCCAGCACTGCTGGTTGGATTCTCAACACCCGTGTTCGCATGGTGGTCAACATCGCACAGATACTTCGGACTTCCTACCTCTCGACGCATGGGTGAATGGATGCTCATCGCTGGAATGTTTTCGACACTGCCAGCCATTATCGTCAATTCTCTGGTCGGTCCGCTGCTGCTTGAAGCAGTTGGAATGGATACAATAAATTCATCCAGCCTCGGGTTTGGTATCATCTTGTTCGGATTTGCACCGATTGGTGAAGAGATCTTCAAAGCGTGTGCAGTTCTTACACTGGCTCGGTTTATCGACAGCCGGCGTAGAGGTTTCCAAGTTGGATTTACAGTCGGACTGGGGTTTGCGTTGTTAGAAAATCTGGGATACATCCTCAGTTCGTTTGCTGTTGGTGATGCAGTGGCGGTGAATTTTGCACTGACCAGCATCCTTCGAGGCATTAGTTCAATTCCCGGACACGGGGTATGGACTGGAATCAGTGGATATGCAATTGGCTCATACCTCGTTTCTCGGCAGCGAAATCAACTCTATGACGTCATGGATGATGCTTCAAATCGTACAGTTAAGCCCAATTGGATGCTTGTCAACAGTCGGGGTGAAGTGGTAGAGCAATCAAGCGGATCGGGGCAAGAACGAATCGACGTGCCAGTTTGGCTTTGCGCTTCACAAGATAAAGCATGGCCGTTACCCGTAACTCCAGTCAAAGGGGTCGGATTGGCCATCCTTGGGCATTCCTTCTGGAATGGCTCCCTGTGGGGTACAGAACTTCTCTTTTCATCCCTTCCAACGATTCAAATGGTTGGCGTACAATTGGGCTGGATTACCTTCATGATCGTAGCATTGTGGTACATCACTCGACGAATTATTCCAACTGCATTGGGAGAATCGAATCGCTCATCAAAGGCGTTTTAATGAATGAATTAAGGGAAAGGGCATTTGAATGAGAACTGAGCCGGAAGGTTGGAGGTATTCTCATGGATGTGCTCAGTGGAGGGTTCAACCAAGGTAACTTGGTAGTTACTTCTGTTGTCATGATTGCCCTGGTGTTGGTATCAAGTCGAGCAAAGATGCTGGACAGACCAGGTATCCTTGCCGCCACCGCACTCGGCTTCGTTGTTGGAGCCATGGGGCACTGGACGTGGCTACTCATTTTACTCGGGTTCTTACTGGCGTCACACAAAGCTACCAAATGGCGTTTTGAAGAGAAAAAACAGCGAGGTATGAGCGAATCCGACGACGGTCACCGAAGCTACGGCAACGTCATTGCAAACGGTGGTCTTCCTGGCGTGGTCGCCATTCTTGCCTTTTTTACCGAAGATTGGAACAATGGATTGTGGATGTTCAGTGCCGCAGTGGCCGTTGCTGCATCGGATACATTCGCCAGCGAAATTGGATGCCTTGACGATAATGTTCGAATGATTACAACCTTCAAACCCTGCGATGCTGGAATCAACGGTGGATTCTCGCCATCTGGTCAGCTCGCTGCACTGATTGGTTCTGCGATGATCGGCTCGCTTTCGCTGGTTGCCTGGTTCATCACCAATGATGGCGAAGACTTCGCATCGGGAGCACTCAACGCCTCTTTTGTACTGCTTATCGGATGGCTTGGGTGTCAAATGGACAGTGTTCTTGGTGCAGTATTTGAGAACCGAGGCTACCTTACCAAGGGAAGCGTCAATGGAATTTCAATCACGTGTGGAATGCTGGCAATGTGGAGTTTACTGTACAGAGTTATCTGAGTGTTTGAGTCGCTCATCAGCAATCCATCGCCTTCATGAACCACAACCATCTGGTGAGGCTAATGCGCCAGCGTTACCTTGCATTGGTCTTGCTCACTCTCGTGATGGGCGTGAGTGCATCAAGTCTGGTTGGCGCCGCTGAAGACCCCGTGTATGAACCGGGATTTGTTGAATGGAACATCGACCAAAACGAGCGCTTATTCGTTGAAGGCCTCGACATTGAAGAGGCCGTCTTACAGCGAGGACGTACCGACAATGCAGTTGGGAGCCATCCGGTAAACTCAGGTGCTGGCATTGTTCAAATCATGACCGTCAGCAGTGAACCACTGGTCTATGACATCAACGCAACCGTGAACATGAGTGTGTTTTTTTCAGCCTATATCGATGGATTTGGAGGACCTCAATATTGTACTCGAATACCCGGTGACAGCAGTTTTACCATGATTTATTCAGTCGATGCGGGCGGTGTACCTGTCTATGATGCTACAGTCACTCAAACGGTGGACACCGATACATCAAATTCAGCGATGAACTTCTCCGGAGATACGCAAGAAGTCTATCTATCAATGAAGGCTGGAGACGTTTTCACACTTTCACTTTCAGCAGAAAATCGTTGTACTGGAAGTACGATTCAAGTACAGTGGGGTGCGTTTGAGCAGAACAGTGGTGGCATCATCATGAAAGGCCAATTGTACGAGCCTAAAGCTCGAGTCGAGGTCGATGCTGAACGACGTGCTCACATTGAATTTGAGCCTTTGTTCCCTTGGGGAGTTGACGATGTCAAAAGCACAAAGTGGGAATTATGGGGGCCGCTGCTTGAAGATGAAAAGATGGTAAAAGATGAGGAACTCATCATGGAAACATCAACTGCTCATTTGCGAATCGACCGAATGATGCCTGACAATAAGACCGTCTGGGCGTGGTCAGGTAGCAGCACATTGTCAACCGGAGATGCAAACTTAGAAATCTGCATCCAAACAATCTCTGGAGACCTCAACAGTGATTGTCATGCATTTGGAATCATTCGCTTTGAAGTCGAAAAGGCAGACGCTGGCTTTGCAAGTTCTTTCATATTCCTGACGCTCACAACTGTTGGTTCACTGCTGGGTTTCCTCTATGTCTTGGTTCAGAAGGACGAGTTACCTCCACTCCCAATACTGGCTGGCTTGGTGATTTTAGCACTGCTGTTCCTTCCTACAGCGATCAATCAGCCGAACCTCGGTTCGGATGCGGTGATTGGCGACCATGCAAGGGTGTACAACACCGAACTCTATGATGAAAACATGCAACCCGTGATGCTGTCACAGTTCCTCGATGGAAAAGACGCCCTCGTGGTAGCGATTGCTTTACCGGGTACGGAAAACTCGATTGAACAAGGAATAGCACTCAATGCTTCACTCGACTTACTCGGTGATTCGATTCAAGTCATCCACGTTTTATCTGGGATGGATGCCACAACAACTGACGTTGCATCAATGAAGCAAAGCCTCAACAGCTCATGGCCAGTTTTGGTCGATATTGATGAAACATTCACCAGCAGTTCTCCAAACGGGACTGCTGATTCAATATTGGTGATCGACCCTACAATGCGAGTCGTCTACTCTGCCGACCCAGCGGGTTCTTCCGAGGACATTGTCGATGCAGTCAACAGCATCAACAAGGGTGGTAGCACCAGTTTTGGAGCGTACTTTTCTTTGTTGTTTGGCCCGGGCCTATTCCTGTTTGTTCTAGCATTGCCACGCGAAGAAATCGAACCATCTGTTGAGCCCCTTGCTCCGGGTTCTCTTTGGGGTTCAATCATACTGGCGGGCAGTGCTGGAATCGTATTGGTCAACCTTCCAATGATGCTCGGTTCACTGGCACCAATCAGTAGCAACATCCTGTTTTGGTTTGATATTGCCATGATGGTGTGGCTCTTGGAAATGTGCGTTGTAACCGCTCGACGAGGCACACCGTATGAAGCAGATGCGCTAGGAGCGATGATTCACCGATTCTTCCCTAAGGCGTTCCGAGAATGGAGGGACGTTGAAGATATGCAACGCGACACATTGATTGGAATTTGGCTTGGATGGTTTGGATGGTTTTCCTTCCCTGAACTGTTCCCCCAAGGCGTTAGTTCGACCCTACTGAGCGGGATATCTGGACTCTTCTTTGGAGTACTCTATCTACTTCTCATCATGGCGTTTGGTGGCGCAGTCGTGTTAATTTTACGCTTTATTGCTTCTTGGGGTGGTTCAATATCGAGGCTGTTTGGAGAGTTTGGAGCCGAAGTCTTTGCCCAATTCATTGGCTGGTGCCTCTTCCCTGTTGCACTTTGGGCAACGGTGAACGCCGTCTTATCGGCAGTCGAACTCGGCTTGATTTAATCGAATCATTGACAACCGTTGAGGTTGATTGACGCCGTATGGACAAACTGTATTGGAGCCGCACACGGCGAAAGATGTTCACTCAATGTCCGCGAAAGTGGTACTTAACATACGGAAACCTTGACCAGAACAAGAAGAAGAATTCACACCGCCTGCGTGAATCTCCGTGGAATCTAATGCTGAGAGCCATGAAAACAACCCTGCTCGACCGCCTTGAGGATGTTCGAGATGGGAAGCAGTGGAGTTCACAACTTGTTCACTACCAACTGGATCAAGCAATTGTTCAGAACTTCGAACGCAGAAATCAACCCCTCGATGCAACCCTCCGAAAATCATTGAATCTCTACGCCCAACATCGATTCACATGTCTATGGCGCTGCAGTACTGTGCAACAATTGCTGAATCACACCTACAAGCAGTGGTACGTGTTTGACCGTACCGACGCTGAACATATCGAAGGCATCACGGCATATTGCGCACCTGATCTCGCCATTCGTATTCAAAACAAGTGGTTATTGGTTCGATTTGACATGCAAGGTGAACGCAAGACCGGTTCAAGTGAATTAGAGGCAAATGCCATGGTGCTCTGGTCACGCCAGCGTCAAGGTCTCCCAGATTCAAGCCAAAAGTACGTCTTGCGGACAATAGGATGGAGACGAGGATTTTGGGAAGTACATACTTACAAACCAAATCTATCGTCGGTGATGGCAAGCCTTCAACTGCTTCTACACGACGCTAAAGCGATGTTAGAACTCCAACGACGTTCAATGAAAAACCTCGTCTTTGCCCCGTTGGCCAACGATCAAAGAGCGTGTGGGAACTGCTCATTTGCAGCAAAATGTCCGGGTTCGAACAACCTCAAAGAGGCTCGAGTACAACAACGCTTACTGGAACTTGCGCATTCCAGGCATTAAGCCAAACTTGACACTAAGTCTGACAACACAGCAGTTACATCAGACGCTTTGGTCACTCCACTGGCCAAGAGGACGCCTTCTGCACCGAGTTCAACTGCTTTTGCAACATCAACGCCACTTTTGACACCAGCCCCACACAATACTCGCACGTTCGGATTAATTCCTTTGACAACTGCAACGGTATCTCGAACGATTGAAGGGTCTGCAGTGGTTACTGAAATGTCGCCGCCGATAAGTTCAGGTGGTTCCACTGCGATAAAGGTCGGGCCAATTTCAGCGAGATGTTTCGCTTCAGTAAGGTCCGCTGCACATCCACACATTGGAAACTCATCAGGGAGTTGATTTTTCAATGAGGTGACGTGGTCCATTGAAACTTTATGCTCGGCATGATTGATAATCGTCCCTTGTGCGCCTCGATGAAGTGCCGTGCTCGGTTCAAGCCAGCCGGTGAAACTGCCCTGACCAACGGGGTCGAGATGCTGCGTCCAAACTTCAAGATCGGGTGCAACACTGCGAACTGAAGCCAAATCGAATGCCGAAACAACCGCCACCATGCGTGCAGGTCCGTTGCAGTACCCTTGCATAGCAATAGCAAGCTGTTCTGCTGAAGCGCCGCTTGCGGAAGCGTACGTTTTGAAATTGACAACAATCAGTGGCTTGTTCATACCTTTGCCACGAAGGAAGGGCATTTGAGTGCTTCCCCGGAATGATGCGACTTCACACCGTTGGTGGCCACTGGCCACCTTCTGCAATCGTCCCATCAGGCACAGTACTGCCGTTCTCAACCACAACGCCCGACAGACGGACATTGGAACCTATGACCGCATCTCGGCCAATCATCGAGGCGTGGAGCCGTGAATCACTTCCAACTTTAGCACCCTGTAGAAGGGTGCTTGAAGTGATGGTACTGTTCGAAAGGGTCACATTCGCCTCAATCATCGAATCACGAACGGTTGCTTGAGGAGATTGGTTGGATGTTGCATACCACGAAGATGCGATAACTTTTCCTTTACTGAATCGCTTTTCCTCGATACACTTTGCAACACCATCAGCCCATGAAGCGGGTGTTCCTGCATCAATGAAATAGCCTTTGAACTGTTGGCCGTTGAGAAGTTTATCTTCCGCTAAAACAGGAAATACTTCCCTTTCTATAGAGTTTTTCTTGCGTGGTATATAATCAAAAATATCGTCTTCAAAAATATACGAACCAGCGTTGATTAGGTTTGAAAAGACCTCATCGGGCGTTGGTTTCTCTTTGAATTTCGTGATGCGCTGGTTCTCATCGATCCCAACAATACCAAAACGCGTGGGGTCTTCGACTTCCCACAGAGCTAACGAACCAATTCCACCGTTGTTCGAATGCAGGTTCAGCAAGGGTTCAATATGCAAAGAGGAAACAATATCGCCGTTGAAACAGGCAAATGTGCCACTGACAATGTCGCGGCAATTGCCAAGAGCACCGCCCGTCCCAAGTGGTTTGTCTTCAGGAACGATACGTATGTCAAAATCAACGTCAGCAGTCGCGAAGTAGTCTTTAATCATGTCAACTTTGTATCCACCAGCGACGACAACCTCGTCAATAAGGTGATTTGGAACGCCTTCAATCACGCGTTCAAGAAGCGTTGCATCCAGCATTGGAAGAAGGGGTTTTGGAATACTGTTTGTCCATGGACGAAGTCGTGAGCCTACTCCACCGGCCAAGACGACGACTTGCATGATTGGGCCGCTGAGATGATTACCTATCAAAACACCTCTCATTGAACCCAGTAAGCTCAACTCTTCACGCTGGAGAATCAAACGCCAACGAGGTGAATCAAAGTATTCAAAGACGGTCTTTCATTGGGATGATTGGAGAGCATCATGAACATCCACGAATATCAAGGGAAAAACCTCCTGAGAGAACACAATGTCGCCGTACTCAGCGGCGTCCACTGCACGACTGTCGAACAAGCTCTTGCCGCTTATGATGCTCTTGGAAGCAAAGTTGTTGCTGTCAAGTCACAAATTCACGCAGGTGGGAGAGGCAAAGGTACGTTATACCATCCTGAAACCCGTGCGCATGTGATGGATGGTGGGGTGAAAATCGCCTTCTCTCGAGACGAAGTAGAATCCTATGCAACCAACATTCTTGGAAACATTTTGGTCACCATCCAAACCGGTGATGAAGGAAAAGTAGTCAACAACCTTTACATCGAAGCAGGGTGCGATATTGCACACGAATACTATCTTGCCCTTTTGGTGGACCGCGATAACAAATCTGTCCTGATCATGGCATCGACTGAAGGTGGAATGGACATTGAGGAAGTCGCCGAACATACACCTGAGCGAATTCACAAAGTCGTCGTCGATTCAAACGTCGGGCTTCTCGGTTTCCAAAAGCGTGACCTAGGAATGGCGCTTGGCCTTCGCAGCGTGGCTCTCAAGGCATTCTCGAAGATGCTGGCGAACATGTACAATATGTTCGTATCACAGGATTGTGCAATGGTTGAGATCAACCCTCTGGTGCGAACAGGAAACGACGAAATCGTAGCACTTGATTCGAAAATTTCGTTTGACGAGAACGCTGAATTCCGGCACAAGAACTGGGACGAACTACGCGACCTCTCAGAGGAAGAAGATGTCGAGATACGTGCGAAAGAAACTGGACTTTCGTACGTTAAACTCGATGGAAATATTGGCTGCTTGGTCAACGGTGCAGGTTTAGCAATGGCCACCATGGACGTAATCAAACTCTATGGAGGAGAACCTGCCAACTTTTTGGACGTAGGGGGTGGAGCAGATGAGGAACAAGTCAAGACTGCTTTCTCAATTATCCTAGAAGACCCGAATGTTAAGGGAATCTTGGTCAATATTTTTGGTGGAATCATGCGATGCGACATCATTGCCCGCGGCGTGATTGCTGCGACTGAGGCGCTTTCATTGGAAGTGCCACTGGTGGTACGCCTCGCGGGAACCAATGTCGAGGAAGGGAAGAAAATCTTGGACACCTCAACACTCAACATTCACGCTGCAAGTGATTTGGCAGAAGGTGCTCAAAAGATTGTGGCGCTCATTGGAGGTGAAGAATAATGGCGATTTGGATTGAAGAAGATGCGAAGGTTCTGGTTCAAGGAATTACCGGAAAGCAAGGAATGTTCCACGCCGACAAAATGGTTGAATACGGCACCAACATCGTGGGTGGATGCACTCCTGGAAAAGGCGGTCAAAGCGTGGAATTGCAGGGCAAGGAGTTCCCAGTTTGGAACGGTATGAGCGATGCAATCAAGGCAACTGATGCTGATGCAACCGTCATCTATGTCCCTCCGCCCTTCGCTGCCGAAGCCATCATGGAAGCTGCAGATGCGTTTGATAGTATCAAAGGCGAAGGCGTTGTGGTGTGCATCACTGAAGGCATCCCAACTCTTGACATGGTCAAAGCTGTTGCTTATGTCAACAACCGCCCAGGAATTCGATTGATTGGACCAAATTGCCCTGGCATCATCACCCCAGGGGAATCCGGAGGTGCCAAAATCGGAATCATGCCTGGCCACATCCATGCTAAGGGACGAATCGGAATTGTCAGTAAGTCGGGCACGTTGACCTACGAAGCTGTCGCTCAAACAATGAGCATCGATGAAGGACAGTCCACCTGTATCGGCATTGGAGGTGACCCCGTGAACGGAACCGGCTTCATTGAATGCCTTGCAGCATTCCAAGCTGACCCCCAAACAAAAGCGATCATCATGATTGGTGAAATCGGTGGAAATGCCGAACAAGAAGCTGCGGCATGGGCGGCACAGAACGTCACCAAACCAATCGTTGGATTCGTTGCAGGAGCAACCGCGCCGCCTGGAAAGCGAATGGGACACGCTGGAGCAATTATCTCGGGCGGGAAGGGGACTGCAGAAGAAAAGTTCGAAGCATTTAGAGCTGCAGGAATTGCTTGTGCGATGGATCCGTCAGAACTCGGACAAGTCCTGCTTGAGTCGCTCAAATCTGCGGGACTACGCTGAAGCAAATATTCAGTGACTCGAACTTCAACAGAACCTGAAACCATTAAATAATGGCCAACTGAATCATCATATCAAGGACGGTTGTGGATGAGGGTTATTGGAATAGTTCTCACACTCATTGGACTGGCCAGCCTTGGAATCTCTGCGGCCGCTATTGCCGAAGACTCTGAGCGAAATTCTGTTCCTACCGATGCTGTAATTACCAATGAAACGACCTACGGTGAAGAACTTCGTTATCTCGAGGTATGTGTGTATGAACGAACTGAATATGACGAATACGGCGCTTATACGGTATGCGACCAGTACCAAGACGTTGCATATTATGACTGCAGTGCCTATGTCGCATTCACCTATGTTGCCGACCCTGGAGCGAATGTTTCGTACAATGGAACGACCTCATACGCCATCTATGGTGCAGAGGTTTCATGTCTTGAAAGTATAGAAAACGCCTTTCCTTCAAATTCAACCCTCAGAGTATACTTTTGGGAAGACGATCCTGAAGACTACTCCATGGTCGTTCAAGGTGTAGATTACTTTGGACAGATCTGTACATCGTTCTGCAGCCTCATCTTTGCAATCTTGGGTGTTGCAGTCATCATTCTTCCAAGCCTGCGAGGAGAAACCAAGCAAACCGGAGGATTGGGTAACCGAGTCAAGCCTCAGACACAACCAAAGCAATCTGCACCTCCGCCAAGTTCGTTTCAGACACTACCCTCACAGCAGCACAGTGTCGAGTCGAGAAATTCCCCGGCAAGTAAAGAATCAAGTTCTTTTTGGGACGCGCAAACTGACGCAAAAACCAGCGTCCATCAGTGCAGTTTCATGTCATGCACACGTACGGTGAATCAATACCACTTCAAGTGCACAAAATGCCAAAAATCGTTCTGTTCACTCCACAGTGGTAGAACAATATTTTGCCAACAATGCGAATCTACTTCATAGATAGACTCGCTTCTTGTGAAGCCCCACCTTGGGACCGAGTCCGCGCCGCTTCAACGTAGTAACGAATTCCTTACCTGACTCGCTACGAGCATAGGTAATGGCGCCAGGGCTCACATAGTGCGACCAATGTCGAAGAAAAACCTCTGCTAACTCAACTGATGATGCGAGCTTCGAGGGCACCATGTGGTACATCTGAATTGAACTTACTTCCTTTCGAAGGAATTGAGCGAGGACTTCTGGCATGAACTTTGACAACCATGTATCTTTCATGAATTTCGATGAACGGCTGATGACGTACCGAGCCTTCTCCAATGGTCCAAGTACCTCGGCTAGGGATTGAGAAAACAGTTCTGCTTCATCCGGGGATGAATGATGAAGATGGTACCGAAGCCAGCCACCACCTCGGTCACCGCCATGAGGTGAGCAATGCCGAGTCATCTGCCCTAATTCTTGGAATGATGCTACAATCGTCTCGCCAATGGCTAAGGTGAGCGATTCATTCGTCCACTGCTGCTTGGCTTGACCGTATTGAAAGCCGGTGGCAAATCCTGTAGGTGCTTTTGCTTCAATCGCAGGTTTAATCTCTGAACCGAACGGTTGGCCGATGCCCCATAATTCACGTGTTTTTGGTCGATTCTTCGCTCGCTCCATCATTTCAGTGTTGAACATGGTAATACTTTCACTCACTCCTTCGGGACGGACATCATTGAAAGCTGCATGAACGTGGCCGACGCCCTTCTCGATGGTACCATCATCGCAAACGCCGTACAGTTGCTTATGTTTGCGTTTAAACCGCTCATAATCATCAAATCCTTTGGTGAATTCTTCAGCGATACAAATGATATCCCAGTTGTTGGCGACCTTCTCAGGCCAATGTTTGTCGATTCGAATCGAACGACCTCGCAATTGATTGATACTCATGCTTGTCGTGACACTTGTCATGTCGATGAGTACGTTGATTCGCGACGCATCCCAACCTTCTCCAAGCAAACCACGAGTTCCAACGAGGCATCGAGTAAAACCTTCCTGGAACAATTCTGTGATCATCATCGAGTAGTATCTCGGTATCCAATCTTTCCCTCTTCCGTGAATTTCGTGATAGCCATCATGGATTCGAACCTCAAGCGAAACGGTAAGTTGGTTTTCTGAAATCCATCGATTCGCTCGTTCAACAAATCTGTCACTCAAATCATCGTCAACCAAAACCGTACTGCCAGTCATGAGAATTGGGTCTAGGAGGTCACCTGAGGGATGGGCAACAAGCGATCTCAACACTGAGATTGCACCCCCCGCTTCATCATCAAGGACCCCTTGAACAAGTGCAGTGGCTGAGGTTTTCTCAAAATCAGTCACAACTACTGCACGAATACCTTCGCCGAGACTTTCCATTTCAACAGTAAGAATCTCGTTGACAGCAGCCACCTTTGCAGAAGCATAAGCCATCACCCGGCCGACCGGAGAAGCGCATGGACGAGAGCCGGTTTCAGTGATTTGAATTCCAAGAAGACGAAGTCTGTCGACAACGGATTGAGAAAGTTCGTGGTCCTCAGTCCTTTTCGATCGCCGCAAGCCATGACGTACATATCGGTCCAAGACCGTTCGAAGCATACTGATACGTGTGAATGACGGGTCACCCTCTTCGATGACAACAGATGGAATTCCCTCGGGCAATGGAATCATGTGTTGCTGCATAAATCGTTGAGCCGCGAGAGCAAACGTTGAGTTTTTTTGCTCATACTTGTCCCACGTCAGCGATTTACCAGTTGATGTCGTTCGCTTATTCAATTCCTCAAATACCCATTGATCGAGATAAGGAACCCTATCCGAGTCAACCGGACCTGGAGTCCGTAATTCTCCGAGCAGTTCTTCAAATTCGTCGTCAACGCTTGCGATATACTTCATTTCATGAGGGGCAGGTCGTACGAAATAACACAGATCTTGGTATGGCGCAAGGTTACTGTCGCGCACGAGTGCGGGAACGGGAACGGTGTAATCTATGGGTCCGAAAAAATCGTCATATCGTTTGACATCGGCGTCGGCAAATCCGTCGCCTTCAGGCGGAGTTGCAGTGAGTCCCAAAACAACTGGGTCGCCAAAAAACTCCCGAACTTCGGAAAGAATGCGCCCCCAGTGATGCATGAGGTGGTGACATTCGTCTAGAATGATAAGGCCAATTTCAGCTTTTTTGAGAATCTCAAGGTTTTGTTTCGCACTGTCACTCAAGATTGAAAGTGCTTCGCCTTGAGAAGAAACTTCATCTCGAATCTTTTTCCTGTAAATCGAAAGTCGAGATGTGTAGTATTTTTTGTTGCGTTGAAGCAAATCCATTTGCCATGCAGATGCCTCTTCATGGTCTGATGCCTCTCCCTCGGAAATGAGTTTTTCAGCCCAAAGCTCAAGTGCATCCAAATCCAAATCTCCCCCACCCCTCTGGGGTAGTGTAATCGATTGGTAGGTGAGGGACGTAAGCAAACCTGGGTTTTTCGGATCCGTACTCACAAATGCTTCTTTACCATCCAAATCAAACAGCGATGTACGTGCGGCCCACTGTGCTTGTATTGCAGAATTAGGCGAAAGGACAAGTGCTGGCTTCTTGATCAAGTCGGACCAAATAAACAGACCCAAAACCGTTTTTCCAGAGCCAGGCGGGGCCACCACATAGAGCCTCTTTTCACCACGTTGTATTTGCGGATAGAGCAGCGAGACAGCTGCAGATTGGGACGGTCGAAGTGTACCGTCAAACCGTATGTTGCCAAATTCAGGTAGTTGAACCATGGTAGCCCCTCACGTTCAGCGAGGGGG
>DAME01000012.1:28986-29143 GCA_002499545.1 Euryarchaeota archaeon UBA88
ACCGGGTGGGCCGCCCTTCTTCGGAGGACCGCCGGATGGGCCACCTTTCGAGGGACCAGGTGGACCGCCCTTCTTCGGAGGACCGCCGGACGGGCCACCTTTCGAGGGACCGGGTGGGCCTCTCTTCTTCGGAGGACCGCCGGACGGGCCACCTTTC
>DAME01000007.1 GCA_002499545.1 Euryarchaeota archaeon UBA88
CTTGAGTTAGTAAATCTGTTGATATAGGTCTAGGACACACCGGGGCGTACGTCTTTTGCTCACACCCTCAAGACTGCTGTGGCTGACACTGTGGACAAAAGTCCAACCTTCGCTTCGCTGGGCGCGTATGAACGATGAGATCCCCACACCGATGGCACGGCAGGTCGTTTCGCGTGAACACCCAGTGCCTCGCTTTCCCTCGAGTCATTCCAATGTCTCTCAACTGCTCATAGAGTTCTAAATCAATGGTGATACCCGGAACTTTGAACGATTGACGAGAAAGAAACAGCGCTTGGTCAGCCAGATTGTGTTTCTCTTCTTCACGAAGGGAAGCAACCGTTCTGTCGGGATGAAGTCCTGCAGTGAACAACACTTCACTGCGTAAATAATTACCAATTCCAGCGAAGAATCCCTGGTCGAGCAGCAGAGTCTTGAGTCGCTTTCGCTGGAATTTTTTCTGGTTCATGTGTTGGACGAGATCTGCTCTGGTCGTTTCAGGAATCACCACATCGGGTCCTAATTTTTCGATGTACTGGTGACCTGAAACCTCCCACGGCTCAAGCATGATGATGTCGGTCGCCGACCACAATCGACAGGTGTGTTTACGCGTTGAAAGGGCGATTCGAAGTGCGCGGTTCCAGTTTTTCGGCGCAGTTTCACGCTTGTTCACAGTCCAGCGACCGTAGAGCTGGTTGTGGCTGTACAGTACGAAGGAGTCGAAGTGAATCAGCATCGCTTTTCCACGCGCCTCAACCTTGAGAACGGTCTTCCCCTCAAAATCAGCGGTACGGTCTGCGTAACGTGGCAGCGTGATTTCGACCGCTTCGATGGTGTGTCCTTCGAGCGCTTTGCGAATTTTATCTGCGGCGCGATGGATTTCGGGACCTTCTGGCATGGATACGGTGCTCTGTCCCCGGCAGCAGACTATCAATGTCTGTATGAGGTGCCTATGTTCGTGCAACCCAATGCACTACTTGGAAGCGGTTTAATTGCCTCTGTGATCGTTGTCAAACGATTCGACGTCTTCATCGACAACGACCGTTTCAGGTTTGCTTTCTGCAACGAAAACGACCTTCCCACCTTGGGGATTGTAGGTTGGAGCATTGGGGTTAAAGTCACTGAACACCTTTTCATTGATGGTTTGCAGTACCAACGCTACCACGCCAATAACGCCTCCACCAAGAATCCATCCAAAACCAATGCAGCATGAATCGGAGACGGCCATTGGTCCTGATGATGTTTGCCCTTCGCCACTGAGCATGATGAAAAAGCCGCTCACGATTACGCCAAGGGATACCAATGCAATGACAATGTTGACAATCGTGAAGACGTTTTCTTTCTTATTCAAATCCACCATTGTTCACCAACTACAAACGTACCTTGAGTCGCTGATTGTTCTGCAGGTTAAAAAAATGCTACCGGCCACTGCGCTGGATGGCTTGGTACAAGATGCGATGGAAGTGATGAACACCCTGTTCCATGGTTGGCGAATACCTCCCGCGGTCGTAAGCGCGCGACACCATCCCTCTCTGTACCGCTTCAATCACCCACTGGTCTTGGTCTTCCACGGTATCAAGGATTGAACCTGCTCCTTCTTTTGCTAGGGCTTGGTCTTTGACGTACCCGCGGTACAGAACTCTGCACTGGTTGGTTGAAACAGGCACCACGATGTTGAGGGATAACCCCCAGGGGTAGAAATTGAACATCATGTTGGGGAACAGCCACAGGTAGTAGGCAGCAATGTCCTGTCCTTCATCTGGATGGCCTTCGGGCAAATCAAATTTCACATCCCCTTCAACCGCTTTTCCAATTTGCATAACGCCGCCCTCAAACGTCTCAGTCACGTATCCTGAAGAATCCAGTGCCTGGTTTAATTCTGGATGAACAAACGGGATGTGAAATCCTTCCAAATAATTGTCAACATACAGCATCCAGTTCGCTTCAATGGTGTGGTCTCGGTCGAGCGCCGTATCGAAGACGAACGCTTCAGGATGAAGAAAACCGAGCCGCTGTTCAAGCATTTCCCACGGAATCGTATTCTCCTGTTCAACGGCAGTGAAGTACATGCCAAGCCATTGACGAAGAGGAAATTTCACCAAGTGGTCGTCTTGGCTTGGAAACCCGATGGCTTGGTCGAATTCTGGCATGTGCTTGATGGTTCCATCGAGGTGGAAAGTTCGGCCGTGGTAGCGGCAGCGCAGCGACTTCTTGTTGCATGGTTCAAGCGCTAAGCGCATACCCCTGTGGGTGCAAACATTGGACATGCAGTTGGTTTCTTCACCGCGTACCAAGACCATCGATTCACTGTTGATGGCTTCGATGTGCGGCAGTGGCAGAATTGCATTGATGTCGAGTTCGGACTGATGAGCGGCGAATTGCCAACCGGTGAACACACTTTTCAATCGTTCAAATTCTTCCGTTTCGCTGTAAAATCTCGACGGCAGGGTTCTCGCTTTTCGAATGTCTTTATCGATCAGCGACTCGCCCATAGACTCACACCCAGACATTGTTTTCAGCAGTCAATTCCCCGTCTGTTTCACCGGTGTTGACTACGCCTCGAGGCTCGACCAGGAGGATGTGGCATTCATGTTCAGCGAACGGCTTGTGGACGGTTCCTTTCGGAACGACGTACATTTCTCCTTCATCAAGCGTGATGGTTTCATGCTCCATTTCAATGCTCATCGAACCCTTGACTACTATGAACACCTCATCGGTGTCTTCGTGTTGATGCCAAGTGAATTCATCGTGAATTTTCACCAACTTGAACTGATAATCGTTCATTTCAGCAACGACACGAGGAGACCAAAGGTCGTTGAACTTGGTCAGTTTCTCAGCAAAGTTAATTTTCGCCATACGTGAAGCACGATGCCCCCTTATTTTTGTTTAACTCCATCAGAGGCATGTGGGTTAACATCAAGAAGACGACCCTTCTGCTCAAGTATGTGGAGCAATCGAAGTTTGGTTCCATGCCTGCATGGGAGTTGTTGGTTCTCGCCATTGTCGTATCTGCAACGCTTTCAATAGGTAGTTCTCCAGCACAATCAGCCACGAATGAACTTGAAATCGCTGAAATCTCAGGGACAATGACCCTCACATCACGAGCTTCAATGGACGCCTTTGGCCTGCAAGATTTCAAAATCGGTCCTTTGGCCACCGTCGAGTTGACCGTCGTACCAATTCAATCCATCGACTGCATCAAGTGCACCAATGAACCAACCGGTTTTCATATCGAGGGAGCGGTCACGATTACCGAACTCATCGACGATGCCGGCCGATTGGGTCGAGTCGAAGGAACGCTCAACGCCACCTACTTACGCGAAATGTCAGATTCAAGCCACGTTGTACGGGAATGGTTCACCGTCGATTGGGACGCGGGTCCAGCATCATCGCATTGGGTCGTGATGCTTCATCATGAGCCGGCAAAGTGGCTTCCAAGCGAAGAGCACTCCAGCACATTTCTCACCTCAGCATTTGGATTTGAAAGTCGAACTGGACCGTTCACATCGACCTCATCGTTCACCGATGCAGAGCGCGATATCGAGGGATGCTTACCGGGCGGCTTCACCTGTTCGAAAGCCACACAGCGCGATTATGCATTCGCTGCGACGTTCGTTGAACCACGTCCACCAGTCACACATGCTGTCCCAGACACGTGGCAATCGGTCAATTCATCCCCTGCTACGAACGGTTCCCCTGAAGGCATGGAAAGCCTTCGCGGCATTCTCTCACTCGACCAATCAGTTTCGGTAACGGAGGTATGGACTCCGATGATTGAATCGGACTTGCACTCAATCGCAGCATGGGAGATCAACACCTCGAACAGTCCGAACTTTGCCCCACTCACATCGTTCTTCATGGCTATCGGACTTTCACCCATCGTATTCGATGTTCCGCAAGGCACTTGGAACGAAGCGGAGTTCAACGATTTTCAGACCGGGTATGTTCTCGACGAGGAGCAAAATTTGGCCTTAGCAATTCTCCGCTTACCGTGAATTAAACCCGCCTATTTTGAAATTTTACAGAATATTTGCTGGCGATAGACATAAATGTCATCGTGACGAGGATTCACTATGAAGCAGAGAGCACTCTTTCTGATAGCCCTAATGGCTTGCATGTCGATATCCCCAGCAATCGCAAGCATCGCCGCACCAAATGCAAGCGAAGAATCCCAAGGGACGACCTCACACCTGAGCATCGATGGCTTTGTCACGACGAAGTTCGCAAGCACGGGTTCAGTGGTCGATATATTTGCGCACACGCGCGGTCACTCTGCTGAAACGGTTGTCACCGGTGACATTCTTCGATACGAGGTATCGCCACTCGACTTCATCGTCAACTCAGCACTGCCAGGCGAAGGTGTGTCAGTCGGTGTTGTGGTCCTTGAGCCCCAAGGCGTTCACGAAGACGACTCCAACACAATGGTTTGGCACGGTACATACACCATCCCCGCATCCTCGATAGGTGGCGTGTTTGGTGCGACAATTTCTGCTGAGGAAGGTACTATGATGGTGTCCGATAGTCCTACGCAGTTGTCGAACCTCCTCATTGAACAATTCGAAACGGTGTTTCAAGCCATCGACCACGCGTGGGATTCGGCCAACCCTCTCGGAGACATGAACGAGGTATTCACTGGTTTGGAATCCACTGCAACTCAAAACGGAGACTGGGCATATTTTGTTGACACGGCATCACAAGGCTCCGGAGTGGGCGGTAGCGCTCAATTGTGGAACTCGATGCTCGATGCAGGCCACGACCAGTACGACATGAGCGGCGGCGCAAATTTCCTTGAAGCACTGATGGAATTCCTCGATTCAGACGACGTTGAAGCAGGCCTTGCGCTCGTGACCGGCCTCCTGATGTACGGGGATGAATTCCCGCTTCCTCAAACAATGGATGATTTCGCAGACGTTGCTGACTATCTTCAGGGATTCAACGCGATTGAAAACTTCACTCGGTTTGAAGGAACGGGTGAATTTTCAGCGGCGTATGACGCACTTGTGGGCAGTTCGCAGTGGACCAACATGGAAGCTGCTCTCGACAACATTGCAAACGGTGTGAAACCTCTTGAGAGTGCACAGACTATTTTGCACAACATTGCATTAATCGCTGTTTCAAACCACCCTCAAGCCGTCATTGACGGACTCACAGCCTACGTTCAACCCCTTATTGATGAGGACGTTGAAAGCATGACACCGTTCCAAAAATTAATCCTGCGCTGGGCTGAAATGGGCGACCCTGCCATCAACGATTTGGACGGCGATGACGTTCCTGATGAAATCACATGGGAGTATGAACTGCTTCTCCAGACATCAGAAGGTCAAGCATGGACTGCTAAGATGGCAAGCGAATCGAACTGGGTGAACGATGCATTCTCTGATTTTAACAACCTGCCAGAAGACATGATTGATGTGTTAGTTACTTCGTTTGAAGACCCCGTTTGGGAACAAACCGGACAGGTCCTTACCGACTTTGTAGTGTGGCTTGAAAATGCTTCTGGAGCTGATCGCGATTACTATTGGCCAGAGTATGATGACGATGAAGGCGAAGAATCGGACGAGGATGAAAACGACGATGATGAAAACGACGACCAAGGATCTGATGAAGACGGCGAAGAAGATCGAGGCCCGCCAGTGTTTGACTTTGCTCCTATCAGTACCAGCTATTACGACCCGCACGTCCTTGAACTTGGGATTACCGTCGTTGTTTGGAGTGATGATTCGAGCAATTACCCTGAAAACGTTCCAATGTCCATGACCAACTCGGCAGGCGAAACAGTTAGCACAGTCCTCACGAGGGCGTGTGAACAGTGTGATGACTACAACGGCATACTTACCGCACAGAACATTGAATCGACGGAATGGATCCTCTCTCAACCGATTGAAAATTGGGACAGTGATAGCATTCAGGATGCGAGGTTCGAAATTGAATTTCTACGCCCATCAATCCTCGAAGCGATGACATACGAAGGAATCGATGAGACGTTTATCGTCTCTGCTCTCGGCGTACTGGTCGATCAGGAAGAAATCGTTCCTGCGGATGTCGCTTTCGATATCGATACGGTCACCTACGATTCATCTGGAACGGTCCAAGGCGCTGAAGTTGACATTGCAGTACTGCGAATTTCCCCACAAAATGCACTCTCTGCCTTCTCGTCTCTCGAACCTGAAGGCGATTTCATGATTTCAACGATGGAGCCAACAGAATCCTCGAACGGTGAACTGATGGGAATGTACAGCGGTGATGATATCGATGGTGTCTTTGAGGTCGAAATCAATCCAGCGTACGGTTCTACCGACGAAGGAAACTTGGATGACCAAGTTGTACATCAGAATTCTTATTCGACCAGCGGTGATGCTACTGGTTGGGATTTAACCTCGTATCTCAACAACCTTCCTTTGGATGAACGTGGAATAGTTGAAGTCACAACTTCTGCAACGACTACCTCTGGTTTGGAATTCTCATATGTTCAAGAAATGCCTCTTCCCGGCACAGGCTCATGTGTTTCAAGCACCATGTCAGCGTGGGACACTTCGTCGAACAGTGTCTTTTTCGAAGGATATTATGAGAGTCCGTGGGTTTCTTACGGAGAAGACGACGATTATGTGGAATACGAACACGTTAACCTCAATTCAGTTGAAATCGATTGGGGTGACGGGACCACAGAATCTGTCGAGGAAGGGGACTCATCAAGCCACGAATATGATTCAGAAGATGGTCAGGACATCTACGACATCACCGTAACATTCCATTTTGGTGATGCACCACTCTTCACATACGAACACGACTTCGTGTACAAGGAATACGATGGGCTTGAAAATACGAATGAGGATGGTGACACCTATTATGACGGCTGGTCCATTAGCGGATCAGATTTCTGTAATCTTCAAGGATCACAACGATCCTCGAGTCCTTCCGCTGAAATTGTTAACACGCTTATAACAGAAGGGCCGTTTGAGGTTCACTCCGAAGATATCTTTACTACAGATTCTGACGGAATTGCAGGAACAACTGTGACTCCCTCGTATGCTGGGGCGTATGTGACCCTTGTTGAATCAACCTACACCAACAGCAACGGTGTTGAGATGACCGGCATCGGCCTCAACTTTGGAGTTGCCACAGTCGGTAGCATCGCCCTTGGCGGTCTTGAACAAGTGACATCATTCGCTGGCCTACCAGTCTACAGCGCTACAACCAGCGAGAGCGGCCTCACTACCATTACAATCACGCCCACTGGGATTTCTGAATCATCGTACACCGTCACAGGCGGCATTGCCCCAGTAAACCTTGGAGAGGTTCCTTTCCCAGATATCGCCGAAGAGGCATGGGGCGAGGAAGAGATATTCACCCTTGATTTCGAAGCAGGTGACACCTCGCGAAACTACGAAATTCGTTTGGGGGCTCCAATCAGTATAATTGGCCTCACAGTTGTCCATGAAGAGGAACTTTTCCCCGAAGCAATGCATGTTGGACTGATACTTTCTAACCCAACTGAACTTGAACTCACTGGCTCGCTTGGTCCAGGTCAGACTACGAACATTGCACTTGAGGGAGACAATGCATCCCGTATTTTGGCAGTTGCATCACCAAGTGACGGATTTGACCCTGCTTCAATCGATTTCTCGTCGTTCACCGATCTCATTTACTCTGAAGGCGTTCGCAACGAAATAGGCTGGATTGCAGTCGACAAAAAAATGGAACAGGTCTGCGAAGAATTGGAAATTTGGACTGATTGGGGTTGGGATGAATCGACTGGTCAGGGCAGTGAAGTACTTAGCATCGGTGTTTACAATGAACGTGATAATCACTTCATGTCCACGCCTGAACCGATCGTGAGCAATGCTGTTCTCTACAATTCCGAAACCGGAGATATAGTTGAACCATCAAGCGACTGGGATGGTAGTGACGGCAGCTCGATGAGGGTGGCGAACTTCCCATACGATGAATCGGTACAATATACCTTTGAAACGCGCTCAAGTTTCAATTCAACCGCAGATATTTGGTTTGAAGAAGAATCGGATGATGAAGGCTACACATACATGTCCATGTACACGGACAGTACGGTTCTGTGCACTGGTGAATCAATTCAATCAGAAGATGAAATATTTGAAGAGTTTGAAGACTTCTTTGGCGATTTGAATTCAATTGCCTGGGGTCTGGGCTCGAGCGTTGACCTCGCCCTGCCGTTGCTCTCATCACCGACGGACAGTTACACCGTGTTGGCGATTGCTCAAGTGGGAGAAGGCGAATCTGCAACTCTTACAGTTGGTATCGGAAACAAGGTTGCTGAAGTGAACCCTGAACCTCCAACAATGGAAAACTTGACCATGATTTTCAATCCGCCAAACCCGTCGGTTGGAGACACGGTTTTGATTACCGTGACTGACCCTGCTGGTCAGCCAGTAGGCGACCTGTCGGTACTCGTGACGCAGGACAACGCCACCCTGTTCAGCATTGTACTCAACGAAAACGGACAAACATCGTTCATGATTCTTGAAGGTGAGTCACGAATTCGAATATCAGGTGGGTTGTACAATCCAATTGAATTCACGATCACCGCTACCGCTAATGGAATCGTCGATGAAGACGGCCAAATGTTACCCGGTGATGCTGATGGTGATGGCGTTGGTGACGAAATTGACCAATTCCCTAACGACCCCGATGAATCAATGGATTCAGATGGCGATGGCGTTGGTGATAACCTCGATGTATTCCCCAACGATGCGAACGAATCAGCCGACTCAGACGGTGATGGAATCGGTGATAATGCTGACCCAGATACGGCGTCTTCAGGTTCATCGTCGTCTTCCATGAACGCAGTTTTCATCGGAGTCGGTGTACTCGCAGTCATTGTTCTTCTCGGCGTCATGATGGTTCTCCGTCGCGGCAGCGGTGAAGAGGATTGGAGCGAAAACGACTACACTGAATCAAAGTTTGATGCGTTTGAAAACCAATTTGGAGCACCCGCAGTAGCAAGTGCTCCGCCCTCCGCACCTCCGATGAGAAGCCCTTCAACCCCCCCAAATTCACTGATTGGTGAAATGCGCGATGGTTACGAAATCTGTGAGTATCCGGCTGCTTCAAACGCCTGGTGGTACAGAGACCAAGCCACCGGTCAATGGACCAAGTGGGAATAACCGAGAATACGCACCTCTTGGTTTTGGAGTGAAACAACTTCATGACCAAGAGTGAAGGAGCGATGAGCATGGAGGCGAAGCGAGTCCGAGCGATTCTCTTGGCTTCACTGATCATTGGAACGCTCCTGCTCACCGTCTTTCCAGTGGACCCGCAAATGTCAACTGAGGTGATGTTTGACGACGAGGTAACCCAGCAACGCAAAGCCGATATTGTCGGAGGTGAATCGGGTGCTTCTCTTGTTCTACGGGTGACCCACGACGATTCAACAAGCCTCATGTTCCCGATTTCCAGAGTACAAACATTACTTGAAATCGAACGCGAAGCAATGGCAGGTACCAATCCAGACACGTCGTGGCACACGAACAGTATCACACTTGATCGGATTCAAACGCCGTTCACTCTGTGGGATACCGCCTTTGAATCAAGAAATCGTTCACTTTCGGAGGCCGACGGGTGGAGCGATGTCCTTCAGCCACTGATGGAAGAGGGATGGTGCGGGAAAAATGCCACATCAGCAGAATCGTCCGCCTTTGAATCGAGTTTGCTGTTGCTTCCAAATGATGCAGACCTCGGTGTCGCATGTCCTTCCATGCCAGGGCAATACGCTCACCAACCCCCAACTTCGAATGAACTGCTGTGGATGGTATGGATTGGTGAGAACCAGTCCAATACCAACTGGTCTGAATTGGAAGTCTGGGCAGACAAGTTGAGTGAATCAACCGAGTACACCTTTGAAGCGGTTGGCGTAAACATGCTGTTTGCAAAGTCGAAAGAATTAGCCGTTACTGAGCTGAAGGCAGTTATGATCCCACTGGCTTTACTGCTGTGTTTGGCACTTTGTATCGGACTACGAGACCCACTTCTCGCTGGGGCAACGCTTGGTAGTGCGGGGCTTGTCATTGGAGCGGAAATGGGCATTCTTTCCATGTTTGGTTATACTTTTTCAGTGGTTGACGGTATTGCAGTCCCCATCATCATGGGTGTTGCCGTAGACGGTGCATTCTGGTACTGCCGTTCATCACACAGCGTAGAAGCGGTTCGTAAAATGTTGTTTGTTGCTATGCTTACCACGATTGCAGCGGTTTCACTTGCGTTCTTTTCACCAATTCGCGTTCAGCGTTCGTTAGCGTTGGTAATGGTGATTGGCATTTTCCTTGACTGGCTTGTCACGCGCTATCTATTGGAACAGTTCTTCGTCGCTCGACGCAAGGATTTAGCCACAGTTTCAACAGTAAGTAAAGCCCTCAACCAGCCGGCATTTGGTGTGTTGTGGCCCGCCTTACTGCTCCTGCTTGCTGCAATCGCCTTCGCATCACCTGGCGGGGTCGAAGTGTTGGATGTTGAGCAATTCCTTCCAGCCGACGACCCAGCGATTCAAGAACTGAGGCAGATGGAAGACGAATACATTTTGGCATCGAGCACCGATACTTGGATTCTCCTTGAAATCGATGGGGACTCGACCACTGATTATGACGCAGTCATTGAATTTCAAACCCAATTGAGCAATCACCCGAGCATCATTGCGCTTGATACGGGGCTGTCGCAATCGAAATTGATGGTTGGCATTCCGGTATCAACCACTATCAATGCTACCATCGATTCCGTGTTTGAGTCCTCCTCCATTGATTCTTTGCTGGTCAAAGATTCTCGCCTCCAAAGCAACCAAGAGACCTATGCAGTTGTGATAGTGACCTACCTCGACGGTCAAAACACCGATGCAGCACTCGCCTTCAATGATGATGTTCGATCCTTGCTTGAAGAGATGCAATTGACGGGTAACATTGGCGGGAATTTGGCGGTTGGCGCTGAGGCTGCCACTTCATTTGACGAATCGAGGGTGACGCAGATTTTCGGTGCAGGTATTGCAGTGTTCCTGGTCGCTATGTACGTGTTACGCTCCCCTCAAAAGGCTCTCCGTATTGCGGTTGGAACGGTGGCGGTCGGTGCGGCCGTCGACGGACTTGCCAGCACGTTTGGAGGAAGAGGGGTCGGGTCAGCACCCGCCGTCTTGCTTGGAATGGGCTTTGCAGCTGACTATCTCTCGCATTCAAGCAGTTCAGACCATCGACCAACTTCAAGCGATCACGCTGCTCGTTGGTGGTCAGCTTTTTCTTCGATGAGTGTGTTTCTTCTCATTGCGTTCACCACATTTCCTCCAGCGAGCGAAACCGGACGGCTCCTCTCGGTGAGCATCCTCTGTTCCGTAGTTCTCGCAACTGCTTTATCGCTGTACCAGACCTCAAGCGATGAAGAAGAGTGAATCAGTTTCAAGGTTCAGTGGTTGGGTCCCAGCCAGATACATAGTTCTCTTCCAGAGCGAGAATTGCATCCATTTCTTCAGATATATCAACTTCAAGCGATGCAAGATTTTCGATGATGCGCTCAGGATTGCTGGACTTAGGAATGGTGATGCATCCTTGGTCGTAGCAGAACTTGATGGCCACCTGTGCTGGAGTACAACCGAGGCGTTGTGCGATTTCAGCCAATTGCGGGTCGTCTACTTTGTGACCTCGAGCGAGTGGCGAATAGGCCATCACCTTTGCACCAGCGTCTTCGATGGCTTGTTTCAGTTGAGGGCGTTGGAGCCACGGATTGAACTCAACCTGATTGACACACGGCATGTAGGATGCGTAGTCTTTCATCGCTTCCAAATGTGCAGCACCGTAGTTAGAAACTCCGATGGCTTTGACCCAACCCTGCTCCAAGCAGTGCTCCATGGCTTTCCACACCGGCATGCGGTGTTCGGGGTCTTCCGGTGGAGCATGAACGAGGTAGAGGTCGATGTATTCCATGTCAAGGAGTTCAAGCGATTTCTTGCAGTGTTCAAGCGTGTCTTCATAGCCGGTAGCATGACCACGTCGGAGTTTCGTGGTAATGAACACTGAATCACGGTTAACGCCTGATTCCTTGATTGCTTGGCCCACTTCGGATTCGTTAGCGTACACACGTGCTGTATCGATGTGAGTATAACCTGCATCAAGCGCATTCAAGACCGAAGACTTGCATTCTCCACCTTCTGACATGAGGAAAACGCCGAGGCCGAATTGCGGGATTTCATGAGGGTAGGCTTCGTTTCCTTCTGGCGTCCGATGGCTGATGCGCATGGATCTACCAACAGGTGGAGACTGATGAATCCGTCGCTCAAAAAAGGCAGAATGGTATCCCAGTCATGTTCGTTGGATGCGTTGAGGACCCGTGTGTTTGGATTGAATATTTGTTTACTCGTTCTGCTTCAAGCCTCTTCCTCAGCGGGCTCATGGTTCAAGTACAGGTACCCAGTAACGACCATTCCAACCAACCATCCTCCGGATTCAAGATGTTTTTATTTCCATAATTTTACTTCATCCAATGGAATTAAATGGGCAAGGCGAGTGTGTGCGATTTTTTTAAAAATTTACCAAAGTACTCCGAAACACGTTCACAAAAGGTTCATCGATAGTGAAGGTTAATTTTTGTCTTCGATAGAGTCGCTTGGTTTCATCATACATTTCTTACTGCAAACGATACTATCATGAACGGGTTACCTTTCATGAACGGTAAGGAGAGGGCCCGTTATGACGCAACTCGATGATGCTGTTCAAACATTGAACGAGCTTAATGCATGGATGCAATGGTCTGTTGGGGCGCTTGCCACATTCATGTCAGTGGTAATCATACGATGGGTCATGAATAAAGTCGTGCTAGATTTCGTAAGGAAAACCTCGTTTGAATGGGATGACAAGCTCTACCAACCCGTGACCAAGCGAATCTATACGTTTGTTTTTATCATTGGAGCACTGTTTACAATGATGTGGGTCTTGGGTGAAGACCACTCCCTGGTTGAATCCTCAGACCCGCTCTTTCAGGCGACGTTTATCTTACTTTCAACTTCGCTTGTGAGCGTGGCGCTCAAGGTGATGATTCCAGTCATCATGGACCGATTCTCTGAACCTTCAAGCGTAACCGTTTCGGGTAGTAATTCACTCATCATCTTCCTGTTCAGAGCAGGCGTTTGGTTTGGTGGACTGTATCTTGCCTTTTCCGAATTAGGCATCGAATTGTTCGGTGTTCTCGCTTCATTAGCCGTCTTTTCACTGATTATTGGTCTGGCAATGCAGCAGACGCTTGGAAACATCGTCAACTCGTTCATGCTTGCTCTTGACCAACCGTTCGAAGTCGGCGACCGAATTGAAGTGGAAGGAAAGATGGGTTCAGTTGTTTCAGTTGGCATACTTTCGACAAAGATTCTCACCCATGAAGAAAACTTGGTTGTTATTCCAAACAACAGTTTGGTCAATTCTACAGTCATTAACCACGCTCGTGGCGGTGGAGATGGAGTTGGCCGTCGTATCTCTTTAGTCCAAGACATTGGCGTTGGATACAGCGAAGATATCGACCATGTCAAGTATACGATTCTCACTCTCATGAGAGAATGTCCGTTTATTATCACAAAACCGGAACCGCGAGTTTTACTCATTGAACTTGGCGACTTTTCCAAGGTTTTTCGGATGTATGGTTGGGTGGATGACTACACGGATGAATTTGTCGCTCGGGATTGGTTGCTCAAGAATCTCGACGAGCATTTCAAGCGCGAAGGAATCGATATTCCATTCCCTACTTCGGTTGAAATCAGCGCTGAAAGTGCACCTGCACTGAACCAACGACGAAAGAATACCAGCGTACGAAAGGCACGGATGCAGATGATCAAAGAAGATAAGCAACTGGTCAAAGAACGCGCTGCAGCAAAGGAAGATATCGAATTCATTACTGAACGATTGAAGAAGGTTGATTTAGATAAGAAAGAGCGAACTATGCTCGAAGAAGACCTTCGTGAACTCAACAGTGTTCTCTCTATGTTTGAAGCTGGTGGCGAGGATTAAGGGGCGTGAGATCGTGAATTCGATGATTGATTTAGCAGAATCTTCCATTGATTTACGCTACATGCAAGTCGAAGTCTCCTTAGAATCTGGCGCTCAACTACCGGGACGCTCCGCCGCTGATTCGTTTCACGTTTGCGAATACATTTCGCTTATTGAACGCACTCCTAAGGGACTTGTTTGCTATCTGCGATTAGAATACGATGACCCGATAGTTTTGGAGGAAAAACACGCTGCTTTTGAAATATTGGAGATTAAATCATACAACAATCATACTGCACTGGTGAAGGCGATGGCGGGTGGCCCCCTGGCCCTCATCTTCTGTAAAGATGAAGAAGTGTGGTGGGTGAATCCCACGCTTCTTACGAAGAACGGTATGAAGATGACGATTCGTGGGACGAAGAGAGGAATGCGAAGAACTCGAGAGGAATTGTCCGCTTTGGTTGGTAGTGGTTTCACGGTCAAACTCGGTTCTGAATCATTACAGGAACCTGAATTTATGGATATACTCCCCGCAAAACAGCGCCTTGTTCTCGATAAGGCGATTGAAATGGGGTATTACAGCAGACCGAGAGGGTGTACACAACGAGATATCGCACAAGTTTTGGACATCAAACAGGCAACGGTGAGCGAACATTTGCAATCCGCTGAATCCAAGATTATTCATTCAATCAGCAACTAATTCTCAACGACCTATCATGAACGGTCGAATGACTATCCATTCAATTTTGTTAAGTAGGTCATGTCCGGCGCACGCCATGCCAATTTTAACCGAGCCCTCGTTTTATCGCTCTTGATGATGATGATGACCCAAGTGGGTTATCTTGAATCCATGAACCCATGGACAAACGGGGAAGAAACACTCGAAGAGACCAACGACGTTCTCGAATCGGGAGG
>DAME01000044.1:0-8056 GCA_002499545.1 Euryarchaeota archaeon UBA88
TTCCAGCGACTAAAGCAGTTCGGTTCATATGAGTAGGTTTGGCATACGGCACATCAATGCTTTCGTCCAAAAAATAGATGCGTTTTCAAGGTTAACGCTTGAACTCGTCAAAGTGCTGACCGTCATCGTCATCGTCTTCGTTCCAATCGACAGCACCTGGTTGAGCGAGGTTTGGATGCAGCATCATCTGAAGCATTGGCCACAGGCGTAAAAACGAGGGTGAAGACTCCCACATTAGCTGTACCATTGGATGTTCGCTCATTGGAATACCACCTTCACCGGGAGGTGGTAAGTCTTCTGGAAGTTGTCGGAGGTTCACGATAAGGTCGAGCATTGCATTTCGTTCATCGTCGTCGATCATCTCAAGTTCATCGCACGTCTCAATGGTGAGTTCTAGTAAATCGGCTAATTCATTGGGATTCATTGGTCCTGTTTCTGTATCTTTGACATCGACCGGTCCAAACGAAACGGGTCCAAGGTCGGTTGAGTACATTTCGTCACCCTGACGTTCGACCTTCATCAGATGTTGTCCCGCAGTGTTGCCGAGCGGAGCGAGAGCAAATCCGCCGTCTACGATACGTGAGGAAAGCCATTCCGGTAATTCTCGGATTTGTCCGGTAATCAGAACTCGGTTCAATTCTCCGGGAAATGCAACGGGTGCAACTTCAACCGCCTCCAAAACCCGTGATTCAACGGTAGGCCAGTGCGTAAGGCGAGATTGAACGTGTTCAACAGCGAGTTGCGATGGGTCAAGCAAGCGAACCCGGCCGCGTTCACCAACAATCATGGCGACCAATGCTGCGATATAGCCGCCTTTAGCGCCTATGATAACGACTTCTTGCTCTTGGGCCAGTTCGAGATGATGCAACAAAGTCGCAATCATGTGCGGTGCTGAGATGGTCTTGAGTCCCCCCTCGTCGGTTTCAATAAATGGTATGGGGCGATCAGCAAAGAAGGGTTCTATGTCGTAATCTGTGAAATCAGCGACATCGACAGCAAGCATCGCTTTGTGAACGTGCTCAGGTACCGAAATACCACCTTTGACCAACCGGCGAAGTAGCGCAGCCATGTCCGTCATTATTTCATCAAAGTCGCCGGCCCATGTAAAGGATGGGACTGTTCATTGTGCGTTCATGAGACTATGTGTACTCATTCGGAGTCGATGAAGTTATGATGAGATTCACGTGCCAGTGTGAAAATGATTCTAATTACGCATTTCCAACCACGCCAAGAATGAGGCTATAGGGAGTAGAATCAGAATTGCTCGGTTAATTTTACGTTGCTGATCGACGTACTTCACGGTCGGCTCAGGGTTCACTTCAATTGTTTTTGCACTTCGAGAGCGGCGAGTGATACTGATTTTTTCTTCAATGTGATTCAAAACCTTGTTTCGCAGTTCTGGTTGTCTGCTTGAAGGCATACCTTGGCCTACAACGAATTTGACGGTGAAGTGTTCTGCGAGTTGAAGTCCTGCATCGACGACGCCGATGACGTTGGTGAGATTGTGCATGTCAATTCGAACCGACAATCCATCGCTCTTGATATGGCTCAACACTCGCCAGTTGCCCTGTCCTTCGTTGAATGGTTGAAGAAATTCACGAGCGAGAATGAGCGGATTTCTACCCAATGAAACTGGACGCTTTCGACGAGCGAGGAATGGGCCTAAAAGGACTGCACCGATAAAGGGCGGAACGCACAGCAAGGATACCAATCGTTTGAGTTCCTCAGGGTCAGTGAGGACAGAGATAACGGCAAGACTGAACCCGAGGTACAGTCCCAAAAAGGCACCGGCCTGAAGGCCAGTTCCAAGGCCCACAGGTTCTCCTTCTTGTGGACCCATGCGCCGACGAAGGGTGATGTGCTCATCAAGTCTCGCATGACTGGCCAAACTTCATCAGTTACCATCGATTGCAAAGCGGTATGGAGAAGAACGGTTTGCAAGACCGTCGTCGCGAAAGAAAAGTCGGGCTTTGGGTGTTCGGCATCAGTTTCTTTTTTCTCATATCATTTTTCCTCGTACCTCTCCTACAACCTACAGGCAGCATTCCTGATTTGGGTGCTCGTGCCAACGCACTTGATTATGCTACCATCGATGGTCCATTCTCAAATGGTAATACACCGGCATCATTGGCGCATGAACACGATGACGGAACCCTGCATTATCATGAACCGTTCGCTTGGAGTGAATTGGACCCATACTCTGCTTTCATGTACATGTTTGGTGATTTGAACTGCCATAACAAGCACGAGCGTACCTGGCAAATCAACGGTAATCAAATGCCGGTTTGCACCCGTGATGTGGGGATTTTCTTTGGGTTGGCAGTTGGGGGTTTGGTGTTTTCACGCTACGGTCACAACCGTTGGACGTTGCGAGATACGAGCCTTTCGATTTTGCCAGATACGTGGGTTGCTACAATCTATAGAAAAAATTACAGAACGTATGCTTGGCTTGGTTTCAGCCTCTTGTTGTGCCTGCCATTGGTCATCGATGGCTTCACCCAGCTACTTACACAGTACGAATCAAACAACTTCACTCGGCCACTCACCGGTGTTCCTTTCGGCGCAGTTATCGCTCTTTTCACCGCCGCTGCTTATTCTGCACGCCCTCATTTTTTCCGAAATGCAGCAGAAGTCGTACTTCCAGCCAATGCAAAGTTTCAGTTGATGGAAGAAGAATAATCACGCTTTTGTGGCGGGGGGGTCTCCCACCAAGCGAGTAATTCTTCAATGTTCGATGGAATGGGGCATTCCTCATGCCCGCTACTCAACATTTCGAGTCGCTTGATGATGAATTGAATCGACTTACGGACGGCTGGATTCGGTTGTCTTCCGTCAGCCGGTTCTATGATCGACCGCAGGGCGAGCTGCCAGTCCTCGTTTGGATTTGAGCGGCGCCATGAAGTGAGTTGTGAGCGAAGCGGCCACATGGCAAGAGCCAATCGGCCGTAACCGAGTCGTTCATCTCGAAGTTTGAACACCTGAGCTTCTGCGAAGGGCACGTGCGACTGTTGTTTGTGAATCCAGCGGTTCTTTTCTAACCACTTGATGAGACGTTGTGTATGTCGTTGAGTCACCATTCGATGGGGCCCAAACGCCTTGTGAAGCCTCGGGACTTCACTCGAGCCAACAATCAACGAGAGCGTTCCTAAAACCGACCAGCAAGATTGTGCATGAGGCGTGGCAGGTACATCGTGCTCGGCGGCATTCACTGGGTCCCATTTCTGCTCAGCATAATGCATCCATTGCGCTGGAGATCTGCCGGAAAGCCAACCGATGTGAATTGCGGTTTTGTCTTGTGGGGCACCGGGTAGTCGAGTTTGTTTTTTGACATCGGAGACCAAGGTCCGAAGCAAGTATCGGTCAACTTCGTCTGCCACGACATTGAGAGGGGCTGGCTTACGGTTGAAGAACGAACGGAGTTCTTTTCGCAATTTATTTTTGAGTTCATCCAGTCCTCCTTCGTTTAAAATCGGCCCAACTACGCAGCATTTGTCAAACGGTGAAGGTGCCTTTATTTCACCCGAAAGCAGGTCGATGAATCCTTGGCGAATTGTTCTTTGAATTTCAGCAGTTTCGAAGTATTCTTGTTTCTCACTGCTCATGCGAAGGGTGCCAGATTGGATGCGTTTCATCGCCTTGTCCGGGTCGCAGTCAATCCACAGGACCAAATCAGGAATCATGGCTGCAGCATTCATTTTTCCGACCTGTTCAACACCAAGTTTTCCGACGATTCCTTGATAGATAAGCGAAGAATGAATGTTTCTGTCAGACACTACCACGTGCCCTTGTTGAAGCAATGGCCGTATCCAAGTATGGGAGTGGTCAAGTCGGTCAGCAGCAAATAAACCGGCTTCTTGAAGAGGGGTCTTGTCTCCAAATTTAACAGAAGTTAGTGCTAACTTACCAAGTTCACTGTGGCGCCTTGGTTCGTGAGTTGCGTGAACGTCTGGAAACGGATACTCTGCTGCTAATTCAAGAAGAATTCTGGCGGCTTCGCCCTTGCCTGAACCATCGCCCCCTTCAACGGTGATGAGGTACATTTACTCACCGCCAGTATCGAGGAACTGTTCTTTGGTCACCACCAGTAAAATCATTCCTAACAGGATAAGAGCAGGTCCGAAAAGAATCATTCCACGGCTGAACAACGAAATTCCCGCCAAATACTGGGTTCGACGGTAGTGCTTAGCACGTCGAACTTCAACCGCCGCTTGGAACCCAACAAGAGCCGTGAGTACGGTGACGATTCCCACTGCGGTGGATAAGCCAACGGCTAACTCCAGTTCCCATCCATCTTTCGAGTCAACATTGCCTTCGTAACGTATACCTTCACCTGGCGTCATAGTGACCGGGTCGATACCCGCTTCTTCGGGGATGAAGTCTCGTTCAACAGTGACGTAGCCAGTAGCCTCAACCCGCAACGTGACGGGATTAGTAAGGATGTCTGCAAACCTGAAGTAACCGTTGGACGTCGTTACAAGTTCAGCGATCACCTCGTCGGTATCAATGTCGAGAAGTTGGACCGTGACATTGCTCACGCCTGTTCCTTCCTCTGCTTCGAGTGCCAATCCCGTGACGTCCACGCGTTCAGAATCATCGAACCAGGATGAAGCCAACAAATCACCGGGGTTTCCGTTGAGAATAAGCGCACCTGATGCCAATCCGAGGATGCTGCCGATGAGAATAAGTGATGCTGCAAGGGTGCGAAGTCTGTTTCGGTCAGAATCTTCAAGAGCGTCGATTTTGGCTTGAAGTCGTTCTGCTGCTTGTTCAACAGCTAAATCAATTGCATCGGATTCGATGACCAATTCATTTTCTGCAGCGAGTTCACGGGACAGCTTCGCTTCTTCCGAGGATTTGAGTTGAGCCTGAACGCGTTCTTTTAACGCTGCACGGCGCTCTTCGATACTCTGTCCTTCCACCCGTGCTCACCTCCGCCTTAACCATGTGAAGTCATGCGCGGATAATACCCCTTCCCTCAATATTCCGCGCTAAATACTTCGCTTGAGACGACCAACCCACATGTTGAGGAAGGCAATAAGTCCGCATGCAATGATGGTTAGGCTGAGTGCAATAGTGCCGAGCAGTGGCAGGGTTTCAATCTCACTTTCCGTACTTGAAACAGCATTGGATGTCGATGTTTGGTCTTCGACTTCTGGTGACGGTGGGAGGGGTGCGTTTTGTGTAACCCATGCATTCGTCCGAAGTCCAAGTTCAACCAACCGCCCGACGGTCTGCAGTGATTCGGCGCTAACCTTGTCGGGTGTATCTTCGTGGGTGTGCCAGTATCCTTCGAATGGCAGCGCACCTTCGCCGTATTGAATGTCGATGAGGTCAATGGCAGGAATGCCGATATTATGGGCTGGAACGTGATCGTCGGTCACTCCAATCGAGGTTTTCATGTCGAACGTGCCGGTGCCGTTTATGCCATAGCAGTCGCTTTCGTTTTCAACCATCCCAAGGGCGGTAGCAAGTGGCGAAATAGTACTCCAAAGTGCATTGCTGCCCGGCCATGTGTGGGTTAATTGTAGGTCGGCATCTCCAACCATGTCCACAACGATGAATGCTGAGGTGCGGCTTACATCTACCGGCGTTTGCCGAGCAACCCATTGTTCGGCTCCAAACACGCGGTGCGGAGTTCGATTGACGTCTTCGGCGTCGGTCCACAATAACTCGACTTCGTAATCGAGATTCATTGTTGGAATAATGCGTGATAATTCGAACAACACTGCAGTCCCACTCGCACCGTCGTTGGCTCCAAGTATCGGTTCAGAGGTTCGGTTTTGGTCAGGATCCCGGTCGGCGACTTCACGTGTATCGTAATGAGCAACAATGACCACTCTCGGAGTTGTTTCGTTGAATTGTGCGGGTTGCAGTGATGCGATGAGGTTGGTGAAGGTGACGTTGTCATCGGTGTAGGTTCGTTCTTCAACCGACCACTGTGTTAGATTTTCTTTGAATCCTTCACGAAGTGCAGCGGAAGCATTCGAACCAGGGATACGGGGTCCGAGATCAACTTGCCAATGTACCGAAGCGTTGGCGGCCGACCCGTTGAACTCTAATTGTTCAAGCATTGGGCATGGTTCAACTGACTCAAACGGAGATTGTACGCCAGTAGAATGCCCTATAATCGCTGTACTGCTCATGAAAAACAATAACACGATGGCAGTGGTTGCGGCAAGCCGAGATGGTTGAGAAACCTCGGCTTTCGGCATGAGCATGTATGAAGCCTCATAGACCCACTCTTAAATACCTCATTTCAAGTCGTGTAGATGTTAGCAGTCTTGCTAAATCCTGAGGTGCCATAAATGTCGGAACAACGCTCCAATACCGCCCTTATGTTGGTCTTGGTTTTATTCGCCTCAAGTATCTCCCCTGTGCTGATGACATCATCCGCAGAATCTTCCGATTCAAACGAGGTACTGCCCTACAATGCTGGCGGTGTAGTAATCGGAGATATTGCTGACTTTGAGATCCACATGGGTGACCAGTACCTGATGATTGAAGAAGAACAACCGGTCGTTTCTGCGTTCTCATTCCTCAAGAAAGAGTGGATTGACGCTGGTCGGCCGGGAGTTGAAGACATGGTCCATGAACCACAAACCAGCGGTCGTACTGCTGCCCGAGCCTGCAACCCTCATGTCGTCAACGACGAATTAACCGTTCCCACATCCGGGGGTTCTGTTGACACCTATGTCGCAAAGACGACCACGACGGTTGCCTTCCTCGTCCAATCTGGTCGAACTCTTTCTTCCACTGTATTGAACAACCTTGCAGCCTCTTGGGACCAAACCATCTATCCTACAATGACCACTTATTACGGAAAAGACTACCAGGACGGTCGTGGACTTGCGCCTCCAGATGTCGACAACAACTGCCAAGTCCAGATTGTCATCTATGACATCGACGGTGCGTACAACATTGGAGGCTATTTTTCACCTTCGATGTCGAACTCTCGCGAGGCAGTTTTCGTTGATTACGCTGACATAACTCTCAACTGGGGCAAATCAATTCTTGCGCATGAACTCGAGCATTTGCTGCACAATGCCCAAGACCCGTACGAAAACCTCTGGATTGATGAGGGTAATGCGGATGTGGCGATTTACCTCTGTTTCGGAGCCGATTCAACCCTCATAAGCCATTTGAATCAATGGACTGAGGCGTCTGAACTTTCTGTTCGCTGGTGGAACCAACGCTTTGCCGATTACGGAGCAGGTTTCATCTTCACCATGTACCTCGCAGACCACCTTGGAGGAGGGCCAGCTGTTCGACAATTGGTCCAAGATTCTGCCACTGGCGGACTCGGAGTTGAAAACCTCGCACTGTCACCTGTCAGTGGCCAAAGTGGTATGCTTGGCCGTACCTTCGGCGAAATATTTGCCAACTTCTCGATTGCTGCTGTGCTTGATTCGTCGCAGGGCATTTACGGGTTCGGAAATCTTGATTTAACGCCCGTGTGTTCCAGCAATTCATTTTGTCGCGTACAACCTGCAGACACCAACAGCGACTGGACGGGGCCTTGGTCATCGACTGGTCATTCGGTTGAGGGATGGGGAATTCGAGCGTTCCAATTTACGCCCGGTTCATCTTCACCTGCTCCGCTTACCATGCGCTTGACGGCTGATGTCAGTCAATTCGACGGCGTTGTAGTTTCCAAGGCTACTGCCGATGGATTGTGGACGGCCACCGACCTTGACTTCCAAAACAATGTAGCGACCGCTTTGATACCTGGGTTTGGTAACCTCACTGACGAGGTATGGGCAATCACGTGGTATGCAAGCACAGTCGCTGATTGCGATTACACTTCATGCGGCCCTTCTTACCCCCAGGGGACAGTTGACATTGAGGCAGCACGCATCACCTCTCCAGCCACCCTCACCCTCAATTCGACAACCCTCTCTGACCGGGATGGGGACGGCTCACCAGATACCGCACAAGTCGATTTCGAGGTGTTCTCAAATGCCTTCTTTGAAGACCTCGACGTAAGCATTCGTGTCCGAGACAACAGCGGTGTAGAAGTCGATTCAATCACCCGCAGAATTTCTGCTGGTGGTGGTGT
>DAME01000044.1:8447-13115 GCA_002499545.1 Euryarchaeota archaeon UBA88
CTGACATGATCGGTACGCAGGTCGATACGCTGACCACTTCACCTCAAGTTCTTCAGAACATGAAACCGACTTCAAACGGAACATTAACGCCGAACACCTCGCAAACATGGGAGAATATCCAGTTCACTGGTGACGGTTTTGATGCGTGGGGAATCTCCTTTGACAACAACACTCTGCCTTACCTTGACGCTCCTGCCGCATATGCGTGGGACTTTGGAGATTCGACCACTTCAGGTTTGAAATCACCTCTCCGTTCGTATGAATCGATTGGCCTCTACAATGTAACCTTACGAGTCATGGACCAAGGAGGTACCTGGTCGGACCCAGACGTGATGCCCATCAACATCACTGACTCGACTCCTCCAACGCCGCTGATTACTGTCAACAACGCAGTCATACTCGACAATATCTCTATTCTCACCAATCAATTGATTCTGTTCTCAGGTTCACTTTCAGTGGACAATGTACCTACTCAGAACCTTTCTTTTAATTGGGATTGGGGTGACGGAACTTCAGACAGTGGTATTGGATTGTATAATGCACCTCATGAATGGGGGGATATCGAGGGTACCAACGTAACATATACCCTCACACTCACGGTTTCTGATGGAATCAACTCTGGCGTGAAGAGCATTCTTGTTCACGTCAATAATCGAGTCCCATACCAAATATTTTCAGACAACCTTTCTACCTTCACCTACACTTCAGTTGTCATGCCTGATGTCTTTAGCGACGCTGATGGAACGGTGGTAGCCTATGCGTGGTTCTTCCCGGACGGCGTTAATCTTGAAGGCGGTGTGACCGACCGAGATGACGACTTTACCTCGACCAGTTCAAACAGTGCGAATCCGACTCCTTCATGGGATACACCTGGGTTCAAAACCGCTGAGCTCACCGTCACTGATGATGATGGAAGTATTGCTTCGGCAATTTTAACGATACGAGTACTCAATCAAATCCCTGTGGCCGACTTCGAAGTGAAAACGACGACTTCAGGGACCTCGATTATTGATTTCAGAGTTGAAGACGGTGAGGTTGAAACACCCTACACGTTCGACGGTCGCGATTCGTTTGACCCTGATGGTACCGTGGGGGATTCAAGCGATTTGACGTACAACTGGAGCTTTTCGGATGACGGTTCGTTCGGTTCCAGCCCGCAAGTAACACACACTTTCAGCCAGCCAGGTGTTCACACCGTGACCCTCGTCGTGACCGATGAAGGCGGCTCTGAAAGCCTTGCACGCGTCCTCACTGTCGAAATAGCGAATCCTCTGCCACTGATCTCAGTCAAGATTCTCGATGCGTGGTATGGAGGGGAATTAATCACTGATTCCAGTGCGATGCCTGCGATGACCGATTTAGATTGGTCACGAACCTTCAATGAAGGTGGAGATACATTCGCAGCACCTCATTCACTGCTGTACTTTGACTCAGACGGAACCCGAGACGGTGACCAAAGTTTCGAAGGAAAATATGTACCCTTAGACCCAAATTCTCCTGACTGGAACGGTCTAGTCCAATATTCATGGGATTTCGGCGATGGTTCACCGCTTGAGCACGGAGCATCTCCATGGCACGCTTACACCCTTCCCGGTGAATACACCGTTTCTCTGACCGTACGAGATGCGTTTGGAACCGGTGATGTTTCCCGTGCCTTCTTCACCGTAATCATCGACCATCCACCGGTGATTCACAATATCTTCATGCCTGATGAAATCATCGTCGATGATTCGAATTCGTTCTTGGCAAATTACTCTGACTTTGAAGAACAACTCGGCATCACCGTTTACCGAGACACCAACATCAACGATGGCTCTCTGTCAGACAGGGATGAAACTCTCAGTCCGGCCGTTCAAATCCGTTGGGATATGGACCTCGAAATCGACGCAGATGAAAACGGTAATTCAGAAGACGATTGGATTGAACCGCTACCGGGTTCTGTAACTCGAGTGACCGGTACATGGGAAACAGTAGGACTTACAACGATTCGACTAGAGATTTGTGACAGCGTGGGGATGTGCGATACCTTCGACCAAGAAGTCGAAGTAAGTCCAGAACCCACTGCTCCTCCATCTCTTTCTGATTTTAGTGCTGAGGAATGGAAAGATTGGGCGGCAAATACCGGTTCAAACCTTGCCACTTTCATCGCCTTAATCGCCGTTGCACTCATTTTGGGATGGTTGGTAATGCGAGAGCCATCAGACTTAGAGAGTGAGGCAAAGCAAGCTGCAGAAGCTTACACGGATGTCGAAATGGTTGAGGCACAAGGTGGCTTGTTAGGCATGGACCAACACACTCCACCTCCTGCACCAGGCATCTTGTCGAAAGATGAACGGCGTAGCGATGACAGTGGATACATACGGCCTCTTCGCCGCAAGGTCTAACCGCTAGTTTGTTGAACCTCCTACTCCATCGTTGCATGAGGGGGGTAGTCCATGTCGCACGTGAAAGTTGGTTCAATCACGCTCACATTATTGCTTCCGATGCTTCTCGTGATACTGTCTTCACCCATTGCACCAACTGCACAAGCTGCGGATGCCTGTGCGGGGAGCACAACGCCTGTTCAGTGGAACGAAACAGTTCAGCGAATCTCGCATGTACCATTTCACTCCAATTCATGGTGGGGCATGTGGGAGGATATGGAGTATGAAGATGACGAGAAAGACACTTCCAGCGGCGGTTCGACGACACCTGATGCCGATGGAAGTGATGAATTGAACGACGCCTTACATCCTGAAGAACCGTGGATGTACGAGCGAACTTGGCCCCTTCCTCAGCTCGAACCTCTAGAAGAGAATCTTTACACAACTATGCTGATCGGTAACGACAGTGTCGGTGCTCTGCGCGTGAATCTCTCCGCCGATTATCGTACCACGGTATGCATTAAACTGCAAGACATGGACCTCAACCCAGTCAACGGAGACGTGTATCTCTTTACTACAGAGGAATACGACAGTTATGCTGAATCGTATTCGAATTCCCATAATCAAAATCAGTGGGGATTCGAGGAACTAGAAGAATCGCTGTCCGAAATCCCACCTGAATGGAGGCGGTTCAATTTCCTTGGATGGAAAAGTTACCGTGATTCTCATCAATACGAAGATACTTCTGAGGTGAATTTTGCCCTCAACCTCGACCAACCCGAAGTGTATTCGTCTTTTTTCAGCGGTAATGACTGGCAAGATTTCTACATCGTCGTGGACATGTGGGACAATGTTCACGACAACGATGCTGAGCCGGTCAATGCAATCACGGCAGCCGACGTTACCATTGTGACGACCGAACGCAGCCTTATCCTTCCACCGTATACCGTTGCTTTGGTCTTCTTGGTTGCTTTCATTTCCGTACTTGCCATACCCTTCGTGATGAATGCTCGGTACATGAAGGCCGGATTAGAGACAGAAGCGCCTCAAAATATTGTACCTTCGCTTGAAACCGCTCCACAAGTACCAGATCACACAGAACCTGCGCATACCGAACATGAGGCGAAAGTCTTGCCTTCATTAAATCCTGAATCAATGGATAAAGCGACCGAAATACCGCCGCAACCAAGGTCAGACGAGCAATCCTAGATTGCTAGCAGATGCTGCGAAGTCATACACACGCCGAAAAACAGGGAATAAACCCCCCTATCTCGTCGATTAATACTCGAGGAGTCTCCAAGCATCTTGAAGGTCGCGAACGTTGACAAGGCCCTTGTCAGAGAGGCGGAATTCGTTCCGCATGGTGGCATAGACCATGTGTTGGCCCATGATTGGGGCGTGAATACGGGCCCAGTCGCCTCCGTTGCCGAGTGCCATTACGCTGTAGCAGTGGTCTTCGCCAGTCAATTCATTGGCCGCATTGACGATTTGCAGGGCGTCTTGATGGTCGTTGACTGTTCCGCAGAACTTGACCATGTCTCCGTTGTCGCCATTCGACCTCACAAACTCCATGATTTCTGCTGCACTCGGAGTGCCGTTGGTATCATGCTGGGATGCGATGATGTGGCAGTTCGCAGCCTTGGCAGCCTTCATGAGGCTTGAACGGTTTGAGTCATCGATTGACATTTCAAGGTCGATCCATGCAACGTCGGACTGAATGGCCGCTTCGAGGATGGCCAAACGCTGTTCTTCATCACCGGCAAAATAGCCACCGTCACGAACCGAGCGAACGGAAAAAACGACGGGGAGTGAAATACCTTCTTTGAGAGAGGCAATGGACGCTTCAATATCGACTTGTTCGAAGTCGAGAACGGCCCATTCTTCGACCGGAGGCATGGTGGAGGTTTTCTCACCGTCTTCGTTTTCAACAACGGTTGGTTGTGGTCGCTTCAAGTAGAGTCGGTCGAATCGAACTTCGATCATATCGGCGCCTTGAATTCCGGCACGGGCTGCTTCTTCGACCATTGCTTTCACAGTGGTCTCTTCGAGGGACACGCATACTTTCGGGTCAGGCATGGATTTGGCGACTTAGGCACGCTTCTTAACGCTCTCGCATGAACCGCTTCGCTCAAATGGATGGATTTGGGGATTTTTTATGCAGCAAATGAGCCGAAAATTCGGCCGTTCGTTCAACATGTTTTTTGTCGAATTCGATGCTGAGAATGCGCTGTTTTTTGATAGCTCAAGACCCCTCTGTTGCAGTACCTTTATACCCCCTCGTCGCAGGGTATAGATGTATAGGGGG
>DAME01000043.1 GCA_002499545.1 Euryarchaeota archaeon UBA88
ATCCATGCCTCTCTTACTTGAATTATTTGCTTTTTGAACTGAAGAACCTTTCAAATCGTGCATACGCGCTGTTTTCAACGGCAGTGATTCGCTTAATGAGTGGACTGCTCGTTGGCCCTTTTTCCTTCAACACAGGAACCATTGAGGTCCACACGCCTTCTCCTTTCAGTCGAGAATACAGCGCAGCAGCGATGTGTACAACGATGAGCACGTAACTGATATCAGCTACCAAACCATGCAATCCTAATACGACATCCATCACAGTTTGTTGTTCATCAGGTGTAGCGTTTACCGTGTAGCCTTGGTTGTACAATCCGGCAATCATCAACCCGGTCAATGGCAGCAGAATGAAGCACGCATACATCGCGAGATGAATCCCTTTCGCCAGGTAAGTATGGGCGAGAGGTACTGGTTCCCAAGCCCCCATGAAAGTATCGAATTGCCTCATGTAGAAGTATCGCATCAATACGATGGCCAGAAATACGAGTGCAAAGGCAACTTCAAACCAAAGCAAACCTGAATTCTCGAGCTGTGATAAATCTTCGACTTGCTTGAAGATGCCATACAAGTAGAGTATTACAAAGCCCCAGTGAAGAACTTTGCCGAACACGGTATGGGTTCGGGCCACGCGACTTCCTTCTCAGTGGAGTATATGTTTGTTGTTAAGCGACGATTCACAACTTAATCGGTACTGGAATCGCTGCTGCTTTTGATTCAATTCGTGGCGTACCCACGGCACTTGAACCAAACGTTCGTCGCTGGAGCGACATTTCAGGCGAGTGGTTTCACTCTGCTTTGCTAACGCCTACGGCGTTTGGCCCCTTTGGACCTTCACCGATTTCAAACACGACGGTGTCTCCGTCGGTAATCTCTCCTTCGACTTCAGAGATGTGAACGAAGAGGTCTTTACCATCCTCCATTTCGATAAATCCGTATCCTTTTGTACTGTTAAACCACTTGACTGTTCCTTGCGCCATATTGAGAAGGCCGAGTTTCTCTTACTTGACTGTGCTTATGGATTGCCGCCATCATACACTGATTTTCGTCCATCTTCATAGTCTCCAAACAACGCTTTTTCATTCGTCGTAGAAGAGTGCACTACTCGCTTGTGGCAAGCACCTGCGATGGTGGGCGATGCAGGATTCGAACCCGCGTCGACGGGTTCGAAGCCCGTCAGGATATCCAAGCTACCCCAATCGCCCTTGTTTGCCCGAGATACCCACCCCTCTTCAATAAGGCGGATGATTCTCGATGGGCATGGGCCGGTCTTTACCATGTATTCCGGTCGGTTGTTCCGCCTGCTGTCGTGAGACAACTATGCCGGTCACGAAAGCCGAGGCATCTCTCCTCTCGCGTCGTACCGGAATGTCCATCGAGGATTTCACCTGGAAGAACGATGGAATTCTGACTCTGCTCAACAGTGCTACAACCAAAGCCTGCGTTTTTTTGCTTACCTCATCGTCTGATATATCCGCAGAAGGAATGTGTTCCGTCTACGAGGTTCGACCGCAAGGCTGCAAAACATACCCGAACGTTCTGAGCGAGAATGACACGGCCATTTTGGACGACGGATGCCCGCATCGAGCGCAATTTCCAGACCCGACCGAAGACGACACCATCGTACTGCTCAATCTTGAGGAGCGATTACTGCGTGAACGATAAGGCGACTGAGGCTGGCGTGAACGTGTTCCACCCATCGGCCTTGAATTCGCCAGCCTGTGGCTGCAAATGCGTTTGACAAGGTGTGCCAGTTACCGTGCAATAATTCGATTGTTGCTTCATCCTGAATCGCCTCATCCAACTGGTCGGCATGCGACTGAATTGGAACGATGAGCACGAACGCTGCATGCGCCTGTGCAACTTGGCGTGAACTTTCAAGCACTGCTTCAATCAGGTGTTCGGGTTCTAACGAACCCTGCGAGTTCCGACCATATGGTGGGTCGAGCACAAATCCCGCAACCGTTGCGGATGAAGGTAACAATGATGCTAAGTTCGTCGCATCGCCTTGCAACAGCGTGCAGGGGTTCTGAGCAGATGCCCAATCGAGGTTTTGTTGTGCCCCAGCAATCATGACTGGGTCAAGATCGATTGCGAACACGGAACGGCCTGAAAGAGCCGCTTCGATGGCAAACCCTCCAGTACCTGTCATCAAGTCAAGCGTAGCACCATTACAACGGGGTCCAGAAGCGAGGTTGACCGCGAGCCGTGCGAGTCTCGGGTCGAGGCTGACGGGTTTGAAAAACGGTCGGTCGGTTGCTCGACGGGCCGAGATTCCATCCGAATCGTCACCCGTTCCAATCATCCACCCACATGCCAGTGTCATGCTGCTTGCGTCAACAACAAGTCCGAGTCGGTGGTCAGGATGTTCAAGGTCGATGACGTAGTTCGAAGCGGAGAGTAACCCTCCGATACTTCCTGCCAGTTGACTCGGTCGAACGCCGTCGACTTTTCCTTCATGCCGCCATGCGCGTACGGCGGCCGAACCGTGGCGAGGTGATGCTGTAAGATAGGCGCCTACGGCATCAAGAAAGCCTTCGATGCCGTCGCTAATCGGCCAAAGAATCGCATCGAACAGCACCGCTTGGCATCCGCTTGAACACTCGATGGCGTCTTCGATTTCAGCAGGTGATTCGTCACTTTCGACCAGCACCAATCGACGTGCGTCAATTCGAGTGATGGTCGATGATGGAAGCAGTGCAGCAATTTCGGCGCGCGCAAGGGCTGGATGCCAGCCGCGCAAACACGCCACATGCTTCGCCATGAGGGATGCTCGCGGCTCGCCTTCTTGACGAGTTCGGATGCCAATATACACATACTGTCACCTAATGACACATCCATGGGCTGTAATCTTCGCGACCTTGCAACCCCCGAAAACATCGACCTTGCTACCCTTTCTGGTCAGCGGGTTGGTATCGACGCCTTTCTCACCGCCTTTCAATTTCTCACCACCATGCGAGACCGTTCACCACAAGGCGATGGCGGCCCGCTTCGTTCCGATGACGGTACGATTGTTTCACACTTGATGGGTTTCCTTCATCGCACGACTGCGCTGCTCGCACTTGGTATCAAACCGGTGTACATTTTCGATGGGCAATCACCTGAACTCAAGCGAGATGAGATCGAGATGCGTCGTGCCAGACGAGTCGAAGCTGAACGCATTCACCAAGAAGCCATTGCAGCAGGCGATTTTGCTCTTGCACAGAAAATGGCACCTCGAATCATGTACTACTCGCAGGAAATGGTCGATGAAACAAAAAAGCTGCTCGACCTTCTCGGCGTACCGTGGGTGGTCGCTGCAGCAGAAGGTGAAGGCCAGGCCGCCGTTATGGCTGCGAGGGGGCAACTCGATGTTGTCGCCACTCAGGATTGGGACGCTCTGCTGTACGGAACCCCCCGCTTGGTTCGAAACTTGATGAGCGACGGTACCAAGCAGCACGGCCGCACCGTCAATGCGCAGATGATCAATCTCGGAGACATGCTGGAATCGCACGATTTGAGCCGCGAACAACTGATTGACCTCGCCATCATGATTGGCACAGATTTCCACCCCGGCATCAAAGGTATTGGGCCGAAAACGGGCATCAAACTGATCAAGTCGCTTGGCACCATCGAGGCTATTTGTCAAGAAAAGGGGAAGGAAGTTCCCGAACGCCTCGATGAAATACGTGAAATCTTTCACAACCACCCAGCGGTTGAAGTCGCTGATGAAGACCTCTTACCTGGAACCATCGACGTCAAAGGGCTCACGCAATTTTTGCAGGTCGAACGCCAGTTCAGTCAGCGAAGAATGGATAACGCACTCGACAAACTTCGCGATGTCGGTTTAATTCGTGAAGGTGGACAAACATCACTGTTCTCGTTTTGAAGCTGCCATGAAGCGCAGCGGACTTGCCAAGACGTCCACGCCCTTGTGCTGAGTCACCACACCTCTGGCAACACTTTGAGGGTCTGCAAGCGCTTCAAGAACGGTGTTCACCGGTGCGCACGGAACGCCCTTTAGCATCGCTTCTAAATCCGAACGGTCGTGATGCAGTACGGCGTTTGAAACGATTTTTTCAACCGCATCTCTGTCGACGACACGTCCTTCATTGGTGTTCCACTGTTCGAGGTTATCCAATCCCAGTGCGTCGACTAGCGTGAGCCACTGGTTGTCTGAGCCAACACCGATGACAAACCAGCCATCTTTAGCTTCAAATGCTCGATAGGGAACTAAATTTGGATGGGCTGAGCCCATTGGTTGAGGGTTGTGACCACTGGCCATGGCGTTGTGAGCCTGGTTGACCAGAGAGGCAACAGCGCAGTCCCACAGAGAGATGTCTATGTTCATCGCTTCTCCAGTTCGTTGCTTGTGAAACAGCGCTGCAAGAATGGCGTTGCCAGCATTCAGTCCGGTGATGACATCAATCCACGCAACACCAACTTTGACCGGTGCAGCGCCGGCTTCACCAGTGATTCCCATGATGCCGCTTCGAGCCTGAAGGGCAACATCGTAGCCCGGCTCGTCTCGGCGTGGGCCTGTAGCACCGTAGGCGGAAATTGAGCACGTGATGACATCGTCAGGCATCGGTCCTAAAATCCGTTCAAGCGTACCGGGCTTGAAGTTCTCCACCACCACGTCAGCGGTTTGGATGAGCCGTCGAACATCATCGGTTTGTTTCTTGAGGTCGAAGGTAACAATTTCTTTTCCGCGGTTGCACGAGAGAAAGTAGGCTGCTACCTTTTCACCGTCAAATCCCGTTGTGAAGGGCGGGCCCCAATGACGCGTGTCGTCGCCCCAAGGCGCTTCGACTTTGATGACCTCAGCCCCGAGGTCCGCTAACATCTGGGTCGTATAGGGGCCGGCTAAGATTCGTGATACATCGACGATTCGAATGCCATCGAGAATTCCGCTCATGTACCCCCGAAGTGTCCGAAAGGGTTGAACCTCTCGCCCCGAACCGTTGCCTATGGTGCGGTTTGATTTCGAAGATGACCGCACCTGGTCACGGTTGTTGATTTTGGGCGTACTGCTCTGTGTCATGGTATGTTTCACCAGTGATGTAGGACTCGATACTCACGTGAAGATGGCCGTTGACGACAACGGTGCTTTGCCGTGGGGAGATTTACGCCCCGATACGGCTGGCATCAGCGACACAGAAGACGGTGGTAGCCGAACGGTTCTGCCCCTGTATGGACTGCCTGAAATTGCAATCAAAGGCGCAGCATTGCTGACCATGCTTGGGACAGTGGCGTGCGTGCACCGAATGTTTGGTGTCCGTTCTGCTGCTGTTCTTTCCCTGTCACCCGCACTGATTTTCTCGATAGGGCGCGGGTATGAGGAGGTCTATCTTGCACTGTTTTGCACCTTTGCGATGCTGCTCCTCTCCGGTTCGGTCCCATCCATGACTCGCTCAATGCAGGCCTTACTTGGCGGCGTGGTGTTCATGATGATGCCGTACTCGAAGGGTTTTGTTGAAACGCCCGGATTTGTCAGTGGCACCTTCCTCATGGCGGGAGGGGCTCTGCTGTTCGGCGTTGCTCAGCGAAGTCAAACCGGGTGGTCGAAGTGGTTGAATCGACCGAGTGTTACGGGAATATTCGCTTCTGGTTTGGTTGCCGTAACGATGACGGCGATCGGTGTCTTTGGGCTTCAAAGCACGCTTGGAATCATGGCCGACCAACCGCTGCGATACATCTCAGCGCTTCTGTTTGCCGTCATTGATTTGGTGTTCATTTTCGCACTGTTTGGGATGGTCTTGTGGCCGTTTATTCTTCCAGCAGTTCGCGCCTTGAGAAGTATCGAACACGCTGGACTTGCTGCGATGAGTGTGTATGTCGGTGCAATGGTAACCGCTCTCGTGTTCTACGTCGCTGCACTGTGGACCTTTGAGGCGAGTCTTTGGAATGCTTCATGGCCGTGGGTGGTTGTGACGATGGGTAACAACGGCCGATACATCACGATGTTGTTCATACCCGCTATCATTATGCTCAAACTCCTTTCACACCACGCAGATGTGCCAACCCTTGACTCTCCCCGCAGCAAGGCCAAAGTGATGGGCTTGACCCTCATGGTGTTGCTGCCTCTCTCGTTGTTGGCTTCACTGCACGGCCAAACCATGTGGACGGATGAAGCGGCTGAGGCAATGGACCTTGAACAGAACGAGCATTTCCTGTTCGTTTCAGACGATACCCTTGGAATGCACTGGTTGTACACGTTCTACCAACCGCTTGATGCGGAAGCGAACGATATCACCGGTCATTGGAGATCAGCGGATGCACCATGGGAGGTGCATCTCAACGATTCACTTTCACACGTGGGGACGCTCGTGACATCACCCGATGTAACGCTCACGCCAAACGGGTGGAGTGTTCAATCAAGCGGAGAAGTCGATCTTCTCAACGGTGGAGGGGAATGGCGCGTCTTAACGCGCTCATGACCTCAAGCGTTCTTGTCAGCTTGGACTTGTGTGCGGACTGCTTGAGCAGCCGACTTTGCTTCTTGCATAGCCTTGCGCACACGGGTACCAGCAGCAGCGTTACCCTTGTCATGCTTGACAGCATCAGCAAGAGCGGCAGTTAAATCATCAATCATCGTTTGAACCATAGCCTCGACGGACATATCCTCCCCGCAGTGAAATCGGCTTTTATTGATTGCTCCGGTTAAACATGAAACAGCGGCGAGAGAATCGACAGACTCAACGCCGAATGCTCGGCTGCACCTATCAGGATACCATCTTTGAAGGCCGAGGGAGTTACTGGCATTTGAGCGAGGGGTTGAAAACCCCACGGCAAGAGGGTATTACAGGAGGGAACATGCATGCGCTTCGGTGTTCGAGGGACTTTACCTGACCCAGACCCTGTTGCGACGCAGGAATGGATTGATTCCATCCTTGCAGTTCGCGACCAACTTGGAGACGATGAAGCCCGTCGCTTGCTTTTTTCTACCGTTGACGCTGCTCGTAATGCGGGCGTTGACATCGACGTAGTCAACACGCCCTACCTCAACACCATCCACCCATCAAGTCAGGGGACTTACCCCGGTAACTTGGATCTCGAGACCCGTCTACACGGCATCATTCGCTGGAACGCCATGATGATGGTCACACGCGGCAACAAATACTTCGACGGCATTGGCGGTCACATCTCGACCTATGCATCAGCCTCTCACGCCTGGGAACTTGGGTTTAATCACTTCTTCCGAGGTAAAGACGGTGCTGGACAGGGCGACCATCTTTACTGGCAAGGGCACGCTTCACCAGGTATCTATGCTCGAGCATGGCTTGAAGGTCGCTTGACCCATGAAAACATCGAAGCATTCCGTCAAGAAACCGGCGGTAAAGGATTGTCATCCTACCCTCATCCTCGATTGATGCCTGACTTCTGGGAATTCCCTTCCGTTAGTATGGGCTTAGGAGCAATGACTGCCATTCACCAAGCTCGCTTCAACCGCTATCTCGAAGACCGCGGTCTGGTTTCGACTGCAAACTCTCGCGTATGGTACACGATGGGGGACGGAGAATCCGATGAACCCGAATCCCTGTCGCAACTTTCGCTTGCCGGTCGAGAGGGCCTTGACAACATTGTCATGACCATGAACTGCAATCTCCAGCGCCTTGACGGACCTGTCCGTGGCAACTCAAAAATCGTTCAAGAACTCGAAGGCCGCTTCCGCGGTGCTGGTTGGAACGTTATCAAGGTCCTGTGGGGTAGCGGCTGGGATGATTTGTTCGAGCGAGATTCCGCAGGTCTTCTTGCTGCACGCCTTGACGAATTGGTCGACGGCGATGAGCAGCGCATCATGACTGCAGAAGGCGGCACCATCCGCAAAGAATTGTTCAATTCAGACGGCCTTGCTGCACTGGTCTCGCACCTCAGCGATGAGGAACTGGTTGACCTATGTGCTGACGTTGGCGGTCATGATTTCCTCAAACTCCACGCAGCCTACTCCCAAGCAACCGCCCACAAGGGCGAGCCAACCGTTGTCCTGATGCGTACCATCAAAGGATTTGGTCTTGGGCCTGCGTTCGCCGGCCGAAACACGACGCATCAAAAGAAGAAGGCTGACATGGACAGCATTCAGTTCATGCGCGATGATTTGGGACTTCCTTTCAGCGATGAAGAACTCGAAACCTATCCGTATGTCCTACCCGAAGACGTCCCGGAACTCGTTGCCTACGCCAAACAACGTCGCGCTGCAATGGACGGATTCATGCCCAGTCGAACGGTTCCAAAGTTCGACCTCACTCTTCCGAAGGAAGCAACTTACGGTGAATTCGATGAAGGCACCAAGGGCAAACTGCAGGTCTCAACAACGATGGCCTTCGTTCGAATTTTACGCGCACTGATGAAAGACAAAGAGTTCGGCAACCGCATCGTCCCCATCATTCCCGATGAAGCACGTACGTTTGGAATGGACCCACTGTTTTCTGAATTCGGCATCTACCATCCCGAAGGCCAGTTGTACAAACCGGTTGACCACAAGGTGCTGATGAAGTACAAGGAATCAGCCAAAGGCCAACTCTTGGAAGAAGGCATCAATGAAGCAGGTGCAACTTCAACGTTCATTGCTTCAGCCACTTCGTTTTCGACCCACCACTATCCAACTCTACCGTTCTACATCTTCTATTCGATGTTCGGATTCCAGCGTGTTGCTGACCTTATTTGGTCCGCCGCTGACCAGCGCGCCCGGGGTTTCCTCATGGGGGCGACTTCAGGAAGAACAACCCTCAACGGAGAAGGTCTGCAACACCAAGACGGCCACTCCCTGCTGATGGCTCATACCAATCCTGCCGTTCGTGCATGGGACCCTGCGTTCGCATACGAACTGGCGACCATCATCCGACACGGAATCGATGAGATGTACGGTCAAGACAAGGACGTCATCCACTACATCGCAGTCTACAACGAAAATTACCCTATGCCGCCCAAGCCACAAGGCGTAGATGAAGGCATCATCCGAGGCATGTACCTGCTGCGAGGTGCACCAAAGGGCGACGGACCAATCGTTCGATTAATCGGCTCTGGACCTATTATGATTCAGCTGCTTGATGGAGTTGAAAAATTGGAAGCCTACGGCGTTCGTGCTGAGATTTATTCTGCAACCTCTTACGGGGAACTGCGCCGTGAAGGATTGGACTGCAACCGCTGGAACCGATTGCATCCTTCCAAGCCAGCCAGGCAGCCGTGGGTCGAGCAGATGCTTGGTAATTCAAAAGTTCCAGTCATTGCCGTATCCGACAACATGGCAGCGGTACCTGACATGATCCGTCAATGGGTAAGCGGTCCTTTCACGGTGCTTGGAACCGATGGATTTGGCCGCTCGGACACCCGTGAAGCACTGCGTCGCTTCTTCGAAATCGATGGAAAAGCCGTCGCCCTTGCAGCGCTGTCCTCATTGGTACGCGACGGTTCAATCGAGGCCAGCGTTTATGAAAAGGCCGAGAAAGAATACGGTATTTCAACAGAGCGTACCGACATCACAGAAGTGTGAGGTCAAGCACAAGGGAACAGTACCTGTTTCACTCAGTACCGATGAGTTTGTAATCATCAGAGAGTGGTGTAGCACCGGTTTCCATGAGGATGATTTGCCCGTCTTTGAATCGCATAAAGGACATAACGGCCTCCGAGTCAGAATCATTTGAAAAGTGAACGATTGAGTGAGCAACGCCAACTTCATCGTTTTCGAAGAGGATTCTGCGCTGCTCAGATTGAGGGGTGTTGTCGCCACCAGCGAATCCTAGAATGTCGGACTTGCTCATGGTGAATCCACCGACGTGCGGGTTGAAAACACAATCATCGTGGATGAGTGCTCCAAGTGCTTCGACATCTCCGTTTTCCCAGGCTACGTTGTATGCTTCTATGATAGACATGATGTGTGTCCAGCGCGCCAGTCGCTTAAACCCGTCGAAGAGAAAATCTGCTGGGATTCTCGATTGGATTGAATGATTCTCCTGGCTTATTGCAGGTGAGCACTGTTCAATCTGCTCTTCAATTGCCACGGGTTCGCGCCTTTTCTTCTTCGATGTGGCTCTTCCAGTATTGCGTCATCTCTTTTGCGAGATACACATCGTAGCAAGCCTTGCATAATTCTATTTTTTCGAGATTTTCTGCATGATAGTGAAATGTCGGGTTGCCTTCACCGCAAGAGCTGCATTTGCCAGTCAGAGAACGATCTGTCACATATCTTGCAGAAATCGGTCATATTTAGACATGGGCAAAAATGCAGTGACATATCGGCAATGAATGTGTGAAGATATTATCAATTACGGCATTATTATTAATTCAGATACCTTTAATTAATAATTCGTACAGGCCCCTACATGCCTTGTGAATGCTGTACCTGTGACCCGTGTGGAACTGCCTGCTCCTGTGATGGATGCTGCTGAAGTTTCACTCGATGAATTTCCTTGTTAGCCCTCTGACCTACTCTGCAGTGAGTCTGCATATGCTAGCACAATCTTGGGTTCTTGCCGGCCATACGTTGATGATGTTTCGGATGAATTTCGAATTATGACGGACGTCGTTGTGTTTGGGCTAGCCCTTGCTGCTTTACTTGGTTTAAGGGTCTGGCTAACATATAAAAATGGAGAATTGGGCAAATTTATTGGTTTCATGAAAGTGGCCGTAAAGGCCAACGACGACCTCTTTGATGGCGATACCAAAACCTTCGTTGTCGCCACCAACGGGGCCGAACGCACGGTTCACATCAAAACCGTTAACGATGCTCTCAACAACATCTTTGCATCATCTTCCACTTCGAGCATGCTCTATTTTGGCCCTCAACGTGATACTGGCCTTCATCTTGAATATTCTATTTACAGCAAGAACGGTGATGACTTCATGCGGTTGATAGAAAAAAAAGGCGAGGAGGTCATCAACACTTTGGAATTCAACTTGGACAAAGAAGGTCCTGTGCCGGCGATGGATGTGCTCATCAGCCTGGTTAGCCGCATGGGTACAACACCGGCCAATTGGTGGGATACAGTGGACCTCAAGTCGTGATGAGGCGATGACAAAGGTGATCT
>DAME01000040.1 GCA_002499545.1 Euryarchaeota archaeon UBA88
AACAAGGAGATTTACACATGTCTGAAAAAGGAAATAAAATGAGCGTACTTTATGGCTCGCAAACCGGAAATGCAGAAATGCTGGCATACGATGTTGAGGCAATTGCATCCGATGATTTCGATGTACAAGTCGCCGGTTTAGATGAAATTTCACTTGAAGACATCATGGCGAGTGATTACGTGATAATTTGCTGCAGCACTTGGGGTGACGGTGAACAACCTGACAACGCCCAAGACATGTTTGATGAAGCATCCGACTCCGATGACGATGCCTTTTCCGGTACGCAGTTTGCCATTCTTGCACTTGGAGATACCGCATTTGACTTGTTTTGTGAATCGGGTAAGGAATGGGATGAGTTACTGGAAGGTAAGGGCGGTTCTCGCATCAATGAGCGAATCGAATGCGACGTTGATTATGAAGATGAAGCTGAAGAGTGGATTGAAGAAACCGTCGATTTGATGAAAGCACACCTTGCGTGAAGATCACGAAGATTCGACGCTCCCACTGTGCGAGGTTTCCCACCGGTAGAACTTGTCAAATTCATCAAGAAAGTCGGTGTAAATATTCCCAGTGAAGCAGTTGCAGAGATACTTCTTCGATAAGCAGTCTAATAACTGGAAGTTCAGTGGTATCAATCGGATTCAACCCTTCCGCTGATGTGATTCTATGACTAATACGTTGTTGAAACTAAACCAACTGGTTGTAGGTTACTCAACCCCTCTGGTCAGCGACATCAATATCCAGGTTCACGAAGGGGAAATTATTGCCATTGTCGGCCCATCGGGAATCGGTAAGACCACGATTATTCGAACGATTGGTGGCCTTATACGTCCAATTGATGGTTCAGTCGAACTTCTGGTCGAACCACGAGGTGGACTCGGATACGTACCTCAAAAACTTGGCCTTGTTCGACATGCAAGTGTTGAGCATAACATCACACTGGGAGCGATCTCTTCTTCACACACGATTCAACAAGCATCGCGTTTTCGTTCAATTGGCCTTTGCATTTTGATTGTTTCATTGGGGATTTGGTTTTTCAAAAATCCGTTTGCTCCTCCACTTTTCTTCCTGGGTTGTATGTTGTATATTCCATCGATTATTGCAACCATAGTGTACACGAATCAACTGAAAAAGACCGTTGTTAAACAAGCGATGGAAGATGTCGGTTTAACTGAGAAACGGCTTGAACCCGTTCGCAGGCTATCGGGTGGTCAGCAACGCCGCGTTGCGACCGCTCGAACCCTTGCACAATCGCCATCGCTCATCGTGGCTGATGAATTCCTGAGTGAACTGGATCAAGCAAATGCGATGATTGTTCTGAACGCAATGAGGAAACTCACCGATGCGGGAAGCTCGATGATTATGGTTGAACACAACATCGAGCGAGCACGGAGTGTAGCAGATCGGATTTGGACAATAAAAGACGGCTCTTTGGTCCAAGAGGTGATTGAACATGCGTGATTCAAAACCTCAATCGACTGCCTTGAATTCAGCGCTCGAGGTCGTGAAGCGCTATCAAATTCTTCTTTTTGTAGTGCTGCTCGCTTTCTATGCAGTTGTCGTGATGAACGGATTAATCGATGGCAAATGGGGTCGCCTCGCAGGCGGCTGGGAAAACCTCAGAATTTTCTTCGCAGAAAGCCTTCCTCCTGATTGGTCAGTACTTGAAGCTAGGTCCTACCCAGAGTGCAATCAGAGCATTGGATTCTTCTGCTCAATTGCGTATTTGGGAATGTTAGAGACCATCAAAATAGCCTTTGTCGCCACCATTTTCGGTTTCATTGGTGCGATTCTTCTGTCTTCGCTGGCAGCTCGCAATCTCGTTCCTTTCTGGGTCTCTATCATCATACGAATTCTCCTATCTGCCATGCGAAGTTTGCCCAGCCTTATCTGGGCAATCTTATTCGTGATTATCTTTGGATTAGGTCCTCTTGCCGGCGTTTTGGCGATGACATTTTACACCATTGGATACCTCGGAAAACTGCAGTATGAAGCGATTGAAGGGATGGACAGTGCCCCTCTTGAAGCAAGCCGGGCCACCGGACTGACCCGCCCCGAAATTCTAACCAATGTCGTGATTCCTGAAACCAGTAATCATCTGTTGAGTCAATTGATGTTCATGTTTGAGTACAATGTTCGCCATGGGACCGTGATTGGAATCGTAGGAGCGGGAGGGATTGGATACTACATCAGCAATTATCTGAATTTGTTTTTGTACGACAAAGTCTTTGCGTTGCTGTTGGTAACATTCATCGTCGTTGTTCTAATTGATATGATCTCAATGGCCGTTCGTTCTTTTGTCAATGAAGACGGAGATGTTCGTCGGCCTTCATGGCTCACGGTGTTCTTTTCACCAAACAGGGCAGTACGTTATCACAAAGTGCGGAGCGACGTCGAAGGTGAAGACTGAGTTTATTCAGCCGCAATGTGCAGTGAACCTTCCTTGTAGTAAACTTGAATTCTGTCAGGAACCTTGCGTGTCAAGGCAGCGACTGCCTCATACACATCGTTCTCTTTGACCTTGAATGATTTTGCAGCCTTTGGAGTTGACCATGGAACGGTCTCAAAGTCTGATTGTCGAATCCACTCAAAGATTCGCGCTTCCAGTTCAGTGAGTTCGTCGGCCATGATGAACGCATCACGACCACACTCAAAACAGCACCGATTCAATCGAATCGTTCAATCGCAAGGATTCAGTGGAGCGCAACCATTCTTCGACAGCACTCTTCTGCGTCGATGAACCCATCAAGCAGTGTGTTCAGTGCTTTGGTAAAAGGGGTTTGAATTCCCAGTTCTTCAGAACGCAGCCCGAACATCCGTGCAGCTCGAACTCCTTCAGCAACCATGTGCATTTCTTCAAGTGCTTCTTCAAGTGATAATCCGGTACCTAACTTCTCACCCATGCTTCGATTTCGACCATGCGGTGAGGTCGCAGTAACGTACAAATCACCAAGTCCTGCAGGGCCAAAAGCGACTTCAGCACGGGCTCCCATTTTCGGAAGTAGCAGACATCCTTCTTTGAAGCCAGCCATGAAAATTGCCGCCTTGAGGTTGTCTCCACCGAGATTCCCCTTTTGTTTGAGGCCATCGACAAGACCGCAGGCAAGGGCGATGACGTTCTTGAAAGCGCCCCACAATTCAGCACCAGCAGGGTCCGATGCTGGATGAAGAATGAAGGTCTGTGTGGTGAGTGTAGCTGCTAATTGCTGCGCAACCGACATGTCTTCACTTGCCACCAGTGCAGTAGTCATGACGCCTGAAGCGGCTTCTGGAGCGATGGTTGGGCCGGTGACGACTGCTAAGGGGTTGTTGAGTTTGGCTGCCTTCAATTGCTCATGAATCGCTTCAGAAATCAGTTGATTTCCGGGTGCCAGTCCTTTGGCCAGATCGATGAGTACGTGGCCGGGACGAAGATGTGGGATGATTTGCTCGACCACACTAAGAATCACCGAAGAAGGAACGGCCAACACTACGATTTCGACACCTTCGAGCACTTCAGAGATGTGCATGGTGACTTCAAGGCCTTCAACTGGATGGTCTGGAAGATACTTTCGATTGATGGAATCCATCGTGATAGACTCGTACACGTCTTGTTCAATGGTCCATCCTTTGACGTGATGACCGTCGGTAAGCCACATTTTGGCAATCGCAGTACCCCAATTTCCCAATCCCAAAATTGCAATGTGTGCCATAGAGAACAAATCTCTCGCTGTTCACTTTACTTATGTTAATTGCCGCTGTGGGCAGTGTTGAACCTCGGTTTGTTGAGGCAAGTGAAACAGTTCAGAGTTCAAAAGAGGTCGTCATCGTCTTCTTCATCCAAGTCAAAGACACTTTCTTCATCAGCTTTCTTTGTAGCGGCTTTCGATGTTTTCTTGGCCGCCTTCGCCTTTGAAGGCTTTTCAGGAGTGGCCTCAGGTTCAGTCGGTGATTCGATAGCGGTTTCGGGTTCTGCGGCGGCAACAGGCGCAGAGACGCCAGTTTGGGCTGCCAACGCTCTGCGTCGGTCTTCACGGGCCTTGCGTTCCAGTTGACGGTGGCGCGATTTCTCGATACTCTGAAGCATGTACATAGCATCGTGCTCCAGCAACGGAGAGTCCGAAATCAAAGTGATATCGAGCCATCCTCCGTCTTCAACAATGAATTCAGCCAACGGCTCAAAGTTCAGGTCAGATTTCTTAATTTGCGTGTAGTGCATTGCGTTTCCAGCACGGTGCTCAACTCCAGAAAAGTGGCAATAGAATTCCTTTGTTCCAATAGATTCGCGAACCAAATCGAACAGTTCTCCGTAATCTTCTGATGTACGCATTTTACCGTGGCCACGGGCGTGAATGTGAGCGATGTTCAGTACAGGAATGGTTCCTTCGACATGGTTCACGACTTCGAGAACTTCTTCGAGGCTGCCCCACAGTTCCTGGCGTCCAGAGGTTTCGACACCAATCTTTGAGGGTGTTCCGTCTTTGATCCAAGGGAACACTGGAAATTCATCTTCGTCATCGTGCCAAATTTCGTGAACTCGGTCTACAACGCCTGCAAAGACGTTCGCAACTTGTTCGTTCGCTGCACTGCCCGGTTGCATACCTCCATAGTGGCCGGCGTGAAGGGTAATATGACGTGCATTGACGGTACGTGCAGCCTGCAGTGTTGTTTCGATCTTGGTGAGGGAACGTCCACGTTCGACACGGTTCCCGAGAAGTTCAGAATAATACGG
>DAME01000025.1 GCA_002499545.1 Euryarchaeota archaeon UBA88
AGGACAATGTCTGCAATCTTCATTTGTGCTAGAACAAATGCACACGTAGCACCAACATTACCTGCTCCAATTACCGCTATTTTTCTTCTCGTGTTCGACATGAAACTTCCTCTTGAAGTGTTCCAACAGCCGACCGTCAATAAGCAACATGGTAGAAAAACACGAAATTAGTGACATGAACATTATCAAAATCACTCATTTCCCCAAGAACGGTCAAAGTAAATCAAGCGAGTTGTCTAAAAACCTTCTACGGCTGGAAAGATTGCCCCCGGTCGTATCATCGGTTGTGAGGCGCTGAGGGATTGTATGAATATCGGTGTACCAAAAGAGCCAGAAGGCGAAACGAGAGTTGCAATCACGCCAAACAGCATTAAAAAATTGGTGAAATCAGGATTTGAAATTCATGTCGAATCAAATGCTGGACTTGCATCGAATTATCTCGATGCCGACTACGAAAATGTTGGTGCAATGATAGCTTCCAGAAGCGACGTACTTGGGTGTGAGACCGTCATTTGTATTCGATTCCCCGGTGTTGAAGGAATCAACAAAGGCGCCAATGTAGCCTGCGTTGCAGACCCTTTTCGAAATCCGGAGTACGTTCAACAATGTATCGACTCTGGAATTACTCTTCTCTCGATGGATATGATTCCACGAAGGCTTTCTCGAGCACAGTCAATGGACGTGAACTCAAGTCAAGATAACTTGGCTGGATACAAGGCAGTCTTGCTCGGAGCGGCACATGTTCCAAAGGGGATTCCAATGATGACCACGTCAGCCGGTACCGTGCGACCTGCTAAAGTCGTCATTATGGGGAGTGGAGTGGCTGGACTCCAGGCAATTGCTACGGCCAAGCGTCTTGGTGCAATCGTGTATGCGTCTGATGTTCGCAAATCCGCAGCAGAACAAATTGAATCCGTTGGCGGTCGATTCATTGAAGTCGACGGCATGGATGATTTTGAAGACGAGTCTGGATACGCTAAACCCCTAACCCCGGAGTTCATCCAAAAGGTCAATGATACTGTCTGTGGTGTTGCTGCTGATGCTGACATTATCGTCACAACAGCCAGAATATTCGGACGTCCTGCGCCAATTACTGTTCCTTCAAGTGCTATTCAGGCGTTCAAACCTGGTGCAGTCGTGGTCGATATGAACGCCGATGTTGGCGGAAACTGTGAAGACACTGTTGCAGGTGAAGTCATCACTACTCGCAACGGCGTTATAATCGTCGGAACTTCGAACCTACCCGGTACACTGGCCACAACATCCAGTATGCTGTACTCAAACAACCTCACTACCTTCATTACATCGTTGGTGGATGACGGTGCCATTGTCCTCAAGGAAGATGACGATATTCTTGTCGGAGCACCAGAAGATTCAGACTTCTATGTGAATGGCATGGGTGGTGTCTTGCTCTGCAAAGATGGAGCGTTACACCCAAAACAAACTCGCCTCGGGGGGGTTCTTGAATGACACCAGAATTTTTAATCGCTAACGTGACACTTTTTGTACTCGCAATCTTCCTCGGATTTGAACTGATTACGAAAGTTCCTGCAACACTCCACACACCACTTATGAGTGGAGCAAACGCCATTTCTGGAATCAGCATCATCGGCGCCTTAATCGGGGCCAATGTAGCATACGAAGCTGACCAAACCGTCGTATCCGGTTTGCTGGCATTTGTCGCTGTCGTATTGGCGATGATCAACGTCGTTGGAGGATTCATGGTAACAAACAGAATGCTCAACATGATTGCTGGAAAAAAGCGGGGAGGTGCTTGAGATGGAAGACTGGGTTTCGATTGGCTACTTGCTATCCGCAGCACTGTTCATTTTTGGTTTGAAAAAATTAGGACATCCAAGGACGGCCCCTTACGGTAACCAACTGGGCGCTATGGGAATGCTGGTTGCAGTACTTACGACCGTCCTCAGCATGCAGTTGGCCGGAGGTGCTGAATGGGTTCTCATCGGTGCAGGTATTGTCATTGGTTCGTCGATAGGCTACTGGATGGCCGTCAAAGTTGAGATGACGGGAATGCCTGAACTCGTTGCTCTGTTCAACGGATTTGGTGGTGCTGCTTCTGCTCTTGTCGCTCTGTCAGAAGTCTGGAAGTATCTGGAGGACTCAAATTCAGTACCTGAAGGGCTCGAACTCACAGTTACCATGGTTGCAGCTGGACTTTCTGCACTCGTCGGATGGATGACGCTTACCGGTTCGCTGCTTGCAATGTACAAACTGAAAGGTGGCGTCAGCATCTTTGGGAAGTGGATCAAAACCCCGACATGGGGACCAGCGTGGCTCAACCCAGTCAAGGTACTCCTGGTGATTACCGTTGGCGTATTGATTTACATGAGTATTTGCGAGCCAACAAATACCGATTACCTGTGGGGTATTATTGGAATTTCATGCCTGCTTGGAATTATCCTAGTTCTACCAATCGGTGGAGCCGATATGCCAGTTGTTGTGTCACTGCTGAATTCCCTTTCGGGTATTGCTGCAGCGTTCACTGGATTCATCATTGGTAACTCTGTGCTCATCATTGCAGGTTCGTTGGTCGGCGCATCGGGTCTTATCTTGACCTTCATTATGTGTAAGGCTATGAACAGAACGCTGATCGACGTCTTGTTCAAATCCTTCGGTGGCAGTGGTGAAAAGGAATCCTTGACACGAACCAAGGTCGGTTCAGACGCTGACGAAGTCGCAATGATGCTCGATGGTGCCCAGAAGGTCATTATCGTTCCCGGATACGGTATGGCTGTCAGTCAATGCCAACATCAAGTCAAGGAGTTCGCTGACCTCATGGAAGAGAAATTCGGTACGGATGTAAAGTATGGAATACACCCCGTTGCTGGAAGAATGCCTGGCCACATGAACGTGTTACTTGCTGAAGCAAATGTTCCATATGAACAATTGATTGAGATGGACGAAATTAATGGTGAATTCCCAGAATGCGACGTTGCAGTCGTCATTGGTGCCAATGATACCACGAATCCTGCTGCACGAAGTGGTGAAGGACCTCTCGCAGGAATGCCAATCATTGATGCTGATAAGGCTCGAACCGTTGTCATCGTCAAGCGCTCGCTATCTGTCGGCTATGCCGGCGTGGACAACGACCTGTTCTACATGGACAAGACCATGATGTTATTCGGTGATGGTAAGGCGATGATGGCAGGTTTAAACACTGCATTGAAGGAAATTTGAGCAACAATGTTCTGTCGAATATACGTGCGCAAGGGACTTGATGAAAAGGAACGTTCAAAGGGATGCGATTGGTGGAAAGAATAGGGTGGGGACATGCATACACGCAACTCGAGGATTCTCGTCTTAGGATTGATGGCGCTGTTGTTCATCGCTCCAGCCCTGGCCATGCCCGGTGGACCTCCATGGATGAACGGAGATAATCTCGTCGTCGAAACTGGATGTTCATGCCACGGAGACGGTGCACCGTCAAACGAAGTGGTGGTCTCAATATCAGGCGTACCTCGCTCATACGATGTAACGGAAACTTACACGTTTACCATCGACCTACAGCACGCATCGAATTCTGAGGGTGGTTTCATGATTTGGGACTACAATGTTGGCCAACTCACCCCCGGTGAAGGGTCAAGCGCAGTTGCTGATGAACCCGGTGCAGTCGGACAATCTGCCGTGGGCAATAACTGGGTTATCACCTGGACAGCTCCGAGCGAAGACGTTGGTGCAGTCGCTTTCCAACTTGTAGGTAATGCAGTCAATGGAAACGGTAATTTTGATGCAGGTGATGCTTGGAACATCTTGTCATTCACCATCAGTTCGCCAGGTTCAACAACCAACGATGATGCGGAAGGTCAGGCGTTACGAACCATAAGCGTGGGTGACTACGATGCACTTTTTATTGCTGAAGAGGACCCTGAAGCCGTCGAAGCCGAACGTCAAGAAGCCCTCGCAGAAATATTCTTTGAAGAAGGCAACATCTATTATTTCGCATCATTTTCCATCCTGATCGTTGCTGCGGTCATCCAAGGTGAATTCTATGAGCGCAAGTTTGGCGGTGGCCCAGAATATCTCGATAGAAGCTTGGCTATCCCTCAAGGCGTGCGTCGAGGCGTACTCTCCGCAGCACTGCTCATCGTGTTTGCGTGGGCTGTTGAAAGCCAGCAGTCATGGCAAATCGTCTTGAGTGTCGCCATGCTGATGTTATGGGCAATGTACGGTGTCTATCGAACAATTGCTCAGGCGCGAGCAACTCCACAAGCCAAAGACTTGGTTTGATCTCTTTCCACTCAATGGATGCGAGGGTCGTGCATGGTTGTTGACATTGAAGGCGATGTTACAGCACCTGTCCAGCACCACTTGGACGATTTAACATCGAGAGCCACACTGGTATTCTTTGCACTGACCATTGTAAGTATTCTGTGGTTGACTCAAATCGATGAATTGCTTCATAGGGTTCTCAGCATTCTCAATCCTTGCGATGATGACTGTCTCAATCTGTACGACCCCGCAGAATGGAGTGCTGTTCGATGGCTGGCATCTGTTCTACTCGGACTCTTGACCGTGATGCCTTTGATAGTTCAACAGACTTGGTCGTTCAGTAAACCTGGATTGTACCCTCATGAACGCACATGGTTGCTCAGTTGGCTTTTGATTGGATGTACTGTTACACTCGGAATAGCAGCGTTCACGGTTGGGTACTTTTTCCCACTGGCGTTTGAACAAGGACATCTCCATCAAAGTTCAATGGGCCTAAGCTCACAGTATGATGCCGTTCTCATGCTCAAGATGGCTGTCGCTGTAGTGTGGACACAAGTCGTTGTTGCAATAGCCATTTTTGCAATGATTCTCGCCGGGAAATTAGGATTGCTCAATCAATCGAATGCTGATTGGTGGCGGTTTCGAATATACGGTACGGTCGTACTCTTGTTGCTAGCTTCGATGCCAGAGTATAGTTCAATTGCGCTTCTGGCTTCGATCGTGTGCATCACGGTGATTGAATCGGTCGCTCGTAGGTGGCTAAGTGCTTCAATTTCTGAACCACTCAGCTTGCCTGAAAATTGTTGATAGCTGCCTCAGCGAAGCCAAGCATTCAAACGCTTTTGTCCCCACCGCCTTTCATGAGACCGAGGGTTGGAGTTCCGTTGGTCGTTTTCCTGGTTATTGCGAGCAGTTGGGCACTGAACAACAATGACGAAATCGAGCAATGGTTGCAAGAAAACAGCCCTGTCACTGGCAGTGACGAAGTTGCATTGCTGCCACTTCAACCAAATGAGCGATGGGTCGTCTTGGTCGTTGATTTCGATGAACAACCATCAACAGAAGCATGGGGTGTTTCTCAGGCAGAAGTTATGCTGGAGGACGTTGGAGCGAAGTACATCGAACAAATATCTAACAATCAATCAAAACTCACGGTCGAAGTCAGTCAATCAGTAACTCGTGCAAGTGGTACTCTCATTGATTACGGGGAAGATACGAATGGTAATCGCGACATGAGCGCTGATGGAACGTTTCTCCCAATGGCACTGGCAGAGGAAACCGTGCTTGCAAACGATGGATTGGACTGGAGTTCTTACGACCTCGACGAAGACGGCTTTGTTGACCGACTACTGATTCTCCATACGACAAAGGGACAAGAAGAGAATCCTGGGCAGACTGGGAAAATTTGGAGCCACTTTACAGTTTTCGAAGAGCCCATTGAGGTATCAGACACAGTAAAAGTAGCGCATTACACAATGGCAAGTCTTCGAACAGGTTCAAGCGGAATGGGAACAGTTCTTCATGAAATGATGCACCAGATGGGGGCTTTAGACCTGTACCCCGTACACGATACTGAAAATCTCAACGAATGGCAGGGCGTAGGAGATTGGGATATCATGGCGAGCGGCAACTGGAATGGCGGCGGTAGTTGGCCAGCACTACCAACAGCCTCTACAATGGAAAAAATTGGAGCCAATCGAAGTCAGCAGGTTGATTTCACGTGGCCGCAATCAGCGCAAGCACCGTGCATCGGTCCAAGTATACAACTCAAAGGTATTAGCGATGGAGGCCAAGCTCTCAAGGTTCCCGTCGCTGATGGTGAATTTGTTTGGATTGAATACAGATCAAATTCCGGATTTGACGCACATCTTCCAGGCAATGGAGTACTTGTAACCTACCAAGACACAACGGTTGGTGACGAGGGGCACAACGAATTGAACAGCAACCCAAACCAACCTTGGCTTCGAGTTGTTGAGGCGGACGGCCGTGATGATATTTTGAACGGTGTAAATTCCGGTGAAAGTTCTGACGTGTTCACTGACGGAATGACGTTTGGATCACAAGGCATTCCAATCTACTCGCATGATGGGATACTGGTGAGTTGGACGGCTACAATTGAAGTCAACATTACAATGATGATTCATTTCACCGCACCTTCATGCACACCTGCACTCGAAATCAATCTGCCGGATTTTGGTGGCGTGATGCTACCAGGTGATACCTTTCCGCTCGAGATAGATGTTCTTGAACCGTGTAATTTTTCCCACCAATTAACGCTCTCCGACGGTCGGTCATTCGAACAATTCACCCAACTGATTGAGGATGCACAGCGGATTGAATTAATGTTCTCATCTCCATCGACTGGGAATGCGGAAGTAATGCTTGAAGGAACTGTTCAATGCGGTGAAGATAAGTTGACAGTCAAAACCAAAATCTTGACGTTGAACAGAGTTCCAGTAGAGACGACCATAGCAGGTACGTTTGATACTGTCGTTGAGTCCTACATCGATGTCCTAATAGAATCGAAAGGAAACGGTTCTCAATCATTCTCAGTTCACCTTGACGGCCCTATGAATCGAATTGGTACTGCACCAGAACAAATTTCACTGGTTGGTGATGATACAGTCCGAATTCACATCGACCCTCAAGGCTTGCTTCAAGACAGAATGTCAGTTGAAGGGGAGTTGGTCTTGCTCACCCAAGGAGGTCACACTTGGACGGTACAACTCGAGTTCATTGCCACTTCTCAGGAACCGTCATTCTTTGAACAGTGGCGCAGCCCAGGAAATGTGTTGTTCATTGCCGGCTTACTGAGCGCACTGTGGGTACTGCTCGGCATGGTAGACTCGAAGCGTGAATCGACGAATAAGCGAACTATGGAAACCGTCCACGTTCATCCTACGATGGAAGATAAAACAGAGGACAAGGTCACGGATGCATGGGGCCGAATCATCGATAAAAACGATGCTTAACGACCGGGCTGCCAGCGCTTCATTTGAAGGCAGAACCATGAATCATCAGATTGAATTGCGCACAACCACTGTTTGTGGACTCCCTCAGCGAGACGGACTGCCAAGCAGGCAGCATCCCATGTTTGGGGCGCAGCATGATGTGGTTGAATGAGCCATGGAGCGTGAGCTTCGCCAACCGAACCATCGTAAGCGCGCCAGCGGCAACCGTACTTGAAACCAGGTCGTAGAAGTAGACCGAGTCCCATGAGATAATCGTAAAGTCGCAGACTTGACGGAATCGCCTTTGACTCGAGGAGAGATTCCAAGAACACGCCTTCTTCATAACGAAGGTGGCGTCCAGAAAGATGCTCGACACCAATTGATTCCCAGGGCCATATCTGACACGGAATATACCACCCAGTGCCACGAGAAATTTTCAGGCCCCAAAGACGAGCTAATTCAGCACGATGCTCAGAAGTGAATGAATCCCACAAGTCTTGGCGACCGGTTGGGACTTCTTGGTTGAGGAGATACATGGTGACGTCCATTTCCTCATCAATGACAAAAAGTTCGGCTGCACGTCCAAGTGATTGAACTGTTCGAGTCCACTGAAGGAGTTCCTCCCAATTAATTTCGTCCGTAGTCCAGGCCCAGCGCACGTGTGCAACGGGTTCTTCTTTGGTGAAAACTTGCCCACGATCCCATCGCAGAGCCCACGTATTTCTTACTTGGTTTAATTGGCGGTCCTGGGGAACATGAGACAATGGAATAACCAATTCTCCACCACTGCGAGCAACGTCAAAGATGATTGAACGTGCAATCAAATCTGAATCTGAACGCACAGCGGATTCAAACCAATCAGTCGATGGAAGGGGGACATGTCGCTGCCAATGGCAAAAAAGAATCTCTTCACCGTTGACGCGGATTGAATCATCGTCCATCCGAAGACCTAGTCCACTTTTTTGATGTAAGCGAACAGAAAGAGGCGCCTCAATGTACCAGTGACCGTCAATTGCAACGGGAGGTGAATGGGGAACGGAAGGTGCTTGATTATCAGAAAGCGATTGGCCAATGGGTCGGGTTGAACGCTGACGAGGGATGAACTTCCGGTTCTGTCTCGCCATAGCATTGCGTAAGCACTGATACTTTTGAGTTCACGGGTAACCGATGCCCATATGAGCCGGCACCCCGTGGTAGTGTTGGGGAGCATCTTGGTGGACGGCTATCTCGGCTCATTGACAACCGAAGAGCGAATGCTGCTCCACTTGTGCGATAATATACTGCCCGAGGGAGAGTGGGAGGCGCCTGCCGCCCTAACACAAGCGGGAATCTCAGCCGCAGTTCACGTCCAAAGAAAGCACGTACCACGTACGTTGAAGCGACTCGAAAAGCAGGGCGATATCGTCACGAGTAAACGGCATGTACCGGGCGCGAAGCAGCGTAGACACGTGTACGGATTAACTGCAAGTGGTCGTGAAAAGGCTGAGCTTCTCCGGGTTAATACTCTGAAGCAAACAGTCACATGCAGCGATGGCCAGACCGTTCTCAGCGATCTTCGCGGTGCCGCACAAGCGACATTGGATTTACTCTCCCACATCGATGAAGCAATGCACTACCATGAAAATCCGGTGGTCTCTCCTGTCTCGAATCCTGAAGGTGTCGCTTCGTTGGACGCACAAGCAGGTGAGCACCTTATTCGACGATTATTTGCTCGTGCATGGGAAGATGGAAGAATCACGAAAGATGAGCAATATCTTCTCAGTGAAGTTGTTGAATTTCTCGGAATGCATCCAGAACGAGTTCGACGACTCTCTGACGAGGCACGTCGGGAACAAAAAGCACCTCCTCCAGAGGAGATCTATCGAGATATGTTACGACAAGCCCTCATTGATGATGAACTGGTTGACGATGAAATCGCCTTGCTGGAAACAGTTCGAATCGCTTATGGCTTTGACCGATTGACCCATGACAAATTACTCAACGAAGCGAAACAAACGCCACTTATTCCCGAAAATGTTCGTACTTACAAGTCTGCATTAAACACTGCAATGGATGACGGCGTCATCACTGAAGATGAGGGAGCAATGTTGAAGACCCTTCAAACAACACTCAACATCACCGATTCACAACACGCAAGTTTACTTGCTGAGTTACGAGATACTATTGAATGAAAGGGAGCCGGTACTATGGGAATGTCAGATGAAGAATTAGCGGTCTATGAAGAACTCTCGAAACTTAAAACTGAGTTGAAATCCAACGGTGATTCGAAAGTGGTTCTCATCGGCGACATCATGATGGATTGCTACATCCACGGATATGCGAACAATCTCAATTCAAGGGCACCAGTACCAGTTCTTCGCGAAACCATGCGTGAGGAAGATGTGGGCGCTGCTGCACATGTTGGTCGTGGACTCAAATCGATGGGAATGGAAAGTAGTTTATACGGAGTTGTGGGCGATGACAGGGCTGGTATGAATATTTTAGAATCCTTAAGTAAGGAAGGCGTTGGAACTGATGGAATTGCTATTGTCGATGGACGAATTACTACCGTTAAGACAAGGATGTTAGCGACACGTGAGAGCCTCGTGAGTGGTGAACAACTGTTGCTCCGATGGGATGTTGAAGACGACCATCCAGTCCCTGCTGAAGCCTCCAAATCATTGTACGACCAAGCGATAACTGAGCTTGATGGAGCAGACGTACTGATCTTATCTGATTATGGACAAGGTGTCGTGAACGATGGTGGAGCAGAGCGAATTATTCGTGCTGCAAGGGAAAAAGCAGTTCCTATCGTTGCCGATCCGAAATTAACTGGATTGCACCGCACGCATGGTGTAAATTGGATTCTCTTCCAAGCACAAGGCTTAGAATTAATGCGTAGAAGACTTGGAGTTTCAACGGGAAGTGAAGCTGCGCAACAACTTATTGAAGTTCATAATTGGGACCATTTAGTCGTTCTTTCGGGAGAAGGCGGGGTTACTATTTACTCCAAGAATCAGGAAATCGTTCACGCCCCGTGCACTCTCGATGACTTGCGGCAGATGATTGGACTCATCGATGCGGCTGCTGTAGCAATCGCCGTTGCGATTTCGAAAAACATGAGTGTTCGAAATACTGCATTACTTGCAAACGCTGCATGTGAATGTATTCTAGGTGCTGAACTCACCGAAGCGTTCGTTCTCAGCCGTGAAGATTTGGTCGATCGAATCGGTGAAATGTCTTGGAACCTCCAAGTTTCAAAACGCTGAGGTGTTTCGATGAGTTACTGGCCCAGGCCAACAACGGCAGATATTGGTCTACGTGCATTCGCATCAAGCGCTCACCGGCTTTTCACAGAGGCAACCATAGGAATGCAGAGTATCTTACTTTCTTCAAAGGGCGCTCTTGAATTGGATACACACGTTCGACATTCCTCACAGTGGCAGATTATGTGCCACAAAAGCGGCTCCCAGATCGATTATGGATTGGTACTAATTCAGTGGTTAGAAGAAGTGCTCTACCGGAGCGAAGTCAAAGAGCAGTGGCTTGTTGACGCGCATTTCACCATTGAAGATCATTTAGAGGGAATTCGATTGAATGCGAATGTTTCATGGGTGAATGCAGATTGTGTTGAACGAGAAATAGAAATTAAAGCGGTCACGAGTCATGAGTTACAATTCAAAGAAATTCATGCGAATGAAGCGTTGACTTCGCCCTGGGAGGGCGTACCGGATTTTCAAGGACCGGGCTGGTTTTGCGATGTGGTATTCGATATTTGACCTACCAATCCATCCGTAGTCAGCCTGCTACCAATGTAAAAACCTACAGTATTCACAATGACGTCAGCGAATTTGTTGGACCATTCTTCCACTGCAAATTCGTAGGGTAGAATCAGTTCAAGTGCTTCCCATCCCAGACTGAGAAGAAGAAAAATGCTCCAATGCTGAAGAATATAGCGGCCAGTAAAAAACCAAATCAGAAAGTGTGAGACTGAATAGAGGTTGAGCATCGCCATAGGAGCACCAGAGAGTGGGAGGGCCAATGGTGGACGACCGTACTCTTTGGCCTAGCCCACATACTTCCTCCATCCCGATACCCCACAGCACCCATGGCTCCGAGTAGGGCTGCTCCGTTCCCGGCCTGACCTATTCCCCCGGTTATCCAGTTCCTGTTTCCCTCCGGAAACAGTTCATGACACCCGAGTCATGTGGGGGCGAGACATCAACGTCCGCGTGTAGAAACCAAAAAGCCGCTTTCGCCGCCCAAAGGCGTTCAGCCCACCGTAAAGACGATTTGTGGTACAGGGTACGCCTAGCTCCCCACCTATCCCATTCAGGCCTGCACAAGGTCATATTTGAACGCAACCCAAGACTGGTGTGACGGAAATTCACTCAGTCGCTTCTTCATACTTTGAAGGACAGGATGTTTTGATAACGTCAGAATGTAGCACATACTCCCCATCGACAAACTTCAATACTCCCTGTGCGTAAACCGTACGATTGTCACCCAGACCATTGGAAACAGATGCGTCGGCATAATCGATACGTAGCGTATGGGTGGTGCCGTGTAAAATAAATTCAAAGTTCGATTCGTCAATGCTACCGTCCAACACTTCACCCCGAATCGCAATTTCTTGGTCAACGTACTGTGATGGGTCGTCCATTACTTCATCGATTTGACGTGTTGGTTCAGGGGCTTCCATCAACAACACACCAAGTAAGCCTATCGTGATGATTCCACCCAAAATGAAAATTCGAACACGCCGTGAATACATGATAATCCCCACTTATTCATTCCCTTGAATTGCTCTGGACTCCGTGTGTGAAAAACCAATGGCTTCCTCGAACGTAGAATAGGGACTCTCACGTAATTTCTTGTGAAGGCCATGGACTACAGATTTGGTGAGACCCGCCCCCTCAAACACGAAACCAGAATATGCTTGCAATAAACAAGCACCTGCGCCAATTTTCTCCCAAGCATCCTGTGCACTCATGATACCGCCTACACCAACTATCGGCCAATCGCCATCCGTAATCTGGTAGATTTTATGAATCATTTCAGTTGATCGATTAAGCAGTGGTGCACCGCTAAGACCACCGGTTTCAGCGAACACTTTTGCATCGGAGGACGAAGATGGAGTGCTACGCTCGACTGTAGTGTTCGTAGCAACAATACCGTCGCAACCTGCCAGTCGTGCAGTTTTAACTACCGCATGAAGTTGATCATCAGTTAGATCTGGAGCAATTTTAACCAGCAGTGGTTTCTGCGCTGTACCGTGTTTTTCGGACATCGTTTGGTTCACTCCTCGACAAGAATTGATGATAGATTCAAGTGCAGAATCATGCTGAAGTTCTCGAAGATTTGGCGTATTCGGTGATGAAACATTGATGACAAACACATCAACATACTTCCACAACCTCGTCATTGTCGTAGCATAATCGGCAGCAGATTCTTCCAAGGGGGTTATTTTTGACTTGCCTAAATTGGCCCAAAGAGGCACACTTGGCTTCCCGATGTTGGTGATATGAGTCTTGAGAAAAGTAGCCGTTTTTTCGCTACCTGCATTGTTAAAGCCCATACGATTAACCAGTGCCATAGAATTGCTCGCTCGGAACATTCTAGGCTTAGGATTACCATCTTGTTCGTGCTGTGTAATACCACCAATTTCAATGAATGCAAGACCTAACGATTCCCAACCTCGCAGTGCTTCTGCTTTCTTATCGAGTCCTGCGGCAATACCAAACGGGTGCTGGTATGTTTGGCCAAAACGGGTGATTGGGAGATGCTTACGGGGTTTGTAGAGAAGTGAAAGAGTTGCGCGGAAGAGTGGATTGGATGATGCGATACGAAGAGCACGCAGTGCACGAGAGTGTGATTTTTCAGAGTCAAAGACGCGAAGGGCGGGACGCACCAATACGCGATAGCCAATGCCCATGTTACAGGGGTTGAAGCGGTATCCTTCAAGACTTCCGCCCCCTCCGACCGTTTGTGCGTATGGATAACCCCCTTTGGCCAGTTGTCCGCGAATCGGCACGTCGGCTGCTGCGACTGGATGGAATTCATTTAGAAATTCCATTTGAATTTAAGCAAGATTTCGACAGAGTCGTATTGGCAATGGCCGATTCACAGCCATCGCGTACGGTGTTTCCGAGCGTGACATATGGAGGGAATGCTACAGTACAGTTGATACTTTTGTCTCCGGAGGAAAGCCTCTCTGGGACGGTCGTCTTTATTGGCATGAAAGAACCTAAAAAAAATACTTGTTGGATAAAAAAGGACGTTGTTGAAGGCTGGAAGTTGCTTATGGAAACCACGCATGAACTCCTCAAGGCAGGTTACCCTGGATGTCTTGGATGTGGCGGTCCACATTCAGAGTTACCGTGGGATGAAGAAAAATCTCGACAGCGAATTCAAAACAATGAATGAATCTTCACATCAGTTCAGATACAAATGTATCTGTACAAAACAAGTTCAAAGAGAGAGTTCAAGTATCCTCGACGACCCGATAGCAAAACATGAGTATCGTCATCGTGGCCGAGAAACCGAGTGTTGCGAATGATATTGCTCAGGTTCTCGGTGCTTCTCAAAAGCACGACACACATTGGGAAGGTAACGGCCTTTTGGTCACGTGGGCCATCGGACATTTGCTTCAACTAAAGTACATGGACGATTACGATGAGGCATTCAAGGACTGGAGAAAAACGGTCGACAGGTTACCCTACATTCCTGAATCCTTTGAGTACAAGCCAATCGGTGGTCGAGGTAAAAAACAACTCCAAGCAATCACAAAACTCATCAAAACCAAAGAAGTGACAGAAATCGTCAATGCGTGTGACGCAGCACGAGAAGGTGAACTGATTTTCAGAACCATTGTTCAACATTCGAAATCCTCTACTCCAACATCGCGAATGTGGCTTCAGTCAATGACAACTGATTCCATCATGAATGCTTGGGATTCTCGCCAAAAAGGCGAAGAATACAACGATTTGCGCGATGCTGCATATTCCCGTTCAGAAGCCGATTGGATTATTGGAATGAACGGCTCACGTATAGCAAATTCATTTCTCCCGCGCAAGAAAAACGAACGTTCCGCAATCTCCCTTGGGCGTGTTCAAACCGCAACACTGGCGATGATTGTGAACCACGAAATCAGCGTCTTGAGTCACATTCCACTGCCGTTCTGGCAGTTAGAAGCTGTGTTCGAGTCCGGTGAGGCGTCGTGGAATGCTCGATGGGAGCGCTCCAACCATGTAGACGACCCGGACCAACCAGATTACAAAGCCCACAGAATTGTCGAACAGGCAGAACATGACCGCTTGATGGAGATACTCAAATCTGGTAAAAAAGCAGATGTGAAACAGTCTCAAAGGGACTCGGTAGAAAAACCACCGCTCAATTTTGATTTGACCAGCCTACAACGGGAAGCCAATAACTTGTTCAGTTGGTCTGCTAAGAGAACTTTAGGTATTGCTCAAGACCTTTACGACCGGCATAAATTAACCACCTACCCACGTACCGACTCACGGCATTTGCCTGAAGACATGCATGAGCAAATCGCCAAAACGATACGTCAACTCGGTGCACAAGACGACTACAACAGCCACTCAAAGCGAATCATCGACGATGGAATGAAAAACGCTGGACGAAACTTCAACAATGACAAAGTCAGTGATCACTTCGCCATCATTCCTACGGGGAAACTTCCAGAGGGTGGTTTGAGTCCAGACCACGTCCGCTTGTACGACCTTATCGTTCGTACATTCCTTGCCTCATGGCATCCTGAAGCAACTTGGGATGTACAAAAGCGAACAGCAGTTCTTGATGGTGAGCAGTTCATAAAAGAAGCCAGAACACTGAAGATCCCAGGATGGAGAGCAGTCCGACCGAAGAAACAGGATCTTCCTGATGGTTGGAATGTCCTGCCATCCAATCCTTGTGAAGCCGGTGTCCCATCATACGAATTCCGCGAAGAGCGGTCCAAACCTAAGGGCCGGTTAAAGGAAGCAGGACTTTTGCGCTTGATGGAGCATGCTGGAAAGCAAGTCGACGATGAAGCGTTGGCTTCGGCCATGAAAGAGAAGGGATTAGGTACACCTGCAACTCGGGCAGACACTATTGAGAAGCTTGTCGATCGTGGATACATTCTCCGTTCAAAGGGTGGAAGTATTAGTGCGACTCCACACGGCATACGCATCATCGATGTGTTGAAGCGAATTCCAGTCGAATGGATTACTTCGCCGGAGATGACCGGTGAGATGGAAGCATCACTTCTAAGGGTTCAGCGAGGAGAGGAGCCTCGTGAGACATACATGAACGCCGTCATCGAGCAAACGCAAACGATGGTTGAGCGTATCAAAAATCACGACCGTTCAACGCTCTACTTGGATGTCGAGCCTATTGGAGCGTGCCCTGAATGCCAGTCATCAATTCTAGAAACTACGCTGTCCTATCAGTGTGAAAAGAATGAAGGAAGGGACAAAGGTTGTTCCTTTGTCTTTTGGAAAGACACTTGTGGTCGCTGGTTTGACCATTCTACTGCTTCACGCTTGCTGGAAAAGAAGCAGATTGAAGACCTTCATGGATTTTTTAACAGAGCAGGCGAACCCTATGTTGCATCTGTAAAGATTGGTGCGGCTGGTAAGGTCGAGTTCATTGGTGGAGGGGAATCATCTACCGATGCGTCCGATGAACCAGTCTGTGCGTGTCCTGCTTGTGACCATGGAACCATTCGAATTGGTCAAACCATGTATGCGTGTGACCACGAGGAGTGTAAATTCCGTGGACTCTCGAAAGAAATGTGCAAACGCCCAATTACTGTCGGTGAGGCAAAGAGTATCATGGAAAATGGAAAATCAGAACTCCTAGAAGACTTCACATCGAAAAGAGGTAAACCGTTCAAGGCATTTTTGGTGTTCGACAAAACACGTGTTAAGTTCGAATTTCCACCCCGTGAAGCTGCTGCAGATGCTACGAGATTCCCCGTTGTCGAAGGTGTTGTCGCTGTGTGCCCTAAAACAAAGGTGAACATCGTCGAAACCGAAACGCATTACCAACCTGAAGAGGGATCTACTGGTTGCTCAATACAAATTTTGAGAGAAATATCGAAGCGAACAATTACTCGGGAGGAGGCAAAAATTCTCATTGAAAAAAGAGAAGTCGGCCCCTTTGATGATTTCATATCGAAAAAGACCAACAGGGAGTTTGCCGCGACCCTCTATCTCAAGAAGAACGAATCGATTGGATACCGATTTGCTAAGCGCTAATCCCGTATTTCAATCACATTGAGAGCGAAGGTTGATGTCCCCGTATTCCCCGCTTCAATCCATGAAGCAGTCCGTTTGGGATGTCATCATCGTCGGGGCAGGCCCGACTGGAGGGCGTGCTGCGACACATTTGGCTTCACTCGGTCACTCCGTTCTGATGCTTGAAGAGCATTCGGAAATTGGTCGTCCTTTCCAATGCGCTGGACTTGTAACGCCAAAGGCCCTGCATGAGGTAGGTCTGTATGATTCAATACTGGAGGAAGTTGATGGCGCTCGAATCCACGGTCCAAGTGGAACCTTGGTTCCCGTTGGGACTGATGGGAAACTACGAACGTATGTGGTGTGTCGAAAGAAATTCGACCAGGGAGTGGTTCAACAAGCAATGGAAGCAGGAGCAACACTGTGGCTTGATTCTCGACCAGTATCTGCGGACATCACTGATGAAAAGGTGACCATGATGGTAGAATCCGAAGGCATAGAAATTTCTTTGGAAGCAAAATTACTGATTGGTTGTGATGGAGCGCACAGCTGGACTCGTAGAACATTCAAGATGGGACGTCCAAAGGAACTGATGATCGGTTTTCAAGCTGAGGTCCTCGGATTCAACGGCAAAGACCGATGGTTGGAAATGTACAGTGGATCTCAAATCGCACCAGGATTCTTCGCTTGGGTCATTCCGTCAGGTTTCGGCAGTCATCGTATAGGAATTTGGTCGACAGCCGATCGTCTCAATGGTCGAAGCGTCGAACAATGCTATGATGACTTACTCAAACATCCTCTTTGGAAGCATCGATTTGAGGGCGTTCAAGAGGTTGCCCGATACTGTGGTCCCGTACCAAGCGGCATGATTCGTAAGCCAGTAGGAAATCGAGTGATGCTCTTGGGTGATGCTGCAGGTATGGCCAAGCCAACAACGGGTGGAGGTATTGGCCCGGGCTTCAAACAAATCAAGGGAATTCTCCACCCGCTCTCTAAAGCAATCGATGAAGACAAACTTTCAGAAAAGAATCTGAAAAGTATCACTTCAAAGCACTTCAATGCGATGAAAAAAGACCAGGATAAGGCGAGAGCTCTTCGAAACCTTTTGGTCAGTGATGCAACAGATTCAGAACTGGATAAGCACTTTGAAAATTTTGCGAAACCGGAAGTTTTGAAACTCATCAACGAAATAGGTGACATCGAAAAACCCGTACCTCTCGGCATGGCACTGCTGAGAAAAGTTCCTGCATTCCGCAAACTGGCGCTGCGTGCTGGTACCAGACTTTTGTTTCGATAGGCCGTGATGCAATGCCAAAATTACAACTTGAGCAGCGCGTACGTTACCCACCATTTGAGTCACACAGATTCAAGCCAACACAACTACCTATAGCCAGTGAAATTATCGTCATCAAAAAAGGCACTATGAAGGAGATTGAGCAAACACTCAAACAACAAATGCCGGGTTTCACCCTCGGAAACGAGCAATCGTGGTTGGTCGAGCAGCGGTACTTGGTTAACGATAAAATCTACGATGATTCAACCATCGTACGTAAGCAAAACATACGTGAATCCAGCAAAAAGCCACTCGCTGTAAAACAACAACGGCAAGGCTGGTACCTCACCCCGAATCCGATTCATGCTGGTGTTCGGAAGTTCATTTCAGGGGCTGTAGTCGTCCTCTTAGTGACGCTTGGTTATTTGTTCATCGAACCAGTACTTGCATCGATTGGGATTCCTGGAATTGGTACGAGCACTGTACGAATCGGCCTGCTTGATTATCCGATGCTTGCCGTACTTCTTATTCCGCTGTTGTTTTTTCCACTCATGTTGCGAGTGGCTGCTAACTTGAGTGACCTCCTACAGCAGCGTTTTTTCCTCAAATCATCGCCAAAAGATCCAATCGTGAAACTTCTCGCAGAACCAGTGGCAGGAAAGCCGTTGGAATTTTCTATTGAGATGGAAGAGATTCGTGACGACTGGAGGAATATTTCAATTACTTGGAGGGTTGGTGCACTACCACCATCCCGCAGCAGCTTATTCAACGCCTTAGGTAGAACCATTTCAAAGCAACCGCCACCTGGCTTGACCACTGAATTACCGCATCATTGGGATGTCGGGTTGGATGACGGAACTGGTGGAGGAGAAGATGCTCCAATGGAAGACAGGGAAGTCAAGGGTGGATTGTTTCTCCGACCAATGCGTGCAATGGAATTTGGTGAAAAGAAAACCATTGCATCCGGAGCAATGAGTCTCAAGGAGCCCAGTCTCGATTGGCCGGGCACGATTTCCAGTGATCTCATACGGATTCACTGGGAGATGATCGTATCGATTGAGCGCGAAACTAAAGGGAATTTACTTTGGGTTATGCCTATAGCTGTCAGCCATCAAACCCGAACGGCGAGTATCCCGGTGATCCCAACAAATGACGGTCGAACGGAATCTGACTCTGTTTGAGCGAACAACATATTCAAGTCTTTCATTGGTCTACCCGGATGCATGAGCAAGCGTACCGTGACCGCTTTGATTCTCGTAGGTCTTATGTTCACATCAGGTTGCATGGGAGCAATTGAATCTGATTCGGATCTAACTGATGAACCAGAAATAGAACTTGAATCCATTTCACTCACTGCAAGTTGGGAATTAGCACCTTCTCAAGGTCTGGTGAATGATGCACCGATTCAATTCAATGTTAAGATTCAAGCCACGGGTCAAGACTGGACCGCTTCGCCAATGATTATCTCGCCGAGCATTGAACTTGTAGCAGAATTTGAATGGGAAAAAACACCGCTCGGTTACACGCTTCAGTTGACGCCAACTGAAATTGGTTCGTATCTTGTTCAGGTGGATTTTGCAACAACTAACGGAGCGGTATTCGCTCTCCCAATTCCTGAACCATTGACCCATACTCTGAATGTTACACCGGTTCAAGAACTCGCCCCAGTCCTGAGTGCACCTGTCGCGATTGAACTAAGTGAACCCACGATTATCTGGTTTGAAGGTAGTGTCACCCATTCATCCATCACAACATGCACACTCGACTATTCGGTTAGGAATGGCGAAAGTGGAACTGTATTTGTACGGGATGACGGTACTTGGAAACGAATGATTGATTTTTCAGAATTAAGTGATTCTACTGCTATAACCACAACGGTAACCTGTGGAGAATTCACTGCACTCAGCGATACCGTGACAACCCAAATTTATCTTGACAGTCCAGGCAACGACACAGATGGTGACGGTATCCTCGACCTGGTTGACCGTTGTATGGACGGTTATGGTGCCGAAGAAGGATGGGTATCGACTGATGAAAGTGATATCGACGGGGACGGTTGCAATGATTTCCATGAAGATCTGGACGACGATAATGACGGTGTTGGTGACGATTTTGATGAGTGCCCTGACTCTGTAGGTTGGGTGAGTACACCCTATGCTGACTATGATTCTGATGGGTGCCATGATGCTGATGAAGACCTTGACGATGATGGTGATGGGGTTCTTGATGAATTCGATGATTGCCCGAGCGGACAACTTGGATGGGGTTCGAATTTTTACAGCGATCGAGATGGAGATGGATGTGCTGATTTAGACGAGGATTCTGATGACGACAATGATGGATTAGAGGATGAACTGGATGCATGTCCAAGAGGTCAGAGCAACTGGTTCCGAAACACAAGCAGTGATTTTGATGATGATGGATGCGCTGACCAATCGGAAGACGAGGACGATGACAACGACGGTGTCAACGATGTCAACATCACTGGCGACATGCTTGATCGATGCCCACGAACAGCACTTAACTCAACCGACGTAGATCAAAACGGCTGCTCAGCACTCCAGCGTGATACTGATCTTGATGGCGTTAATGATGCTCACGATCAGTGTGAGGGGACGCCTTCTGGATTGACGGTCAACGATGTAGGTTGTGCAGACTTGGACAACGATGGTGTGTATGCAAATGTTGACCAATGTCCTAATTCGCCTGAAAGATGGACCATTGAAATCGATGGGTGTGCTGTTATCCAGCAGCCTGTTGCTTGGAAAAGCAGTTCCCCATTGACTGGTCCGATGCAAATCGTTCCACAATTTTCTACACCAACGCTCAATGGAACCTACTACTTCCAACAACGCTGGACTGGCTATGACGTCTACTTTTTCATGTTCAAATACACGGATGCAGATGGGAACGGAAATTCTGCAACATGGGGGCAAAACCCTGGCCCGTTCATTCGTTCGTTACCAGATAATGTTCACCTGTTCTATGGTTCGTTCGATACCACATACCACGCCGATATTCTAAATCGAAAGGCTGCGGTTGAAAATGCGCTGAACCCAAGTGAGGAAGATGCATGGGAAGGGCGAATACACTACATTGACCAACGTGCAAATGGCATCAATGGCGGGTTGGGGCAGATGATCTCCTCCTTCAACAGTCCGTTGTACATGGGCATCGACCGATTTCAAATGGCTCGGGAGACGGGTTCACTCTATGCTTGGACATCATCAAATAACGACCCAATGCATCTCGTCCATGAGCCAAAGCAGTGGAATGCCGAATTCCCGGTAGAATCACGCAGACACGATAGCGGTATTCATGAAGTAAAACTCTGGGATTTTGACGCACACAGTGGGGGTTGGGGTGGAGGTTTTACCTCGGCCCAGACATCGATTTTACCTTCAAACATGTCTCAATTTGATACGATGGAAGTCTACCATGAGCACGCATGCGAAGACAGAATGAACCGTCATACGAAAGCCGACGGTTCCACGGGTGGGTGCCATGAGTGGGATTATGAAGCCAATCTACGAATTTGCGATCGAGCAAATGCATCATCGTGCGGAACAGAATTCATGAGGTGGATTACAACGTACGGTCGAGAAGGGAAATGGCTTACCGACATTTCACCCTACCTTTTCATGCTGGAAGATGATGATAATCGAACCTTCAAGTATCGAGGAGCGAACAAGGGAGATCTGACAATCACCCTCTTACTCAGTAACTGGGGAAGTGGCTTGAGAGCTTCATCTGCAGATTTTGCCTTTACCGGCGGTCAGTTTGATGGAACGTACAACAACGAGTCAATGTATGACAGAAGCCTCAATTTTACCGTCCCCTCATGGGCGGAAAGAGTGGAGATTGTTGCCACGATAACAGGCCATGGATTCAATAAGGACAATGCCAATTGTGCAGAGTTTTGTGACCATCAACACCATTACTACCTCAATGGATTCACGACTTATGAATGGCATCCATTGGTCTACTCCAATGAAGGATGTGAAAATGAAGTGAGTAACGGTGTGGTTGCCAATCAGTTCGGCTCATGGCCGTTTGGTCGCGCAGGCTGGTGTGCTGGTCAAGACGTCAAGCAATGGACATATGACATCACAAGTTGGAGCGACATGAGCGGTTCAGTCAACGAGCTTACCTACAGAGGATTGTTCAACGGTCAAGAATATCAACCATCTGATGGGATAGGAAACGGACAGCGTAACATACATGCGGAAATTTGGGTTGTGTATTACGCTGCCACTCTACAGTGACGCACGATGCTTAAAATTGAGCTGGTGGGGAAGATTTCAAATCCTCAAGATTTGATGCGAGCCGAGGTGTATCGAGTAAAACATAGTCGCTATCACGCCGTTGCGGCATAAAGCCTGCTCGAACGATGACGTTTTGAAGTTCCATTTCGGTGGCTTGGAATTTGGTGGTCCCAGAAGCGGAAACGACGTTTTCCTCCATCATGGTAGAACCGACATCGTTCGCACCACCAAACAATGCCATTTGAGCGGTCTTAATGCCCATTGTAGGCCATGATGATTGAATATTATCGATGTTGTCAAGGAACATTCGTGACACGGCAACGTGTCGAAGATATTCTGTAGAACCTGCTCCGAGGGTGATTTTGTTTTGTCCCTTGTTCCTTTTTCCAAACGTGTTAACCTCTAGTTGAACTGGCCACGCAATGAAGGATGTGAAGCCCTTATCACCACGATTCAAGGAACGTTCTTGTAAATCACGGATGTGGCGCATGTGCTCGATTCGTTGCTCCAAAGTTTCTCCAAATCCGATTACGTTGGTCGCACTTGTTGTTAATTGCAAATCTTGGGCTTCACGCATCACTCGAAGCCAGTTTTTCGGAGAACCCTTCTTTGGAGATACATTATTGCGAACATCTTCAACCAGCATTTCAGCACCACCACCAGGTAATCCATGCATTCCAGCAGCCTTCAGACGAGTCAAAACCTCTGATGTATCAATGCCCGTAACCTCTGCTATCCCTTCAATTTCAATGGGACTAAAACAATCAATGTCAATCGAAGGGTGACGGGAACGGAGTTCACGAAGAAGGTCCTCATACCATGAAAATGGAAGTTCCGGGTTAACCCCTCCCTGCATGAGGATACGTACCCCACCGATTGCTTCGAGTTCAGAAATCCGTTGGGATATTTGATCAATGGATTGGGTGTATGTTTCATCATGTCCGGGGGGTCGATAAAATGAACAAAACTGACAGTTTATGGTACACACATTGGTGTAATTGATGTTACGATCAATCAGGTACGTGACCTGTTTCGGTCCGTGAAAAGCATTACGACGAAGGTGCGCAGCCGACATGAGTTCGTGAAGTGGCGCATGTGCATACAGTTCAAGTGCATCCTCTTCACTCAATCGGAAATCCGCAGAATTTTCCCGAGTCCACCGGCTCTGGAATTCAAGAATGCGTGTCCAATTCATAGGAAAACCTCACCATTGCTTTCCAGTCACGGATTCGATTTCTTCAATTGTTTTTGGGCACGAAGCAGTTAGCACGTCCGGTTCATCAGAGGTGACCAGAACATCGTCTTCAATTCGGATACCAAGGTTGGCATACCGTGGTGGGCAATCCACATCTGGCCTCCAGGCTCCAAAATACAATCCAGGTTCTACTGTTAGGCACATGCCTTCTTCAAGTAAGCGGGGCTCTCCATTCGGTTTGTAAATGCCTACATCATGAACGTCTAAACCAATCCAGTGACTGGTATTGTGCATGTACCAAAGTCGAAGATCACCGGTTTTCATGTCAAGTGATTCTTCCAAAGTCTGTGATATTACACCCAAACGAATCAAGCCTTCAGCCATCACTGTGCGAGCAGCATCGTGGGGCGCTGTATATGGGCGACCAACTCTGCACTGATCGATTGCAGCAAGTTGAGCGTCGAGAACGAGCTGATAGATTTCTTTTTGAGCTTCAGTAAAGACACCGTTAATTGGCCATGAACGAGTGATATCGGCAGCATATCCGCGATACTCAGCACCAGCATCGACCAGAATTACTTCTCCGTCAAGACAAGCATCATTGTTTTCCTTGTAGTGGAGGATAGTTGCATTTTCTCCACACCCAACAATCGAAGGATACGACCATCCAGATGTTCCGGCGTACGAAAAGAAGCCTTCGATGGTTGATTGTATTTGATATTCCATTCGACCGGGGCGAGTATGGCGCATTGCAGCTTCGTGCGCAACGCTCGATACATCAGCAGCAAATCGCATTTGAGCAATCTCAGAATCAGATTTTCTCAATCGGAGCTCAGCAATTCGAGCGCTGGGGTCTTCGATTGAAACTGGACCAGTACCAAAATGCTGGCGTGCACGGTCGCGACGTTCAACCGATTGAAGAACCAAATCATCCATTGCAGGTTGGATACCGGTTCGCAGTAATACTCGTTGTGAATCATCAATCATCACACCTATCCGCTCTTCAAGTTCATCGATACCGTACGCTTCATCAACCGCCCATTCCTTGAGAGCACCTTCAACCCCGGGTCTACGGCCTTCCCAAATTTCCTTGAGTGTGTCTTTAGGTTGAACGAATAGAACAGAAGACCAGCTTCCGTCTTTACAGTACATGCAGAACACTGATTCAGGGTCATGCCAGCCAACAAAATACAGCATGTTACTCATGGTGCGAAACGGATAATGAACATCATTCGAATGGGTTGCTTCGTGCCCAGAGCACAAAATCACGAGGTCATCCGAACGAAGTTGCGAAGTGAGGCGGTTTTGGCGAGCTCTGTATTCATCAGTGGAAATCTTAGGAGGTTGCGGTCCAACCTTACCCATGGCTGCCTCGTGCATGCGATGTCCAGTCGTCGACCAGTCTTCAATAATTGCATCATAAGAGTTACAATTTTGCATCGTGGGAATCATCCTTGGACGGCTCAATGCGGTTCCACTTAGGAATACTGTTTGCAGCAGATTGGCTCATCGTCCTTCGAACAAAGAAAATCAAACCTACCAGTGCCCCCAATGCAACCAGACTGAACACCATGTTGGAGGTCGTTATGCGAGAACTTGCTCCAGCAGCCTCTTCGATACGCAGTGTGAACGCAAGAGAAGATGTTTCGTCATCATCGTCAGAGACGACCAAGCGGACATCATAGGCCCCCGGACTGGAAAAGTCTGAATGATTGAGAGAGGATTTTCCCGTGACATAGATTTGATCATTGATGTACCATGAACACATGATGTCGGAAGCATCATTCTGGGTATCTGTGCTCCCATCACAGTTGAGGTCCCATTCACTACCGGATACGGTTGAAATCAATGTCCCGTCACTCACTGTCAGCCCGTCAAGTTGAATTGCGGGTGACGGTGCTTGGTTGACTACTAAGAATTCATAACTCGTTCGAATCAGGCGACCAACTGAATCGCGAATCAAAAGTTCGACCGACCAGGTACCGCTCAATGACGGTTGCAACATGATTTCGGAGTCTGAAAGTTGTTGAGATTCCAAAACAGAATGACGACTACCATCGGGCTGTACGACCGTCCATGTAAGTTCCATCGAACCACCATCATACCCTTCTATCACGGTACTCGAAAAGGACACGTTTGTAGATTCGAATACGGATTCTATGGTCGAATTCTGTGATTCAAGGTCGACTACTCCGTTGGTTTCAGATTGAAAAACGATTTCCACATCTGGCAGAGAGCGGTCAATGTGGAAGGTTAATGTTTGAGATTCAGAAGTGCGCAGAAGCGAATCAAGAACGTAGATTTTAAGCAACCAAAATCCGTCTGGAAGTGATATTGATTCCGGAGTGAATTCTACATCCCAACCTTGTTCACTTGGGGTTTGCGAAAAATCAGTGAATTGAGAGAAGGCTTCACGGCAGATACCGAACGGGGCGGGGCATATTTCCATTCGTACTTGGGATTCGATATCGGTATGTGGTGCAAAGACCACTGGAACGAACACTTGGGATACGTCGTTCATCACGACGATTCGGTTATTTTTGAAAGGCAAAAGAACAGGCCGGTGATGGTTGAACGAATCATCGGAATCTATTGAATCATGGACTTGGATTTCTCCGAGATAGACGATGAGGGAAAACAAGGGTAAGTCAGTACTGTTGACTGCATCCAATGCAAAGAGACATGTACACTTGATGGCAGTAACATTCAATTCCACATCCCAGTGCCACGAATCCTCTGAAGTAGCTTCGACGTTTGTAAGGTATCCTGTTTCAAGCGCAACAGGTTGTTCATCGATGGTTGATAGATTGTAAAGAGTCCACATCGTATTTGACAGAGGGATTTCTGAGCTTCCGTTGAGGAACATTTCGGAGGAAAATGAAGAACCTGTGGTTTGATGAACGGTAACGAGGGATTCCTCAGAAATGGGTTTGTGATGCTTAGCATCTACCAGTCCTGACAAGGTCGGCATCAAAAAACAGGCCAACATGAGGATAACACAGAACTTGTTGGTCATTCCCATGACCGAGTGTGCGTTCCATTCAAACATGAATGTTCGCTCTTCATGGGCCGCTTATTGGGCAAACGGATCGCAGAGTTCCCCTTGTCCTGGGAAACTTGTAGGATTGCGGGGATTGGTATCCCACTTGAATTCACAATAATTCACGTGGCCGTCTCCATCTGTGTCAATCATCCGATCAGCAGGGTCAAACGGATCGAATTGGAAGTGATATTCCCATCCAGTTGCCATACCATCGTCATCATGGTCTTGATAGTAGACTTCCGGACCATCATTCCAACCGTCACCATCGGTGTCGTTGGTGATTGGGCTGGTGCCGTTTTGCTTCTCTTCCAAGTTGGTATAATTTTCTAAGTTATCGTAAAACCGTTTTCCATCAGGTGTATCGGGGTCAATATTGCAGTCGGAATTCGTTGTATCATTGTAACCGGAGCAATATTTGCGAATCAGTCCAGTACGGTTAAGCCCGTCAGTGTCGGGGTCTTCGTCACCGTCCATGATACCGTCAAGGTCGCTGTCGGGCATGGAAGGGTCCATCACGCCACGAGCGCCGTAAGCGTCGATTGAGGAATTGTCCACCAGTCCGCTATCCAAAGCAAGTCCGGAGTAGTACACTTCCCATCCATCAGGTAATTGGTCACCATCGGTATCGTCATCGACTGGGTTCGTGTTCCACTTGTCAGGTGCTTCAGCCCCATTCGCCAATGAATCGTTATCGATATCAAACGTGTCATCTTTCATCGAACCAAGTGATGGGTCAAGAGCCCAACGTCCATTGCAGGCACAGAAGTTATTGACGGGAATTGAAAAACCAGTGAGATTCATTTCCGAAACAGCATATTTTTTCTCTACGATGAAACCGCCCAAGTTATTTTGCCAAACGTAACCACCGGCTTCCATCGAGCAATCGTTGTTTTGTGAGGGGACGCATCCAGGACGTTCCCAGGATGATGTTGCGACCCAAAGACTGTGGGAATTCGTGTTGTCTTCCGACGATTTTACCTGCATCTCCCAACCGTCAAGCATCCCATCGGAATCGGTATCGTTCTGCAGTGGATTGGTTGGATTTTGGAACGGTCGTGGTACGAACAAGACTTCATTTCCGTCAAGAAGACTATCGTTATCTGTATCAGAGTTGTTTGCGTGGGTAAGGAAGTTATCTTTCCCAGCAATGACTTCTTCTCCATCTTCAAGACCGTCGTTGTCGGTATCAAACATACAAGGACTGGTGAAGTATGATTCACCCTCCCATGTATAGCCTGTGAGGGCTTCTATTTGGTCAAGTTCACCATCGCCATCAGTATCCGGATTTGAAGCATTGGAACCTCCAGCACACACTGAAGCGAATTCCATGTAATCCGATAAGCCATCTTCATCGGTGTCAAAGAGTCCTGGGTCTGATGTAACCCAGGTCTTGATAACACCGTTATTCACGACGAGAATTTCCCAACCCATCACTTCAATTCCATCAAGAAGTCCATCACCGTCAGTGTCTGGATTCAGTGGATTGGTTGAACGACCATCTATCACTCCGTCATTGTCGCGGTCTCGTGCGTTGTATTCCATGAGGTTCGTGAATTGTTCTTCAGGTTCTACAATTTGCATCCAGCTAAAGAGACGGGACTCGACGGCCTGTCCGAGAGTAACATCAATCGAATAAACATAGCCGGCAACTGGCGCAATCATGGCGACAGTTTGCTTCTGACCACCTGCCAGGGTGATTTGGCCACGAGCGACAGTGGAGTTTGCTTCAACCCACTGGTCTTCAATCACATCAATTCCGATAACGATGGTTGTTGACTCAAGTGTAGAATAGAAGACTCCACCATCTCCATCAACGTCCCAACCGTCTCGATCAGGATCGAGGTTGCCGTTAGCACCATCACGGGGGTGAAGCCCGTTAGTTGATTCCCATCCATCTGGCATACCATCTTGGTCAGTATCGAGCCTCCACGGGGATGTGAAGTTCGTAGGGCCAAATGTGTTCGCAACGAGGTATTCTTCGAAGTTGTTCAGTCCATCTTCATCCCAGTCACCGTATCCGTCGGATGCGTTTGAGGGATTCAAAACCTTGAGTGCATCGTTCTGCGGTTGGTCATTCACGTTGGAGTAACAAAATTCGAATCCATCCGGCATACCGTCACCGTCGGTGTCCCAGTCGGATGGTCCGTTGAGTAAACCATCACCGTCCATGTCCATGAGGAACCAAGAGTTTTCAACACCAGAAAACGGAGCTAAGCGTGAAATTGGATCGAGAAGAGGTGTGTTGCAGTCTTCTCCAACCCCCGTGCTAAGAACGACGGAATCCAAGCCTACTTCGACAATGTCGTCGAGCAAATCCATGTCCGAATCACGAGCGTTAGGGTTGGTGCCAAAGAGTTCTTCCTGGAAGTTTGGAAGACCGTCTTCATCCGTGTCCAGAATCATATCACAGGAGTGCGAGCCTTGCGAATTGGCGAGTTCAGACCATGAAGGCAGCACGCCTTCAGCGTCATCATAAAAACTGGAGAGAGTATCTTCCATTGCTTGGTCAAGAAGAAGGCAATCCCAATTTCCGTTGAGTGGATCGAAGAGGGTAACTTCGCCTCCAGGAGTTTGTACAACCATTGTATACATCGATTCCCAGCGGTCGTTGAGATTGTCATTGTCAGTATCCGCACGTTGAGGATCGGTGCCGAGTTCTTGCTCGACTTGGTTGGTTAACCCGTCATTATCAGGATCGCCGTTTGGTCCTTGTTCAGGGTCTGGCCAAGAATCAGTTTCGTTTTCGATGTTAGCATCGTCGGTTTGATCTGCTTGAGAAGGATCTTGAATGATATCTTCTGATTCACCGTTATCAAGTGGATTGAGGCCGTGTTCAACTTCCCATCCATCACTCATACCGTCGTTATCCGTATCGGGTTTATCGGGGTCAGTGCCGTACTGAGTCGATTCAAGAGTATCTGAAAGACCGTCCCCATCTGAATCTAAACCCGCACCGATTGCCGTACCAGAACCTATCAAATCCTCTTCAGCAGCACTTTCGTATCCACCAATCGATTCACTCGTTTGGAAATATCCTGAAAAACCCACAAAGAGAGAGCCGAAAATCAAGGTAGAAATGATTGCAGCATAGGCCATTTGGTTGTGACTTAAGGACATTTGACTCACCGTGCACATCAGTGCAGTCTCTCCGACTTCGTACATCGGTTATAGACCTTAACTCTCAATGCTTGAATCTCGCTGTCGAACAGATGGAGTGATATGATATTCCTTTCAGGCATAATTGAGAAGAGAAGAGACTTCAAGCGACCATCCACTTCCTTGTTGAACGAGCGATGATTTGGCTTTTTTACCGTGCCCGCGCTGCCAGAGAGCTATCAACCACGCGACGGTCAATGGGAGATGAGAACTCGACTTCAATTGAAAAAGAACACCTCCATGTTCATCAGTCGCAGAAATACGTTCATAGGTACCAAGTCCGAACGGAATCATGTATGCATCACATAATGCACGCCAACTCTGTATATCCTGTATGTAGACAGGACGTTCGCTCTTAGCAAGGAGATCTTCGATTGCCAGGCATGTGGCAGAAACCACGTGTGTTGAACTATCCTGCATCGATTCAGAGAAATGGAATGATTCAATTCGTGATGGGGCAAGTAAAGGCAACTGAGTCGATATCGCTTCGAAAATACGTGAGAAAAAACCAACTGGAAGCAAAACCGAAGCCTCGCCGGCATTTGCCCAACCGAGTTCTCGTACTTCAATGTCAAGTTCGATTGGTGAAATACGATCATTGATGTGTTGTTGAGAGGGGTTTTGCCACTCAAACACTCTTGGGTCCCGAACCGGTGCAAGCTGACGAGTGTCGGGTTCCAATTCGAGGAGAGTTTGGGTTGGGGACACTTGCTTCCACTGTAGTTTGATGCGGCTAAGGTGGACCTTTTCGAGGGCAGCCAGGGCTAAACCTGCGGTTATCGGAGCCATAAGATTACTCGTTATTGTATCATTGGCCAGTGACAGTTTTCCCCAACCGAGGAGATGCCAACGCTGTGACAGTAATGCTTGTTGTTTCCGCTTTTTGAACAAACCGTTTACGCGAAAAAGAGAGTACTTGTTGAACATCCATTCTTCTTCATCTGCTGCAGCATTCATCAATTTACGGCCCATTGGAACGCCCAAATGCGTTTCCAATGCAAGCCACCAATGTTGGAAGTCTGCTGCTGTCCAAACAAGCCATGAACCACCGTTTTCATCACGGATTGAGCCATCTGCATGAACGGTGAAATTTGATTGAAGGGTGTGCAAGAGGCTTGAGGACCGAACAGATGAATCTACATTGCCGCCCATGGGATTGCCTCAAAAAGGGTAACCAGTTGTTTGCTCATCGTTGAAACAATAACGAATGACGTGATGATGCGATTTGAGTTCTGCAACATCCTTCTTGACCCTTTGTGGGTCTTCGTGCTTGATCAAGACCCGAGCGTAGAGTTCAGCAACTGCTTCCATCTCCGAAGGGCCCATACCGACCCGAGTCAATTCTTGGACGCCAAGGCGTAGACCTGATGGTGTGAGGGCTTTGGTATCGCCAGGAAGCATGTTCATGTTGGTGATAATTCCTGCTTCTTCCAACAATTGAGCAGCCTTCGCTCCAGCACCTGAATCTGTGTCGCCATGACGTGTTAAGACTTGGTGAGATGCGGTATAACCACGAGATTCTGCCAAGACGTCAAAACCTTGAGCAGCAAGTGAACTCGCAAACGCTTGAGCGTTACGGACTGTGTCATGCGCGTATGCAGAACCGTACTCCTCAAACTCGGCCAATGCTACTACTTTACCGGCTACGTGGTGGAGATGGTACGATGAAACAACACCCGGGAAAATGGCAGTGTTGAGGCGGCGGTGAAATGAGGTTTCTTCGCTGGAAGACAACAAAAAACCACCTTGAGGGCCTGGAAATGTTTTGTGTGACGAACCGGTCATGATGTCAGCACCCTCACGAAGAGGATCTTGGAAACAGCCTCCAGCGATGAGACCCAAAACGTGAGCTCCATCGTACATGACTTTCGCACCCACTTCATGTGCAGCATCTGCAATCTCTCGAAGTGGAGTTGGGAACAGGAAGACGGATTGCCCTACTAAGGCAACTTTAGGCTCTACATCTCGGATTAGGGCACATGCGCCTTCGATATCAGGTTCCATCCTGTCTTCATCCCATGGGTAGGTTGACAAATCCAAATCACGAAGACCTACAGCACCCATTCGAGCATGCGATATGTGGCCCCCATCTGCGGTAGATACTGCAGTAATTTTGTCGCCGGGTTGAGCGAGTGCTTTGAGAGCACCAATATTCGAAACGGTTCCAGATGTCGACTGAATGTTCGCAAACGGTGCGTTGAACACTTTCTTCGCCATCTCAATTCCAAGACTCTCTATTGTGTCGAAATCGCCACATCCTTGATAGTATCGCTTTCCAGGAAGACCTTCTGCATATCGGCCATGTAAATCACTTCCAACAATTTTCCGGACCATTGGGGATATGATGTTCTCAGAAGCAATCATTCCAAATCCATTACGATAAAGTTCGCTACTTGATGCAGTTGCATCAATGACGGTTTGTGCCTTCTCCAACGTCGATTTCGAAGGAGACCAAGTACCACGTTCACCCTGCATGATTCGTGCTTAGCAAGAAGGTCTTTGAACCCATTGATAGAGATGCTTAGTCGAAAGAAAGGTACTCATCATCAGATTCACGAGTTGAAGATTTGCTTTGTGGACGAACGTTGGGTCCGGGACGTTTCGAACCAACGGTTATGTTGGAATTCGGCGAACTCTTTTTTCTGTTTGGTCGCTCCGATACACGAGTGTTGGTCGGAATTCCACGCTGACTGAGGTTAATCTCAGCCACTGAACGCGACTTACTGGATACCGGTCGTCCTTTGGCGCTCGCTTTACCTGACTTCTTGGCGATGTATTGTGGACGACCGCGATAAGCAACCGCTCCAATGAGACGCTCGAGGGCCGGAATTTCAGCTCCTTCCTCCTTTGGACGCTTCAGCCACCAACCTTCTCCCAAAGGTTGAAGTCGAGGTGGTCGAGATTTAGCCATTGACTTCGCTTGGCGTTTGAGTCGCATCTTCACCGATTTCTCAGAGTCACGCGGCAATCGCTCTGTCATCCAACCAGGCAAACCGATGTCGAGTACTACTCCGTTGACAGTGACCAACATTCCTGAGAGCAAGAGGTGAGTGCCCACTGGGATATTGGCACGTTCTGGTTGGACTTTGAAACGCTTCATTCTCTTCGCATACGATACCATTGCCTTTTGATCTCTGTGCCGAATGACGCGTTTCTGCTGTTTCGAAAATCGTCTTCCAGCGATCTGGATCATGAGCAGCGTGACGACCACTACAACACCCTGCGCTTCCCCGACTTCTTGGGACACATATATTCCCAACACAAACCAGATTGGAATGAGTACTAAAAGATGGAAAATTCGATTCAAGATGCTCGGCCGATATATTGGTGGCATTCCTCTTCGAGACGCCTCATGTGAAGCGATCAATACGTTGGCATTGAGCGCTTCATCAAGTCCACCACGAACCATCAATCCCGCAATCGCATTCACAGGTGCAGAATTAATCCATTTGCGCATTTTTTTGCCGGTTCCAACGGCTAATGCAACTTCCATTTCTTCCTCATCGACGACTTGTCCAAGGATACTGCTCAACGCCATTACTCGAGGGTCTTGACCATCACTTTCCTTGAGTTCAGCGAGAATAGAACGAGCACTGTGCCAATCACCCTTATCGATTAAACAAAGCGCAGCAGCAATACGTGGACGAACCCCAGTCGGCTCATCTCGAACGAGTTTTAATGACAATTCAAGGGCATCATCATGTTGGCGTTGGGCTCGAAGAAGTGAAATCATGGAGAGACGAGATACCCGTGTCAGCCTGTCCTTGTGAATGGATTCCTCTGAGGGAGAAGGTTGCCACCCACGCAACATTCGCATCAGGTCTTGTAAATGATCAATACAGGAATTGTTTTCCCAGTCCCAGAAATCATCTTCAGTAACCATTCCTTGCCAAGGATCGAGCCATTCGCAAACGAAAGCAAGTAATTCGGGTTCGTCGTATCCCTCGGCTTGCTGTAAACCGTGCAGCGCTTCACGCGCAGCGTCGAGGCGGCGAGAAGCCATGTAACCCACAGCAATCAACATTCGAGCTATGTCATCATCACCGCCAGCTTGTGCGAGAACTTTTCGAGCTTCTTCTATGGCTTTAGGCCAAAGTCCACGAACAGCAAGTTCCCACATGTGGGCGCGAGCTTTTTCGTGACGAACTAAAGATGGATCTCCCTCAATCGAGCGGCGCTGGAATTGTATTAGACCATCGAGATCTTCAGAGATTGCTGCTTCGTCAACCAAGGCACGCATCCAATCACCGCCAGCAAATTTGACTGCACCTTCACGACGTTCATCCGGATTTAAATCGAAACGAAGGTTGAGAAGCGGTGAATATCGAATGATTGAAAGTAGCCAGGTGAACAAAAAGATGGCTTGGCCAAAAGCAATGAACATCCACGTGGTTAAAAGACGATTACCTTCATTGAAACCAACGTCTTCAAGCCATGGTGTAAAGGGCATTAAATCTCCAAATTCCTTGTAGCATACGAGAACCAACAACAGTACCGTATAGCCTGAAAAACCAGCGAAAGCGAATTTCAATTGTCTCGCCTGCGCATCGACTTCTGTTCGAATCTCACGAGGCGAATCCAGGGTGACACCGAACATCCCACCAAAACTTTGACCACCGAGAACCAAGTTTCGAGTTAACTCAAAAATGAACGCAAGCCCTACAATTGCAATGTTCATGGAAAGATAGAGCGATAAAAATTGTGGGAGGGATTTGATGAACTGCCAGTGGAAGAGAAGTTCAGAAATGATGTCAATTCTCTGGTAGATTGAATGACCAATGATGCCGCCAAAATTCAGCACTTCTTCGGCATTTTCTGGCCTGTTAAATAAGACGTAAAACACCGTGACAATACCGTTGAGGGCGGTGATTGGCATCGTCAGCAAAAAGAGTACTAAAATCAGTGAAAACAATCGGTTCAAGAAACCTGGCTTGTTCGGATCAATCGGATTTGGTCTACCATTGGAAGTTCTCCATTTATTGATTAGCAGCATATTCCAAGAAGCTCCCATGATTCTTCCGTACGCCATGATGGTTGGTGCCATGAATGTCAACATACCTGCTGCAAGCCAAATCGGAGTTAGTGTCCCGTCCCCTGTTGTTTGAAGTCCGTACAGAAGAGTAGCAAACGTAGCACCAACAAGAAGCGCCATTGTGATGATTCGACGTAGGAAATTAGTTATTCTTTGACTCTTGACTTTCGATTTACTCATGCCCAAGAGCTGGGCATTGAGAGTTTCCCATGGCGAAATGAGAACAGGAATTGCAATCAAAATTCCAATGATGTAAAGGTTCGGTTTGAAGTAGATTTCCGGGTCAAATAAAAGTTCTGTAATCAAGAGAAGAACACCCGTCATCCCCATCATGTACAGGCCTATTCCAATCGTCACTGAACCTTCTTTTAACAGATTACGAGCGTCAGATGCGCTACCCGTAATACGATGAACTTCGTATAAGTCATCATCGATCTCGAAGGCGACTTGAAGGTTCGCTAGCTGGCTTGGAATGAACCAGCGCCAAACTGGAATTGCAATGCAGATAGCAACCAACAGAGGGAAAAAGTATTCTGGCTCGAGTGCACTAACATCTGCAACTTCATTAGCCGAAACGGTGTGAAGGAAGAAAAGAGAAAAAAATGTTGTTAGGAGGACGACTCGAAATCTGCGAACTCCGTTGCCCATGTTGCTCGATTCGCGCCAAGAACATCAAGTCATCGATGAAATGGTTCTATAATTAAGCTGAGCGATGACGTAGCAGGAAACGCTCAACACGGTCAAAGGCATCGTTTAAAACGTTGATTTCTGGTAGGTATACGAGGCGGAAATGGCCCTTACCCAAGGTAGGTGAAAATCCACTTCCGTGGACGAATAATACGTGCTCTTCATGCAAGAGTTCGAGAACGAATTTCTTATCGTTATCAGCCCACTTAGGATCTGTTAGTCGAACGAACATGTAGAATGCACCACCCGAAGATTCCACCTCAATACCTTCAATAGAAGAAATTCGCTCAATGCAGAGGTTTCGTTGCGCTACCACTTTGCTCGAATATGCGGCCATCCACGACCGGTCGGACTCAAGTCCAGCAAGATAGCCGTATTGGGCTGGAGTCGAAGCACACAACCGTGAACGCAGTAAACGTTCAATTCCATCCCGGACCTCGATTAAACGATTCGTAGGGTCGTGAATGGCAAGATATCCAATACGCCAACCTGGGGCGTAGAACACCTTGGAGACGCCGTTCAGAACGAACACCGGCACGCTTGATGAAAGGCTTGCAATGCTGACATGTTCACCTGTGAAATCAAGTCCATCGTATATTTCATCAGCCACAACGATGCAGTTAGGCCATCGTTCCGCTATCGCCAGTACTCTGTTGACCTCTTCTGCACCAGCAACACTACCGCAGGGATTGTTTGGATTGATGAGAACCAATAACCGAACTGAATCATTCATTTTTGATTCAATGTCGTCGATATCCAATTTCCATCCGTCATCGGGTTTGAGTTTGTACTCGACGGTCGTGGCACCATACATTTGTGGATAAGCCATGTAGGGTGGGTAGTGCGGACCTGGTGCGAGTACTGTATCGCCTTGGTTGAGAATTGAGGCAAAGACAATCTGGAGTGCTTCAGTGACTCCATGACACACATAAACATCTGAATCCTTCGCATCCCACCCCTTCTGAACTTCATCACGTGCAATCGCTTTACGAAGTTCAGGCAAACCATACGATGGAGAATAACCATTCATTCCTTTCTGCAGTGCATGGACATACGCATCGACCATGTGTTGAGGAGTGGGAAGACCCGGATAAGCGCTAGGATCACCAATATTGAGTTTCAATATTTGGTGTCCTTGTTCCTCCAGTATCGCAGCCGGAACCACAACATCCCTTATTGCGTATTCGATGTTTGATGCGCGGGACGCAACGGGGATTTGCTTTTCCATGGGCTCACCAATTTTCTGTTATCGTTGTTTCACTTGAACATTGACCTTACGGCAAATCACTGCGAGAAAGTCCGCCCATTGCCAAAACGGTATCGAAATCAGATTCCTCAACGGGCTGTACGGAGAGTCTCTGACCCTTTCGAATCAACAACATGTTTTCACAAGCCGGATTGTTGCGAACTTCTTCTAGCGAAACAATGGTTGGGAGTTCCGCAACTGCCTCGATATCGACCATCATCCATCGAGGGTTTTCAGGTGTTGCTTTCGGGTCGAAGTAATTCGATGAAGGGTCTTGCGCAGTGTGATCGGCATAGCCTTCGCGACTCACTCGTGCGATTCCTGCGATGTGCGGTGGCTTGAAGTTTGAGTGATAGAACAAGACCAAATCTCCTTTCTTCATGTCGTCGCGCATCATGTTGCGTGCCTGATAATTTCTCACTCCATCCCAGTGGGTAGAGCCGTCAGCCACGAGTTGCTCAAAAGGGTACACGTGGGGTTCCGATTTCATCAACCAGTACTTGTCCATGCAGTAGGCAAAAAGAAACAGCCAATGAAACTTACTTACCAAGCATCAACAACTTCATCCATCAAGGCAGCATCTAAAACATCGATATCAATCGATTTTGGTTTGCCGAGACCGAGCCGCTTTGCCATAGCATTGCGACCGCTGACAGCCCCCAGACCCGCTTTTTCAAGCGTCACGAAAATTGCTGGGAGCAAAATTAACGCACTAGCAGCAGCAACCCACAAGAGAATCAATATGACTGTGATGAACGGTTTGATTTCCGGAATAGGAATATTGTACGCTGTTAGCATACCCAGCGTCGTTACCACTGCAGCCTCAAACAACGACATTCCCGTGCCAATGGCTGCGCTACGAATGGCTTCGATTCCTCCACCTAGTTCGCGTATGCGGTTCGCTATGTGAATCGAGAAATCGACACCCACACCAACCAAAATCGACCCAATCATAACCGTTACCAGTGAAAGCGGTACATCGAGTTGCCACATAACGAGCCACTGCATTGCAACGGTCGCTATAACGGGGGAAGTGGTCCATATGGAGTATTTGATGTCCTTGAAAACAATTGCCAGAGTAATCAGTGTTAAGATGAGTGCGAAACCAAGTGAAGTCCACTGTGAACTAACGATCAGCGTGTTCACTTCAATTGAAGTTGAAGCTACACCAGTGAGTTTGGTTGCTTCATTACCCGGGTCACTGTTTCCTACAAATGTTGCAGTGTACTTGTTGATTTCATCGACGCTTTGCGACGTGTCTGCAACCGGTAGATATGGCATATCAACGTAAATCAAACTTCGATCGTAATCCTCGCTGATGAAAATTTCTCGAGTTTCATCAGTAATCGATGAGTAAAACACGTTTAAGAGGAAAATCTCAGACTGCCGCGAAGCAGGAAGGCCATACGAACCCGGGGAGGTTAGCAAGTCCCAGAATGATGCATCCTGTGTGAGGGAGTTGTCGAGTAGTACTGCCGCAGTATCCTTGATATCCTCGGGCAAACCGGGTATGGCCTGGACAAATTCGTTGAGCCCAGCACCCGATACCGTTGGAGCGATACCGGCTGATTTCATCAAAAATACAATCGATACAGCAGTCGTATTATCTACACCGTTGAGCAATCCCTCAAGAGAATCAATCGCCTGCAAATTCTGTGCTGGGTCCTGCTGACTTGCTTCAAGCGAGGTCACCCCCGTAAGGTTGGCTTTAATTAGAACCATTCCTAACTGTCCGGATTCAAATTCGTCGCTGTACTGCTTCATCTTGATGACCGAGGGTTCTCCTTCAGGTGCCATTCCAAGCATGTCGATGTTCTCCTCTACATTGGCCTGACCAATTGTTGCAGAGAAGAGGATCAGAACGGCAAACACACCGATGACGGCTTTGTTGTACTTTACAGGAGCTTGAACGAGGGTTTCGAAAACTTTGAGTGGAGGATGTTTCGGTTTCCGAAGGTCCAACAACAGCGTGAGATTTGGAACCATGAACATTGTCAATATGTAGACGACAACAATACCGCCTGAAAGTGCGATTCCAACTGTCTGAATGGGAGCCATTGGAGTGAATACCAGCGAAATAAAACCAATGACCGTAGTCACAGCAGATAAGAAAACTGCTCGACCGGTTGAGGAAAGAGCACCACGCATTTTTTCTGATTTGGTTCCACCTTCTTCCGCATATCGATTGGTAATATGGAGACCGTACGAAACGCCAAGCGCTAACAGAATCGGCCCGACAATGATAACCGTCATGGTCACCTCATAATTCGTCCAACCAATGATGCCAAGTGTCCAAAAGACAGCACATAAAGTCGGCAATCCTGCGATGATAACAACTTTCAATCCCTGGAGTGGTCGAATACCCGTCAAACCTGCTTGGAAAAAGTCACAGTGGAATACGAAGAGTCCAATGGCCACCAATACGACGGCAAGAGGGAAAATCTCCCAGAACAAGCGGAATGAAAACTCTGTAACTGCATTCGTGATTGGTACAGGACCTGTGAGGGTCATACTTAGACCCAAATCCGACCACGTACAGCGCTCTGGGCCGGCTGGATTTCCATTTGTATCGAACTCACATGCACGTTCCTCTTTGGAAATCTGATCGAGAAGTTCCTGCGTTGTGAGGATAATCTCCTTCGCATCTTTGTCCTCTCGGACAGCGACTGCCATTATCGCACGGTCGAGAAGTCCATCAGGCGAATCATCTTCAGAACCGTTGATGTCGCGTGCCAATTTATCGAGACCCGGTGTCGGTGAACCATCGTCGTCGTACATCTCGCCAATCACCAAATCAATGGTGGTCTGTGATGGAATGTCATAGCCGCCTTCGAGTGCAGCGGTTGTATTATCCAGCAGTTCATTCAGCGCATCGCCCATTTGTTCAGTTAAGCAATCCTCTGATGCTCCACATCCAAGTTGTGCAATTTGGTCAACAAACGCAGTACGCACACGAGGAGCACTGGAGTTCACTTCCTTTAGAACGGTCGATATAGAAAGGATGTAAATGACGTCATCCTCAACCCCCGGGCTCACTTCGCCAACATACGAGAGTTTCGGATTGAGAATAGTCTCAACATAACTGATTTCTTGTAAAATACGTTGGTCGGTGATATTGCGCCCACCAAATGATTCAATGTAAACCACCATGACGTTCGTCGACCAGTCTTGCTCAACCTCCCCAAGCAACGCTCCAACTTCACTTCCCTCAGGAAGATACACTTCTAAGTCCCCGTTAACGTTCAGTGCGGGATTGTTGACATCGTCATCAAATTGAGTGAGATAGCGGTCAAAGAATCCAGACTGCCCAACGAAAAAGGCAGTGAGCATCAAAAAAAGTATGACGGTTGGTAGAGGGTAACGGGTAATTGCACCGGTTGCTCCATGTTTCTGCCACTCTCGCTTGAATCGAACTGGAGCGTCCAAAACTGCGTCAATTGCATCTTTGGGCTTGAATTCCTTGACTCGAGCTGAAAGGTCTACAGCACTGGTACGAATTTGTTTTTTACCATATTGGGCTAAATTCGATACCCGAGACGACATGTTCTCTGGACCCGTTTTTGGATTGGAATCCGAAGGGGAATTCGATGCTTCATCTGTCGACATACATCGCCCTCTCTTTGTTGGAAATGAATTCACTTCAAAGCCCTATCTATCCGGTGTCCGCTTGCGGAACGATTCGCATTCATGAATCAAAAGTCATCCGTTGGGTTCAAAGGTGGTCGTTCTTAGCGCCCGTTAGACCCGTGCTGTTCACAAGTACGGGGCGAGTTGAGGCACATGCCAGACCCAATATTAAACGACAAGCGCTGGTCAATTGACCTTGAAAAGAAAATTCAAGAAGCGCACGGTGAAAACCCGCAAGTATACGCCCAGCGATACGCTTTCAATCCTGACAGTGGAAAGGAAATTTTTGTGATTGACACACCGCCACCATATCCGTCGGGAACCTGGCATATTGGAGCGGTAGCACAATACTCGATGATTGACGTTATCGCTCGTTCCCAACGCCTACTCGGGAAGGAAGTCTACTTCCCATGGGGTGTTGATCGAAACGGCATCAACATTGAATTCACTGTGGAAAAAAATACCAAACGTAAAATGAAAACCTATGACCGTGCAGAGTTCTTGAAACTGTGCGAAGAAACAATTGAAACATTCACCCAAGCAATGAGAAAAACCGCCCGTAGAGTGGGCCTTTCTTGCGATTATGACCGTGAATACCTCACCGATTCTCCCGAATACCGAACAGTTACGCAGTCCATCTTTATTGAATTGTTCAAAAAAGGCGCAATTGTTGAAGACCTGCGGCCGAATATCTACGACCCGGTAGAAGGTACGACAATTGCAGATGCGGAAGTTGAACGCCAGTCTCGAAAAACCAAATTAATCGATGTAATGTGGACATGTGATGACGGAACTGAACTTGTTATTTCTACAACCCGACCGGAATTAATTTGCGCTTGCGGGGTTGTCGTGGTTCATCCTGACGATGAACGGTATACGCACCTCATTGGAAAAACTGTGAAGTTGCCTCTTCCCGTGGTGGGGCGAAGTACTTCAGTGAAAATCCAAACCCATCCATCGGTTAAATCCGAATTCGGTTCGGGAATTTTAATGGTGTGTTCATTCGGGGATCAAAACGATGTTGCGGTCTTCCGTGAACTTGGTCTTACCCCCTTCCAAGCAATCAACCTCGAAGGTAAAATGACCGACCTTGCTGGTCCCTTTGCGGAAATGAAAGTGTACGAAGCACGTAAAGCTGCCACAGCGTACTTGGAAAATGCAGGAGCTCTCGTACAAGTCGTGGAACGCGAGCAAGAAATCCCAGTTTCAGAGCGGGGAAAGAATCCCGTTGAAATCATCTTGCTCAAGGAATGGTATGTGCAACAAACTGATGCGCAAGACCGCATGAAAGAGCACATTGAAGAAATTGAATTCCACCCACCTCGCAACAGACAATTTTTGCTTGATTGGATGGATAATATTAGCATTGACTGGCCAATATCTCGGCGCCGGTGGTACCATACTGAAATCCCTATCTGGTACAGCGAAGATGCTTCAAAAATCATCGTCCCCCCCGCCGGAACCTATGTTCAACCGTGGTGCCAAGCACCACCTGCCGGAAGCCATGTTCTCGATCGAGAAACACGTCAAGAACTTGGCAGCTATGACGAGCTTCAAGATTCTCTTGGAACACTCGTCGGCGAAGAAAAGGTCTTCGACACCTGGATGGATTCATCCAATTCAAATCTGTTCGTTAGCGGTTACTTGAATCAACCAGAAGTGTTTGAAAAAGCATTCCCAACTGCACTGCGTCCACAAGGAAAGGAGATTGTTCGCACTTGGTTGTACTACACTCTACTCAAATCAAATCTTCTGCTTGATAAGCCCGGCTTCAAGCATGTATGGATCGATGGCTTAGGCATGGACCCATGGGGCCGGAAAATGAGCAAGTCGCTGGGCAATGGAATTGATGCTGACTCCGTGCTTGAATGCGGTGCAGGTGGACGAACTGGTTCGTGGAAAGTGAGAGGGCCAGAAAAGTCTGTCAGCCTTCGAGCCAATAAAATTGGAAGCGAGTGCTTCAGATTATGGAAGGCGTGTGATGCCCAGGTGGGCGATGATTTCCATATCAACCCTGAAGAAATCGAGAAGAAGTACTTCGGTGTTCTAACGAAGTTGTTCAACGTTGCTCGGTTCGCATCACAGTTTGAAGTCCCGGTAGACCTCGATCAATCACCTGAACACTTGGCCATTGAAGACGAATGGATTTTAGCTGAGTTCCAATCCACAATGGAGACGGTTTCTTCAGCCTGGCAAGCGCTTGACATTTACTCCGCAACTCAAGCATTGAAGACATTCGGGACTGGAGTTTTGCCGAGTCACTATCTTGAAATGGTCAAATCTCGCTTGTACGATGGTGACCAGTCTGCTGCTTGGACATTGCACCGTATCGTTCGTGATTTCATGTCTGCGTTTTCCCCTGTCTGTCCGTTCTTCACGCACCACATCTCCAGTACCGTGTACGGTATGTCTGCTGTTGATGTCGATACATTTCCCGCTGCTGCTCATCCTCTCACGGATGTTGAATCACCTCGAGGTGATGCACTTCGTGAACTCTCCGGCGCCATTCAGAGTTTCAATGGTGATACGTGGAACACCAAGAAGGAGCAAGGGATTTCGTTGAACCAACCAATCAGTGGAATCTCCATCCCTGCTGAACTTGTTGACTTCACGGCAATTCTCACACGCATGCATCACTTGGAATGATCACTCTTCTTCAAGCAGTAAAACTGCTTGACGAGTTGGTGGCATGTCCAGTTGGCCCAATCGAAAACCGATTAGCCGTAAACTTCGATTGTGTTGCACATTCGTTGCAAAAAGGTGCTCAGCAAGTCGCAAGAATACATCGGGTTCATCCATCGCAACGGGTATCGAGCGACCGTGGGTGTGCGTCTCAAATCCAGTGTAGCGTATTTTCACCTCTGCCAAACGCCCTGAAACTCCCATGTCTTTCGAACGTTTGAGAACCCGTTGAGTCAGTGAGCGAAGGACGTCAAGAACCGCTTCATGGTCGGTCTGGTCTTGGGAAAAAGTCCGTTCTTTACCGATCGATTTACGGCTTCGAAGTGGACTGACTTCGGTACTTGTCGCTCCATCGACAACGCGGATAAGCCAAGAAGCAAAGCGTTCACCAGCCATGCGACCAAGCGCCAATTCACCCAGTTCATAGGCTTCATCGACCGTCGTCAGACCCCATTCTGCTAACTGCGTAGCACGCTTTGGCCCAATGCCCGGAACATCTCGAAGAGAGCGGTGATGAAAGAAATCGACGATTTCATCGGGTAATATCCTGAAAATTCCTTTCGGCTTGTTCACCTCACTCGACATTTTCGCAAGAATTCGCGTTGGTGCAATACCAAACGATGCGGTAAGACCGACCTCTTCTTCGATGGTTGTTTGAAGTGAACGGCACAGTGCATAGGCAGCATCCCAATCACCAGCAACATGGTCAGTTACATCGAGATACGCCTCATCAATGCTGGCTTTTTCAAAGAATTCTGCTGGTTCAAGCAGTATTTCCATGACTTTTCGAGATGCACGGCTGTACAAACCACGACTGCCACGGATGTAATGACCGGGTCCAAACGGATGACCTGGGCATCGTCGCCACGCCTCACTGATTGGCATTGCAGAATGTATTCCGAATTTTCGAGCGGCGTAATTGCATGTCGAGACGATGCCGCGCCCTCTCCCTGCTTGAGGATCTGAACCAATGATGAGAGGTTTTTCCGGGTCAAGGTCGTGGTGCAGAACTTCGACTGCCGCGAAAAAAGCATCAAGGTCACAGTGGATAATAATCCGTTCACCCGTGGAGTGAGGCGGAGTACGGATGGCATCAACACTTTCATCCGTCATGGTATGAGAATAGTGCCTGAGGTGCTTGAAGTTGATGTATTCTTCAGACACTGAGACTTCGACTGAAGGTGTGAGGTACACGAGCCGTTCTGCGGCAGGAAACTCCATTGGAAGCTCTTCAAGTGCGAAAAGGCGTGATGGAATTCGGCCATTCAACGTCGATGATTGTAGATGCATATCGCAGATTTCACGCGTAAGGCCGACAAGTGTTCAGTAGACCCTCAAATCTGCGCGAAGGGCGTGATTAAAGTAAATGTGAATTAACGGTAGTGTCGGCTTTACCGCCTTTGAGAACCGTCATAACAGCACTCGCAATATCTCGTCCAACGCGTGCTTGTGCTTCAAGAGTGGCCGCTCCGATGTGCGGTGTACCGTGGAAGTGGGGGTGCTGCACCAACTCATTTCCTTTTGGGACAGGTTCAGTTTCAAATACATCCAACGCTGCAGATGTGATTTGACCAGAACGAAGCGCTTCCAACAGCGCATCTTCGTCGACAATACCGCCTCGAGCACAGTTCACAATGTGGTTACCACACTTGATTCCATCGATGGACTTACCCGGCATCAAAGACATACGTTCAGCGTTCACCAGATGGTGGGTTTCTTGATTATAATTGCAGTGAACCGAAATGTGTGTGCACGCTTGGAACAAGCTATCGACTTTCTTGTGAAGCGTCGTATTCTGGGCTTTGGCAACCTTCGGTGGAAGGTACGGGTCGTAGGTGTGCACTTCCATTCCAAGCAACTGGGCAACAGAGCCAACGCCTTGGGCGATACGTCCAAATCCGATTAGACCTAGGTTTTTCCCCTGCAATTCAGTTCCCTTCATGGCTTTCTTTTCCCACTTTCCTTCACGCATACCCCTGTCCGAACGTGGAATGTGGCGAATACATGCAAGCAAATGACCAATCGTCAATTCGATAACGGATTGCGTTGATGCTCTTGGTGCGTTGACGACGGGTATATTCGCATCTGCAGCTGCCTGTAAATCGATGTTATCAACGCCGACCCCTGCTCTGCCAATCACCTTGAGACGACGACCCGACTGCTGGATAATATCGGCTGGAAGTTTGGTAGCACTTCGAACGATAATTGCATCAAAATCCGCAAGAGCACCTGCACGAAGATCCGCTGGTTCAATGAATTGTGAAACCACTTCATGCCCCGCTTTTTCCAACAATGCAATCGCATCGTTTGCCATCCCGTCCGTGACCGCAATCCTCGCCATGTATCCTAATGTGGCTCCGAAGGACATCAACCTTAGCCTACGGAGTTGAAACTACCCGATGTTTGAAACACCCCAACGGTTTGGCATAGTTGAGGTCAATGTCCGCTATCGATACCAATGCACTGATTTGGGCGGCGGGGTTGTTGTCCATCCCGTTGTTGCTAGCGGTCCCGATGAAAATCGCATGGCGATTTTTCATTGGGGTGGGGCACGAAGCATCACAGTATCGCAGCACTGTATTGCAAATAATCGATGCAGGGCGCCAGGTTGCACCGTTCAGGGCAACCCTTGATGATATCTCCCGAAGCCTTCACATTCGTCCAAGTCATCAACGTTTAATCGAAGCGGACTTGTTCCATCCACTGACTGTATCGCACTTTCTCTTGTTGCCAGCGATTATCATATTTCCACTCGCCGTCATCATGGCGCTCCCCGTAATCCTGATTGGATTCCCAATATTACTGGTCATCGAAATCATACTGATTCGTCGAGGAGTGTTGGTATTTGCTCTCAAATCCATCGAGAAGATGATGCACTGGCAAATCATTCACATCCCAAAACCGTACAGAGGATTGACCGAACAAAAGGCCAAGATGAATGAGTTTTCACAGCATGTCACTCATTTTAATCACGTACCGCAAGGAGCGTTTCTTGGACTCTTTGCATGGCTCATCGTTCACTGGACGTTGAACCTTGAGTCATGGGGGCTTGAGATCATCTTTTCATCGGGTCTGTACATCATACTGCTCGGATTACTGGGTGTATTGAACGCAGCATTTGAGGCCGACTTGGTATTTGTTGACCCATCCAAGGGTCGATTAGTACCTGTCGACCAGTGGTTGGAAAGTATCCTCAAGCCCTTGGTAGGAATTGGATTACTGTTCCTCACAGCTCGAAACCTCTTGGATGAGGCAAGAGATGGGAACGCCGTCTTATTTGCCGCGACTGTACTCTGTATCTTGTATGGAGCAGCCGTGGTAGGAATTTCATTCCGCTGGGGTTATTCTATTTGGCGTGGTTCAACTGTACGTGTTCAGTTCAGTGAGCAAGTCATTGAGCAACTCAATCCCCTCTCCTATGACCTGACTCGGACCAAGGGACGAATTGAATTTCACGTAAGAATGGCAATGGGTGAACGAATGAACAGGATGCTGGAGGCGCCAGTCGAACAGTTAAGTTTCGCAGATTTACAGGAGTTGCCTTCAAGCGAGCATCGAGGGAAAATACCCGACAATCCTCTATGAACTCATTTCCCACGGGATGACTTCTGGTATTTCACCGAAAAGGTTTGCAGGTAACGCTGTTTTTATTTTAGAAACCGAACCTAACCCGGCAGTCACTTCGTTTTGCCAAGCCTCAAACTCTGGGAAGGAAGCCATAGAAAGTACTGGATTGTGTTCACGGTTCCAGTCCAGGGTTTGCATTTCAGTGCCCGGGGGGTCGTGGCCAGTGCAGACGAGTAGGTGGCCGTCAAGTTCTTTCAATTTCTTGAGAGAATCCCAATGGTCCTGAAGGCGACCGCTCGGGAGGTCATCTCGTCCTACGCCCCCTTTACCAGTGAACAGGAAGTCACCAGTGAAGAGGTGCATTGGAGTTTCGATGAGCATGTGATCGTTGGTGTGACCGGGAACGTGGTGAGCCTTCAGGGAAAACGTTCCAAGCGCCACTGCTTCACCTTCGCTGAGGTACTTCGAGACGCCAAGACATGCAGTAGAATGCCACATGACATAGTCACACCCAGTTGTTTCGCGAAGTGAATAACAGGCCGTAATGTGGTCTGCGTGAGTGTGGGTCGCCAGAGCATACTTCAACGTAGCACCTTTGGATTCTATAACTTCAAGGTACGTACCCATGAAATCATACACTGGGTCGATGAGAAGAGCCGAAGAAGATTCTTCATCGATAAGCAGGTAGGTCTTGGCCCACCCAGTCGCATTGAGTTGTTCAAAGTACATGAAATTACGATACCGCACATGTACTTGAACAATACGATTGAATCCTTTCCTGTACTGTGCGTGCGAGCATTGATGAGACACGCCTAAGACGCATTGTCATGCAGCCTACTGAAGTGGTCCACTTGGAACACGATGGAAAGGTCTTACTTGTTGATCAAAACGGTCACGGACCCCTGATTCCTATCGCTGGTAGAACTTCGGCTGACCAAGTATTGCGTTTCCCTACCCCAGCAGAAGTTGACGCGCTGGGGATAGAGTGGAAGAAAATCCGTGAAACTCGAATTGTTTTCGGAACGATGGTACATTGTGTGCTCAAGGGATACCCAAAAATCGAATGGCCAAAGCATTGGGCTTGGAAAGATGCCCTCATTGCTGATAATTCGGTTGACCCAGTAGCACGAGAAGCAATTTACCGTTCGCTGCACCGACTTGTTTCAAAGGTCATGATCTGCAACGATGCAGGAGAAGTGCTCATGGGAAAGGTAGAACGTGGACATTTCCATGGATTTTGGACGCTACCTGGCGGCTACATGGATCATGATGAGCATCCAAGCACCGGCTGTGTTCGCGAGACGTTCGAAGAACTTGGATTAAGTCTCATCCTTGAGAACAGCGAGCCTGTGGTCACCCAAAAAATATTCACCGATGAAGGAATCTCATTCGTATCGTTTACATACCGTTCGAAATGGAACGGCAACTTCGACGAACTTCGTTTGCAAACAGAAGAAATTTCGGAAGTGAAATGGTTCTCCCCAAAAGATGCTATTGAGGCAGCAGTATCACATTTTGACAGCGAGGCACTGCGGACTTTGTGATCAAAGACCGAGACTCGTTCGCGCAGCGGTCAATGCATCGTTTAATCCGTCGGGATTAGACCCTCCGCCTTGAGCCAGAGTGGGACGACCCCCACCTCCACCGTTGATATGATGCGCTATCGCACGAAGTAAATCTACGGCATTGTAACGCTCAGATGCGGCGGTGTTTTCAGTGACTGCAATCATTAACTTCCCGCCACCTTCTCGAGAACCGAGTACGGCAAGGGTTGGCGTAGATGCATCAAGCGTCAATTCCTTGAGCATCTTGGTCATCTTTTTCAGGTCGCCCGTGACTTCCATGACTACGATTCGAACGCCGTCAATATCGTGAGAGTCATCACCGCCGCCCTGCGTTCGCAAACGAACAATTTCAGCTTCCAATTGCTGGATTTGCTTACGTTGGTCTTTCCATTCATTGTAGAAACGCTCGGTTGTTTTGGGTAGTTCTGAAACTGGTATCCCGTAAACATCACTGGCCTTTCGAAGCAATTCATCTTGCTCACGAGCATAGTCCAGCGCTGCCTGACCCGCAACGATGTGGAGGCGTTCAACTCCATCTTGAACGGCTGAAGAGCGAATGACTCGGATGGAACCAATCTGGCCAAGTTCGTCGTGGTGCGTTCCACCACATGCTTGGATATCGTGGTCTGCGATTCGTAAAATACGGATTGAATTTCCTTTCGGAGCACCTCCTTGGTACAAGTCAAATCCGTACTTCTTATCGGCATCTTTACGGTTCAATTCCGTCTTTTCTGTACGTTGAATCTTACCGAGAACATCGTTAGCAATCCCTTCAATCGCATCGAGATCATCTCGCCCAAGACGACGGAAATGCGTAATGTCAAGACGACCAGATTCAATCGACTTGTTTGAACCAGCTTGGTAAATGTGCGGGCCGAGAATTCGACGAGCAGCGCCTCCTACAATGTGGACAGATGTATGATGATCCATCAATTGCTTTCGACGATTCCAATCCAATCGACCATGAACTAAATCACCAATCTCGAATGGACCAGAAGTGAGGTGAATGATGTGTTGGCCCTGTTTACGTGTGTTGAGAATTTGGTGATGAACTGAATCGGTGGAAAGCGAACCGTAATCGCCTTCTTGGCCGCCACCTTCGGGGTAAAAACACGTCTTGTCCAACACCACACCGTGTGTAGCCCCAGCAGGATGGTCATCACCGATGAGCGGATGGCAGGAAAGGACGCTTGCATCGAATTCTTTCTGTTGCACATCGTCGTAATAAAGCGGCACAGTTGTTGGAATGTTATCCATCACTTCAACGATGGTTTTAGCTTCAACACTTTGAGCGGCTTTTTTGGCTATTCGTGCGTGCCGTTCAGCCATCTCAGCGGCAAATCCAGTTCGAACTTGTACGTTATTCCAACCGGCAGAACGAGCCAAATTGACAACCGTATCAGGAGCCAAACCATGTGAATCATTGAGTTGGAACAACACTTCATCGGGTATCGTTTCAACGTCTTTTGCAAAGTGCTGTAACTGGGTTACAATCACGTTACCACCTTTACGAATCATTTCGCCGTAGCGTTCTTCTTCCAGTTGAAGAATTCCAAGAATTCCATCTGGGGACTGCTTCATTGTCTGACCAGCGAGATTGACTTCCAAGTGATGCCGACCGAGTTCTGCCAGTGAGACTTTCAGACCGAGGTCGTCTCGAAGCCGAAGAGTTCTGCGGGCGAGCATTCGAGCAAGGTACCCCGCTTTCGCATTCGAGGGAACAAGTCCGTCACCGAGCATGTTCGAAAGAGCATGGAGATGATCGGGAATAGCATAAATCTTCGATAACGGTTCTGTAACTGCAGAAAATTGTTCCACTGTAACCGTAACTCCACGTTCCGAAAGTCTACGAATGAACGTAGAACGTAGTTCTTCAGCATCTACGCCCGGCTCGATGTTCATGATACCGTTGAGACGACTCATTTCACCCAGTAGCTTGTTGAGGTTAAGCGACGGCCACTTCGAAGTAATCGATTCAAAACCAGCCAATTCTTTGAGCCAAGCTACCGTCTCTGGATAAATTGCCTCGTAAATCGTAGGTGTCCCGGCTGCAGCCCAGCAAAAGCGTTCCAATCCATACCCCGTGTCAATGATTTGAAGCGGCATTTCCCTGTAGAAGTCACCTTTGAGTTCGATGTCCCCCTCAGGATGTTCTTCTAAGTTCATGAACACGAGGGTTGCGAGTTCAAGTCCACCAACAATGACTTCAACCGCTGCGCCAGCATTGCCCCCACCTGACCATGGGTTCTCAACATAGGTGATTTCTGAAGTGTCGATTCCAAAGGTTCCAGTCATCAAGTCATGGCAGTATTGAACACATTCTTCCATCCAATAATACAACTTACCTTCCTGTGGGCGGTTGAATGCGTGATGTGCCATCATTTCAAACGTAGTCAGGTGACGGCCTGAGCGGCCGACAGCGTCTACATCCGTCAGACGGATACACGGCTGTGATATCGTCAACGGATTCGCCGGAGGTTCTACCTCTCCCGATGTGACATGCGGTTGGAAATCTGCAATTGATGCGATGGTCAAGTGGATATCGTCTCGCCAACGTGCTAAGACGGGATAGGGGTGAATACGTGTATGGTTGACACGCTCGAAGAACTGAAGAAATGATTCTCGCATAGCGTCCTTCAATGCTTTTCCTCGCATTGGATAGCCTTCGATGAGCGGTGCTCCGATGAACGTGTATTCATCCTCAGTCGTATCACCACAGGTTTCCCGAACTGGATCTGTCGTCCAAAACCACAAGTCCGTAATACGGCATTTCTTACGGCTGTACCCCTCGTTTCGAAAAACGGCTAAATCAATTGGTGGCAATCCCATGTGACATACCTCCCGAAGGGAACATACATTCCACTGCCCACCAGCCTTCAAACCTTGTGGGTCATCTCTACATGAAAACGAGAACAATGCTCAAAGGTAAACCCCACAAGCAGCAGGCATGACCGAAGACTGGCGCAAGTATCTATCGTCACTCGATGATGGCACCATGCGCATCAAGGCGCACGGGTCGATGAAAGTCGATGCACGGTTGATTACAGACCGTCAGCATCTGGACAATCATGCAGATGACAGAGGTCCTGAGCAACTCATCAATGCTGCAAGCCTACCTGGGATTGTCGGTGAAGCATGGGGTATGGCTGACTGGCATTTTGGCTATGGGTTACCAATCGGTGGCGTGATTGCTACCGATATCAATGACGGAGAACTCGGTGGTGCAGTCTCGCCAGGTGGTGTTGGTTTTGACATCAATTGCGGTGTTCGAATGCTTGCGTTGGATGCGACCGAAAGCGACATTCCAAATCTAAAAAAATTGGCCGGAAGACTCGCTGGAAGAGTTCCTGCGGGTGCATCAGGAAAGGGTGGATTATCCATCACTTCGTCGCAATTAGATGAACTCATAGTCGGCGGCGCTCAAGCCGCCTCGGAACTTGGGTTTGGTTACGATGAGGATTTGAAGCATATCGAATCCAACGGCGTGCTTGATTCAGAGGGGTCAGATATCAGTCATCGAGCCAAAGAGCGTGGCTTACGAGCTCTTGGAACTCTCGGCAGTGGTAACCACTTTTTAGAATTACAAACGGTTGGAAAGACCGTCGACAAGGAGACTGCTGAAGCATGGGGGTTGTATGATGGGCAACTTGTCGCCATGATTCATTCCGGTTCAAGAGGGCTCGGGCACCAAGTGTGCAGTGACCATGTACGGGCATTAGAACGACGTTACAAGCAACGCGGATCTGTCTGGGTAGAGGAAGAATGGGGTTTTGAGATTCAAGACCGACAACTCGCATCGGCCCCATTTCATTCTGACGAAGGCCAGGCCTATTTCCGAGACATGAATGCTGCAGCTAATTTTGCATTTGCAAACCGAAGTGCATTAGCGCACAGGCTTCGAGAAGTTCTCCGTTTGGAACTTGGAGTTGATGGCGAAGCTCGGACCTTGTACGATGTATCTCACAACATTGCCAAAGTGGAAACACATACAATCCATGGGTCGTCTTGTGTTTGTTGCGTTCATCGAAAGGGTGCAACCCGTGCCTTCAGTGGAGACAGTCCAGAGTTAGCGTCGATGGAGCATTCTCTTGGACAGCCGGTGTTGATTCCTGGAGATATGGGGACTGGTTCGTGGTTGATGGCAGGCCCAAAGCAGGGTCAAAACATAGCCTTTGGTTCGTCGTGCCACGGTGCTGGAAGAGCACTCTCACGTACCAAAGCGAAGCAAACCATAGATGGAAAAGCACTCAAACTCGAACTTGAACAGAAAGGAATTCGGATACATGCATCGACTCCGAACGTTCTCTCTGAGGAAGCCCCAAGCGCCTACAAGGATGTCGATGAGGTCATTGACTTGACCCACAAAGCGGGACTTGCTCGACCAGTCGTTCGACTAAGCCCGCTTGCAGTCATCAAAGGATGATTACATGCAGTAATTGTTCGGCGGCTGACCTGGAATGGTCGGAGCTGAACCGCTGTGCACCCCATCTGGTTCTTCGCAAATAACGCTCAATAACGTATTCACGAGGTCTTTCAATTCATCAACTTGGCTCTGGAGATCTCGCACTTGCTTGCGCATCTCCCCTTTCGTGTTTAGCTCTCGCTCCATATTATCCCATCCGGAGAAGTTGCCTTCTCCATTTTTTGATTTGTAAAAAACGACTTATAGCCTTTGAGGCAAACTCTGGTTCCAAGCAGCGAATTTGGTGTCGAAAAGAACACGCGAAGCGGTTATATCACACCGGTTTGTCGCCAGCATTACTGCCACCGTGGCTTAGCGGTATAGCACCTCATTGGTAATGAGGAGGTCGCGAGTTCAATTCTCGCCGGTGGCTCTTCCTCTGCGACGCAGCATGCACACTGCTCAAAGATGTTGAGGCGCCGAGAGAGAGATTTGAACTCCCGAGGGACAGGCCCACGCGATTTCCAGTCGCGCGCACTACCAGGCTATGCGATCTCGGCTTATCTTCATCGACCGGACTCCACCGTTTAACGCTCACCCTTGAACAGTCTCATGGAGGCAAGACAAATCGTGCGAAAGAACTCAAAGGTGGAGCGTTTACGGTAGAGTATGTCGGAGCAGGCAGTTACTGCCGAACTGGTTGACGAAAGTCACGATGTATTACCGCTTCGGCTAAGAGATGTAAAACCATTTTACAATTTTGCCCAATTTCATCCCGTCGCTGAATCAATTGACCGAATTCAATCAGAACTCAGATTCAAAGGGAAACTCGCTGCCAAAGAATGGGATCAACAGTACTGGCTGACCCTGATAATGGGTGTAGTAGCCTTCTTGCTCGGTTCGGTTTCGCCTGAAATTTTCTCAGGTGGATCGCCAGACGATACTGGGATTCAAGGATTGGAAGTCATCGGTGGGTTTGCATTCTTCCAAATGCTCGTTTCCATAGTGATTTGGGGTTGGTTCATATTACAAATTGCTCGTATGTTTCCCATCATGCGCGTCCATTCAATTTCGCTGCTGGTCTTCTGGAATGCCATCGTAATAGCCCAGTTAATGTTTCATCAGAATCAAATGAATTTCCCAGTTGGTGCATCTGTTTCCGACATGCTTGGTGGTACACTGGTTACCTTGACAGTTGTATTTTTCATCTACTTTTTTTGTAAAGCAGTCGTCGAAACTCGGGACCTCCACGTTGAAGAATACCACGTTCATGAGGACGTTCGTGTCATGGAAACTGAAATGGCTGAACATTCACTGATGGGCTGGGGTGTGATTTGTGTGGCGTGGTTCTTCCTCATCAGCGTCTCAGCGTGGTCTGGAGCAAATTTTGTATCCGAACGGGGTGGTGAACGGATTGGCAGCTATTCTGTTCACATCATCACTGGGCTCCTCTCACTTCCAATATTCCTCATGATGGTGTGGTACCCTCATCGCATGCTTGGAACGGATGTTCGCGTTACAACCAAAGCAGCATTGCGTGCTGAGAGTCAGATGCAAGACAGTACCGTAGCAACTACCTCGACTGCGTCTATATGCCCTGAGTGTGAGGCTGCTGTTCCGATTGTACGAGACAAGCTCGGCCAGATTCAGTTGCCATGCCCGACAGAGGGATGCACTGGATTTGATACAGCTGGTAAAAAATGTCCGCAGTGCACGACCACAATCCCGACGCGGTACGATTGCCCAAAATGCGGAATCAATGCACCGGTACTTGACTTCATTTCAGATTCGGAGGCATGGTGATGAACCCTAAGACATATCGAAACGATTTCCCAACACTGCGTGAGGACGGAGCTCCGACGTATTTGGACAATGCATGCGTCACGCTCAAACCGGATTCTGTCGTAACTGCCATCAACGATTATTACACCAAAACGCCCGGGTGTGGAGGGCGTTCTGTCCATCGATACAGCACCCGTGTCTCTCGTTCAACCATGGAGTCGCGCATCAAACTCCAACGCTTCTTGAATGCGGAATCCTCGAGTGAAATCGTGTTCACACGCAATGCAACTCATTCCCTCAACCAGGTTGCCCACGGTCTTTCATGGGAGAAGGGTGACATCGTCCTAACATCCGACAGAGAGCACAACTCAAACCTCGTTCCATGGTTACAACTTGAACAGGAACAGGGTGTCGACCATCGAGTGGTTCGCTCACACGAAAACAACACGTTCGATATAGAAGAATTTGAACGTGCATGCAGTGAAGCCGGTCGACGATTAAAACTGGTATCCATGAGTCAAATTGGTAATCTCGATGGAGTTGAAATTCCGATCAAGGAAGTGGCTGCAATTGCGCATGACCATGGTGCATTGGTGTGCGTAGACGGGGCGCAATCCACTCCCCACATGAACGTTGATGTTCAAGAACTCGACATCGATTTCTTAGCACTTTCAATCCACAAAATGTGTGGTCCTTCTGGCATGGGAGCGTTGTGGGGAAGGTACGAACTTTTGGACAATCTTCGAACAATTCAATCCGGTGGCCAAACGGTAGCGAATGCAACATATGATTCAATTGAATGGGCGAAACCTCCGAAGAGATTTGAAGGAGGTCTCGCAAACTTTTCCGGTATGATTGCCGCAGGAGAAGCCATCGATTATCTGTCTCAATTTAATCTCGATGAAGTGCATGAGCATGAGATTCGATTGAATCACATTATGACAGATGGAATCAAAGACTTGCCTGGTGTTGAAATCATTGGTCCCAAAGATGCTCGACTGCGCGGCGGTATCTGTTCAGTCCTCATGCATGAACTCGAACCTCACGATATCGCTTTACTCTTAGACGAAGCTGCGGGTGTGATGGTTCGAAGCGGGCAGCATTGCGTTCATTCATGGTTCAATTCTAAAGGCCATTTGAATGGTTCATTGCGCGCATCTGCTTACCTCTACAACACCGAAGAGGATGCACGTCTCTTTGCTGAAACCTTTGCAGAAGCAGTGCACGCATTCAGTTGATTGCTATGGCCGAAGTTAACGAAGCAGTCGATGAAATTACCCAAACGGGTTCAGTTTGGGATGGTGTTGAAACACCTCCTCCTTACATCGTTCCAGACTATGACAGAACACTCGAACATGATATCGTCATCGTTCGACGTATTGTAGTGATATCGCTCACGTTGATTCTACTTTCAGCTGTCGTGTATGTGGGAGGGATTTTTCTCGGCGAAAACGGGTTGGTCGGCTACAGACCTGCTGACTCGGCTTTGGATTCTCAAGAAATTTATGCAGATCTTGTTCAATTTGATGACGATGAACTGACTGGCAAAGGCGTTCGTGTTTGCATCGTTGATTCAGGATTAGAACCAAACCATCCGGATTTGGATAACCTCGGCATCACGCTTTGGAAAGATTTTGTTCTAGACCGGCCCGACGCTTACGACGATGAGGGGCACGGAACCAGTATGACTGGGATTTTAGTCGCTGATGGTTGGATGAAAGGTATTGCACCAAACGTCGAACTTCTTGTTGCCAAAGCACTCTCACAAGATGGTTCGGGCAGTGATGAAGTTGTGGCAGAGGCCATAGATTGGTGTGCGGCAAATAGTGCAGACATCATTTCGCTTTCACTCGGAGGTGCGCCTGGAATTTTACCGTTTTCATTTGGTGGTGGAAGGTCATCTGAAGACGCTTCCAACGACGCCATAAATCAGGGAATATTTGTCGTCGCCGCTGCGGGTAATGATGGAGGCGATGACGATGACGGGGATGTTGCGAGTCCTTGCAGTGTACGAAATGTCATTTGTGTCGGCGGAGTGACGCAATCCGGGACCCACTGGTCGGGTTCTTCCACTGGAGATAACAACGGTCGATTACTACCGTTTTTGCTTCCACGTTCCGACCCTAATAAGAAACCTGAAGTCGTCGCTCCGGCTCAATCAGTAGCCGTCATCAATAACCAAGGTTCGTGGTCGCTGGTGTACGGAACCAGTGCAGCAACGGTGTACGTGACTGGTGCACTGGCATTGTTGCTTGAAAACAACCCTGAATTATCGAATTCGACTTCCGAAGCCAACATTCAACAAGTGAAGCAATGGATTCAACAATCAAGTCTTCCCGCTGAAGGACAGACCGACCACGATGATGACTATGGGTATGGGCTGCTTCAAATCAAAGAACTCATTAACGCTGCAAACCAGCAGTAATCACTTACGCGTCATCGCTACAAGCGTACCGCCAAACAGTGGCATGAACGCAATATGATGTGTCGTGTTCGATTTTTCAATCAAACCGATCCAGTGATTGAATCCATCAACCAAAAGAAGGCCATCAGCATCATCCTCGCCAACATCACCCAAGGGCATATCTGGTTCAACGGTAAACAAGACACCGTTCGGGGCCATGTAGGGAAGAACCTGTTCTACATATCGGCTACGGATTTCGGACGGCCCGTCCACAATAATTGCATCAGCACCGGAGCGAAGTGGTGGATTACCAACTTCAATTCCAGTCGACGACGCAGCCTGCCATGCATTGGTTTCGGCCACCAATGCGTCAACGTTTCCGACAACGATGGTGGTGTATGCTTCAGCATCGTGGCGAAGCATCAATCGACGAAGTATCACGGCAAATTTAGCTCCATCTTCAACGAGTTGGTACGTTTCAGGCTGAAATCCATCGGTTTGGAAAAGGTCGTAAATCCAGGCACTACGGTGCCCAATACCTGCACCAACCTCAATGATGTTTGATGGACGAAGACGACCCAGAGCGTCTCGTAGACGACGCAGGACAGAACTTGACCAAGTATTCAATCCCATGTGCTGAAGTTGAATGCCTATGTTAGTCGCTATTTCTGGTTCATCACGGCTTCGAGAGCCATCTGCAGAGAGTAAATGGGCGAGGACGTTTTCTTTTCCGACCTCTCCATCGCCTCCTTGTTCTTGCGACATGGTAACGCCTTTCAGTCGACCTCCTTCAATTCTCTCCCCCGATGATGAGCCGGTGGCTTCAAACGGGAGAGATACAGCGCCTTCAACGGGGATAGCCGTGGATGAGGATGTCGGAGACGAAGATTTCATCGAAGAGGATGAAATTATTCTCGATAATGCGGTTGAGTGTCCGGCATGCTTACAAGTGACTGGGCACCAAATTTTACGAGAAAAAGTGAAAGGCAAAGGTATTGACTATTTGGTGAAATGCGATGAATGTGGGAACGTTCAGACGGTTCACATCCGACCACCTCCCGTCATGAAAATTCCATTTGTCTTGACCGAAGGACCACATTCGTACATGGAGTCAATTGAAATTGACGCTGATGAGATGCTTGAATTGGAAGATGTGTTCCGTCATGATGAAAAATTGTGGAGCATTAACCAAATCGAAATGACCACGGGTAAAATGGCGAAGAGCGCAGAAGCTGGTTTAATCGCACGGGCTTCGGCACTTCGTGCAGACATGGTTCGAGTGAAAATCACGAAAACTCGCGGTGAAGATTCCACCTCTGATGTGTTAGTGGTTCCAGCGGAAACCAAGTACACAGCAGGGTTTCTTATGGATTTGGATAGTGAAACTTGGCGTATTCGTGCTATTCATACGGGAAATGTACGCACGCTGCGCGGGACAGTCGAAGCGCCAGAAATTAAGCGCATGTATCTCCATGAACCTCCTAATCCTGACTACTTTGAACCTCGAACACCACGTGAACGAAGACAAGCGTGGAAAGAAGGCAGACTCGGATACAACCCCGACCCAATTTTACCGAAAGAAATCACAAAGAAAGGTGTTACGCCTACGAATAAGCGTAAGAAGAAGCGACCGAGAAACTGATCAGGGACGGTTTGTCCAAGGCATCAAGAAGGCTTTTGCAACTTGAGTTCCAATAGTTGGATTTTCTTGGAGGCGTCGAATACTGTATTCATACCACTTCTCACCATACGGAATGTAAACTCGAGTTCTGTGGCCCTCTTTCGCTAGCTTTCTGCGCATTGGACCCCGAACACCGAGAAGCATTTGAAACTCATATCCGGGCCCCTTCGCATCTCTCTTCTCACCAGCATTACTGCGCGGGTCGGCTTTGTCAGGCCCCATCCCGCGCGCTGTAAGGGCTGATTTTGCATACTCGATCACAGGGATATCGTGACTTGCAATAGCGCAATATGCACCGGATGCCAGCATTTGGTCAATGCATGCATTGGTAGAATCAACAATGTCTTGGTAGGCTGAAAATGAAATCTCTTCTGGTTCGAGGTAAATTCCCTTGCATATTCGATAATCTGCAGCAGGACCGAGACTTTGTTCAAGTTGCATGATGTCTTCGAGAGTACGGAACAGTCTACCTTGCAGTACGGTTCCCACATTGGTCAAACCCATGGCGTGGAGGTCAACTACTGCTTGAATGGTAGGGGTTGTCACTCGATGGTCTTCCATGTCGAGTCGAACAAACATGTCGTGCTCATTCGCCATTCGCACCAAAGTTTCGATGTTCTCCATTCCCTTCTTTTCGTCGATCAGCAAACCAAAAGCGGTAGGTTTGATCGATAGGTTTGCGTCAAGACCGTTTTCGGTAATCGCCGACAAGACAGCGACGTACTCGTCAAGAAAATACTGAGCTTCATCCAGCGTAGTTATTTCTTCTCCGAGTACATCGACAGTGAAGCAGGCACCCTCTTTGGAAAGTCGGTGCATGATTTTGACAGCATCCTGAATCGTACTACCTGCAACATAGCGCCTCGAGACCCAACCCACAAACCATCGAGGCATACGGATGGTCATGGCTACGATAGACTTCGAAAACCAGCTTACCATAGAGGCACCGATTGCCTGCCACCGGTGGAGCCTCTTGAGGCTTGTCACTTCAAGGGCTGGCTTTGATTGATTCCAGTAACGCAATGATTGACTTCGAAGTGAGCAGCGGGGCGTTCAATGATGAAAGATGGTTTCGAATAGCCTGTCTCTGCCATCCTTTGAAGGCTTTTTTATCCATAGAAAAGACAATTTTACCTCCAGGATAGGCGGCTTTGGTCGAAGAAAAAGCGGCATTAATCGATTGTTTCCAATTACCACCAGGTTCTGAGTTTTCTTCAACTGGTTGTTCAAACGGTAAGGCATATGTTGCTAACATGTGACCAATTCGCAATCCGTGGTGTACTCCCAAGAGGTTTGCACGTGGTGCATAATGGCCACCTCCCAATGTGATGAGAACTGGAGTTCCTGCGTCGCGGTGCTCGTCCCATGAACCAATACCTGACCCGCCATCCAAACCGATTCCACGATGAATAATATTCGCAAGCAATTTCGCAGCACCGAAATGACCCCAAGTGTCGGATGTTGAGCCAACTTCGATGAACAATGATGGAACGGTGACCCAAGGTCCATGGTGAGTGACTTCAAGAGAAATATCGAACGGTTCTCCCAAATCTGTGTCGCTATGAACTCGAATCAATTCTTGCCACCATGAAGCCAAACGAGGTGATGGTGGAGGTGCATCACCAGATTTCCCCCCATAGGGTGATGTCGATTCCCTGTCGAGATGGGGCACTCCAATTGGATGAAGCGTGAGAGAGGGGCGACCACTGACTGCTGAATGGCGTGATGGAAAGATGATTTCGCTCACCGATTCTCCGGTGGCCTTCTTCCAGCGTTGTGCAAGGAAATCCTGTGACAATATATTCCCAGGTAGAATCCACATACGTGCATCAAGGTTTGAAAAAGCAGGATACCCCTCAACCATACCTTGCGATGTCCATCCACCGATTTCTTGAAGCGCATCGGCTTGGTTTGTCGATGCTATATCGCTTCCGTTTACAGCAATGAGTACCACAGTCTGCCCGACCATGCTTCATTGAGAGGCGCTCAACTTTTGATACCTCCTCATGCAAGAATTGACATGCAACGGGCACGAGGAGTACGCATGACCGGAGAGGTGCCCGATGCGCTTTCATTCCACCCCTCGGTGATTCATCACTGGGATGGAGGATACATCGGTATTGGAATCGACGGTGAATTGGTGAAATTATCCTCCGATCTCGTCGTTGAAGGTCCCGTTGTAAAGCCATTTCCTACACCTATACATTCCTCTACTGTTCTCGGTGAACAACTCATCTTAACCTGGGTTGACCATGAATTGTTGCTCGCACGAATGTCCTCGATTGATTTGAATTCAAAGTTGCAAAACGGACCTGACCGTGGAGAACTTCGAACTCGTCGAGAAGTGAATGTGGCACTGCATCCAGCAGGAACCGTGTGGTCGCATGTCTTGGACTCTGAGCCGTTGAGTTTGACGTCGAACAATGAATTCTTCACATTTGTACTGTGGAGAAAGGGAATCTATTGCATGGGGATGGATGCTGGCGAGCACTGGAGGAAAGAAGAACCAAATTGGCCAGAATTGGGACGGCTTCCATCTGCACAAACCGTTGTGGCTTCTGCCCTTCAAAATGATGAGTTGACGGTTTGGTCGCGTGGAGGTGGTTTTGCTTCGTACGATGTCAAGACCGGTGAACTGCGCTCCGCGGGTGTTATCGGGTTTCAAGGAATCTTGCAACAGGTTTACTGCACTGCAAAACACCAGTTGTTGTGCTATGAAAGTGGAGATGTGCTCTGGGTAGAGGATGGAATTCATCGAGTCCAACAGCGATTCAAGGGCCCAGTTCAGCACGCTCTTTGGAATGAGGGGAAGGATGGGTGGAATATCGCTGGATGGAGAGAAGAAGCCATGCTCACAAAAGATAATTGCCTCCAGCGAACATTGGATGAAATTCCTGTCCAAGTTCTCGAACACAAAGGAAAGCGGCTATTGGTCCTCAACAATGGTACTTTCATCGAATCAAATTTGTCATGAAATGAATTCAACACAGATATTTAAAAAAGCAGCACAGGTGAAGAACTAAATGCTTCAAGTGATGAAATTTACTTATGGAAATGAAGGTTGTGCTCTTGAGCGGTGTCCTCGCATTGTTGATGGTGAGCTCAGGATTTCTGATCATAGCCAATGAAACAGCAAGCGAAGACGATGGAGAAATCGTAGCTCAAGATGAAAACCAGAACGAACCAGTGAACAATGTACCTAGCCTCCTCATCGCTTCACAGTTCACCCACCAATGGGACGGAATGAATTCCACAATAAGTGGATTTGTTACCGATGAGCAGAGTAGTTCTTGCTACGTCATCGTCATGCTTCTAGATTCAACAAGCCTCGCCCAGGTTGGCGAAACTTTCAATGTGACACCAGACCAAAGCGGTGCATGGTCCATGGCCACACCGTTCTCGAATCCAGGTACTTGGATTGTGCAAGCTCAAGCCTACGACCAAGAAGGCCAAAGCAGTGATTCTACGATGTCGCAGATAGCCATTGTTGCTCCAGATGAAAGCGATGTTCTGGTATCTTTTCTCTGGGCTCAACCATTAGAAAATTCCTCGATTGGAACGCTCCAAGGGCTGATGCTTCACATGTTCCCATCGACATGTTCCGTGGAATACCATCCGCTTGGTCAAAGTCCTGCCAGATTAATTGTCGGTGATACAAATCAAACCAGTGGCCAATTCACTCTACAGGTGAACACCAGTTACCACAACACAGTTGGAGACCTCATAGCAGATTGCGGAATGTTTAGTTCCTCATCATCAAGCATACGATTGAACCTTCCCGTACCTCCAGAACCTGAAGGTGATGAAGACAGTGATGGCGTACTCGATGAATCAGACGAATGTGATAATACGCCACTGGGCGAACCAGTGTATGCGAGCGGCTGCTCAGACTCAGAAACAGACACGGACATGGATGGTGTCATGAATGATAAAGACCAATGTCCCAACACGCCGACGTCACAAAGCGTGGATGCGAACGGTTGCGCAGACAGTCAGAAAGATACCGACAATGACGGCATCAATAACGTTGCAGACATTTGTCCGAACACTCCCGCAGGGGAATCCGTTGATCTCACAGGATGTTCGGAATCGCAAAAAGACGATGACGGTGATGGCGTCACAAATAACCTTGATGAATGCCCAAATACACCTGCCGGTGAGACAGTGAATGCTGTAGGATGTTCAACTGCAGCGCCAAGTCCAACACCGATGAAAATTCTCGCACTCCATGGTGGTGGAGATTCTGCCTCTGGTTTGGCTTCGCAACAAGGAATGCAAGATTTGATGGATGCACTGCCTGAATTTGAGTTCGTTTTCGCCAGCACGCCCGAGAGTGGAAATGTATGGTACCAAGACCCCCCCGGTGGAAAAGGCGAACCAACCACTGACCCAGACTGGGCAGACCTCGCAATTGCGTATCTCGACCAAAAGGTGATCGATGATGGTCCATTTTATGGTCTGATTGGCTATTCACAAGGTTCTGCAATGATTCCAGTCTACCTCGCCAACACGGAAAACACGTTCAATAGAGTCATGCTGTACAATGGCTACTTACCAACAACGCATCATGGCCTGATGGACTCCATCGATGATGCCGCTCCTTTCTCGACGCCAGCTATGATCTTCTCCGGTGAAAACGATGGTGCTTTCAAAGACCTCGCCCCTGCCCTCGCCCAGAAGTTCACTGGTTCGCTCGACCTCCACAGTCAAACTGCAGGACATCACCTACCGTACGAAAATGACGAGCACTTTGACCAAATACTTACCTTCATTCAAGCGGGAATTGAAACCTACGACCCTGTCGATTCATGGTATTGCCAAGATGGAACAGGCCCATGGGTCCGTGATGACAATGGAGTCAATGACAACTACAATTCGAACACCAACGGGGTTAGCTCACCAAATGGTGGAGGGTCCGGACCATGGTTCAAATGCATAATCTCTGTGACCTCCACATCAACGAGTATGACCGCTACGGCCAATGGAATTCCAAACCACAACTGGATTTCGGCATTCGGTCCCGGTGATGAACAATCTCACACGTGGCAAATTCCATTGAATCCTGTCAATGATACTACGGGTGGACACAACTCAGCGAATTGTCCAGCATCAAATGGACGCTGGGAATGCGCTGCTGACCGTGGCCAAATCGCAGTTGCGAGCAATGGTGTGCCGATTTTTGGTCCTGAAGAAGGGCCTGGTGGTGATGCTGTTGCCCTTGATTTCTTTTACTTTACAGAAGACCGACAACCGATTGATTTAGGCTACTGTGGCGCTCATGCCGGACCGACTGGAGTTCACTACCACTGGGACGCAATGTGTCAATATTGGGTTCCTGAAAATGGACAGACAATGGTTGATTATGATTGGTCACTCATAGACTCAAATCAACACTCACCGATCATTGGATGGTCCTTTGACGGATATCCAATTTATGGGATGTACACGTGGAATGAAAACGGTGTTGTCCAGGGAATGAAATCGTCGTATGAGATTGATAGAACCAGCGATGGAGGTGACCAGGGTTACAACGGCATTGATGATTGGACTTACGTTGATGGAATGGGAGACCTTGATGAATGCAATGGAAGGTTTGGAGCGACACCCGAATACCCAGACGGAACGTATTACTATGTATCGACACCATTGAGTGGTTCAACCAAGACTGTCGTCGACACGAATGGAGATACGCAACCAATGATTGGGTTCCCATACTTCCTTCTTTGCTACCACGGAATTGCAGACGACTCCAATGCTGGCGGGGGCCAGGGCGGCGGCGGTGGCGGCGGTGGATTTATCGCACAAACAATCTATCAACACATGCCTGAAGTATTAGAGGATAATTCCGATGAGCGGTCTGTACTCGCACTACTATCGAACAGCACGTGGGTTTGGGTCATGATGATTGGAACGCTGTACCTCTACAAGCGTACTGAAAAGCAATGAGGACTCGTTGTGTCAATTCGACTCGCACCGTTTGCTGTAGTAGTAATGCTCCTCGTAACAGGATGTGTCACGCCATCAGACCCTGACCTCTACCACGGTGTGGATATATTTCCTGCCAAAAAAACACTTCAATTCAACCTCATCGATGATACGAATTCGGAGTTTAATTCCTCATCAATCGAAGGGAGTGTTTGGGTTGTAGGATTCGTATTCACCAATTGTCCCGACTTTTGTTCTACGGTGACAACGGAGATGAAGGAAATCCAGGATTCGCTCACTGATTGGGAACGCAGAAACACCAGTTTCATCTCTATCACGGTTGACCCTTGGCGGGACGGTCCAATGCTGCTCACGCAGTACAAAGAAATCATGAACGTGACGTGGCCACACTTAACCACCAATATCGATTCAGAGAACAACCTTTCACGAATCGAAGATGTTTGGACGAATTTTGAAATTGGCTTGGTTCTTACTGAATCACAAAACAGTACGAGCACATCCGGACGTGGGCATACAGTATACTACAGCATTGAACATACCAATGGTGTCGTACTGGTTGACGCAAATGGTTTCCAGCAGGTTCAGTGGACTGAAGATAACTGGAACACAACGCTCATTGTTGAAGACGTTCGGATGTTACTGAACGATTGAATCATTCGATAGGAATTGTGTAGCCACAGCGACCACATGACTTGCGATCTGAGTGCATAGCAAGGAATACGCCTGGCCCACACGTTGGACAGAATTCGGCCTTTCGAACGAGTTTACCATCTTCATCAATGGAGTACTTCGACCACTTTGCACTAGCTTTAGGACCGTCGGACATCATTCGTCACCTCCATCGGTTGATTTTTCTCCGGCATCGGCAGGTTTCGCAGATGCTGAACGGAATGACTCGTGTCGCTTGTGAATGTATTCGGGCTCAACACGCATTGATTCTGCGTCACCATAGATCAGTGCCATACCGGTGGTCAATGGTTGACCGAATCGAGTGTTGCACTCTTTAACGACGATGAAATCCGGATTCGAACCAGGTTCCAAGGTTCGGACCAAGTCCATTACAGCCTTGCGAGAAGGTGTTGCTTGTCCCGAGTGCTGCCAACTGAAGTTAATTTCTACACGGTTGAGTAATTTGTTTTCTTTTCGTGATACGATATCCATACTGTTCATCTCCTTATCGGTTACTGACTTTGAGGGCGTACTTGCCCGGTCGATCTATTTTCAATCGCTTTGCTATTTCAGAGCGATTTGGACTCATAATGATGACGTATCCTTGATGGTCGGTGGATACGTGAGCTGTTGGGCAACGGGAACACATGTCTACGCCGTCTTCGAGGACGAGGTGACAGTCGGAGCATGCAAAAGGAATCTTTACCATTCATACCACCTCACTCGTTGTCTTCTCCAAGCCAGTCATGGCAACCGAGACCCGGCTGCTTGCTGGTCAAACCAATTTTTGAGCGTCGGGGGTCTGAAGTATCAGGTGAAAGTGAAACAATTCGTGCACGCACTGAGTCTCCAACTCCTATGGAACGATTTGATTGTCGGCCTTGAATAACTCCAGCACCGACATTTGCTTCAACCTGGTCTTCCATAATTTGAGACTTGTGAAGCAGGGCTTCCATTGGCCCGATTCGGACGAATGCTCCGAATTCATTGACTTCGGAAACCGCACCTTCAACGACTTCGTAATCATCCATGCAGAATAAAACAGCGTCGAATCTGACACGCTGATAGATAGCACCATCACCGTGAATAATTCGGCCTCGGCCAAGAGGTTCGTGGTTTGTCGTTACGAGAATGAAGCGATTATCATCGTCAAATCGGCCCTCAAAGGCAGTCATCGAGAGACGGTCGATGTGGTCGTTCAGCGATGCGCCTTTGCGCATGTACTCTGCTGGAATGCGAATCGTGTCTTCTTTTGTGACAATTTTGTACATTGTGTTCACCTCATGACGTCTCAGAGGTGCAAAGAAGGGGAGTGGGAAACCCATTCCGTCCTTCACCGGCATGCGCCTCGGGAGAGAAGTCGACCGTAGTCATTCTCGCCACCGATGACCCCTATTTAATCCACTCGCATGAAAAAAGAGAACTGCGAAGACAAAATGATGGTGAATATCTTCGTTCGTAGTCCTACTTAGCGTGCATGAATCATACTTTTTTGAGCCATTACGCCATAAGCCATAACAACCCCCCGAGTACCCTTTACTGCAATGACAGCGCAAGCGTTGCACAGAAGGGGAAAATTTGTTCCCGCAATGGTGCCTCTGCTGCTGCTCATTTTGACCTCGATATCACCAGCTGTTTTATTCGAAATCAACGAACCAACACTGCTGTCTGAAAACCAACAGATTTCGAATGTAGATGGTGACTCTGTTTGGGACCCACTCACGCAGCCTTGGGGCCAATATGGACGCACACCTACGCGAAATGGAACAATGCCAATGCATGGGGCTGACGGTGGTCCCGGCATCGGATCGGTTGAAGATGTAACGGTGTACGGGACCATAGACCACCCAGTCGTGAATTGGGTAGGACTCGATGATAGCGATGGTTCTGACGCTTACGGCTCAATCATCGGGGACTTCAGCAACAGCATTTCACGGCCTGATGCCGCTATCGAACGATGTGGAAAAGGACAATTATTCCCCGTGACTGTCCACAATGACGGGGTCGAAAGTTACCTCAGTATTTTGACCGGTGACGATGCAAAAGTGGCATGGCAAGTGAATCTCGGTCAATCCAATGAAATTCGCTCAACCCCAATACTTCACGACATCGATGGAGACGAAAAGCCAGAAATTCTTGTTGTCTACGACACTGCAAGTTCGCTACAAGTGGATGCATGGTCTCCAGAATTAACTTGCACTGAATCAGGATGGCAAAAAAACGGCCACAGCAATGAACGACTGTGGAGTTACAGTGATACAAACTATCGAATTGGAATCACCAGTCCTCACGCACCCACTAGCCAAAGCAATCATGATTCAATCACGCAGCCACTGTTGGCAGACCTACAGTTAGATGGTTCGCCTGAATTGGTGTTGGCAGTGGTCGATGAAAATTCCAACGACCCGACCGTCATCTCATTCACACTTACCACAAGCGTGCCCAGTGAACCTGACTGGCAAATCTCGTTGGATAGGGGCACGCACCCTTCTGACCCATCGTGGGCGGCCTTGGACTCTTCGACAACGGCCGTTGTTTTGACGACCATTGATTCGAATTCTGGAAACATGTGGATTTGGAGGATAGACGGTGCATCGGGCTCGCTTGATTGGGAGCGTGTGGCCGTCCAGGGTACAGACTCAGATTCCGACTCTCCCAGATTGCGCCTACCCGGACCCGTTATTGTTCAACTCGACCAGGACGATGCACCGGAAATGATCATCACCGTACCCACCGACTCCAATGGACGTACGAGCGGCAACGGTGCACGGTTCATTGGAATGGAACTAACCTCGACTACTGAAGTATTCAATTTCCGAGCTCCGAATGGATATTCCGACACCCAGCCCTTACCGATTGATACCACCGGTGATGGTGAGCATGACCGGTTGTGTTGGGCGACATGGTATTCAGAGTCAACCCTCACTTTCAATCGGAAAGGAATGGTAGGGTGCCACGATATCAGCCTTGAGACCCCGCTGAAAGATTGGTCTCGAGATCTTCAACGCGGCAACGGTAATGACAACGATGAAATCGCAGTTTCATCACCGTTCTGGATGGATATTGACGGCAACGATGAGCCCGAGGTACTGATTGCATTCGGACAGCGATTGTGGGCATTCGATGGAGAAACTGGGGCATCAGCAGATATCAACAATGCGTGGTCATCCCCACTCTCGATGCCTCATCGAGTTTGGGCAAGTGCTGCTGTAGCAGACGTCGATGGAGACGGTACGCTTGACATTCTCATCGGAGATACGCTGGTATCACAACAGGTAGCGGATATGGCCCCCTTAGCTGACCAGCGCGGAATTAGTTTCAATCCGACCGAACCAGACCCAGGGCAACAAGTTACGATTACTGGGCAGTTTTCCAACATTGGTACAATGGACAACGATGAAAATGTTGACGCTGTACTACTGCTCAACGGTAACGAAATTGCACGTGAGCGTTTTGCGGATGTGGAACCTATTGCTCCATCGGGAGAAGGCGGACCTCTCACGTTTAGTACAGTCATCACTGCGGAACTTGGGATCCATAACATCACCATGATTCTAGATGTCAATTCGAACCTCACTGAAGCACGAGAAGACAACAACATCGCTTCAACAGAATTGGTCGTTGTGGAACCGTTCGTGGCACAGGTCGAACTACCAGTTGAGACGCCAAGAATTTCGCCAGGAACGAGTCAACAAATCTCAATCCAACTCCTTTCAACCGGGTCTCGGACCGCAGATTGGACACTCACTTGGGACGACTCTGCTATGCCCGATGATTGGAGTTTTTCTGCCCCACAGGGTACTGACCTCAATCCAACTCTATCACCAAATGCCCCTGTGACCATTGTCTTTGATGCATCAGTACCCGGCGATGCGCTGGGTGATGAAAACACCTATGTTGACCTCATACTAACCCTGGACCAAGATACGTCTGTTAATTCAACGGTTCGAATGCCGCTAGAAGTTCTTCGTACCCGTGGACTGTCGGTGACTGGCCCAAGTGGTCTAATGGTGAGCGATGGATTTGGCAGAGTTGGTCACACAGCATCAGCCTGGATGGTGATAGAGAACCTTGGCAATGCTCAAGAAACTACCACCTCGATTGAATGGACTGCTCCTGCCTGGGGTGGAACACCGTCACTGCACCGGGATGACGGTTCAGAAGTGTTCTCACTCACCCTGAGCCCAAATGAGAACGTAGAATTGTTCGCTCACCTCACCGTACCTCTTTCAACCAGCATAGGCTCCTCAACATCGACGATTCTCACCATGTGTATTGGCAGTGGAGAATCAACGCTGTGTGAGGAATTAGAAATCTCGTTCACTGCCGTATCAGTTACCGTATCGCCAATTCACACCCGAAGCTTGCCGAACGCATCGCTTACATGGACGGTTGAGGCTGACTTACCTACAAGTGGTGAATTGAAATGGAACATGGCAGCGGCAAACATGATTCACAACGGTTGGTCTTGGACCACTGCAGGTTCACTTTCACTCAACGGAACCGGCATTGAACTAACTGGAGACGGAGATTCGTTTGCAACGGGAAGTATCACACTTGCTCTCCCAGTCGATGCCGTGCCTCACCGTCACGTGTTTTCATCCAACGACGACATTGTTTCCAACGCAGATCTGAATTTTTCGTTGCAAGTTCTGCAAATTTATCGTGCCAAGGCAACACTGCTTGAGCCATTACCCCCCGCCAACGATCAAGCTTTTTCTATGAACGTTTCAGAAACCGAATCTGTGCTCCTTCGGTTGGAGAATCCTGGCAACGGACAAGACGACTTCCTGCTCACCACTGATGTGAAGGAAGTGAGCCAGGGAATCCCTGCACCAAATGTAACGTTTGAAATCCTTTACAGCGACCAACGCAGCCTCGGGCCGTTAGCCTCAACAATCGCAACGGTCGAAGTGACGCTTGCTGAAGACGTGCCCGCTCAAGAACCGTTTATTCTCTCTTTCATATGGACCTCGCTGGGCGATGCATCCGTCTTCGATGTCGTGGATGTGTTGGTTGAAGCAGAGCCCGACCACCGTTGGGGTCTCAACATCAGTTCCGAACTCGATACGCTCGTGGTACCGGATGAAAGGGTAACCATCAATATGACAGCAACCAACATTGGCAATGCCGATGACACGCTCACGATTGTCCCCGTTTTTACTGTCGAACACTACGGTGACGATTCGTCGGAGTGGACTGCGGCATCACTCAGCAGCGAGCAAGAACTGAATGTCAACCAGAGTGAATCACTGTCATTGAATTTCACAGTCCCCCGCCTAGCTTGGCATCAATCAAGTGCTGAGTTGGAACTTCGAATGTATTCTGAAGAAATTTATGTCAGCAGTACGAACATTACATTCACCGTAGACCACGTTTCTGGGTGGAGATTCAATTTGGCCAATACATCCCTCACCATCGACCCAAGCGGTCAAAATCTAACCCTCACAGTGCAGCAACTCGGTAACGCACCCTCTGCTCCGTACTACGCTAAAGCAGGTGCAGGGTGGAACCTTACACTCTCGGATGGAGGAGAAACAGTACAGCCCCAGCAAACCACGACGATGAATGTCTTTGTCATGCCGCCAGAAGATGCAATCGCTGGAGAAATAGGGCTGCTTCAACTCCGTATCAGCGACACAGACGGGGCTGGTTCTGTGGTTCAACAAATACCCGTGCGAATTGGAGAAGCACCCAACATTAGCATCGCACACAAAGGTGTGTGGAAAATCAATTCTGCGGGAGGGTTACCCACAGCATGGATTGAAAACAACGGAAACGATGTCGCTGTTCTCGAACTGGAACTCACCGGTCTACCGGAAGGCTGGACCGTTGAAGGACATGACCAACTGGTGATCGCTCCGAATCAAATCAAAGGCATTCCACTCAATCCTGTGCCGACCAGCGAATGGTCCGGTCAACGGTTCCTGGCCACACTCGAAGTCGTTCACCCAACTCTTGGAATGATGAGTTATGACATTGAAATCGAACGAGGCATCTATGCTTTCCTGACCACACCGGTTCACCAAGCCACAGTTGGGAGTGAGGTTATCACGATTATGAATTCTGAAGTAAATGATGGTGACTTGACGAGTTCTGAAACGATAACGATGAGCGATAACATGCTGACACTCCAGGTTAGCAATGGAGCGAATGAAGTTATCCTCACATCGTCTGAAGAACCTCAAGACTCACTTTCAATCTACGTGTACGGGTACGAATTACCTGAGGTTTCAGTTAACTGTGATCTGCAAACATCGAGTTTCAGCGACCTAGGGCGAATCAAAGTAACTGGTCAGGTCGGTCAGTGCGACCTCGTTTCGACAACGCAACCCGTTCGAGCAACCATGATTTTGCTCACCGATACTGGTGAGAAAGTCGAAGTTCTTCAGGATTCAATTCTACTCGCAGCAAACAGCAATGCATCATATCCAGCCAACATCAGTGAATGGATGCCAAGTGCTGGTGCCATCGAAATAACCCTGTTTGTCATTGACTCTTACGGACGAATACTCGGCGAAGATACAATCAATACCGTGGCTCGTAGCAATGGCTGGAACATCGGAATATTCTCATTCACGTCCAGTGATGGAGACTTGAAGATTAGTTTTGAGCGCACTGAATATCAACGCTTAGATGCGAGTGTGTGTCGCCTCACAATCGAAAGTTTAGACAGTTCGTGGTCCACCGAACGCATCGTCGACTTGGTCAATTCTGATTTCGCACCAGTTGTGCAAATACAGAACGTGGAAGGCATCGCAGACAACGAGCGACTCGAGGCAACTATTCAGTGCGACAGTCCGTATGACCTTGACGACAATGATGAAGACAATTCCGCTATAGTTTATTTCTCTGCACCAGATGAATCAATCGTCGAACAAAGCGATGTAGTCCTCATAATCCTCATTGCCAGTTCCATGCTGGCCCTCGGATACGTGAGTGGAATTTTGAAGCCGCCACAGCAACAAGAGAACACCAAAAGAAAGAAATCTCCCGCTTTGAAGAAAGCTCCACCCGTTGAAGAGCAAAGTGCTGAACACGAAGAAGACGATGAATTCGACGACCTGTCATTCGAGTTTGAAGAAGAAGTTCAGCCGACACCAATCGAATCGATTGAACAAGTGATTCACATCGAAGAAGAGGTTCTCGACATCGAAGATGAACCCGAAGATGTCACTGCCTCAGGACGCTTAGCATCACTGCGCAGTGAAATGAATGACGGCGATAACAGTGCGGAAAGTATGGACGAACGCATGAAGCGATTGTTTGGCGAGAAATGATTCTACGCAAGACCTTATGACCATCCCAAGGTGGCCACACACCATGGACCTTGCACAAGTTGATGGGGGGACAACTCCGTTCCTCACGTTTGATGCATGTGATGGCGAACAAGCTCAACGAGTCCTGTCTGCTCTTGATGCATTCAAGCGCGGAAGTGAGAAAAAATGGACATCGCTTGTCAACAGTAATGCAGCATTGGGTCGACGTCTAACAGACCAGGGCATTGAACAACCATCACAAAGATCTGAAATCCCGTGGGACGATCCAACATTGCTGTTCATTTCATGCGTGAAACTCACGCCTGAAGGTCGACCAATTCCAATCGGCGAGCCACAAATTCGAGAACGAATCGGACGATTCCCATGGGGAGACGGTTCGGCGTTGAATTACATGCTCGAATTTATTCGTCCAAATCACAAAAAGAAATCATCCAGTTCAGTTGGAGGCGTTGTGGAAATCACGGAGTTACTGAACGAATTAATGCACGGATGTGGCATCGAGCGACAGGGTAATGATCGATACAGCAAAGGCAAAGCAGGCATGGATATCAGAGGATTCATCGACGCACAACAGGTGCGAGCGCTTCGAATGGCATTGTCTGGACGCGCATGGAGCGTCAGTGCAGAAGAACCAATCGATGGCGGAATGCGAGACGTAAGTCGTAACCTCATAGCGATTCTACGTGCTGCAGAACGACGAGATGTCGGTCTGTTTTTACGTTCTCATGCGTGATTAGAACGGAAGCGATGTCAATCGCTCATACATTGATGCGTACAGTGCGGCTGTCTGGTCAATGACGTGCTGAGGGAGTGCAGGAATCGGAGGGTCTTGGGAACCTGCATCACGGGCCTGCTTCAGTTCTGCTTGATGTCCGGTCTCAATGTAGTGATTACGAACGGACTCTTTTGAAAGTTCAATGCATTCACCGTCAGCGTACGCAGCAGCGTCCCACCAGCGATCCTCATCAAGGGTGCCAAAGGTATCGACCAGAACCACTTTGCGATTTGGTCCGAGAGCGAACTCCTTCTTTCCATCAACGTGAATAAGACCGTTCTTAGCCGCTTCTCTTTCAATCAACGCATCGATCTTGAGAACGGCATCAAAGATTTCTTGCAGCTCTTGTTCAGTAATATTTGATATTTCTAAGGCCTCTTCATTGGTAATATTTCGGTCAAAGGCTTCGAACTTCGTGGTGACTTCAAGGAATGGTTTTTCCAACTTAGCACCGTATTCGCAGTCCGCAGCAACGCCAAGTTGCTCTGCGGTCAGTTCACCCCGCTGAAATCTACGCCATGCAGAACCTGAAAGGTAGTGCCGACAGATAATTTCCAACGGGACAAACACCCATTCCATATCTCGAGGAATCATACCGGGTTCCTTGATGACCTCGACTTTACGAACCAAGCAACGATCGGTGGAGTTCACTTCGACCAAATGTGTACCGCAGATACCTTCTTCCTCAATCAGTTTGAACCAGTGGGCTGTCGTTCGATTGAGCGATTCACCCTTACGTGGAATCAATGAAGGAATGATTTGATCGAATACCGAAATTTGATTCGTAAAACGAAATTCCAGAATATCGGGATCGTCGGTCGACCATACTTGCTTCACTTTACCTTGATAGAGCATCTCTGCCATAGTGTAAATCCAGAGTCAGAGGTCTTTGAACATTTCATAGCAATCCGCAGGTCAAATCAACCCGAGAGCGTCTTCCATGCGGTTGAGTTCAGGACCCGTTGTCTCAGAACCAGCCACAGCACCGAGATTCGTAGCACATACCCCTGCGCCCACGTACGGTGAACCAAAGGCAACGGTACCGACCATGGGGGGGACACCCAGTATATCTTGAACAAGCGACACCTCTTCAGGTGTGATGTCTGGATGTAGCAGTACGCCTTGGTCGTTGCAGACACCCAAACTACCGACAACATCGTTGCCTGCAATAGTGGTCGCAACCACTTGTACGCCCATAACGTCGGCAATAATTTCAAGACCTGCCTCAGGAATACTCGGTGATGCAACAGCTCCTTGTTCATTGACCAGAAGAAGATTACCCGCCGTGTTAACACCGCCTTCCATAACCACAACATCAGCGAATGCGGTAAGCGTATCGATGTCGGACTCCGTGGCAATATCGGCAACGGCCATCCCACGAGAATTTCCAGCAATGAGTGCTCCAATGAGGTTGGAACCCCCTATGGAGATTGGCTGCATTTCCATTTGCAAGCACGTTTCAAGAATGTCAAGCACTTGTTGAGGCAGTTCGAGAGGATGGAACAAGACATTTCCGACAGCAGCCAGATGAATACCTACCTGATCGCTACCAAAAATATCTGCGGTGTCGATTGGCATGGTGATGTCCTCATTTGTGGGGCTGTCGGGTATGAGTTAAGAGTCTATTGAACGCAAAAAAGGCCGGAACTCCAAATGGAGTCCGGCCTAGCGCTCACAAATGTGAGAATTGAGGAATCCGAGGGAAAGAAGAGGGGCACAGTGACTTCCTTTTCCGTGGACTTTCGTACCACAGTAATGGGAGAGACGCAGATAGGCTTGACTTCTGGGTTCGGAATGGGACCAGGTAAACACTACCGCTGTGACCGTGCACCCATCTTCCTTCGAATCGGATATGAGTGCGACGATAAACGTCGCAATGAAATATGAATTGGCATGAATTATTAGACGAAGAGCACTCGAGGTGCGGATACTCATACGGAAAAAGATGCTCGAACGTTAGTGATGCTGGACTGAACACGTCGCCTAAGCTTCGTGCTTACATCCGCATTCTATCAAACTCGTCTTTTACGAGTGTTCTAAGGTGTCTCGTCTTTGGGGTGGCTTCGAGCTTAGATGCTTTCAGCTCTTATCCTTCAGGGCGTGGCTACCCAGCATTGCCTTGTCAGACAACTGGTAAACTAGTGGCCCCGAGCCCTCGTTCCTCTCGTACTAAAGGACCCCTTCCATCAGACACCTTATGCGATTCTACCACCAAGCAACAAACCTGTCTCACGACGGTCTAAACCCATCTCACGATCCCTTTTAATGGGCGAACAACCCCACCCTTGGGTCCTGCTGCAGACCCAGGATAGGAAGAGACGACATCGAAGTAGCAAGCCACCAGGTCGATGTGAGCTCTTGCTGGTGACAACTCAATTATCCCCAAGGTAACTTTTCTGTTATCTACCGGCCTCAAATATAAGCCTGGTAGGTTCGTTAGGCCCTGCTTTCGCATCGTCGATC
>DAME01000006.1 GCA_002499545.1 Euryarchaeota archaeon UBA88
GAGCAGGTGTAGTTTTTACATCGGAAAACCAGCCTTTATACTCTGTGGAGGAAATCGACGATTAACGCGAGACTGAGGCCCTTTTCAGCGCGCGTCAATCACTTGCGAAATCGTGCATCGGACTGGAGTTTCAAGGGATTAGATTATACACTATCTCGGAGGGCAAAAGAATTCCAGCGCATGAAACAATTGAGGGGGAACGAAAATGGTCATCGAACAAAGTAATCAATCACAGCCTGCAGACGGATTTGAACTCGATCTTACTCAAGAGCATATCGAGCCAATGCTCCAAGAAACTCCTGAACGATTTGTTCTTTTCCCTATCGAGCAAGCCGAAGTGTGGGAGATGTACAAACTCCATGCTGCATCATTCTGGACTGCTGAAGAAATCGATCTCGCTGAGGATGCCAAAGACTGGAAAACCCTCAGCGCAAACGAACAGCATTTCCTAAAGCACGTCCTCGCCTTCTTTGCAGCAAGTGACGGAATTGTCAATGAAAATCTGGTCACCAACTTCGCAGATGAAGTACAGTGGGCAGAAGCCCGATGCTTTTACGGGTTCCAAATTATGATGGAGAACATTCACGCTGAAACGTATTCACTTCTTATCGACACTTACATCACGGACCCGAACGAGAAAGACCACCTGTTTAACGCACTTGAGACCGTCCCCTCTGTCAAAAAGAAGGGCAACTGGGCGCTTCGCTGGCTTTCTCGAAAGAAGGGTTCCTTTGCACAACGCTTGGTTGCGTTCGCTGCAGTCGAAGGTATCTTCTTTTCTGGATCATTCTGTGCCATCTTCTGGCTCAAGAAGCGCGGACTCATGCCCGGCCTCACCTTCTCAAACGAACTCATCTCTCGTGATGAAGGACTTCACTGTGACTTTGCTTGCCTGCTTCACAACAAACTGATTCGCGGTGCGGGTGAAAACATGATTCATCGAATCATCTCTGAAGCTGTCGAAATCGAGATTGAGTTTGTAACCTCAGCACTCCCAGTCTCGCTCATCGGGATGAACGCAGACTTGATGCAAGAATACATCCGATTCGTCGCAGACCGACTTCTTGTATCCCTTGGCGCAAGCAAGCTGTACGATGCAACAAACCCATTCCCATGGATGGAAATGATTTCCATGCAAGGTAAGACCAACTTCTTTGAGAAGAGAGTTGGCGAATACCAAAAGTCCGGCGTAAAAGACGGCGGCAACCTCGGAAGCATCCAACAGCGCTTCTCGATGGACGAAGACTTTTGAACCGTACGCGATGAAATGAATGTAGTGCGAAGGAACACGAAATGGAGGAAGAGCGATGACAATGCAAGTAATCAACAGGAAAGGAGAACGCGAAGATGTTCGGTTTGACGCAATTCACGACAAACTGAAGACTTTGACGCACGGGCTCAACAACGAATGGATTGACCCCGGCCACGTAACCAAACTAACCATTGAAGGGTTGTATGACGGTGTTACAACCCGTGAATTAGACCAACTTGCAGCAGAAACCGCTGCCTCTCTCGCGTCCCAACACCCAGATTACAGCCGACTTGCTGCACGAATTTGCGTTGATGACCTCCATCGTTCAACCAAGACCGTGTTCAGTGATGTCGTCACCGACCTTCGAGAATACATCGACCCTGAATCCGGTCTGCACGCACCTCTCATCTCTCCTGAAGTCTACAAAATCATCATGGACAATGCTGAAGTTCTCAACAATCACATCGATTACTCACGTGACCACAACTACGACTACTTCGGTTTCAAGACCCTTGAACGATCCTACCTTCTTCGATTGAACGGTGAAATCGCTGAGCGCCCCCAGCACATGCTGATGCGCGTATCGGTTGGTATTCACCACGAGAATATTTCCAAGGCTCTTGAAACCTATGATTTGATGAGCCAGGGTTATTTCACTCACGCCACACCAACTCTGTTCAATTCTGGAACAATGACCCCTCAAATGTCTTCGTGTTTCTTGCTGACGATGCAAGACGATTCACTGGATGGAATTTATGATACACTCAAGCAGTGCGCATTGATTTCGAAATCTGCAGGTGGAATTGGCCTTTCGATCCATCACATTCGTTCGAAGGGATCTTACATCAAAGGTACCAACGGGCAAAGCAATGGGATTGTCCCCATGCTTCGGGTCTTCAACGACACCGCTCGGTATGTCGATCAGGGCGGCGGTAAGCGAAAGGGTTCGATTGCAATTTACCTTGAACCGTGGCACCCAGACATCCTCGCATTCCTCGATTTGAGGAAGAACCACGGTAAGGAAGAACTTCGTGCTCGAGACCTCTTCTACGCACTTTGGACACCTGATCTGTTCATGGAGCGCGTTGAGCAGAACGCCGACTGGTCTTTCTTCTGTCCAAATGAATGCCCAGGTCTTCAAGACGCATATGGTCAAGAATTCAAAGAACTCTATGAATCATATGAAGCTCAAGGACTTGCTCGCGAGACAATCCCTGCACGAACTGTTTGGGACAAAGTTGTCGAGTCACAAATTGAGACAGGAACTCCTTACATGCTGTACAAAGACGCTGCCAACAGCAAATCAAATCAGAAAAACCTCGGTACTATTCGTTCCTCTAACCTGTGCACTGAAATCATGGAATACACAGCGAAAGACGAAGTTGCAGTATGTAATCTTGCTTCAATTGCGTTGAACCGTTTCGTTGATGTTGAATCTCAAACGTTCAACCATCAATTACTCTATGATGTCACCTATCACGCTACTGGTAACCTGAACCGAGTTATCGATGTCAATTACTATCCAGTCCCAGAGGCCAGAAATTCAAACATGCGCCATCGCCCTATTGGTTTGGGTGTGCAGGGTCTTGCAGACACGTTTGCACTTCTCCAGATGCCATTTGAAAGTCCCGAAGCTCGCCGGCTGAACAAGGAGATTTTCGAAACAATCTACTTTGCTGCTTGCACTGCATCAAAAGATGGAGCAATAACAGAAGGAGCTTATTCCACCTTCCAAGGTTCTCCTGCCAGTCAAGGCCAACTTCAATTTGACCTTTGGGGAATGGATGAGCACAGCGGTCGCTGGGATTGGACTTCCCTCAAAGAAGAAATTGTCGAACACGGCATGCGCAACTCACTGTTAGTCGCTCCAATGCCTACCGCATCGACATCGCAGATTTTAGGGAACAATGAATGCTTTGAAGCATTCACCTCGAACCTCTACGTCCGTCGTACACTTTCTGGTGAATTCATTGTCTTGAACAAGCATTTAGTCCGTGACTTAATTTCGAGTGGACTTTGGAGTCTTGAGATGAAAGACGAAATCCTCCGACACAAGGGTTCCATCCAGTACATTGACGGAATTCCGGATTCCATCAAGGAATTATACAAAACCACTTGGGAAATTAAACAGCGCCACGTTCTTGACATGTCTGCTGACCGTGGAGCTTACATCGACCAAAGCCAATCATTGAATATTCACATGACCGATGCCAACGCCGCTAAGGTCTCTTCAATGCACTTTTACGGCTGGAAACAGGGTCTCAAAACAGGTATGTACTATCTTCGAACAAAGGCTGCTGCTGATGCGATTCAGTTCACTGTTGAAGCAAAGAAAGCCCAAGATCAAACCGTGAATGGTTTGGCAGACCGAGCCGATGAAATCACCAGTCTTGAAGCGATTGCGTGTTCGCTTGATTCCCCCGACGATTGTTTGAGTTGTGGCTCCTGATTTTTTCGAGTTTATTACCTCTCGACAGTTAAACTACTACTCGAGGATATCAAAGTCCTGCGGGTGAAGCCTCGAGTGCGTTTTCTTCTCGCGTTTCACTTCATCCGTAGGCCCTAGAATGTGCATCCATTTACTTTAGAAGGATCAAGGACATACCACAGCAGAGTTCTTCAAATCGTGAAACGAATAAAGACGTGTTCAAACAGTATGAATTGCGTGACCAAGCGTTGCAAGAACCGCTTCATGGGTCATTTCGGTCATTGTTGGATGCGCGTGAATCGTTCCAGCAATGTCTTCCAACAGTGCACCCATCTCAAGAGCGAGCGTCCATTCACCTACTAACTCACTGATGTGCGTTCCAACCCCTTGGATTCCAAGAATTCTGTGATCGTCTTCACGAGCACAGACTCGAACAAATCCAGCAGTCTTTTCCGCTTCTTGCGTTAATGCTCGACCGTTCGCTCCCAGTGGGAATTTGCCAATAATAACTGGATGACCAGCAGCCTTTGCTTCTTCGGGCGAAAGTCCGACAGATACAATTTCAGGCTCGGTGAATACGATAGCAGGAACTGCGACTGGGTCGTATGCTCGCTTGTGTCCAGCAATGATTTCAGCAACCATTTCTCCTTGGAAGGAAGCAACGTGAGCAAGCATTTCTCCAGAATCACACACATCACCAATTGCGTAGACACCGCGCATGTTGGTTTCACAGCGTTCGTTTACCTTCACAAAACCACGTTCGTCGAGTGCAACACCGGTTGGTTCCAGTGAAACCGAGTTCGGTTTTCGGCCAACAGTGACCAAGACTTTGTCGACTACGATGTTCTGCATCTTTGATTCATCTGATTCGTTTTTGTCAATGAAGTTCAATTGAGCTCTTCCATCTTTGGTTGGTTCAACACCTTTGGCGAAGACACCAAGATGGGTCGTGATTTTTTGCTTCTTGATTGAAATTTCGAGAGGTCGGCGGATTTCTTTGTCAAAAATCGGCAACACACTGTCCATTGCTTCAACGACTGTTACCTTTGAACCAAGCATTCTGAATGTAATCCCCAGTTCAAGCCCGATATAACCCCCGCCAACAATGGCGACATGTTCGGGTAATTGCTCGAGCGACAAAGCCTCGCGAGATGAAATCACGTGTTCATTGTAGGGCATGAACGGGAGTTCAATTGGAATTGAACCATTCGCCAAAATGACGTGCTCTGCTTGTATGATGGTTGCGTCCTTTCCTTCACCGACTTTGACGGTCTTTGCATCTTGAAAAACCGCCCATCCGGTGACGAGCTCTGCTCCAGCAGTCTTCAAAAGGTGTTCAACACCCTTATTGAGGCGATTTACAATTCCTTCTTTCCAATTCACGAGGTTTGCCATGTTGAGTTCAGCGGGTCCGGGGATTGAAATTCCCATGTGGCCGTCTTTCTCTGCATGCTTTGCTAACTTGTGAAACTGGTGAGCGGCATGGATCAGGGCTTTTGATGGAATGCAACCTCGAATCAAACACGTTCCACCTGCTTTTTCACCTTCAACAATGATGGTGGAAAGACCGAGTTGGCCTGCACGAATCGCTGCTACGTAGCCACCTGGGCCTGCTCCTATGACGAGTACCTGACATTTTTTGGTCTGCATTTCAATTCCTCACATAAAAATGGTCGCAGGGTGTTCAAGGTATCCTTTGACCAATTGAACCAAACTTGCTCCGTCATGCCCATCGACAACGCGGTGATCCCACGATGAGGACAGGTTCATGATTCGGCGAATCACGACGTTTCCATTCCTGACCACTGCTCGATCTTTCGCGTTGTGGACTCCAAGAATTCCAACTTCAGGTTTGTTGATGATTGGGGTAGCACCAAGTCCGCCAAGTCGTCCAAGACTGGTGATGGTGAACGTTGAACCTGACAGATCTTCTGCAGTTGCCTTTCCGTCTCGAGTTGCAGAAGTGACGCGGGTCATTTCAGTTGCAGACTGCCAAATGTCCATTGCTTCGACGTGCTGAACGACCGGTACGAACAATCCACGGTCAGTTTGGGTTGCGATTCCGAGGTTGATGGCCTGATGACGGGTTACGACATTCGAGTCATCATCGTACAGAGCGTTACATTCTGGACGCTCTTCAAGTGCCTTCACCAATGCTTGCATGATGAACGGTAAGTAGGTCAACTTTGGTGCACCTTCCGGACGTGTTGCATTCAAATGCTGTCGTAATTCCTCAAGAGCAGTAACGTCAACTTCTTCGAAGTACGAGAAATGAGGAATGGTCGAATACGAAGCAATCATGCCTTCAGCAATCTTTCTGCGTAGGCCAATAACCTTGATTTCCTCGGTTCCGTTAAGTTCCGTTCTTGGGGTCGACCCCATTGGTCGAGAGTCGGTAGCGCCGCGCGCCCCTCCGGCGATGTGCGCATCCAAATCAGCGTGACTGATTCGTCCAGCAGGACCTGAACCGGCGACGTGGTCGAGGTGGATGTTGGCTTGTCGTGCACGTTGTCGAACGGCTGGACTTGCGAGTGCTTTGGTTCCTGCAGCCCGGGCTACCGGAGCGGCTGCGGGTGCAGGGGCAGGTTCTGCCTTCGCGACCGGCTCTGCTTTGGGCTCTGGAGCGGGTTCAGCCTTTGGCTCGGGTTCAGCTTGTGGCGCAGGGGGCGCTTCGCTAGCAGAGGCATTGCCGTCGCCATCGACTTCAAATTCGATGCAAACCACGCCTACTGGGAGGATGTCACCAGCTTCTCCAATGACTTTAGTGACCTTCCCATCAACAGGAGATGGGATTTCGACCGTTGCCTTGTCGGTCATCACGGAAAGAATAGGATCGTCTTCCTTGACGTTATCGCCTAGGGCGACTAACCATTCTACAACTTCGCCTTCCACGACGCCTTCTCCAATATCTGGCATTTTAAATGCAAATGTTCCCATATTTATTCCTCCTGTGTGTTCTTTATTGCTTTCGCTATTCGCTCTGTCGATGGGAGATAATCCCATTCTGTAGTGTGCGGGAAGGGTGTATCCCATCCCGTTACTCGAGTAATTGGTGCTTCAAGGTGGTAGAAACAACGTTCTTGAATTGACGCACTCATCTCAGCTCCGAAACCACTTGTTTTTGGTGCTTCATGAACGATGACGCATCGCCCAGTCTTCTCGATAGAATTGACGACGGTATCTCGGTCCCATGGAACCAGTGTTTGCAGGTCGATGAGTTCGCAATCAATCCCGGAATCTTTGATGGCCTGTTCACACACGTGAACCATTGTTCCCCATGCAATCACCGTACATGCTGCACCCTCACGCACCACGCGTGCCTGTTCAAGCGGGACGGTATAGTGCTCTGTGGGTACTTCCGCATCTGGATGCCCGCTCCATGTTGGAACGTTGTGGGGGTCACCGTAAAAGGGGCCGCGATAGCATCGCTTTGGTTCAAAGAAGATGACTGGGTCGTTGCACTCAATAGCCGAGGTCAACAAACCCTTCGCATTGTAAGGTGTTGAGCAGTACACCACTTTGAGTCCGGGCGTGTGGGTGAATTGCGCTTCGGGGGATTGTGAGTGGTGGTGTCCACCTTTGATTCCTCCACCAGCTGGAGTTCGGAAGGTGAGCGGTGCGGTGAATTCACCCCCAGAGCGATGGCGAACCTTGGCTATTTCATTGACGATTTGGTCGTATGCGGGGAAGATGTAATCTGCGAATTGGATTTCAGCAACGGGTCGCAAACCATTGAGTCCCATTCCCATTGCCACAGCAGCAATGCCTCCTTCTGCCAGTGGTGAATCGAAGACGCGATGCTCTCCGAATTTTTTCTGGAGGCCGTCAGTGACTCGGAATACACCGCCAAAATAGCCGACGTCTTCTCCGAAAATAACGACGTTCTTGTCTTTTTGAAGTTGGACTTCCAGAGCGGAGTTGAGTGCTTTAATCATGTTCATATCAGCCATTCAACCACCTCACTTACCTAATTCCTCACGTTGTTCTTGCACGTGCCAGGGTACGGATTCGTACACTTCAGTAAAAATGGTGGATGCTGGCGGATACGGCCCGCTGGCTAAGTCGCCGAATTCGCACGCTTCCTTGTACGACTTCATCACTTCGTCATCGATTTTCTTGGCAAGAGCAGTGTGGCGCTTTTCGTCCCACAACTTTGCAGTGATAAGATGACTTTTCAGCCGTTCAATCGGGTCGCCTCCAGGCCAACATTCGAACTCGTCACTCGGTCGATATGCCGACGGGTCATCCGAAGAGGAATGGGCACCAGCACGATAGGTGTAGACTTCGATGTGCGTTGCACCAAGCCCAGCACCTGCGCGGTCTCGAGCCCACTTTGTGACACTGTACAAAGCGAGGAAATCGTTTCCATCGACACGGATTGAAGGAATGTCGTATGCCAAGCCGCGCTCAGCAAAGGTCCGTCCACCAGTGGCAAGGTTGGCATGCGTTGAAATCGCCCATTGATTGTTGACGACGTTGAGAATAACCGGTGGCTTAAAAGTCGAAGCGAAGTTGAGTGCATAGTGATAATCACCTTGTGCGGAGGTACCGTCTCCAAGCCAAGAAATACAGACTTCGTCGTCGCCTTTGTACGCACTTGCCATGGCAACACCAACCGCTTGGGAAAACTGAGTGCCGACGGGTGAGGAAATCGAGATGAAACGCCCTTCTTTCCAAGTGTAGTGGACGGGCATTTGTCGTCCTTTGACGTTGTCTTCTGTGTTTCCAATGCAGTGGCAAATCATGCTGACCATGTCACGACCTCTAACAAATTGCGCTCCTGGTTGGCGGTAGGATGGGAAAATCCAGTCTTGTGTTTCCAGTGCCATGGTTTGGGCGATTGCAATGGCTTCTTCTCCAAACGATCGCATGTAAAAGGAGAGTTTACCCGTTCGCTGCATTTTGATCATTCTGTCATCAAAGATTCGCAGTCGCATCATGTATTCGAGTCCTTGAATGAGTGTCTCAGATGATAGTTCAGGATTCCAATCTCCTTTGGCTTCGTGTTTGTCATTCAGGACTCGAACCAGTCCGACAGCGTGTTCAACGGTGTCTTGTGCGGAGCAAGTGAGAGGATCTGGACGGCTGAGATCTTCTGGTTGTTCGGTGAATGCGCCCCCAAAGTCTGCTTCATCACCGGGCCTGAAAGGAGGACGGCCGATGGTGTACGGCTTGGTAGTCGCTGTCGTTCTGTCCGTCATTGTTCCACCTCACTTCACCTGCGCCTTAAGTGGTGCCGGTGCTTCGTTTTTCTCACCTGCAACGTAAACATACGCCCCAAGCATGGTTTCATCGTTATTCGGTTCGAGTGTTTTTCGTAGAAGGAGGCCGGCCTTGAACGAGGAGCGAACCAGAGGTCCACTTGCGATTCCAGAAAAGCCCATGTCTATCGCTTGCTGTGCCCAAATGTCGTACATTTCTGGTTCAGGAAAGCGACTCACTGGAAGATGCTTCGATGATGGTGCGAGGTATTGGCCAATGGTGAGCAAGTCAACCCCCGCATCTCGTAACATGTGCAATGCTTCGCTGATTTCTTCATCGGTTTCACCCACGCCAACCATCAGTGATGATTTTGTGATGATGTCTGGACGTAAGATTTTGGCTTGACGGAGAATTCCTAGCGATTGTTGGAATGAAGCTCGGTGGTCTCGAACCAATCGGTCCAGACGAGGAACGCACTCGACGTTGTGTGCGAAGACAGATAACGGGCTATCTTCCAGTAAGTGAGCGAGTGCTTGATGGTCACCTGCGAGATCAGAGCAGAGTAACTCAAGCGAAACATGTGGTTGGCGAAGGTGTACCTCTGCGATGCATCGTTTGTAGTGGTCCGCACCGCTGTCCGGCAAATCATCTCGATTGACCACGGTGATGACCGCGTGTCGAAGGTTCATCGATTCAACTGCAGTTGCGAGGTGTTCTGGTTCGACTGGGTCAAGTGGTGGAGGTGCACGGGTGGTTCCAACAGCGCAGAATTTACACGCCCGAGTGCATTCTTGGCCGGCAATCATGAATGTGGCATCGCCGCTTGCCCAGCATTCATGGATGTTCGGGCATCTGGCTTCCTGGCAAACCGTGTGGAGGGCGTTGTCCTTGACAGCCGATTTAGTTTCGTTGAATATGGCTTGCTGTTTGCCGTTTGGTAGGGTTGTTTTGAACCAACTTGGCAACCGCTCCCGCTTCTTTTTGGGACGTGATGATGCAGATGAAGAGGTTGCCATTGTCAGTTGTTTACCAGTCATGACCGCTCCCCCTCATATATCCCCATGCTATGCCCATCAAAAAGGTGTGCCGTCTTCGTTACGCAGGGTTTGCAAGACGCTCGATTGCAAATGACGGAATTCCTCGATAGTCCCGTACGCTGTGAATCATGAACAGCATTGATGAAGGACGAGTTACAGGTTGTACCATGGCGCAACGAGTTGCACTGATTACCGGTGCCGGCAAGCGGATTGGAGCCGCTACGGCTACTCGCTTATTGGACGATGGTTGGTTCGTTTTAATGCACGTACGTTCTTCAGAGTCTGAGGCGAACCAACAGTTGCTTGAATACGAGCAGAAGCACGGTTCAAAACCGTCTGCTTCCATACTTAAAGCAGACCTCAATTCGGATGCCGAACTTCAGGCGTTTATTTCCCAAGTTCAACTGCATCCTGCCGTGGTTGGAGGCGGTGGATTGCACGGCCTTGTTCACAATGCTTCAATCTATAGTTCCAAAGACTTCGAATCTGTTTCACTTGAAGATGTCCGTCTTAACAATCGAATACACATTGAAGTTCCGCTGCTTTTGACGCAAGCACTCGTACCTCAATTACAAGCTGCTCTTGGGTCGGTTGTTGGCATGGTAGATACCTCGCTTGGAAAGTCATGGGAAGGCCTTTCCCACTACACGGCCAGCAAGGCAGGACTGCGTCAGTTAATGCTCAATCTTGCAGGCGAACTTGCCCCTGATGTCAGGGTGAATTGTGTCGCTCCCGGCGCCATCATGGCAGCGGATTGGGAAGCCGAACACTTCGAATCACTGATGCCAAAGATTCCTCTTGGACGTGCAGGTGAAGCCATCGATGTGGCGAATGCTGTCCACTTTTTACTCACTTCGCCCTACATTACCGGTCAAACCATCAGCGTTGATGGTGGATGGTCGTTGACCTCCTAGCAACCAGTCGAAGGGTTGTCTTCAAATCATCAATGCATCTCCGAGGACTGCAGGGGTGGCTGAGGTGGTCAA
>DAME01000035.1:0-132 GCA_002499545.1 Euryarchaeota archaeon UBA88
GACCGGACGGTGGACCGGACGGTGGGCCTGTGGAAGGAGGAGTTGGCGGCGGAGTCGAGGGGAGCGGTGGGGGCGTTGATGCAACGGCCACGGGTTCAGGCACGGATTCGGGGGCAAGCAGTGAGGCTGGTT
>DAME01000035.1:487-7669 GCA_002499545.1 Euryarchaeota archaeon UBA88
GTGAGGCTGGTTCAACCGATGGCTCAGAAGCTGCTGCGACTGGAACGGAGAGAAGAATGTCGGTTTCCGGAGACGCAGCGGGTGCAAGAAGCACATCGTCTGCTGGTGCAACAGGAGTCAGGAGGTCCGATGACGGTTGCTCCCACGGTGGCGTTCGAGGAGCGTCTTCTTCGACCGTTTCTGCTTTACCGAGGTTGATGGTTGTCGCTCCTCCTTGCGCATTTTCGCCGTGATACGACGTGAGAACAATCGACGAGGGGTCGATGATTTCGCGCTCTTCAACTTGGCCAAAGGCATCGAGGTTGGCGTCAAATGCGCCACTGAACAAACTGGAGCCGATTGAATTTCCAAACGCACGGGCCTTTTCTGCTTCATAGGCGAAGTCGTGTTCATAGGGACCAAGCGAAAGTGATTGCCCTGACCATTGAACTGAATAGGTCCAGTTCCCACTCTCAAGCGGGAATTCAAAATCAAAACTACGAGTGAGGCCTGGTCCAAGCGAAGAGATTCCGGAGGTCGATTCAACCTTTTTACCGTCACTGGTGTGAATGAAAATCTCCAATCCGCCGAGGGGGATTGCAGCCTCGTTGGTCATGTCGATGGAGACGATGACGACGTCTTCATCATCGTCATCGATGTCCATTTGGACACGGGAAAGGCGGGCTTCCAGCGTGCCGATTCGAACTGAATGACTTTCGCTCATGCTAACCACCGTATGCGCCGTTCTACAAAGTCCTTGTTGAATTCATTGCTGCGTCTGTTGGCTTCATCGCAATCGAAGCCGGGTATCGGAAGGAAGCGACCAGTCTACAGCAGCCACGGTGTGGTTCTTGGAGTCAATGCGTGTGCGGTATTCAGCCTCTTTGGATTGACCACGGATGACATCTCGTAAACCGAACCACAGCGGACCAACAATTGGAAGAAGATAGATGAGTTTACCAAACGCTCTCGGTCCCCAGTGATGGTCTTCAAGCAGGGTGCCGTTATCGTGCACAATGGCAATACGGAAACCACGCTGAGCGAAGGAACGGCCCACCGTTCGCCCGGTATACTTGAAGTAAAGATAGTGCCCTGAAAAGAAGATAACCCAATTGAGGATCACCGCAAGCACGTATCGAGGACCTTCCCCGAAAAGCGAATAATCGGTCAAGTAGTACATCATTTGCTGACCGGTGAGAAGATGCAGAACAAGTGTGAGGAGAACGACGTCAAGCATGTATGCTGCAACGCGTTTCCAAACTGGAGCAATGAGCATGCCCTCTGGGGCTGACGAGAGAACCGCTTGAGCAAGCGTGCCTCCCCCTTGGTACACCGTGACTGCCTCGTCTGCCATGCACTCCGATACGGTGTGCCCTTTGTGAAGTATTGGCTTCATCCATTAGCCGTGCGTAACGTGCCATGCAAACAGGTTGCGTTCTTCTGCCCAATCAAGCCATGAACGCCAGGTACCATCATGGCGCAGCGTTTTAGGATGGCCCAGTACGATTAAACCACGACGAGCGCGGGTCAACGCAACGTTCAATCGACGACGGTCTTTGAGGAAACCAATTTCGCCGTTGTCGTTGGCTCGAACGGCTGAAAAGACGATGATTTCTTTCTCCCGACCCTGATACCCATCAACGCTTTTGATCTCCAACCCTGCATATGGAGCACCGACTTCTCTCCCACCTGCTTGTTCAAAGAAATCAACCAGCAATCGAACTTGTCCGTTGTACGGCGTGATGACACCGATGTCTGACGGCTGAACATCGCCGGTACTGAGCAGGCCATTGACAATGGAGAGAACCATTGCAGCCTCATCAATGTTCGATTTACTGCTTCCCTCATCGTCGAGGATTTCAGACCCCTCCACCGGTACAAAGGCAACTGGATGGTCCCAATCAGGCCACATGAAACCTGCAGCAGGTGGCCGTTCGGTCGAACTGCATCCGTCTTCCAAACGACCGTCGTAAAACCGAGCGCTCGGATATTCTCGAATCGTAGGATGCATTCGGTATTGCGTGGTGAGCATGTGGGGTTCAAGTTCGCATTCAATCAGTCGCTCAAACAGTGAACGGCCCAGCCCGCCGTCCTGTGCCACATGGCTGATGACCGTGGGAGGCAACTGCTTGTGGTCGCCAACCAAAACCAGCTGGCGGCATCCACGTGTGATGGGGACAAGTGCACTGGGCTCACTTGCCTGAGTGGCTTCATCCATGAGGACAACAGGGAATTTGCGTTCTTCAAGTAGATGATGGCCGACGCCGATGGTGGTCGCACAAATCACCTCAGCACCGTCGAGAACTGCCGACACCATATTGGCTTCAATACGGCGCATTTCTTTGAAATTTTGATTGACGTCACGATGTGCAAATCCCTTTTCTTTGCCTTTCAATCCAGAAAGGCTTCGTCGTAATTCGTCGTTCTGCTCTCGAATAAATTGAAGTTCTTCTTGCAGCGGATGGTGTTCGATTTGCGCATCGAGTGTGGCTTGTCTCAAGTGTTCTCGGACCTTGACTGGGCGGCCGATGCGGACCGCTTTAACGTTCAATTCGAGAAGGCCCTCAAGCAAATTATCAACCGCTACATTGGATTCAGCCGTCGCAAGGATCGGGCCGCGCCCCATCTTCACGAAAGCCGAGAGCAGATGAATTGCCGTGTGGGTTTTACCCGTGCCGGGAGGGCCTTGAATGAGTGTTAAACGCTGTTCAAGCGCTGATTCGACTGCTGAACGCTGTGAATCGTTGAGGTTCATTGACCCTATCCCCAACGGCCCATGCCGCTTTTGCCCTCGAATCTCTGGGGGGCGAGCAGCAGATGCTACCATGTCGTGGAGCGACCCGAGCAGCACATCGCGAAGCGGAGTGCCGCTGTCGCTTTCCGTCGAATGAAACGTGGTCAATGCCCTGTGCATCCGGTCATGAGCAACGCGATTCGCACCTCTGTCCAAGCGCCAGGTTCCTTTTTTCAAATCACTCGGTTTATCGGCCACTACCACTCGAATACGCGTGGGTCCGCGGTCCAATACAATGCCCTCAACAACCTTCTCACCCCACGGCCGAGCCCTCGAAATAAGCACGATATCGCCGTGACCAAAACGATGAATTGGTAGACGTGAACCTTGTCGGTTTTCAAACACGACAATTGGTTCACCGAAAAATCGACCCGAAGTACGAGCTTTCAAATCAAACAAAGCGAGGCCTGCGGCTAGTAATCGCTGCTTTGTCCACGATTTCCAACGCTCCTCAACCATCGCTGTTTCATCATCAAGTTCTCTGCGTATCAGTTTCGTGAAGCGACTGAGGTGATCTTGCCCCTTGTGCCATTTGAGCGGCATTTCTTCGAGAAGTTCTCGGTCGGGTTTATTTTGACCAGCACCGCTGTTCAATCGGTGCACCTTGCCCCGCTCCCTCATGTGCAGTCCACATTACACCACCCCATCATCGTATGCCTGAGGCAATGAAGTTTTTTTCAACCGTGAAACCCCATTGCTTAAACCCAAAATGCGGGACGAAGGATTAGGTGAGCGTGTGTTTCGTAAACGTAAAGACGATTCTTCACAGGAGGGTAATAGTTGCCCATACTGCGAATTTGTCAACGAAGACGAAGCAGAAAACTGCGCTCAATGTTACTATTCACTGAATTTATCCCCACGAGACCAACCCATGGCAACACCTTCTTCCACCGGTTCTGAATTACTGACGACACTTATGAGTCAGGCCGATAATGAAGATGAGGACGAAGTTGCCGTCGAAGCGGTTCTCTCCCTCGACGATGTCACCGTTGAGATTGACCAGTACACCGAATCAGAAAAGAAAACAGACGGGGTGGATTTCGAATTCATCAGCGGAAGCGCTCCTACGCTCGCTCAAACCATCGAATACGAAACACCTGTTGAAGTCGAACTTGAGAAGAGTGACGCCCCTTCCACGCCAGTTGTGTTCGATTTGGGTGAAGAAGACCCGATGACTGCGGTACCAGAACCCGTACATACTGGCCTTGGAAATCTGTATTCTCCCTCGGTAAAAGCAGAAACCGATGACGACCTCACTGGCTCGGTCGGGCCGATCACACCTGACCTCCCAGACTTGGGTCAAATCAGGCCAACAATCGCAGCAGGTGCCCTCACCGCCACACCACAACCTACCCCTAGCACACCCGAACTCCCCGATATTCCGAACATACCCGTCGTTCCAATCAAAGCCCCTGTCGTGGAAGATGTCACGGTGAACAGTTCCGCCCCTCCCGTCCCGAATGAAGGACTTCCTGCAGGTTGGTCAATGGACCAATGGAACAGTTACGGCGCACAATTCCTCGCTGCCCAAACCGGTCAATACCTGAAACCAACAACCAAAGTACAACCCGTTTCACCTCAGGTAATTGCCACCCCCGACATCCCTGACATCACACCAACTCCAAAGCCGGTACAAGAAGCACCAGTGGTTGAACAAACACCAGCACCCGTCCCTCACAACAAGAACCGTATATGGCCGTGGCCAGCAAAGGAAGCCTGGGATTCTCGTCAAGTCTATCGAGAAGTTGTCACGCTGTTGGAACAAATCAAGTCGGGCCAGTTACCCAAAGCAGCAGAGACGCTCGACAACCTTGGGCCTCATTTGAGTGAAAACCTCGACATGATGCTGCACATCGGTTCAGTGATGCGAGCGTTGAATCGTGAAGAGCATCTTCAATGGACCCTTTCAATGGCCAAACACGTCCACCCCAACAACCAACATGTGGAGGCGGCCGCTCAACAGTTATCTCAGGGGTGAAGACATGACACCAGAACTGGTTCTTCGCCACGATTTGACCCTCGTACCGGTTAAAAAATCGATTTTACCGCTCCTGCTCGAAGCGTACAACGAAGACCCAGACGCTGCACAAGTAGCGCTACCGTGGTTGATACCAGGCATGAACGTGCAGGGCCAATTGAGCGACATGTTGTTCGATGTTGAAAACCAATCAGACATTGATCGACTGCATTTTTGGTGGATTCGTTCGGACGACAATGACAGTTTTGTTGGACTGATTGGATTGGGTGATGAACTTCAACTACTCCACTCCTCATACAACCTCGGTTACTGGGTTCGCACATCCTATCAGCGCCAAGGAATTGCAAAACTCGCGACCAATGTTATCTTACAGTGGCTTGAAGACCGAGCAATTCAGCAACAACTTAACCATCGCATCGAAATTACGGTCCACCCGCATAACAAGCCGGGTCTGGCAACCGCTGAACGAATCTGCAAAGAATGGGATGGAGAAATCGTTGCAGAATTCATTGGGATTGAAATCGCTGAACGAACGGTCCCTCATCGACTTCACATCATCGATTTGCCCCGAGGTGGGGCACAGTGAACCGTTCATGGCTCACCGTTGACTTCGATGAAGAACGGCATGTTCCACGAGCACAGGGGCACCCGTCTCGAAGTAAAGACGGGGTTACAACCGTTTCAGGGGCCGTATCCCCGCGATACACCACTGCGATGAAAGGATTTGAGCAGTGGATTAAATCCAACGACTACCCCATTACTTTCTTTGTCATCGCTGACCAATTTCAGTCGGACAAGTTCCGTGAATGGTTTGCATCCTTACTCGCTCAGTTTGGAGAACGTATCACGGTCGGATGTCACGGACTGACTCATCGGTGTTGGTCTGCATGGCCTGAGGACCCGGATGGTTTTGCAGCAGCCCTCGCCGAAGCAACAAGTGTGTTACAGCACCATTGCGGCTCACATTTCCGACCTTGGTTCCGAGCCCCAGCCGGGTACATCGCACCGTGGATGGCGGCTGTTCTCTCCAAGCAAGGTTACCTGCTGGATTCTTCTGTCAATCCATCCTTGCTCGTTCAACGCAAAGCCGGAAAAGGGAATTCATGGACTGCTGTAAGTAAAGCGGTTGAAGAAAGTGGCATGGTTGAACGGGTTTGGAAAACCCGATTTGGATTACCGATGAACGGTCCAGCTCTGTCGCTTTTTCCACTTTCAATACTGGCCTTTTCGGCTTGGAAACGGGCACCAGCTCCTTTCCCAACGAAACTGTTAGACACCGCACTACTCGACCCTGCCACTCAGGTCACGACGCTGTATTGGCACGTCTTGGACCATGCCCGGAAGGATGGTTCCTGGCTTCCTCCTCTGCCACAATGGTCTAAACCCATCCCAATGAATTAACCGCCTTGTACACGTACGAGATTCCACTGAGTACTATGCCGATGAGAATACCGATTCGAATACGGTCTGACTTCCATCGCTTGAGCCACCGCTTTCCAAGTTGAACCCCGAGGATCGCCGAAAATACCAGTCCAAGGATGAGCCAACCTGCCTCGAGAATTTGCCATCCCTCGAGTGCAACATAGACCGGAACTCTGGTCACATCAACCACCAATGCAAGAATCGCAGCAGTCGCAGCGTATTGTGATTTATCAGGAAGACGCTTTTGCAAAAACATGGCTCGAAGCGCCCCTTGATGGCCCGTCAAGCCACCAAAGAAGCCTGAACCAAAACCTCCCAAACGGTCTTCCGCTTCCGGAAGACGAATGTTCGTCCATCGCTGCGTAACTGAAAGAAGTGGCAATACGATGAGTGCAACTCCAACCATTAACAGAAGCGGGTCGGGTTCAACTGCCGTGTTCAGAAGCGCACCAAGCAGAGCGCCGAGAACCAAAGCCCAACCAAATCGTCGGACTGCTTCGAAATTGACGCTTTCTCGCAGCACCTTCAGTTTCCAAGCATTGTGCGCACCGTGAACAATCGCTACAACCGCAACGGCTTCGTGTGGTTCAAGCCAGAGAAAGACCACTGGAGTAATCATAGTGGCAAGACCAAAGCCAGCAGGGACAGTCAAAGCAGCAGCGATGAAGGTCGTTAACAAACTGAATATAATCAGTCCTGCATCCATATATTTCCGACGGGGCGTAATTACATAAGCATGTAGACTACGATTGCTTGACATCATCAAGCGCTTCGACAAGGCTTGAAGGGAAGCGCAAAGGTTTCGACTTGTAAGTGTCAAAAAAATTGTTAAACTATAAAATGGTTAGATTTATAAAAATTATCCCAATCATTATCGCATGGATGCTGCGACGGCAATGCTACAAATGTTAGCGATAATCGGCATCGCTCTGTTGACGCCCGGACCAAATGCACTGACGTGTTTCGCTCACAGCGGAATGTTTGGAAAAAAAAGTAATCTCAAACTTAT
>DAME01000035.1:7985-8399 GCA_002499545.1 Euryarchaeota archaeon UBA88
AACTTATTCTAGGAATCAGCATTGGAATCTTTCTCATTGAAATGCTTGTAGGGCTCATCATTGAATCACTGGAAGAAAACTCCACTGCTTTGGTTATTCTTCATTGGATCGGAATGATATTTTTGGCAGGAATGGCAATTGGAATGCTCCGTTTTGACCCTACAACAATTGAACGCACCGATGCAATCAACGGGAAACTGGGATTGAAAACTGGAATTGGTATGCAATTTGCCAACGGCAAGGAATGGGCGTTCATCATTCTCTTGATGAGCAATTACATCACGCCGCTTGGCGGAGGCCTGACTGGCATTTTTACCATTGTGGCTACAACCCTTTCGATTTGCATTACTGCCATGTTCATATGGACATACTTTGGTGATAAAGCCTCAAACCTGTTCAGCGACCCAGTAAAGG
>DAME01000042.1:0-21487 GCA_002499545.1 Euryarchaeota archaeon UBA88
TCTTGAGTCAAGTGCGGTTGAAGCGAGAGGTCGCACGCAAATTCGATATTGGCGATGGTTTCGCCTAATTCTTCTTTGTGTGCTTCGACGTATTCCCACTGGCGGTAGTCTCGAGCGTTTCGCTTGGCACCAAAGATTTGCATTGGTATGCCTTCCATCTTCATGACATCGATGAATTGGTCTGCCTTTTCTCTGGAAAGTCCGACCAAATGGAATTGCATGGTATCGCAGAAACTGTCGACTTGAGGCAGTGGCATCGGAACTTCGATGTTGGGGTGGTCACCAACCAGGCTGTGTAGTAGCTTCCAGTTTTCAACATGGATTTGTTTGATGTGTGCGAGTCGTTCAATTTGTGGAGTCAGCATGGCCGCTGTCACTTCTTGCATGCGCATGGAGTAGCCGGGGATTTTATTTTGCAGGCGGTCCATAATTTCGGCATCGAGGTCAAAGTGCTTGGTCCACAATCGTTCGTATGAACCAGCATAAAGCGCAGCTTTTGCTGCATGTTCATCGTCATTGGTGATGAATAATCCACCTTCTCCAGCACTCATTCCTTTGGAGGATTGGGTCGAGAAGCATCCGATTTCGCCAAAGGTACCAAGCAACTGCCCGTTCCAAAGCGTAGCGTAAGCGTGTGCGCAATCTTCGATGAAAATCAGGTTGTGTTTCTTGACCACTTCCATGACGGCGTCCATGTCTGGAACGTGACCGCGCATGTAGGACATCAGCAGAACCTTGGCACCGGTTTCTGTTGCTTTTTTGTCGAGGTCTTCAGCGTCCATGGCCCACTCTCGGTTGCTTTCAACCAGCACGGGAACGGCTCGGGCATGGTGAATCACGGAAGGGACGGCATGGAAGGTGAAGGCGTTGGTAAGAATTGTATCACCAGGTTGAACACCTACGATGTTGAGTGCAATGTACATGGCAGAGCCACACGAATTGGTACCAATCGTGTGCTTAACACCCATGTAACTGGAAAAGTCACGTTCGAGTTTTGCTGTGATGGAGAGTTCTTTCTTCTTTGGTTGGTAGCGGTACATCATGCCGTCGCGCATGGCAGCAGTGGCAAGGTCGATTCCATCTTGTGGAATAGGTTTGAACGCCTTGTTGTCAAAATCAACGATAGATGGACCACCATCAATCACGAGTTGTCGAGACTGTTTTCCCATTCAATCGCCCACTTCTAATGTGTTTAGAAAAACCGTTTCACTGGCTTCGGCCGGCATCAAACATCTCTTGTAGACTACCATCTTGGAGCATCTCAAGAACGATGTCAGATCCGCCAATCAATTCGCCTTGGACGAAGATTTGCGGCATGGTTGGGAAGTCAGACCACGCACAGACCGATGGAATTGCACGTGGGTCGGTGAGGATATTGACAGCAGCGAACGGTTCGCCAAATTGCTGCATTGCTTGAGAGGCACGATTTGAGAATCCGCACTGTGGTTCATTCGGTGTTCCTTTCATGAAAAGCACGAGTGCGTGCTCATCAACGATTGCTTGTAGTTCGTCAGGTGTCCAGTTCATAATACTCATTCCTTGTTTTTCTGTATGCGGCGGATGTGAATTCCTTGTCCACCGCCGTGTGGGTCAAAAGCAGTCTCGCCGGAAACCTCTGCTTGGGCCGGCGTCATGCATTTGAGGTCGAGTGCGTGGATTGGATGAGGGATGTGTTGCTTCATCACTGCCAGCACGAGTTTCTGACGTTGCAAAGGACGCATACCGTCAAAGGATTCTGAGATAACTCGGACGTGGAAATGGTCGCCTGAGCGGTGCAAATCGGTCACTTCGACGGTCGCATCTGGAATGGCTTTGAGCACTTCTGCTTCAATCCAGTCAGTTCCAACCATCGACACGCCTCATCCAACGGTAGGAGAAGTCAGTTTTGAACCTGCGGTTGGTAATCCGATGCTTCAAGAGGCGTAGAACCTTCGCCAAGGTATGGTTGCTGATGCAGGTGTCATCGCACGCCGCCCAGAGATGGGTCGCGATTCTGCTTGGCTTGCAGGGGCAGACCTCGTGGCAGTTTTCCTCGCCCTGTTTGGGCAAGTCGTCTTAACTCGAGCACTTTGGACTGAATCGTACGGTTTGTTCATCATTGCTTTGGACGTGTTTGCAACGTTGTTCTTGATGATTGATTTGGGATTGCCGACGCTGTTGGCGAGAGACGGTTCATCTGCAATGCATCGAATTGTTCCCTCGATTCACCGGATTTATCGTTTGCAATTTCTGGTTGCACTGCCGTTTGTGTTGCTGGCGATAATCGCCGTGCCTTTGGTCGATTCACAGTGGCGTGAAAATGCGCCGCTGGTGTTGATTTGTGCTGCGATTGCCCTGATTCACATCGCATCCTACGCTCCGCGTTCTGGACTGCGCGCTGCGGGAGAAGCACGCCTTGAGGCTTGGACGAAAGTGCTCGAACGAGGATTGACCACTGTGGCGTACATGACCCTGTATTTTTTGGGCGTAACCAGTGTTTCTGGCTATGCTTTTGCCTTCTTGTTCGGTGCTTCAAGCGGGCTGTTTTTTGCGCTGCGATGGGTCAAAAAATCGCTCTCTGTTTTCGAACATCAACCGGGCAAATACGGAGACATGGGACCGTCGTGGACTGACAATCGCGCCTTGCTTTTACAGGCTTTACCTTTCGCAGTGACCCTCGGTGTGCTTCCATACGTTGTTCGAATTGAGAAGTTCATCGTGAGTATTGAACTCGGTGTTGAATCTGCTGCTCTGTTTCACGTCGCACAACTTGCATGGCTCGCAGGTCTCGTGATTCCTCAAGCGCTGCGGGCCGCACTGCTACCTGTTCTTGGCCAGACCCGTACCGAACGTCATCGGTTCGAGAAGCATATGGCAGCGTCGTTGGATGTGTGCCTTGGATTGTTAGCGGTAGGAATCTTTGCGGGCGCCTTGATTGTCAGCGTATTTCTTCCAGTAGCCTTTCCGTCCCAATATACGGACGGAACGCTGGGAGTTTCGGCTGTCACTTTGTTCATGGTGCTGCTCTTAGGGTGGTGCTTCACGCTTCTTTCTACACCAACCTATACCGCTCTACAAGCAGGGCTTCAACCGTGGCGCTTTACGGCCTTTATCGGACTTGTCGTTGCGTTTGCGGCTCTTATCGGCTTTCCAATGATCAGCAGCGCTGCACAGCACAGTGCGGCCAGTGGGTTGTTTGCTGCAGCCGTCGCTTCAACTCTTTCAGCAGCCTTTTCACTGGTTCTTTCAATCCAGCTTTCCGGAACTTGGCAGATGGTACGCGAGCGAGCGAGTCAATGGATTCTTGCGATCGCAGGCTCATCGTTCGCTTGCATTGGCTTGGTTCAGGGCTCACTTCTCGCGTTGAGTGGTTGTGTTCTTGTTGTGTTCATTCCACAAGCTCTTCGAGCAGGTTTGTCCACGATTCCAGAAACGACTCTTGTGAGAACTCTGGCGGAAGAGTGATACCTTCAGTCCATCGGTTTTGCAGTGCCTGCTCGCAGGCATCGGCCAGTTCTACTGGGTCGTAGTTCTCGACCACGCACGATTCTGGGAGATAGGTACTGACATCGCCAACATTCACCGAGACAACCGGCGTGCCACAAGCGATGGATTCTCGAGCGACCAAGGGTCCCGATTCGCGTTTTGAGGTGACGAGGGTAATGTTCGCTACCAGCATCCGGTCCCAAACAATTGGTCGGGGTTGAATCTTCAGATTAGTCATACCGACAATCCATCCTCGCTGCTCGAGGATTTCTCCTGTCTGAAGCGCCAACAGGTGGTTCTTTTCTGGACGTCGAGGGTCGGCAGGAAACAAGATCTCAATGTTGTCTTTTCGCCATCGCCCATTCCACGGTTTAACGTGATTTAGCCACTCATCTTCGACCGCACAATGGCACGGAATCACTCGAAGTTTTGCTGCATCAATACCGCTGGAGCAAGCAAGGTCGTGCAATCGCTCTGAAACCAGCACCAAACGGTCTGCTGAAGAAGCAAGTTCACGAATCGTTGGCCCAGTTGAAGTAGAATCCAATCCAACATCGAAGTCGTGACCGTGGACAACGGCAGTCCACGGGACCTTCCAGCGCTGAGCGAGACTCGAAGCGAGCACTGCAACGGGCCAGATAGTGTGACACACGATGACTTCTGGTCGCCATTCTCCCAGCCATTGTTCAACCTGTTTTACCTTTCCACGGATGCTCCAACCGGTTAAACCCGGCCACGGATTGTCCGGTAGCGTTAGGAAACGTGGTGCCAACACTTCAACGCCTCCGTGTTCAAACGTTCGCGGTGCTCGTGCAGCGCCAGTCAGCGTTGATCTTCTGGCTTCTTGGTACTTCATCATCCTTGGAAGCGGGTTCACGACTCGAACGTCATGGTCGTCGCCGAGTAATGCCTGGACGTAGTCGGATACGAACGTCCCACGTGCGGAATTATCCGGTAACGGATAGAGCAGCGACACGACCAGTATGCGCATGCAGTCACCTAATCTTGCGTCATTCTTGAAGTGCTGCTTGGATGACCTCAAGATTCTCCTGGACACTTGCTCGGTCGTTGAACAATCCTGAACCAACGACGCAATTGTCGACTCCCCAGTCACGAAGCATAGCGATGTTGTGCGCTTTAACGCCTCCATCGACTTGAATTTGAACCGGCCGACCACCCGCCGCAACTTGTGCGTCGATGGCTGCTCGAAGTCGGCGAATTTTGGCTTCAACCGTTGGGATGAACGACTGCCCACCGAATCCTGGATTGACACTCATGACAAGCACCATGTCGATTTCAGAGAGGACTTCAAGCGCCGCATCGACCGGTGTTCCCGGGTTCAGTACAACTCCCGCTCCCGCACCAGCCTGTCGAATTGCAGTCACCAAGCGGTGCAGATGCGTCACGGCTTCAACATGAACAGAGAGGTGGTTGCATCCAGCGTCAATGTAGTCTTGAAAGCAGTCTTCTGCGTTTGAAATCATCAGGTGGGTATCGAACATTGGTGCGTCACCCAGCGTCTTTCGAAGCGAAGCAATGACCGGAGGCCCGAACGTGAGGTTTGGAACGAAGTTGCCATCCATGACGTCCAAATGAAGCCAGTCAAGTCCACTGTCAATGGCATTCTTGCACGATTCAGCGAGGCGGGCTAAATCTGAAGTGAGGATACTTGGTGCGATAATCATGGTTCTGCCCAACCGATGCCACTGGTCGAATTGCCATGAGCATTTCGTTCAGAAACAGGTATTAATTCAGTACAAAGACTCTTAATGTCCCCTGCGGACGAACCGGCAGTGAGCCCATGGGTGAAGTACGAACAGTGACTGACGCAGATTTTGAAACTACAGTAGGCGGAAGCGGCTGGGTACTCGTTGACTTTTGGGCTCCTTGGTGTGGACCCTGCAAGGCAATTGCTCCCGTCCTTGAACAGGTCGCTACTGAACGCGAAATCACCATCGCAAAGGTCGACACTGACTCGAACCCAATGAACGCAGGCCGACTCGGCGTTCGCGGTATTCCTGCTCTGTTTCTTTACAAAGACGGTAAAGTTGTCAGCCAACAAAGTGGCGCAATGCCGAAACCTGCTCTTCTCAAGTGGATTGACAACCACATGACTGCGGATGACTTTTGATTCATTCCAACCTGTTCATTCGAGCTTTCTTACTCGAGCCAACGTCTCTTAGCAATCGCTCTCGAAGTGCTTCATGCAACCACATGCCTTCATCCAGTTCCAACAGTAAGCCGTGCTTGATGAGGTTCTCAGGCGGAACGCCGTCCCAGTTTACTGCCGCAGCCAGTTTTTCCCACTTCACAGGAGTGTGAGATACTGCAAGCGTAGACAACAACTCGTGTTCTTTTGGAGGAAGTCCAGTGAGGATCTCTTCATCTAAGAAACGCAGCCAGTCGTCGTGCGTCGGTTGGCCGTACAACTCGAGCAATTCCAATGCTAAAGGATGACCTCCAGTTGCAGCGTGTACTTCATCCAATGCAATGGATGGCGAGTGCTCCAATTGACTCAGCCAGTTCTTCGTATCTTCAAGCGTCAAACCACTCAGCGGTAATTCTCGCACGATGTTGCGAGTGTGGACGTCTCTTCGATCGTAAATTTTCAGCGTGGTGCGAGAAATGAACAACAAACGGAGTGGAGCTTTGAGCGAAATCTGGAGCAAGGCACCGAGTAAATCTTTGGCGTTTTCTTCCATGTGATGTACGTCGTCAAGCACGATGAGCCAGTACGGGGGCGGCCCGCCCGCTTCGTTTTTGTACCGTTCCCGAATTGTTCGAGCATCGGTGAGGTACGACAAGAGTCGCCGTCGCCAAGTATCGACATCGACCTGCCCGCCGGGGGTGAGCGGTAGCGTTTCGATGAGGTTGTACGGGTCGTGCGATTCATCGATTCCAAAACGATGGAGAAGGCTTGTCGCTAATCCAAGGGACCTATCCCACGGTTGGCACGGGTACCAGCATATCGATAAAAAAGGGTCTTTTTCAACAAGTTGTTTAAGCCAATGGGCAACCAAGGTTGACTTGCCAATCCCCGCAATTCCATGGACTACTGCGCACGGGCCTCGAGTTTCGAACCATTCGTGAAGCGATGCTAGTTCGTCCATTCTTCCGTGGACCGGTCGCGTGATTGGAGGCTTGTTGTGATAGGTGGCATGAGCGCCGGTCATCGGTGTCAATCGCCCGGGTTGCGGAAGATTTGAATCACCTTTTTTACTTATTTTTCCGAATCGAATATCACCAAAAGTGAGTACGCCTTCATGCTGCGCATGCATCAAGACCTGCAGCAGCGTAATGTCCGCTGCCAATCGCTCAGGTGCTTCATTTGCCTCAACTTCCAACAATTCTCCTTCACTGTTCCGTAGCAGAACCTTCGTTGCACCGAGTTCTTTGTCGAGCGTAGCGGCCATGTCACGGCCTTGGGCGGTGAGTTGCCACGTTTTTTGCCGTCGGTCTTCGCCTCGAATCGTTCGTGTGTGTTCGGTCACAGCTTCTTCTTTCAACAGTGAGCGCATGGCTCGGCTGACATTGGGTGGATGTTGAGCGCATGCTTCTGCGATCCCTGGCCGGGTGAGTTCATGTCCGACGACGTATCTGTCTACTTGGTCGACATGTTCTGCCAAATGGAGTATGACACGGTCTTTGACCGCTACACTCACCTTGGGCAGTCCCGTGCTCATGGCAAGGCTAAGATGCGTATGTTCTCAATCCTTTCCTCAAGTAATGTCATTCAGACGAACAGTTACACGACCGATTGTCTTACAAAAATGTTCACAAGGTGTCGCACAATTAGACCATAACCCCTTTTATGGAGAAAATGTCCCGAATGCATGGCCTCCACTCGCAATGCAATTCTCATGTTTGGATTGATGCTGCTCATGTCCCTTGCTCCGTTGGTCACTGCGGCAGATTCGGACGGTGACGGTTTCGAAGATTCAGTCGATGATTGCCGATGGGCTGCGGGCACATCAAGCGTGGACAGAGACGGTTGCCCTGACAGCGACGGCGACGGCACGTCCGACCTTAACGACGGCTGGGCTGCCGGCAACCCCAACTTCCAAAATGAGTTCACGACGACCTCAAATTCGGATTACAACGATATTGAGTATTCACCCGATGGAGAATTCATCATTACCGCATCCGATGACGGTTTTGTGCGAAAATGGAATGCCTCTACTCACGTCAATGTCAGGTCTGTACTCGGTACGGCTGGTAACGATGAGATCACATCGGTAGCGTACTCGCCCGATGGAATGTATGTGGCTGCGGGCTTGGATGACGACAACGATTCGGTTCGCATCTACCATGCGAGCAACCTTACATCGGTCTATGGAGAGATTTCAGTCGATGTTGGCAGCGGTGATTTGATCAACGATGTTGAGTTTTCACCCGACAGTGGCTTACTCGCTGTGTCCATTGGTAGGTCTGGAAACGGTGGCACCAACGGGCGAGTTCTCTTTGTTGACGTTACAGACGGAAGTGTTCTCAACCAATTTTTGAACCCTAACAACGAAGACCGCTTCTACGATGCGGAATTCTCGCCTGATGGGGAGCTGATTGTTCTTGCCGGAAACGGTGACTTCTACATCTCCAACGTTTCGTCTGGAGCAACTGTGTACTCGATCACGAATCCGCCCGAATCAGTCAACGCAATTGCATGGTCGCCTGATGGCAACTACATTGCAATGTGCGGCGGCTGGGAAGGTGGCGGAGCCAGCTTTGACATGTACAAATTCATGAGCAACTCATGGGTTCGAATTTGGGAGAAAGCAACCACTACTTCATGTGCTTCAACCGACTTCTCTCACGACAGTTCACAAGTTGCAGTAGGTATGTACTGGTACGGAGCCGATGGCAATGTTGCGAAAGTCTACCAGTCAGATTCAGGTACGCTTGTCGATTCATTCAACGGCCCGAGATACAACGGCTGCAGTTCAGGAAACAACTACGGCAATTGTGGTGAAATTCTTGGAATTGCATGGAGCCCCGACAGTTCCCATATCGTGACTGCTCACAGCAGAAACGACGAGGGAGTTTACTACTGGTATGCCGACATTGATGAAGACAATGACGGCTACAACACAACCGATCAAGGAGACGGAGTGGTTGATGCATTCCCGACCGACGGTTCGCAATGGACCGACACCGACAACGACGGATATGGTGATAACGTAGTCTACGACGACGACTCAGACAGTTCTACTCCATCCGTTCCAGCATTCCAACCTGACGCGTGCTTGACAGTCTTTGGGACGTCGTCACAAGACCGATTCGGATGCCCTGACGGTGACGGTGACGGATGGTCGGACGAAGGCGATCTTTACCCGTCTGACGGCCTGCAGTGGGCAGACCGAGATGGCGACGGATTCGGCGACAACTACTATTTTGATTTGAGCGGTGCTCAACTCCACCTCAACCAATCAGGCGATGCGTTCCCCGACGACGAAACCCAGTGGAACGATACCGATGGAGACAATTACGGTGACAATTACATGAACGCATCATGGAACGATTATCGTCCATCAGAATGGCCTGGTTTACTGCTTTCAAATGCTAACAACAGCGATGTATTCCCACTTGACCGAACCCAGTGGGCAGATACTGACGGCGATTGGGTCGGCGATGAACAGATGAGTGACCGTTCTGATGGTTGTCCAATCGAATGGGGAGATTCTCGCTTTGACCGCCTTGGCTGCCTCGATACCGACGGCGATGGTTGGTCGGATGCCGATGCAGGATGGCCATCCACCTCGGACTGCTATGGTGCGGATGCTTTCCCGACAGACCCGACGCAATGGTGCGATGAAGACGGTGATGGTTTTGGCAGCAATCAAACCGGTAACGATGCCGACGAATGCCCGAACGAAGCTGGAACTTCTTACCTCGATCGAATTGGCTGTTCCGACCGGGATGGCGACGGTTACTCAAATGCAGGCGACCCGTTCCCAGACGACGGAACGCAATGGTCTGACAAAGATGGAGACAACCGCGGAGACAATCCGAACGGCTCGAATCCTGATGCCTATCCTGACGACGCATCCCAATGGAAGGATACCGATGGCGATGGCTACGGAGACAACCCTACTGGCTTCAACGGCGATGACTTCTGGCAAGACCCTAACCAGTGGGAAGATACCGATGGTGACGGGTTTGGCGATAATTTCGTCGATGAAAACAACGACGGGATTTCAGAAGGCTACTCTGATGTTTGTCCACTCGTTTACGGCAACTCTCTCGATGCTGCGACCCGTGGCTGCTCTGACACTGACCAAGATGGATTTGTTGACCCCGTTGACGCATTCCCAAGTGATCCTTTCCAATGGGCTGATTCAGACGGTGATGGATATGGAGACAATACCGCCGTCCCAAGCGGTGATGACTGCGTTGACATCTTTGGAAAGTCATTCAAGAACAACCGACACGGATGCCCCGACCTTGATTTTGATGGCTGGGCTGACGTTGATGACGTGTTCCCTGCCGATATGCTGCAATGGGAAGACAGTGATGGTGATGGATGGGGCGACAACTACGCGTGGGTGAACGAAACAATCCCCGACCTTGACAACCCCGGAGAGACGTTCACGGTTCGCAATCAAACCGGCGATGCGTTCCCCGAAATTGCTGACCAGTGGTCGGACATGGACGGTGATGGATGGGGAGACAACCAAACCAGTTTCTTCCAGCCAGACGCCTTCCCATTCCATCCTTCGCAATGGAACGACTTTGACGGTGACGGCTACGGCGACAACAGCGTGTACGATCCCGACGGTCCTGACGGCCCAATGGAACCGGGAAGCGCATTCCAGCCGGATGAATGCAGAAAAGAATTCGGAACTTCGAATCTTGAAGAATACGGATGCCCTGACAGTGATGGCGATGGTCGTGCAGACATCAACGACCCCTGTCCTTGGGACCCTTCGATTACGGCAGGTGTCCTGACTGGCCCGAATGCCGTCACGTGCCTCATCACCTCGGACCCGAGCCTTGATTCAAGCAATGAAGAAGGCGGTGTATTCTCCTCCAGCGCGCAGACGTTCACGTACATGGGGATAGCCATTGTGTTCTTGCTTGCACTGATCTTTGTTGCTCAAGTAGCGAAGGCTTCATCCAAGCGAAAGCTTGCTTCAGAACGCGCCGAAGAGCGCAAGATTGACGCAGCATTCTCAGAAGAAGAGGAGCGTCGTATGGCTTGGATTGACCACTATGTGGCAGCAGGCCAACTTGACGAAGCCCGCGCCCTGGGATGGGTCGAACCGGCTGCTGTGCCGCAATGGAAGCAGTATGAACTCGACCAACAAGCCTCACAGCAGTCATCCATACCTACAATGCTTGATTTAGACAAACTTTGATGCAGCCGCACAAGTCATACACATCGTATGTACCGCTGACCTTTCAAGTAATGACGAGGTCTCAAAACCATGGCCGGCGCTACGCGCAGCACAGTGGTGGTTCTCACCTCCCTGTTGCTGATGCTAAACTTTGCAGCATTTTCCAGTGCAGAGGGCGAAGATGTACGGTTTAATCTCGATAACATCTCGACCAACGACCAACCGTGGTTCGTTGCAGGGGACGCCGCCGAATTCACACCTCAGTTCATCAATGATGGCGCTCAGACATCCGTTACCAATGACCCCTCGTGTGGGGTTGTTCTCCAAGTATCCGATTCAACCGGCCAGATGCTCATCGACCAGTCAAATCTCTGTCGTGGCCAGACTCAATCCATTGACTTGGCAGCAACTGAGACCTATTCCTTTGATACCCTGATGTGGGATTTGAAAGTTGATGAACAGTACGTAGAACCTGGTGCCTACACGCTCACTGCATACCACCCCGCATCTCAGCGCAGCACATCGGTTGAACTTGAAGTGCAAACACCTGTCGAGGTTTCAAACCAGTTGCAGATTTCAGTTGAAGCAAACAGCCGATTGAACGTACTGCAAGTCGATGAAGAGATTGTTCTTGGCGTGACACTCTCCAATCCTGTTGACCAAACCATCGATCTCCCACAGGCTGACGGATGCAAGATGTTGGTTGAAATCAATGGTTTGGAAACCCTTGGAATGCCGTGCTTTGGAAACCTTTCACGCCTTGATTCGTACGAGCAAACCCATCTGGGCGACATCCTCATGCCAGATGCATCGTTGAACGCCGGCCTTAACACGGTGCGGGTGAGCTTCCCGGGGGAGTCGCTTGTTGCCGTTGAGGAATTTGAATTGGCTACCTCACAAACCGTGGACACCACGAACCAGCACACGCTACTGACTGAAATTTCGTGGCCAGCCAATGCTGATGACCGTTACGGAAAGGGCGATATTCTCCAATCGCAACTCGTTATGACAAATCAAGGGGATGTCGCTCAAACCCTCACGTTCCTCGACACCTGCCGAGCCGAGATGTGGGTTCTTGACGATGGAGGAGATATTGTCTTTGACAGTCGCCTCATTAAATCGTGTAATGCCATTGAACTGGACTACATTCTCGATGCGAATGAACAGGTTTTCTTCACCCTCCCCGATTGGACATTCACCGATTTGACCGGTTGTGAAGTTGAATCAGGTTCGTATTCAGTGGTGGTTGAAGTACCTCAATTCCATCTCTCGACCATGCAGACAATCTACTATTCGCAATCCTCAGGCTCTTCGTGCGCTTCTCCGCTGAATCTCGACATCACCGCTGAGATGTCATTGAACGACGCTCAAGGGTTTGGCTTAGAAATCGACCTCCTTCCGCGTTCATCCGACGTTGATCTTCGATGGGTCGGTCCTTGTGCCGTGACAGTATCACTCATCGAAGCCTCGGTTGGTGAAGTGGTCTACTCTGCTGCATCGCTGTGCGATGACTATGATGGCCGTCAGTTCACGGTTCCGTTCAGCAGCGATTCCTCACCTCTTACTTTGGACGTTGGACAAATTCAGATGATTGATTTCCAACAGCAATCACTCGAAGATGGTGAGTACCAACTGGTGGTTCAACTTGAAGCCAATCCACTCACGAAGGCTGGGTTTATGTTTTCGTGGCCACTTGAAGAGCAGTCGGTAGCAACAGCCCAATCCTCTCAACCAATTATCGAGGAAACCCCTCGCTTGTTGAGTGGTACGTGGTCCGGCTTGCAAACCGAGATGGGCACCTGTTGGATGTTTGAATCGCCGCAAGACGGTCAACTGCTGTTATCGAGTGCAAAGCTTGGATTGTGGCAGCCCAACCAAGGTTGGAGCGGCACTTATTCGGTCGTCAACGCTCCTTCGCACCCCGCTTGTGCAGCATATCAAGCACCTTCATTCCAAATCCTCTCTCTCGAAATCGAACAGGAACCAGTTGTTGAACAATCCATAGAATTAGAACAAGCAGTGTCCGAACCTCAAACCGCTGAAGAACAACCGGTCGAAGTTGTTTCAACCGTCCTCATCGTCGTCACCAGCGGTTCGATTCTCTCACTCCTCGTTGCCTTTGTTCTCGGAAACGAATCGTTGCGAATCCCTTCCACTGCCGCAGGATTGTGGCTGTTTGGACTACTTGGTCGAACCCATGAGACTTCTGACGGCCGCTACCAGCGAGGTCGCCTTATGGGGTACCTTACTGCAAATCCTGGGTGCCATTTCCGTGCACTCATGGCTGCCCTTGAGATGAGCAATGGTCAAATCACTCACCACCTCCGAATCCTCGAAGACGAAGAAGGGATTTGGCGTCGAAAGGATGGACGGTTGGTCCGATACTATCCGTTGACCAACGCCCTTCATCCCGATCTCGAAGAAGCGGATTTACCGGTCCCCCCTCTCTCGCCCGACCCAAACAGTTTGCAAGGCAAGATTCTGACGCTTCTTGACCGAGATGGACCGCTGGGTGAATTCCCCACTCAAGCAGAACTTGCACATCGTTTAGAAAAGAGTCAGCAGTTGGTTTCACACCATCTTCGAACTCTACAGAAATTCGGCTTAGTTGAGAAGCGGAAGATGGGATTGAAAAACCGGTATAAACTCACCAGAGAAGCAATATTCCTCTTGGAGTCAAATTCCGATTTCACTCGTGAGGACTGACGGTTCGCTGAATTCCTTCTGATTCAAGTTCCCACTTCAATTCTGTCCATCCGTCATTGAGAAGCGTCGCTCTTACCGCTGATTGAGCATGAAGGTCGTTGATGAAAACGCCAACGACACCTCCACCACCTGCTCCCATGGCTTTCCATGCAAGCACATCACCACTGTGTTCCAGTGCAGCCAAGGGTCTTCGAAACGGCTCGTGGACATGCCCACCAAGACCGTCTACTCCAGCCATGACCATCCGCAGTGCATTCACAAATTCGCTTCTTGATTCGTTTTGAAGTGCAGTTTTCATGTGTTCACCAGCTTGTGCAAGGTGGTGTAGGGCGTCAGTGACTGCAGCATCGCCTCGTTCAAAGCGCTGCCAAACGTCTTCATGCAGTTCACCTGAAACGTGCTGGATACCACTGTCGAACAACATCATGTGTGCTTCAATCCATTGCGTGAAAGATGGCGAGGGGGTGAGTTGTTCGACACGGACTTCGTCACCCTGAAATTGCAGGTACTGAATTCCTCCATTTGCACTGGCCCACTGGTCTTGACGGCCACCGGTATTTCCCATCAATCCCTCGAATTGAAATGCTAATTCAGCGAGTTCGAGCGATGACCGATTGTGTCCAGCAATCGCTGCAAGAAGGGCGACATTCATCGCACCCGATGTACCAAGCCCCGAACCAATTGGCATGTCGGTTGAATAGGAAACCGAGCATAATCGCTGGTCGTCAACCACCATTTCTGCAGTAATGTAGCGGTTGATTGCCATGTTAACGACATGGCCCACTGAACCACGGCAATATGCGGGTACATCTGTCCAACCACCTGCTAAATCGATTCGTGTCGGTACGCGTACCGTCACTCGCTTGGCCATGAATACCCGACGAAATCCACCCACATGAAGAGTGGCATTCAAGTCAAATGGTTGATTCGGATGTTTGTCTCGTACACTTGGGGTCGATGCTGTGCCGAACGAATATTCTCCAGCCGATGAAGTCCTGTGGCAAAAAAAATGGGACGAGGCGAAGATTTTCGAATGCGACATTCGAGGCGATCGTCCCAAATTTTACTGCCTTGAAATGTACCCTTATCCTTCTGGAAAAATGCATATGGGCCACGTTCGAAACTATTCGATTGGTGACGCGGTAGCCCGATATAAGCGGATGATGGGCTTCGATGTTCTGTATCCGATGGGTTTTGACTCGTTTGGAATGCCGGCAGAGAATGCCGCTATCGATGAAGGTGGTCATCCCCATGACATCACCGAACGAAACATGGCGTCCATCACTTCACAAATCAAAAGGATGGGCTTTTCATACGATTGGAATCGATTGGTCAAGAGCCACGACCCGCGATATTACAAATGGAACCAGTGGTTCTTCACTCAATTTTTCAAAACCGGTCTCGCCTACCAAGAATTCGCACCCGTGAATTGGTGTGGTCAGTGTGAAACTGTGCTCGCCAATGAGCAGGTAAAAGCCGGTCGATGCTGGCGTTGCAATGGACCAGTTGCGCAAAAAGAAATGAGCCAGTGGTTCCTCAATTTGCCACACTATGCGCAAGAATTGGTTGATGGTCTTGATACGATTGCCTTTCCCGAGAACGTTAAATCCCTGCAAAAAGATTGGTTGGGCCGTTCGGAGGGTGCTGAAATCACCTTCAAAGTCATTGATTCCGACGCTCAGATTGAGGTTTTCACGACCCGCCCCGATACGCTGTTTGGCTCTACGTTTGTCACCCTAGCACCCGAACACCCTCTTGCGGAGCAGTTGGTGAAGGGAACAGAACACGAATCTGCATGGAAGGAGTTGTATGATGAGGTCTCCATCATGACTGAATTCGACCGAATTAAGAATATGAAGAAAAAGAAGGGAGTTTCTTCTGGCCGCTTCGCGCTTCATCCATTGACGGGTGAACAGGTTCCAATTTGGATTGGTAACTTCGTCATCGCCTCGTACGGTACAGGTGCAGTGATGGCAGTCCCCGGTCACGATGAGCGTGATTTTGAATTCGCTTCAACGTTCGATATTCCAATCAAGCGCGTGCTTGTCATGAAGGAAGGCGGCGACCCGAATCAACCCCTCAAATCTGCTGAAACCGACTTAGGGTGGATGGTGAATTCTCCGCTCGATGGTTTCGATGGATTGTACGGTGAAGCGGCAAAGGGCGCAGTTATCGATGCGCTTGAAGCGAAAGGAATGGGGACTCGCACCCTTAACTGGAAGATTCGACCGTGGCTCATCTCTCGTCAACGATACTGGGGAACTCCCATTCCAATCATTCACTGTGAGTCTTGTGGGGCAGTGCCAGTACCACAAGAAGACCTCCCGGTCGAACTCCCCCGAGACGTGGTGTTCGGCCAGGGTAATCCATTGGAGACCTCAGAATCTTTCGTCAATGTACCGTGTCCGACCTGCAACGAACCCGCTCGCCGAGAAACCGATACCATGGATACGTTTGTTGACTCATCGTGGTATTTCTTGAGGTACACCGATGCCAACAACGATGAAGTCTGCTTTGATTCCGATATTGCAAACCACTTCATGAACGTCGATTTCTACTGCGGAGGAATAGAACACGCACAAATGCACCTTATCTATGCTCGGTTTTGGACCAAAGCCCTACGAGACCTCGGCCTCCATTCCATCGATGAACCGTTCAACGAATTGCTGTGTCAGGGCATGGTCAACAAGAGTGCTCCATGGTGTGAATCGTGTGCACTGACTTTCTCAGTGAGTCATGCAGGCTCCCCATGCCCTCACTGCGATGGGGCACTTACTGAGCGATCTGCCAAGATGAGCAAATCGCTTGGAAATACGGTGTCGCCCGAACAGATGATTGAAGAATTTGGAGCGGACACTGTTCGCTTGTTCATCTTGTTTGCAGCAAACCCAACCGCTGGAATGGATTGGTCCGATACCGCATTGGCCGCCAACCATCGCGTCATGATGCAGATGGCTGGCATCCCCGAGCGCCTCTCACAGTGGGATGGCGGGGAATCTCCGATGGACTCCTGGCTTGAAGGACGATTGAAACAACGGTCCAATGAATTCCAACATGCCATGGACGTGTATGATCTGCGTCGAGCAGTTGAAATCTCACACTATGAACTCATCAAAGACATCAACTGGTACACTCGCCGAGGCGGGGCGAACAAGGAATTGGGACTTCGTGTTCTCACATCATGGGCCCACTTTGTTTCGATTTCCACGCCGCATTTGGCGGAGGAATGGTGGGCTGGTCTTGGAATGCATGGTCTGATCAGCGGCACTGAATTCGTATCATTGGCAACGATTACTGCTGAAGAACAAGCAGCTTTGGACAGTGAAACTGTGATGCGCAGCGTCTTGGAGTCTGCTCGGAAAATCAAGGATGTGGCGCAACGCCACTTGGACGGACCGGCACAGCGAGCAACGATTGTTGTCTCACCTCCTTGGAAGCGAGAGATTGCAGTCAAAGCCCTCGAATTTTTGGAACGGGGTGGAAACATCAAACATTTCGTTGCAGAACTTTCGCAAATGGAGATCACACAAGGAGAACGAAAAGGCGAAATCATGGGGTATTGGGGCAAAAAAATGCTCCCTCAAGTGTTCAAGTGGGACGATGCGTCGCGAATTCTCCTTCGAAGTTCACTGGACGAAGTCGCAGCCCTCTCCGCACGGAGTGAATTCATTGCTGCAGAACTCGGGCTAGATTCAGTTGCAGTCGTACTCGGTGAATCTGAGCATGACCTTACGGGTCGAGCGAACGGTGCAATGCCCCTATCGCCTTCGGTTGTCTTCGAATGATCTGCTCATTCTTCTTCGGCTGAAGGAACCTGAACATACGTTTTCCGCTCGCTGTTTGTTTCGTCTTCAGACGCCTTCTTCGGAGCGTTCATGGTCACATAGACTGCTCCGAACAGAAGGAGTGCGGCGAAGAAGTAGAGTGCACTTGATGCAGAGTTTGAATCAGATGAAGCTGTTGATTCGGCTTCAACTCCAATCGCATCACACCCATCTAAGCCAACAAGAATGCCCGGTAGTGTGTTTTGGCACAGGTCGATTGCATTGGCTACGCCGTCCAAATCGTCATCGAGTTGGAATTGGCTGCAACCCGTGATGCCAACTTGTTGACCGGTGACGGTTCGTGGACATGCATCGTTGGAATCTTCAATTCCATCCTCGTCATCATCGATATCTTCAACGCTGTCAATGCAGCCATCAGCATCGACGTCTTGCCCAGGGGCTGCTGAGCCAATCAGGCCCATCGGACAGTTATCTACCAGGTCGAACACACCGTCAGCGTCATCATCAATGTCTTCGAACATGTCACGGCATCCATCGCCGTCATGGTCGTCAATGTCAGCGCTTGAGGCCCATCCAATGTCTCCGCGTGGACACCCATCAGCAGCGTCAAGAATCCCGTCTGCATCATCGTCGAAATCTGTGAGAGAATCATGGCACCCGTCTTGGTCGTGGTCGTTGACCGTCGTGGAAGTCCATTTTGGAGTGTCCATAGGGCACAAATCTGCAGGCTCTGCAATTCCGTCTCCGTCAAGGTCGACATCGCACGCATCTCCGAGTCCATCACCGTCCGTATCCAACTGGTTGGCGTTCGAATCGTTTGGACAGTTGTCCATTTGGTCGACCCATCCGTCTTCATCGGTATCGTAATCTGCGCATCCGTCACCTTCACTGTCTTCCTCAGGAGTTGAGATCCACCCAACTGGTCCAAGAGGGCACAGGTCGTTGTAGTCGAACACCGTATCTTCGTCATCATCAAAGTCTTCACCTGCGTCTTGGCATCCATCGGTATCGTGGTCCGTTAATTGTTCAGAGAACCACCCCATCTCACCTCGAACGCAGTCGTCTGCCTCGTCGTCAACTCCATCGTTGTCGTCATCAGCATCGCAGGCATCTCCTTGCGCATCGCCGTCATAGTTGGTTTGGTCAAGATTTTGAATGCGTGGGCAGTTATCCAGTCCGTCCAAGATACCGTCACCGTCTCGGTCGGTTTGGTACATCCAAACCCCGGTATCGTACTCTCCAATACTGGTCAAAGAAGCGTTTCCAAACACTGCATCGTCTGAGACGATGAACGAGACCACGGGCGACCCATCGAATCCGATTGAAATGTCGCTCGGTTCATCTGAACCGTTACCTCCAGCGTTTAGCGCCCACTCCCACGTTGAGTCAGGCATTAATTCTGCGAGAAAGATGTCCAAATGTTCGTCGTCATCGACTCCATCTAAATCCGCAAGGGTATCTTCTCCTAGAACCATTCCAGCTGTTGTAGTTCCCGCTACGAATGCATTTCCTTGCGGCGATACACTGACTTGCGTTGCTCGGTCTTGGCCCAGGCCACCCCCGGTAACGAGACTGCTCCACCCACCGGCCGAAGCCACTTTGGCAACAAAGAAGTCCGTCCCGTTAGATTGAACGGTGCTCATATCTCCAAAAGCGCTGTTTCCGATGAACTCTCCTACGACATAGATACCTTCCACGGAATTTCCATCGCAGTCCCATCCGCGGTCTTCACCGCTTCCACCAGCTGAGAACGCCCAATTCCATCCCCCAGGAGAATACGAAGCAACGGCCACATCGGAATACCCCGATGCGTTCATCAATGTTTCACCGACACGGACCTGGCCCATGAACGTCATCACCAGATAAGACTGGCCAAGTGCATCGGAGCACAACCCTCCGATGGGCTCGACCCCGTCATCGGATTCAACGTTGACAAACGATTGTATCGTCCCGGTTTCATCGTACATGGCCACCAGCACGGTGTACTGGTTTGTGGCAGGGATTGTTTCTTCATCTAAATCCAGAGATTCTTTGAAGCGGACAGCCAAGTGAATGAATTGATTTTCGACGGTCATCATGTCGACAACGAAGACCTCGTGCTGGTTTTCGATGTGTGTTGACCACATCCACTCACCTTCTGAACTCAAACGAGCCAAGTAGGCATTTCCTTCATCGAATCGACTTTCTTTTTCCAACGGAGCCAAGTCCCCGAGTGCCATTTGGCAATTGTCTCCAATGCTGTTAAGGCAGTACGAGCCTGCAATTAACAGGTCGTTGTTAGGGAGAACTGCGATTGCATCAACCGTGTCAAGGCCGTCTGAGCCACCTTGGATGACCGAAGTCCAGTTGCCTCGTTCATCCATCCAGCCGACGAAGAAGTCGGTATCTGTGCTGCCACCCGTGGCTCCAATGCCGTCAATTTGGTCTCTAAATCCCATTTGGCCTTCGAACCATCCCGCAACTGCGATTGACTGGTTTTGAAACGAAACTGTACCGGCGATGAAATCGTTGCTGGCACCACCTGCCGCTGACGCCCATCCCAGTGATTCTGTTGCGTCGCCTTCAGCGCGCATTGTATCGTGACCGATGAGCTCCACTTCGTGATGAGGCGGGATACTTGCACCCAATGAAGCCAGCACGATGGTACACATCAACGCATAGCAAATGAATCGACTGGACATGGTTTGGCTACACGGTTTGACTTTTTGAAACAGTGTGTCTGCTGTTACCGCAGCGCGGGTGGTGATGGTATGGATGAAGGCAAGATGGTCGCACCGTCATCCGACAACAATGAAGCGTTAATATCATGTGCGTTTGGCCACCCCGTAGAGACATGGGCCGGCATTTTTCCTCAGCTGTGTTTTTCACTCTGCTCATGCTAAGTGCTACTGTATCTGGCTGTTTTGGCGAGCGAGAAGCCGTTGAAGAAATCACTGAGTACAACCCACTTGACGAACTGTTTTCCACGACCTCATGGTACCACTATCCGGGGGCAGTGAATGCATCAAATACGACCATTGGCTTTGACAACCTCACAGGAAATTCAACACCTTTCCCGATTTCTGGCACCTATTATGGAATTGGAGATACGACGTTTGAACCCACTATTGGGGTCACTTCTACAGGTGGCATTCACTACTCTTCATTCGGAGGTGCAGGGACTGGCAGTATGATTTACACCTCCTTGGATCAAGGTCAAACGTGGACAAACATGGGCCCATTTAATCCAATTTTACCCGACATTGGGCAAGTTCCGTCCTCAAATGACCCGTACATCTATGTCGATAAGTGGACCGATCGCATCGTGAAATTTGACATGCATGCTCTCACGGCCATGTTCGTTGAGTATTCGGATGATGACGGGCAAACTTGGTCGATACCTTTCACCGCAGAGGGCTACTACACTCCTCAAGACCACCAATCCATCGCCTCAATGCCTGACATTGACGGCATTGCTTCCTATGAGACAATCTACGTCTTTTGCATCAATACCGGAAGTTCCGCTGCTGGTCCTCAGTGCTCCCGTTCATTGAACGGTGGACTCACATGGGATATTCAACGACCCGGTTACCCACTCGGTACGACGCAGTGTTCCGGCCTTCACGGCCACCTTGCTGGCTCGAATGATGGTACAATTTACCGCGGCAATCCATCATGTGACGGTCCTGCGGTGTATCGCAGCGTCGATGGTGGCTATTCGTGGACAGAACACACGATTACGACGTCGGTTCCAATGCAAGATGGTTGGCACAGTCACGAAGTTGCTGTCGGCGCAGATGAGGCAGGCAATCTCTTCGCCTCGTGGATAAGCATAGACCAAATGCCTTGGATGGCGTATTCCCGTGACCGTGGTGATACCTGGTCAGAGCCAATGATGATGGCACCTCCCGGCGTCAATGAAACTGGATTCCCTACCATCTTTGCAGGCGAGGAAGGCAGGGTTGTTGTCGGCTACATTGGTGAAGGTGATGATAACGGGGGATGGGGCGGCTACATGTCGATAATGACCGATGCCTTCGCAGAAAACCCTCTGATTACCACAGTTGCAGTGAATTCACCAAGCGACCCCCTCGACATCACGGATGACTGTGGAAACGTTCGATGCGGCGGTTTTGGAGATTTTATCGATGTCGAATTGGATGACGAAGGAAGACCTTGGATCGCCCTTGCTCACAACACGAACGGAGAACTTGGGATTGT
>DAME01000042.1:21900-27943 GCA_002499545.1 Euryarchaeota archaeon UBA88
CAAGCACGACCCCTACCCCGCGTGCCTTCGTTCTTCTGCGCCTTTCGAACCATGCAAGGAACCGTATTTCGATAAAATTATATGATTCACATTTCAGCAAATATTGAGAACGATGTCTGCATTATTTTATCTTGGTATGGCATTAATTTGCGTCATTGGAATCGCTGCCTTGTTTTCAAAACAACTCATTCCCAAGGTAGGAAAAACACTGGTATTCATGGATATGTCTCGGCAATTATCAAAGTCAAAACTCGTAGAAAAGAAGGTGACATTATCCAACGGAATCGTGGCTTGGTATCTTGAAAGAGCGAGTCAAGGAAGTCCTGATGGGCCTACACTAGTGATTTTACCGGGCTCAACAGTGTACATGCGGTTGATGGGTGTTGAAGCCTCTGCATTACTCGCTTCTATGCCGAAGCGAAGAGTGATTATTTTGGAACTTCCATACCATGGGAAAAATGCGGCATTTGATTACGACTTTTCAAACCCAGATTGTTCGATGTCAGGGATGGCGAACTATGTCGAGGAATTTCGTAAAGCGCTCGCTTTGGAGGAGCCTTTCGATTTGATGGGTTATTCACTCGGGGGGGGAATCGCAACACATTATGTATTGGCTCACCATAACCGTGTGAATAAGCTGTTGCTTTTGGCACCGTACTACTATGAAGCCGCAACAGACATCTACAACGCTATCTACGACCAGAAACAGTGGGGTAATCTCAACGGATGGGAAACAAGTGAAGATATGGCACATTGGTTCCATACATGGTTAGGACTCGACACCAAGGACACCTTTCCAGGTCTAATCATGAGCGGACTTGCTGCCGTTCGTTCTGAACTTTATCCTCCGGAATACTGGTCGAAAATATATGACGTGTTCTTCGAGGCATGGGATGAGAGCAAATCCTTCTTGGAGGACAACGCTTCTTCACTTGCAGAACTTACCTGTTCGGTACTTGTACTCACTGCGGCGATGGATAAAATCTGTGATCCAACCAAACTCACTCGACTGGACGGGCTTTTCAACTCAGAACTGTGCACGGTCAAATCTTTGAATTCGGGACACTTTTTCGCGTCTGGTGGTCAAACATTGAGCGAAGTTGCGGCTCCCGATATGGTAGAATTTTTCTCTGTTTAGACCGTTTTAGGCAGATGTTACTTTGTTAATGATGCAATCTAAGACCACCTTTCGGCCGTAAGGATTGCTCTGAAATGAAAACCACCGGTCTGGATTGCTTTCATATATCACTGAGTGTAGTTACCACCATGCAGCAATGGTTTTACTTGGGATTGGCTATTGTATCCGAAGTTATAGCAACAGCATCGCTCAAATCAACGGAAGGATTCACCAAAATTGCGCCATCTTTTGTCGTGTTGATCGGGTATGGTTTGGCTTTTTACTTCCTTTCACTCACGCTCGACACCATTCCCATTGGTGTCGTCTACGCTGTTTGGTCAGGTGTAGGTGTGGCGGGGATTACCTTGGTTTCTATCCTAGTCTTTGATCAGAAAATCGACATCGCTGGATTTGTTGGTATTGGTCTGATTGTAGCCGGTGTTATCGTTCTTCGATTGTTCAGTGAAAGTACGGTAGAGGTATGATTCGCAGAATCAAGTCATTGGTTCATTGCTACTTTGATTCAGTCCACTTCACATTTGTTTTCCACTTAACCGAGCAACCAATCGACTGCGTGGAGGTCACTGCAGGTGCAGAACCGGACAGCATGGCTTCAACAGCATCAGCTAATTCAGAAGTTTGTGCTTTTGTTGGGTCTTGGGGTGAATCGTCCATTCGTCCGGAATAGACCAGAACAAGGTCGGCATTGAAGAGGAAAAATTCAGGCGTTCTCATTGCACCATACGCATGGGCAACGTCTTGCTGTTCATCGTGGAGGTAAGGGTACGACATACCAGTAGCACGCTTTTGCATGTGTTCGAAGGAGTCGTTTGGATACACGGTTGGGTCGTTTGAATTGATTCCAACAAATCCAATTCCTTTGCTGGCTGCGCTTGCAGCGAATGCTTCAAGACGGCCGATACTACCAATCACGTACGGGCAGTGATTGCACTCAAACACCACAATCAGACCGTTTTCTTTGCGCGATTGTTCGAGTGACATCATTGATTCACCGATTGAAGTGTGGGCGTTTTGAAGGTTGAACTCAGGTGCTTGGTCGCCGGTATGAAGGGTCATGTGTGTGGGTTAACGGCGAGGCACAAAACCCCTTCGATACTCAAAAAGAAATACTACCGGCGCGACGACACGTCATGGCTCGAGCCCCGTTCTCTGTTTTGTTTGAACAAAAGAGAGAATTTTTCATTTCTGTTGGTGTTTTGCTGGCCTTGGCCGTCCTATACGTGTTGATTGGAGCTTCGACCTGGGCGGTTGACCCGATTGAATCGGCGACTCGGTTCTGTGAAAACATATCCGATGGACTGATTAAAGAGCCCAGTAACACGTTTTCCAATTTAACCTACGTCATCGTAGGTTTGGTGATTCTGTGGAACATGCCTTCGAACGGTGAACAAGCAGCCAACCCAATGAGCGATAGAGGAATGTATCCAGTGATTTTCGCGGTGGGTTCGATGTACATTGGAATCGGCAGTTTTGCCATGCACGGTACCAACACCAACTGGGGGACCAGCATGGATTGGACAGGTATGCTGTTCTTCATTTCATTTCCAGTCTATTACAACCTCAGCAGACAGTACGCATGGAGTGACCGTTTTTTCGTCTCTCTCTTTTTCACGGTTTTTCTCTTGACCGCTGTGTTTGACACGTATGCTGCAAACAACAATCACGTTCTAATCGAGAACTTTTCAGACTCCCGTAAACTCCGACTTTCACATTTAACCCGTGATTACCTGTGGTCACTGTACATTGGTGTATGGATTATACAGGAAGCAAAGAACCTCAGCAAGAACCAACTTTCATGGATGATTGCGTTGCCTCTCATCGCATGCGTGACACTCTCCGTTGGCGTTCCAACCATGCAAATCATCATCCTCTGTGCCATGTTCATCGCCATTGCGCTGGTGCTTCATTTCAATCCTGGCCAGCACTTGATACGACAAGCGAGTCCTCACTTATGGCTTGGCCTTGGCAGCTATATTCTTGGCAATGTTGTATGGCGGTTCGGACACGATGGTGAGGCTGCATGCAACCCGGACACGCTGTTTCAGTACCACGCTCTTTGGCACGTACTTACTGGAATGGCCGTGTACTTCTTTTATCGATACTTCATGACCGAGACAAGCAGTCTTCACCTCTCGACCAGCGCAGAGGAATGACTGGCGTTTCAAATCCAGCAGGCGAGGGTTCATTGCATGGATGCGCCTGGTACAACCAATGGCGATTGAACGATGCGGTGGCCATGTTACACTGCTGTTTTCAATATGGAAAGAATCCAACCTAGCGCGTTCGCAAGGTAGCAGAGGTGCCGGTTTCAACGTTCGTGACGGCGTTGAGGCGACCGTTGAATTTCTCGAATCCAACGTCCCTACTATCAAAGGAAAACGTTCCGCAGGAATCGAACTTGATTCACCTCCCGGTCCGGTCGAGGACGGCTTAATCACCGTCAATGTCTATGCAATGGACGGGCAAGAAATGCATGATTCAACTCAGTTGTACTTCGATTTGGTCACCGAACTTCGCTATGCACGTCTGCTAAATCCAGAAGATTCGTACTCGATCCAGGTCGAACTTGAGCTGCCAACCAGCCAAGGATTCGGCATGTCTGCAGCCGGATTAATTGCCGTAGCCAGAGCGTTTCACGCACTCACAGGGCGCGGTCGAGAAATCATGTATCTCCGCATCGCACATCGAATTGAACGCATGCACGATGCGGGCCTTGGCGATGTGCTGGGTATCTCAGCCGGAGGAGTTGAACTTCGTGTAGAACCCGGCGCTCCGGGTTCAGGGGGCGTGGTTGAATCGTTTTCAACCGTCCAACCGATACTATTGGTTTGGCTCCCCAGCGAAAGCCGTCACACGTCGAACTACATCGACGACCCAGTATGGCAGCGTTCAATTTCTTCAGCCGGTGAGAAAGCCGTTGCTCGCCTTCGAATGAACGAGTGGGCAATTGGACGCTGGCCTGACTTGATGCACGAATCTCGAATGTTTGCACAACATTCGGGTCTTCTGGATGAGGAGGTGCGTGCATCGTTCATGTCAAGAACGAAACAAGAAATTCTCAAACTCGATCTTCAAGCCAAAGTGAACGTTCGCTTGTGCATGCTCGGAGTCTCGCTTGCAGTACTTCCCCGCCATCTCAACACTCCAATCGCACTTGACCAGTTAACTGCCATTGCAGACAGTCTTCGTTCAATTGGATTTGGTGTGCGTGAAACCCACATGGTTTGATTACTCACCGGACCCGAGTTTGGTCAAGTCAAGGACGTTTGCGTCCAACAAAATGCATCCTGGCATGAACAGGTTTTCGCTGAACCCGTGACGGTACACGACCGCTCCGCTACCCCATTCTTCGATATATCGAGCCATCTGTTTGGCCATTTTCTTCCGCTGAAATTCCACATCAGCACCGTAAAAGTGCTTTGCATCAATCCACGCAACTGGTTTTCCGTTGATCTCAACATGGTCGAGGAACAGCAAGTCAGGGGTGCGAACGGGACGGCCAAGGTCCTGCTTTTGTTCACGAACCATCTCTGGCTGGCGACGGAGTCGAACGCCTTGGTCTTCAAACCAATCTGCAAGAATATCTTCAAACAAGTCCGCCCGTTCTTGAGATTCACCTTGGTCCACGTTTGAAACTCGGTCGGCTGCTTCAGCGGCTACGAATTCTGCACGTTCACGCTCGCTCAGTTTGCTCGGTTCACGTAGACTTTCCTTGATGCGAGTTTTTGACCAGCGCATTTCGGTGAGAATAATCCGGAAAATGTTCATTGGAGGGAAATCAAATCGCTTCGACAGGTCCACGACGCTCACGCCTTCGTTGTAAAGGCGAAGCATGTTTTTTCCCTGAGAGCGTAATCGACCGTGGCCGTACACGGTTTTTTGCTGAAGTAACGCTGAACGTAGAGACAGGGCCTGTTCAAGTGTCATCTGGTAGGATGATGCGATTTCAGCAATTTCATCGACCCGTTCGTCTTCAAGCCACCCAAATTCACCTTTCCGCATCACTTTTGAAGCCATTTCTTCCTCATCTTTGAGTGGGACAGGCATCGTAGCCCAGTCAAACTTGAAGGTTCGTGGCTCTTCGATGTCTTCGGGAAAGCCCATCGGATTTTCTTTCTGTGAAAACCGTCCACGGGCTTGGGTTTCCATCGCCTGAATCTCGGTAGCACTGCGTTCCATCAGCGTCGCTTTTGCTGTGCTTCCATAGCGCCGATTTCTACGTTGTCTTCCGCTACGGTTGTTGCGGTTTCGGCCACCTTTGGACTTTGATGAGTCTTTGGAATTTCGTCGTTGAGGGTCACTCATCAGACTAGGGTTATGCTGACCGTCCTTGAACACTCGCTTTATTCCTCTTCGACAAAATGCATTGGACGCGACGGCTCAAACTGCACTGTGCCCTTTTGGGCGAGGTCCTCTAACCATTGTTGTGCGAAGGCTTTCGCTTGCGCGTGAACGCGCCCACTCATCGGTTTTGCCCACCATGCAACGTTCCACCATGCAGCAATTTCGATTCCCCCTTCGTCCTCACAAAGAATCGTCACAGTCATCCGCAGGGAACGAAGTGCCGTTCCGACCGGTTTTTGTTCACGTTGTTGACCAAGCCAACTGAATTCAATCTCGACAAAATGTGGTGATGCACCACTGCGAAGGCCCGTCACGGCCCACAATTCTTCAACCAGCCGCTGGCGCTCGATTCGATGCAGGTCAAACCGTTGGTCCAGTTGCAATTGACCGTTTGAGGGAGACAGAACACGCTGTGCTGAAGAATTCCACGACGGCCACGTGTCGAGGTTGGAAATATTTTGACTTGCGAATATGGAGGCTTGGACGTCAAGCGAGCGTCGCCAAACACCGTTGGGCTTCTCCATGCTGTTTCCAGCAACTGAACTGTCATGAAGTTGTGGT
>DAME01000023.1:0-27827 GCA_002499545.1 Euryarchaeota archaeon UBA88
ATGGTCACGAACCCACTCGATCTCATGACCTATCACATGCAAAAGGTAACAGGATTCCCTTCCAATCGCGTGTGTGGACAAGCCGGAGTACTGGACAGTGCACGAATGACTCATTTCGTCGCCAAAGCAGTCGGATGTTCTGAAGAAGATGTTCAGGCAATGGTCTTGGGTGGTCACGGTGACACTATGGTACCTCTTCCACGATTCACAACTGTCGGTGGTATCGCTATCACTCATCTTCTGGACGAGGAAACGATTGATGCCATCTGCAAGCGAACCGCATCCGGTGGCGGTGAAATCGTCAAATTGTTGGAACGTGGTTCGGCATTTTATGCACCCGGATCTGCTGCAGCAATCATGGCTGAAGCAATTTTGAATGACCGCAAGCGATTGATCCCAGCTTCCGCACACCTCACGGGCCAATACGGACTTGAAGATGTCTATATCGGCGTTCCAGTAATTCTTGGTTCCGATGGAATTGAGCGTATTCTAGAACTTGAATTGACAGAAGCCGAACTCTCATCTCTTCAAGGTTCAGGTAACTTTTACAAGTCCCAACTCAAGGAACTTCTTGGATATTGAAGCTCAAGGTCGTGTGATAGCCAACGAATTTACTTCTCCAAGCGTGGTAATGAAACGTTGATCTGCAGTAGAAGTCTCTACCTTCACCAATAGTTTTCCCTGCTTACCACGCGAAGACATTCGTGTCAATACTTCTTGACCAATGTAGCACCCCTTGGCAGGATGGACCAACGATTTGAGACCACATGCGAGCGGGTGGTATTTCTCGGTAATCTCGGAGCCGTGCCACGGAATGATCTGTTCAATTCTCCATTGGTCAAACTCAGTTAGATTCGAAGTAACATCGCATGGTGTTCCTTTCGAAGCAATCATGATTGAATAAAAGCTGGAAACATGCCCGTATGTAATTCCTTCAAGCGATTCAATTGAACCGAATTCTTGCTGTTCAAGACCATAACGTACATAGAAATCATTCCTCAGAGTAACGTCTGTAATTTGTACATCTTGATCGAGGATTCGAGGCGTAACGTGACGCATCAGTTGATCCATTTTTGATTGATGGCCCTGAACTGCAATGAATGAATTCATGTGGAACACTGTGACAATATCAATAATTTTCGCTTTCGAGGTCGTGAAGACTGTCTGCCTCGCTTCACCTGATTTCATGTCGATAATTTTGTTCGTTGAAAGACCATCGATGAACTTAAGCGCATCAAGGCCGTTCCATACCATTAGGCATGCATCGCTGTAAGCGACAACTGGCATTCCTAAGCCTCAAGCAAACGATTCGCCGCAACCACATGATGATTCAGCGTTTGGGTTATTAATTTTGAATCCGCCACCCATGAGTCTGTCAACGTAGTCAATCTCGATTCCGTTAAGCAGGTGACTGGATGCGTTTGGAACGAGTACTCGAAAACCGTCAATGACCAATTCTTGGCAACTCTGGTCCGTATCTTCAACGATTTGTAAGTCGTACATGTAGCCTGAACACCCGCCGGACAGCACGCCTACGAGTAACGCCATCGAGCGGTCGTCGCCGAATGCATCATTCAGCATTGACTGAGCCTTCGATGAAATGCTCAAGTTGACATTAATCACTTCAGGAGCCATCACCTGAATCGGTCCAGCAGTCTCGCACGTTCCACAGTCCATGTTTGTCCCAAACATACCTTATGTATGAACCTGTTTCTTCTAAGATCGCAAGTCAAGCGTTTAACGTCGATTCGACTTGCGCGCTGCGTCTTTAAGTAAAATGCCGCAACGACGAATTTGTTCCTTTGCTCGCTTGACTTGTTCGGGTGAAAGGTTACGAGGCATTGATTGCTCGAAACACTTGATTGCATCGGCATATCGTTCCATTTCAGCATACGCACTGCCCATGTTGTACAGAGTTTTACCTTCGACTTCGGCCGGCCGGATAAGCATTGCTTGATGGTACGACTCGACACATTTCGGATATTGTTCCAAGAAGTAATACGCATTCCCTCGTCCGTTGAGAATTCGTATCAGCATTTCGTCGTTTGAAGCAAAGGACGGAAGGGCACGGTCGAAGCAGGACAACGCTTCACGATATTTGCCGTCCTCAATCAAGCCAATACCTTGGTTGTACCATGCAATGTCTTGGTTTGCAACCGACATTGAATTGACGTCATTTGAAACCTCGCTGTCCACTAGAATCTTCGCTTCTGCAGCAACCTGTGCAAGATCAACTGTTGGTTGAATCTGTTCGACTGGTGCGAGTGGAGTTTGGGGGCTTGAAGGATTTTGCAATCCAAGTGCATTCATGTAATAGTCCGCTTCTTGCTCTTGAGGTGATACGTCAACTGCCGTTGGTACTGGAGATGGAACTGGTTCAAGGATTGCTTCTGGTAGTGGTTCTGGGGTTAGAACTGGAGCAGGGGCTGTTTCGGGTATAGGTACTGGAGTTGGAACTGGTTCGAGGGTTGCTACAGGTACCGTTTCAGGTGGTGGTGCCACTGCCCCACCATTTGTCGCCTCAAGTGATTGGGCTTTGTGATGGCATTTCTGCGCAGTATCCAAATCACCCGCTGATTCGAGGGACTTTGCGAGTCCGCGCCATATTGCCGGGTCGTTGGGAGTGTTTTTGATCATTGATTTCCATACAGTGACGGCCTGTACATCTTCCTTTGCAGCGGTGAACGCCCGAGCGTGCAAATGTGTTTCTCCGTCACCCAGATATCGCAGAGCCTCTTTGGCCAGATGAGGCCCTTCAGGTAGAGTTGGAGGCAATCCTTGGACTACATTGAGAACGTTTGCTTCCCCTTCTGCTAGCTCGATGAGGTTGACAATGAATGCTTCTCGTACCGCGTTTGTTGGGTCTATTTGAAGCACCGTTCGTGTAGCAGTCAGATAGCTTTCAATGTGCCCGCTTTCACTTGCAAGCGTACTGCACTTGAGGGCTGCCTTGAGGTAGTTTGGCTGTACTTCCATCGCTTTCATGTAACATTCTATTGCTTTCTCGGCATTCTTTTGACGCTGATGTATGGAACCGAGATTGAACCATCCACTACCCTGTGAAGGATCGAGTTTTTGGGCATGCTCCAACGCTGATATGGCATGGTCGTCAAGGTTGAGACGGGCCATTGCACCGCCTGCAATTCTCCAAGCACCGGGGTGATTTGCACCGATGGTTTTGAGGTGGGGTGAGAGCAATCCAAGAGCGTTCTCAGCATCACCACTTCGAATAAGATCTGTTGCTTGTTCAACAAGTGCGTCGAGGTCGATGATGACTTTCGGTTCGAGCACCGGTTCAGGAGGTTGCACTGGAGCAGTAGCGGCAACCTCTGTTGGCTCCATTTGACTTTGAATCTCTTGGGTGGCGGCGACAACTTCTGCAGCAGCTTTCAATTCATCATATTCGAGATGCTGGTTTCCATCCGCGTCGTGGTGGCGTGCTTCTGAAAGAATTGCTTCAGCGTCGTCAACACCAACTTCTTCCATCACTTGTGTGACGTCATCCTCGGCGTAGCTTTGCGATGGTTCTTCAACGGGCATAGCATCAATTGATACTTCGTTAACACTTTCAGCGCAACGTTGTTTCACTTCGACCAGCGTTGGGTGACCTGGGAAGAATTCCAATGCGCGAATTGCCATGGCATACGCCCCGGATTCATCTCCGATTCGTTCTAGGAGAATCGACAAATTTGCTGTTGCTGGTGCGTGTTCGGGGTTGATGTCAAGGCATATTTGGAATGCTTGGCGAGCACCTCTTGCATCTTGTTCAGCCTCGAGTAAAACACCTCGATTGAACCATGCCATGTCGCAAGATGGGTCAAGCGCAATAGCCTTATTGAATGATGTTAGGGCACCTTTAACATCATTGCGACGAGAACATTCTTCACCGAGTTCCAGCAGTTCATCAACTTCGGAATGTTCTGGCTCAACATCGACGATTTCATCGACCACGGGTTGAGGTGAGTGTTCAGATTTCCACTTTTTAGCAGCATCAAGAAGTTCGTCTTCCTTGAGATAATTATCTTCATCATGGTCCATGTTCGACGCATATTCGATGAATGAATCAACGTCTGTGATCGAATATTCATCTACCAGTCGGTCAAGTACGGAGACTGAATAGCCAATTGGCTTTGATTGCGATGAAGTATCAGAACTTGCTACTCCTGCTGAACGCAGTGCTGCGGCCATGGATTGAACCATGACTTCTGAAACTTCATTCATCGAAGTATCAGAACTTGCGTCATCCTCAGTCCCGTTCACAGTGTCACCAGGCATAAGGGTGAATGCAAGCAGCATAAGGATTGCTTCTCAGTGTGCTTGGATATTGGACAGTAAATTGAAATGCAATCGGTATGAGTCCATCCTATGTCATCCGCTCCACTCCGCATCCTCGGCTTATCGGGTGAATACCGATCTACCTCCAAAAGCGGCATGATGGTGAACTTGGCTTTATCGCATGCACAGTCACTTGGTGCTGACATCTTTTACTGGGATTGCTATGAAAAGCCTCTCCCTTTTGTCGGTGAGGACGGTTGTTGGGAGAACCCCAATGTGGAAGAATTCCAGGAATTGGCAACTTCTTGCGATGCCATATTTGCATGCTCTCCCGAGTATCACGGCACGATGTCCGGAGTTATGAAAAATACATTCGATTGGTTGTATGATAAGCACATTGGTGGTAAATCCGTAGGATTAATGTGTACATTAGGCGGCATGCAAAATTCCAACACCCTCAATCACATGAGAATTATGCTTCGCTGGTTGCATGCTAGGCCCGTACCTGAACAACTTGCGGTTGGGCATGTGAAGGAAGCTTTCGCTGCGGATGGTTCTTTGAACGATGCGGCAATGGCTGAACGCCTCGAATCACTTGTTGCATCCGTATTGGATTCTGCCACGATGCTTCGTAACCATCAAAGTGAGCGCCATGAATGAACAGCGTCCTTTTTTTGACGATGATTACGGCGGCCGCTATATTTTGGTCGAACCGGGGTTCTTCACCATGGGTGACGCCTCAGGTAATCGCACAGAACAACCACCTCATGAAGTTCAAATCACCGAACCATTTTTTTGTGGTGAACGTCCAGTCACTCAACTTCATTGGGCCACCATTATGGGCGACAACCCATCTCGATTCCAAGAGGGATGGGCCGCTGGGCTCCGTCCAGTGGAGCAGGTTTCTTGGCATGATGTTGAATTATTCCTAAGTAGACTGAATGCGACTGATTCCAATAATGAACGTTTGGGAATGAAAGGTGAATGGCGCCTTCCAACTGAATCTGAATGGGAATTTTTGGCACGTGCAGGTACGAAGTCTCGTTGGTCATTTGGTGACCGCGACGGTGAACTGAACGAATACGGCTGGCATGCAGGCAATTCTGGTGCAAGTACCCGTGAAGTTGGTCAGAAAAAGGCTAATCCATGGGGTTTTTTAGATTTGCACGGTCAAGTTTCAGAGTGGTGCCAAGATTCGTGGAGTGTGAATTACAACCGCCATACAAATTCGCAACTTGCATTTGAAGACGTAAAGGCGACACGTCGTGTTCATCGAGGTGGTTCTTGGTTCACTGAATCTGATTCCACTCGATGCTCAGCACGGGGTTCTGCCTCGATGGAATTTCGAAGCGACGGGATAGGCTTTCGTTTGGTATGGCAGCCAATGGAGTGATACAATGTACGTTCTCTACCACAATCCACGATGCTCCAAATCCCGAGAAGCAGTCAAAATGTGCGAAAAATCATCACACAATGTTCGAATTCATCGATATCTTGAGTCCCCACTATCGTTAATCGAACTTACCTCGATACTCCAGCGGCTTGAAGGAAATATTTCACGCATCATACGAACCAATGACCCGGCGTTTAAACGTCTCAGTGCAGTCTCTATTGACGACATGAGTCGAGACGATATGGTCCACTTCCTTTTTGAAAACGGCCACCTTATGGAACGCCCACTACTCGATACGGGTTCAGTCACGAAGATTGGACGTCCGGTTCATGACCTTGCGGATTATCTTCAATGATTGGGTGTTCACCTTCGTGCGTAGGTGTTGAATCGATGTCAATGGTTCCATCGAGTTGACCGAGTGTTTGATGTTTGGGAACTATGCCAGGCCCAGTGTTCCACTTCCGAGCATATGGCTCTTTCAAAACAGTCATTAAATTCCGAGTCCGTAATGCTTCGATTCCGGTATAAGTTCTGTCGACGACTGGTGCCATCTCTTCGTTAAATGTAGCATCCATATGTCGGCACACCTCTTCAAACTCCCGAGTCCCGTCGCACAATTCCCAAAGCATGCTGTTTAACCTGTCAAGCGGTCGTCGAACTTCTCGCGGTGCACGAAACAACTTGGCAAGTAACCGTTCAAAACGATTGAATCGCTTTTCGATACGTAGCAGGACGAGCTTTCCAGTGACCCCATCGAGTTGAGGATGAGGGCCGGGCTCACTAAATCTCCCCCACCATACCGGAACTCGGCAAGGATATGTGCCGGAATATTCGTGTGACTCAGAACCTACTATTTCCACTGTTCCACCTCAGAAGGATATGAACGTCCACAGGACCATCACCAGCATTGTCGTGACTCCAGTGAATGCGACCATTCGCGTTGTTTCGACACGCTGTGTAAAATTTCGCAGGTACCATGTCCCCACGCCACAGACCGATATGACCACCCATAGGAGGTACCATACTGCCGGGTATGTTGGCTCAGCCATGTCCGTTGGTCGCACAACTCACTCTTACTGTTTTGCATCTAAATACTGCTGTCCATAGTAGCGCCATTGTTCCATTGTCCAGCCGTTCGGTAAACCACTCGCAGGTAGTGGAGGTCCAGTATCTACCTGCATTTCGGGTGCAGCAACTCGATTCGTGTGCGTCGATGCAGGTGGACCCGATTGTATCGGAGGCCCACTGATTGTAACATGTTCTACTTGTATTGAACTGTTGTCAAGTTGTACAATCGCCTCCTCCGACTCTTCGTTCGCTGTGGTGTTTCGCCTCGTGAAGAAAACGATGGAGGCTATAATTACGATAAGAACTGCTGCAGAAGACGCAATTGTTTGGGTACTGTAGCTCACCGATGTAGAGACCTGTTCCTCAAATGTAAACGTTAGCGAAAACTGTCGCTCATGATATGCATCATTCGAATCAATCATGACTTCTATGGTTGATTCGAGTGGTCCGCTACTTCGATGTACCTCACAAAACATATCTGTATTCGCTGGGGTGATATGTCCACTCGCATGGTTCAAGAGTTGGCCGGATTGATTGAGAGCCTCGCCTTGGCACAAGACGGTCCAACCATCAGGTGACTTGAGAGATAGAATGTAGGATTCTGCTTGCGTAGACTCGCTGGTGATGTTGATCCAAAATGGAGAAGGATATCCGGTAACTTGAACGAAATCGACAGATTGACCGATTTCAGCACTCATTTTTCTTTGTTCATCGACTTCGATTAAAATCTCATGCTGGAGTTCGTATGGCATCATTTCCTCATTCATTCCACCAATTACTTCAAACACCACAACAATTCGAGTGTTCAAAAGTAGTGATTGAGGTAGTACGAGGTCCACTGTGAGAAGGATTTCTTCACCCGGCTGCATTGGAACGAGGTGGTATTCATCCAAACTCCGTGATGCACCAGGAGCTCCTAAACTGAAGAATGCGACGATGTCCGCTGATGGCGGGGAGGATGAATAGGTGGCTTTTACCAAAAAGTCATTGTCAACAGCGTTACCGATATTGAATGCAGTAATGTTGACTGAAACAACATCACCAACCATCGCAGAGACTTGATTGGTGTTCGCGTTTATACCTGGAATGCGAACAGCGGATGTGATTGAATCAAACTGCACACTGTTGTCGAAAATGTTTTGATCACTCAAGCCCAGACTGCTGGAAACCATGCAGGTCAACGAATGGACCTCACCTGCTCGCTCTTCTGATGGCAAGAGCAGGACGACGTGTACCTCGACAACATCTTTGTCGTCGTACGGTGCTGAAAGTTCGATTTCCTGTGTATGGTTCACACCATCGACCTGAATCCACCACTCCCATGAATCAGGTATTGGGTCACAGACAAGAATTGCTCCGACTTCACCATTGCCGTTGTTTTCAATTTCAAACACGGCGGGTGTTGGAATCCCCGGTTTGAGGCGAGACGGTGCTTCAATGAGTCGTAATTGAAGGTCACTGATGGTACGAACTTCGATGCCGGAGAATGCTTCACCTTGGAATATCATTGAACTACGCGTAGACTGAATTTTTGGCGTTATAGTGGGTGCCTCATCTCCAGCTTGCCCCGAGAGGGGGGCTGTAATCTCGATGGCTATGGTCGTGGATGATTGAGCATTAATCACTGCATTTTGTACAGTAGGTTGACCTACATTCCAATTGGTATCGGGGTTAAAATTCATTTCAATAGAAAATATATCTTGGCGTGAAGCGTTGTTCCAGATTGTGAATTGAATTGATTTCGTCCCACCCGCATCGATCATCCAATCCCTGTTCAACTGTTCTAAGGTCATTCCAATCGAAGCGTCACTGATCATCGATGCTGCAACATCAATTGATGCCGAGTCACTTCGAATGGAATTGTTCTGAGATTCAGCAGTGAGGATGAAACTGAATCGCGTATCGGGCATAGCGTTGGCTGGAACACTGAGTGTAAAATCGACCGTCGCTGGTGTATCGGTTCGAACATAAATGTTCGAATCCTGTGACCATGCAAACTGAACATTCCAATCGTCCGGTAAACTGGTTCGATCGATGCTTAATTCAAACACATCTGTGGCATCCCCAATGTTTCGTACTTCAATCGAGAATGCACACACTGTTCCGGGGGGGCACGATGGTGCATATTCGGGTTGTTGTATTGAAGGCAACCGATCTGGCAGAACTTGAAACTGCATTGCGAGACTGAAATTTACATCGGAATAGGAACTCGAGCGTACTGTGAATTCCATTTGATTCATCCCAGTTGACGCATTTTGGTCTGGCTTGATGTTGATGTTGATGATTTTGGTCTGCCCTGGTGCTAACAACACTCCAGTTTGTTCATTGATCGATACTCCGTTGCTGTTTGAATAATAGGCATCCCATAGATTCGGCAATCCAGTAATGCTTGGCATAAATGATTCAGAAATATTCCCCTCATTTGTGAGTTCCACTTGGACGACACCCCACTGGCCCGGAACAGAACCAGTTGTCGATATGCCAGAGGCAGAAACGGCGTATTCAACTGCCCTCACTTTTTGGTCGTACATGATGACAAATTCATCGATGTAATATCCAATGTCTGCGCCTGATGCGTCACTCTGGAAGAGGAATTGAAATTGAGATTGGCTGTGGAAGAATTGTGAGCCTACAGGGACAAGCGGTGATATTGCACCCGCATGGTTGATGGAGAACGTTTTGTAATCTTGACCATCGACGAGATTTTGGTCAACGATGTTGCTGATACTTCCAACATCACTCCAAATCCCGTTTGCGGATTTAGCTTGCATTTTAAGCACATCACCTTGCATTACCGCACCTGTGTAGAAGAATGACATACCGTTGGTACGTGTTGGATTTTCGACTGCATCTGACATGTCCATGACTGGCGTTACCAGTGATGTTGCAAGGTTGTTGGAATAGGTTGAGGATTGACCGTTACCCACGTGACAACTGGTTTGGAATGACAACCCCGTTTCAGAACTTAAACCCCATTCAGTACCGACGCTCCAAGAAGTCAAGTCGTCGCAATTAAAGTACGAATTGGCCACTGTGAGGGTGTTCGAGTAAGCGTTGTTTTGAGGGTTATCATCGATAATACTCGAGTCAGCTGTGATGATCATCGAATGGTTTCCCGAGTATGTTGGAGTGAATGTCGTCGAAACGACATTTGACGAACCTGCGCTAATAACTGGCATTTGTAAAGTGGTATTCATCAATTCAAAGAGCGAATACTCATTGTGCAACTGAAGGAGATTCACGACTACGCTACCTGACTGGGACGAACCGATGTTTTCTACCGTTATCTCCACAAAAATTGGAACATTGACCACCGCATCAACTACATACAACATTTCAGGCTTGTTGAATCCAGGCACAGGAAAGTTTGATGAGAACATTCTGTACTTACTTTCATCCGATTCATTGGTGTACGAATACGAAACATCGGTGATGGTGATGTCGACACCGGTAGCCCTCGCACTCACTGCTGTGTCCTGATGGGATTGTAACTCTACGTGCTGGAATGAAGCGAGTGGTGCGAGTAGCATGATGGAAAGCAATAGGAACTGCTTCATTCTCCCCATGTCGCTCGGTTTGCTACGTTCATTCAACATATATGATACATTAGGGCCGATAGCCTCACTCTTTACCAGCGAGGGAGGTTTTGACTTCTTGTTCCGCATTCTGCAGCTTCAACTGGTCTTTAGATTCCTTTGCTCTTGCTGCAAAGTACACTGTGAAAGAGGGTATCAATACCATCGAGAAACATCCCACAACGGCAGCAAGCGCCCACAAGAACTCTGTTGCAGCATCGATAGAAAATACTTCAATATCCGAAAATTGTTCGTTGGTCGTGACAAGTTCAATGGTAGGAGAAGTCGATCGGTCACCGTTCTCGATGATTTCCACGCGCAGTACAGAGGGTTGGTGCGTGTATTGAATGAGGGAACGAGCCTTGTCAGCGGCCTCGTCAATTGTCTTGCCGTACACCGTACCATTGTTGCGACGAGCCGGGTCGTATGACGTTAGCGCTCGAATTTCTACTTCGCTATCGTCATTTGAGTCGACTTCATGCGTGGTATTTTTCTGGCATTGCTCGGCACACGAGAAGGATTCATCAGAATCAACCCCCAAGAGGCGGTGACTGTAGAGTCCTGCGGCGTTGATGAGTCGCACTTTCGAATCGCTCGAAAGATCCTGAGCCGTTAACACGACCCAGGTGAGGTTTGAGCCGTTCGCACCAATATTCCAGGACCATGTTGTGGTGTTGGTTGATTCTTGGTAAATTCGCTCCGGAGCATCAATGCCGTGGTTCGTCTCTTCTGAATCCGTCTCATAAAGGTAATACGAGGGGGAGATTGTAGCCCCGTATACGGCATACGAAAGCAGCACAATCAACGTCACTGACAAACCAATCAGGGTTCGCAAGAGGTTGGGGTTCTGTGCCAAAGCCTTCTTCATGATGCTCTCGAAACATCCCACCATCTTGAATCCTTGTTCTAAAACGCTTACAATCAGCGTTCAATGGGCGTGTTGGCGCGATTGTTCGACCCGTTCTCTTCATATAGGGGCGAAAGGTCGGCAGAATGCTCGGTGTCTTGTCATGACGACTCTCTACGATATTCCCGCTGAACTCCTCAATCCAGCTCTTGCTGCGCGACTCGAAGAAACAAAGAGTGTTTCCACCCCTGACTGGGCTGAATTTGTGAAAACAGGTGTCGACCGCGAGCGCCCTCCTTCTCAGGCAAATTGGTGGTTCCTTCGTTCTGCGGCCATTCTTCGCAAGGTCGCTCGAGAGGGTCCCGTTGGCGTTACACATTTGGCTCAAGCCTTTGGCGGTCGCAAGGACAACGGCGCATCACCGAATACCCCCGGTGTTGCATCCCGTCACATCATTCGCACTTCACTTCAACAACTCGAGGAATCGGGGTTGGTTTCCAAAGTACTCGGCCGTATGGTCGAAGATGAAAATGGGGACCCTCTTCAATTGTTCAAGGGTCGTCAAATCACTCCTGCGGGACAAAAAATGATTGATTCAGTTGCTCATGAGTGCCGTCCAGCTGCAGAAGAAATGTACCCTGGGCTTTCAAAGTACTAAGGTCGTGAATGTGGTGACTACGATGGCAGCAAATCACGATGATGAGTTGAATCAACTCCGTGAACAGCGCCGAATTGCTCTTCAAAACCAACTGGAACAGCAAGCAGCACAACAAGCCGATGCTGAAGTACAAGCTCAAGAACACCAGCGCCTCTCTGAGTCGTTGGACGCTGCAATGAAGCGTCTCCTCACTCCAGAAGCTCGTTCACGGCTTGCTACGATTTCTCTTGCAACCCCAGAGCGATCTCACTCTATCAAGCAATCAATTGTCCAACTCCATCAACAAGGCAAGTTGAGTTCAATTATGACCGATGTTCAATTGAAACAATTGTTGACAACACAGTCCAAGAGCCGCCGTACGGCGTCCATCCGAAGAATCTGAGAAGGTGCTCGAAATGTCAAGAAATAAACCAGCAGCAAAAAAAATCCGCCTCATGAAGGTTGGAAAGCAGAACCGACGTGTCCCCGTATGGGTCATGTTGAAGACCGACCGAAACACTGTGTCGCACCCAAAGCGGCACCACTGGCGCCGTAGTAAGCTCCAACGATGAGGTGATTGATATGGTACGAGCAAACGAATCAGAATTAACCGTTCCACTCCGAAAGGCTTGGGGCATTACCCGATACAAGCGTGCACCACGTGCAATGCAAATCATCCGTGAACAAGTCATTCAGCACCTGAAAGTCGGTGTTGAAGAAGAAATCTGGATTGATCCAAGTGTCAACGAGCATATTTGGAAGCGTGGTATTGAAAACCCACCTCGAAAAATCCGACTTCAGGTCACTCGACACGATGAACCTGATATTCCAATTGAAGTTAAATTATTTGAGGAGTGAAAAATATGGGAAATATTCGACCAAGTTTTATTAAAATTCGAGCAATTCACCTCGTGGAAGATCACGGTGAAAAATTCACAGATGACTTCGACCATAACAAAAAAATGGTTCAGAAATTGACCGATGTTGAATCGAAGAAGTTGCGTAATTGGATCGCAGGATACGTTACTTGCTACCGCCAGCGCAGAGTAGACTGATTGAGGCGATTGTGTGCCAGTGCGCGTCAATTGGGACCGCACTCCAGTTTCAGTGCATCATGCTGATGAAAAGGTTCTCAAAGCCTTAGTCCTCCACCTTCGTAACAACTTTGGCGTTCGAAAACGCTCTCTTGTAATGATAGATCGGGAAGAGGGTGGACATCTCTTTTTCTTATACCAACCGTGTGACCCACGTTGGATTCTCGAATTCACCTATCGTCCTTTGGAGGAAGAATAACATGGGTGACCGCCAATCAATTCCGCTTCCTAGGTCGAATTATCAACTGGAAATAATCCTAGTAGGCGTCACTCATCCAGGTAACCTCGGCGCAGTATGCAGGACGATGTTGAACTATGGATTTGCAAACCTTCGATTGGTCCAGCCGCGCTGCCAACCCGATGATGTTGAAGCTCGAAATCGAGCCAAACATGCTGGGCGTATTCTCGACGATTGTTCCGTGTACGATTCATTTGAATCTGCCGTCGACGATTGCTCTCTTGTAATTGGAACGTCGGGGAAACGAGAAATTGGTTCAAAGACATCGTTCCGACACTTCTCATATCCCTGGGAAATGGTCGAGCGCATTGAATCCTTTGACGGAAGGGTTGGTTTAATCTTTGGCGAGGAAGGTAAGGGGCTATCAACGGTTGACCTCGAGCGATGTGATTTCTTGGTGACTCTTCCAACATGGGAAGGATATCCGATATCGAATTTATCACACGCAGTCAATGTATGCGTGTATGAGTTGCACCGTCAACGCGTCATAGCACGCCAAGGCCGAGATCCAGCTCTTCCGAACATTGTTCCTCTAAAGCGTACTATGAACCCGTCTTTGAAAAAAATCCTCTCCAAAGGAATCGATGAAATGGGTCAGGCACTCCCAGGAAACGATGAACGCAAATCGAGTTTTTCTCAAACACTTCGTCGTGGACTTATGCGCTCAATGCCAACTAATGATGAGGCGTCCCGTCTCATCGGCGGTTTTCTTGATGCCACGACTGCTCTACAGTTCGTTGAAGGGGATACGAAGTGGAAACGTCATAGAAGACGCAAACTATCATCCCCAGAAGAGGAATAATCATGCCCGCCATGTTGCGATGCTCTTGGGTGTTTCACGTACGTGCATTGCGACTAAGCGTAGACGATTGCCGTACGAAGTTCTGATGTGCGGCTCAACTTGTTCGAAAGCCCATTTAGCAAGGTTTTCTGCAGTGGGGATAAATGGGACCACAACCGTCCTGTGTTCGTCTCCCATGAGCTCGCACGCAGCGCGTGCAAGTTCATCGCCCTCATAGACAACGAACGCATGATCGACAACATCGTGTACATGTTCCATTAAGATGGAACTCACATCTGAAAAATCCATGAGCATCCCTTCCTCGCTCACACCACTTTGTTCAACAATATCACCCTCGATTTCAGCTTCAAATCGGTATCGGTGCCCGTGCATGTGCCTGCACTTGCTCTTATGATTCGGCACCCTGTGCCCTGTATCGGTCTCAACATATCGTCGAATAATGGTCGTCATTCTTCGTTCACCTCAAAATTCATTGATGCAGAATTAATGCAATATCGCTGACCACCAAATCGCGTGGGGCCATCGTTGAAAATATGGCCGAGATGTGCGTCGCATCGTTCACAACGAACTTCCGTTCTGACCATGCCGTGTGTAAAATCTTGAATTCGATTAATTCCGGCATCAGGGTGTTCAGAATGGAATGATGGCCATCCACACCCCGAATCAAACTTCATTTCTGATGTGAACAGTAGATGATCGCAACAGATACATCGATACTCACCTGCTCGTTTCTCGTCCCAATACAGACCGGTGAATGCTTGCTCTGTACCACTCTGGCGAGTGACGTAGTACTGTTGATTTGTCAACCGTTCACGATATTCATCGTCCTTGTGAATTCGCTCTATTGAGAGAGCATGTTCAAGTACAACTTCCCACGAGTTTTGGTATTCAATGGGGTCAATTTCTCCGATTGCATGAAAGGCCAAAACCCTCTCAATATCGGAGCCGCTTTTGCCCGAACTACGACCGTCTTCGTCTGGATTGTATGATGTAATTGTGTTTCCAAATATTTCTGTAAAATCGAGCTCCAATTGAGCGATCGACTCTTGTGCATCGCGTAAGATATCGGTTTTATCGCCATCAATGTAGGGTAGCTCGAATTGAATTTTTTCGCTGTCCCAGTTTCCAACGGCAAAGGCGTGTTCTAGCGACGTGTAAAATTCAGGTCGACAATCGGGATAAATAGCGTGGTCACCAGAATGTACACCTAGGCTGATTTTCACGTCAACTCCTTCTCGTTCTGCAATTGAAAGGGCGTAGCCATACAGAATTGATGAGAAAATGGCGTTTCGGTTCGGTACTACTGTTGCTTTCATCTGTTGTTCTTCGTAGTGACCCTCTGGCACATCTGCGCCTCCTTTCAATAGGTTACTTTCGAACAACTCCATTGCACTGGTTAAGTCAACTACTCTGTGCTCGACTTCGATTCCATTGCGAGCAAGGTATGCAATATTGGCCTGTGCTTTTTGGACCTCAACACTGTGCTTTTGACCATAGATGAATGAAATACAACTAACAGAATATCCGTCTGCAAGCAACCGCATTAACAGGGCAGTTGAGTCCATTCCACCAGATAACGACATTGCGGCGCGCATCAATCAATCCCCATCCATTTGTGTGTCTGGAGGCTTAACCTCCAAGGAGGATTGTTTTTCACAACCTCTTCTGTCATGGTAAAATTCCTACCGTTCCATTCAACAGATTCGGTATCCAAATAGCATGGTTGTAGAAACAAGTGAGTGAATCCACCTACAAGTTCGTCGTACAGTTTCAAATCTTGGCCTACATAGACACACTTCAATTCATCTCCAGTGGTTTGACGAATCTTTACACCAGGATACATTTGATCTTTCGGTGAAATACAGATCCAATCCAATAGCCCCTCTGGAATTTCGATTGTCCCGTTCGATTCGCACGCGAGTGTGTATCCGCGAGACTTCAACAGCCGATGCAGTGGCCACAAATCGTTGAGCATGGGTTCACCGCCGGTGAATATGATTCGTTTTGACGGATACTTCATGACTTCACCGAGAATCTCAACCGATGACATCATGTCGAATTGTTCAAAATCAGTATCGCACCACTCGCATTGGAGATTACATTTACCAAATCGAATAAACACGTGCGGGATTCCAGCATGCGCTCCTTCACCCTGAACCGAATAGAAGATTTCGACAATACGGTACTCTGACGCGAGATCCGTTGCACGGTCGACTGGATGGTCGCCTGAAATTTCGCACTGCTCCAACATAGCCATCCCTCACAATGGTCGAGATTGTATCAGTTGCATCAATTCCTGACGTGCTTCAGCGCGTTCAAAGAACACACCGTTCATAGCAGAAGTCGTCATCACAGCATTTTGTTTACGAACGCCTCTGCAACGCATACAACCGTGCGAAGCTTCCATAATTACTGCTGAACCGAGAGGCTTGAGGTATTGTTCAAGGTCATCAGCGATTGACTTGGTTATTCGCTCCTGATTCTGCAGCCTGTGTGCATGTGCATCGACGAGGCGTGCGAGTTTACTGATACCAACGATGCGTTCTACCGGGATGTATGCAATGTGTGCGCGTCCGGAAAAGGGCTGCAAATGGTGTTCACAGGTAGAATGGAATTCAATGTCTCGAAGTAAAACAATTCCGTCATACCCCTCTCCGTTGAATGTTGAATCAAGCAATTCACCGATATCGACTGAATAACCGGAAAATATTTCTTCCCAGGAATCAATGACTCGCTCTGGCGTCTTCATCAACCCTTCGCGAGTAGCATCACCTTCAAGATATTCAAGCAGTTTTTGAACTGCGTTCATCGCTTCAGATTTCGTTACCACCATTTCACCGTCCGTGCCTGGCATCGATTTCATCCAACTGGTCGAGCAATTTTCGGCAAGCCGTTCGGACCGCATCCGCTAAACTTACGAATTTATGCTCATCACCTACGTGCTTCCGCAAGTCGTCCACCAGTTCTGCTGGCATATCGAGCGATACTTTGGGCATAGACACTCCTAAAAACACCTCTTTATCAATATTCGTATAGTATTACTGGAGTATTATCTATCAGTTCAAGAAACACTTCAATCCAGTGTATTTGAGGCGAATGTTCAAAGAACCCCTTCCACAACAACAGATTGATGTCTCAGTCAACTGAACAGGCGATGGCCACTTTGCACCATTTGCGATCCCTCAGCAGTGGCGTGGATACTGTTGGTTTAAGCGACGAAGTTATCGCAAAATTCTGCGGTATGAACTCCCATCTTGTTTCTGCTATTGAGCAAGCAATGCTGCGATATAACGAACTGACAGAAGAATTTGGCGCCGATGCCATGAAGCACACGGAATCAGACATGTCAGAATGGCTTCAATCCGATTACATTAATTTCTATGCACCTGCCACTGTTAATCCTTACATTGCACTCGCTGCTCAAGGGCCATGGATTGTCACAGTCCACGGTGCAGTGCTGCACGACAATGGCGGATACGGTATGCTTGGGAGTGGTCACGGACCCTCCGACGTTATCGGTTCGATGTCGAAAAACGTCGTCATGGCGAATATTATGACGCCCTCTTTCAGTCAAAAAAGGCTCGCAAAGCGGCTGCAAAAGGAGCTCGGATATTCGAGAGGCTCATGCCCGTTCACCAAATTCATCTGCATGAACAGTGGGTCTGAATCGGTCACTGTGAGCCTACGTATAGCAGACGTTAATGCGCAAAAACATACAGGCCCCGGCGGTCGTCACGAAGGGAAACCAATCAAGTTGATGGCAGTAGAACGCGCATTCCACGGTAGGACCGACCGGCCTGCACAAATTTCGCATTCGTGCATGTCGGCGTACGAAAAGAATCTTGCTACCTTTCAAAATCGAGATAATCTGATCTTGGTGCCTGCTAACAACGTTTCCGCTTTGGAGTCCGCATTCCAGAAAGCTGAAGATGAAGGATACTTCATCGAACTTATGGCTATTGAACCGGTTCAAGGCGAAGGAAATCCGGGTTCTTGCATTGAACGTTCGTTTTACGATGCTGCTCGAAAACTCACTTTGGAACATGGCTCAATGCTACTTGTCGATTCTATTCAAGCAGGCATACGTGGACAAGGTTGTCTCTCAATTATTGACTATGAAGGATTCCAAGATGCTGAATGCCCTGACTTGGAAACATGGTCGAAGGCCCTGAATGCAGGTCAATATCCGCTATCAGTTCTTGGACTCAACGATCGTGCATCAGAAAATTATGTTGTTGGAATATACGGGAACACCATGACGACCAATCCACGCGCTCTGGAAACTGCTTGCACCGTTTTGGAAAATATTACTCCCGAACTGCGCCAAAATATTCGAGACAGAGGCGATGAATTCGTAGAAAAGCTCGTCGAATTATCACATGAATTTCCAGAGGTCATCACCAAAGTTCAGGGGACTGGTCTGTTGTTAAGTGCGGAGCTGGAACCCACAAAATACCCAGTTATCGGGTTTGATGCTGTTGAAACGTGGTGCAGAAAGAATGGCCTCGGAGTCATTCATGGAGGATTAAATGCACTCCGATTCACGCCGCATTTCGGCATTACTTCTGAAGAAATTGATTTAATCATCGATATTGTTCGAGCATCCTTCATTGAATTTTCTTCGTAATCACGATAATGAAGTCACGATGTCTTCACGGTTGAATTGCTTTGAAGCATAGTACGCTGCAAGTCCCGCATACACCATTGAAGAAACAAACCAAATAATGACGTGCTCGGTGATAATTCTGTTCATCAGCAATTCGCGTAACGCAAGAAGGACATTCACCACTGGGATGGCAAACCAAAATCCTTCAATCCCATCAAGGTTAATGACCTGAGTAAACAATGCCGGGAACAAGATGAGCATGAGTGCTGGTGCCAATATCGAACCTGCTTCTTTGACGCTGTGTGAGCGCATTGCAAGAGCTAATTCAAAGGCCACGACCATAACAGCAAAGAGCATAATTGAGATCACAATCAGTCCAATGGACAAGATTGACAATTGAGGAAGACCGATTACGCTTGATGAAGCCAAATATCCAATGGCAAATAATAATCCACAAATCTGCAGTAAAACCCCTACACCGGTGATGGCAGCTACAGCAAGCCATTTTCCGAACAGTAACTCCATTCTCGTACACGGTAGGCAAAGCAGCGCCTCGAGGGTTCCGCGTTCACGCTCACCAGCAGTCATATCAATCGAAGGTTGTATTGCACTGGAATAGGTCCATATTGCCAAAACCAGCGGAATGAAGAGTGACAGAACCATTCCAGCTTGTTCACCCGATGTTGCCACATCGCCTTGTGCAATATCTCCATCCCAGCGCAATGGATTTAGCGTTGAATTCACTTCAAGCCCTCCTTCTTCAATGAGGGTTTCAACCTCATGTACCTCCCATTCATTCAGCACAGCCAGTACTCTGTTTCGCAGTTCATTTGAACGCTCAGAAGTTGAAAGATGTAAAATTGCATACTTCCAGTGATCTTCGACACGTTCAATCCGTACAATCCCGTCAATGGAATTGTTTCGAACACGCTCCAAATCATCGCCTGCAATAGATAACTGTTCGACTTCTGGTAGAGGTTCAACAACAAAATCAATTCCATTCATCGAAAGATTTTCAGCTAAATTTACAGGCAACGAGTTCGATTGAATCACCGCATTGAGTTCCATTGCATCCAATTCTGCTGCCTCTGATTCCAATAACAACGGGAAGATGATAAACAGCAAGGGGAACATCAACAGCGGAATGACAATAATTGCAAGAATTGTCCTCCAATCTCTGGAAAACTCTACGATTTCTTTCTTTGCGATTGCACGAACTCGTGCAGACTTGCCCTTACTACTCACTTTCTTCACCGCCCAGTATTGAGGAAGGAATACGTGGCGTAAACAAGCTACGCCACCATTTGCTGAAAGTACTCTCTCGATCCTCATCTTCTTTGCGAGTGCGCGCTTGGTCTTGAGTGAGCGAAACATATGCATCTTCTAATGAATGGGTTGTCGTGGATTCAAGCAGTTTACTTGGCGAGCCATCAGCCCGCAATTCGCCGTTATGAATGATCACGATTCGGTCACACACCTGTTCTGCTTCAGATAAATGGTGTGTAGAGTATATCACAGTCCCACCTTCATCTCGTAGTTGTCGAACAAGTGCACGAACGGTTCTCGCACTGGTGATGTCAAGGCCTGCTGTCGGCTCATCCAAGAGAAGTATACTCGGTCCGTGGGCCAGTGCTCGCAAAAGAGCCGTTTTCTGCTTCATTCCGCGAGAGAACCCCTTTGTATGCCGTCCGAGGTGGTCTTTCATGTCGAGGTGGTCAGCAAATTTCTCCGTACGGGCCCATGATGTTGCGTCCAAAACCCCGTGCATTCTGCTGTGATAGCGGATGTTTTCCCATGCAGTCAAGCGAGAATAGAGTCCGGTTGATTCGGGTACAACGCCCAGTTCATGACGCATGGACGATACTGGTTGACCGTTGCTTAACTGAACAGAACCAGCTGTTGGATTGTAGACGCCAGCCATCAGTCGTAAAAGCGTAGTTTTTCCAGCACCGTTGCTTCCAACCAGCCCAACAATTTCACCTGAATTGATGTCCAAGTCAATAGGCTTCAATGCTTGAATGTCGCCAAATTTTTTGCTGACACCCTTGAGTGAAAGAAGTGTCTTCACCATAGTTAACCCTCACGAAGCACGGCCATCTTCTATTGCCTTGTCCAATCCTGGGTGCTTTTCTTCCAGCTTGCAAGCACGAGAAAGTTGTTGTTTCAATTCAGAGAATATTTCGTTTTGAGGTACGCCCATCTCGACCAGATTACCAATCATGTCAAATGCGCCTTGAATTGCTCCAGCATCCAGATACGCATCGTTTGAAATTTTTCTTTTTTGGCGTAATATTTCGAGACGATTCGCGAGAAATTCGACTTCATTACGAATTCTTGGACCGTCGACGTGGGAAAGAGCAATCAAGTTATCTACGCATGTCCGCATAGTGAATGTTCGGTGAAGGAGTGATATGATGCTTACCCTCGTATTGGATGGTTATTCATACTGCGTTAATTCCACAAGAACACCACCTGTAGATTTTGGGTGCACGAATGCAATAGATTTGCCCCCTGCACCTATTCTTGGTTCGTCATCAATCATCTGAATGCCGTTGCCCACAAGGTGAGATATCAGTTCAGCCAAATTTCCAACTCGAAAGCATATCTGTTGGACACCAGGACCTCTTTTCGCAAGGAATTTCCCTATTGGAGTGTCTTCACCGGTAGGTTCGAGTAATTCGATTTTCGGTATGTGGTTGGTCTCTTGTTTTTGGGTGCTAAAGAACCGTGTCGTGACACCTTGATCTTTGACAAGTTCATCTCCTCGACCTTGGCCTAATCCTAAGAGTCGCCAGAAGTGACTAGCAGCATCTAAATCTGCAGTGGCAATTCCAATGTGGTCGACGCTGATCGGTCCAAATTTCATACAATCACCTCAAAATCCACTCGGTGCCATCCACGTGCCAAATTCTTCCTTCATTGCGTGGATGATTTCCCCAAGGGTGCAGTCGTTTCGAACGGCGTGTAGGACGTGCGGGAAGAGGTTATCATCTCCCTTGGCTGCGGCGCGTATTGAATCAAGTGCTAACTGTGAAGTGTCTGAAGAGCGGTTCTTCCGGAGCGTTGCGAGCCGCTCACACTGTTCAATCCCAACCGATGGGTCGAGTTTGAGAACTTCCGTCTTTTCTTCATCCTCCATGACCCCGTGATTCACACCTACAATTCTGCGATTTTTCTGCTCGACGTCATTGAGATGTTGGTAGGCTGCGTTATGAATCTCTCTCTGTTGCCAACCCTGTTCAATTGCTTGAAGCGCACCACCGAGCGATTCTATCTTTTCGATTTGTGCCATCGACAGGTCATGGATTTTTTTCGTGAGTGCTTCAACGTGGTATGATCCACCCAGCGGGTCAACGACATCAGCAGCTCCACTTTCCTCAGCAATGATTTGCTGTGTCCGTAATGCAACTGTCGCAGATTTTTCAGTCGGCAACCCGAGAGCCTCATCATAGGAATTTGTATGCAAACTCTGTGTACCGCCGCAGACGGCTGCAAGTGCTTGTATTGTCACCCGTGCGATATTGTTCAGGGGTTGTTGTGCAGTGAGACTCACGCCGGCTACTTGAGTGTGGAATCGTAGCATTGCCGATTTTGGATTCTTTGGTGAATAACGGTGAGTTATGAGTTCATACCACAAGGCTCGTGCGGCACGAAATTTCGACGCTTCTTCAAAGAAATCATTGTGGCAGTTAAAGAAAAATGAGAGGCGGGGCGCGAAACTGTCAATATCGAGCCCCTTCGCTACCGCAGCTTCGACATAGGCAAGTGCATTGGCAATCGTGAACGACACTTCCTGAACTGCTGTTGAGCCAGCTTCGCGAATGTGGTAGCCAGATATGGATATTGTATTCCATTTCGGGACATGCTCAGCACAATATTCGAAAATATCTGTAATGAGGCGCATGCTGTGCTTGGGTGGGAAAATATAGGTACCGCGAGCGATATATTCTTTGAGGATATCGTTTTGAATTGTACCGAGTACTTCAGTAGATTGAACTCCTTGTTCTTCAGCGACAGCGATATACATGGCGAGAAGAACCATCGCCGGTGCATTAATTGTCATCGACGTACTCACTTTATCCAATGGAATTCCGTCTAACAGCTGTCGCATATCATCGAGTGATGAGACCGATACTCCGACTTTGCCAACTTCTCCCATTGACATGTCATCATCAGCATCGTATCCTAGCTGCGTTGGTAAATCAAATGCTACAGATAGCCCCTTTTGGCCACGATCTAAGAGGAGTTTGAATCGCTCATTTGTAGCCTTAGCACTGGAAAAACCAGCGTATTGACGCATCGTCCACAGGCGTGATCTGTACATTGTAGAGTGTATTCCGCGGGTGTATGGTGGTTCACCTGCGTTACCAATTTCATGTGGTGAAAATCCCTGCTGCGTGAGGGAGTGTTCGGTACTCTGCAAATCAACCTCCAAACCACTCAAGGTTTTCCAGTCATCCTTGCGCTGACTGACCATGAGACTCCCACGGAGTGGGGCTTCATCAAGACTCCCTTGTTTAATGTTGAATGGACCCGTCTGAGCCGTGCGCATGGCCATGAGACTTTTCATCCTCATTGGCTGAACGTAATTCTACAATCTCTACTGCAAAATTGAGTGATTTACCGGCTAATGTGTGGTTGAAATCCGCCGTCACTGCATCATCAGTTAGAACGGTAATTGTGAATGGGGAAGGACCGTGCGGCATTTGTGCAACCAGTTGCATGCCTGCCTCAAGCATGGCTTCCTTTTCCAACTCAGCGAATTGTGAACGTGGTATTTCCATAACTGCAGCATCATCACGAGGGCCATATGCTCGGTCAGCAGTGAGGAGGAATTCACGCTTTTCTCCGACGGCAGCGCCAAGAATTTCTTCTTCAAATCCTGGAATCATTTGACCGTGACCGACAAGGAATGAAAGCGGTTCTCTACCTTCACTGCTGTCAAAGACCTCACCACTATCTGGGTGGGTGCCTGTATAGTGTACGCTTGCTACGATGTCTTTTTCTACTTTCAAATCCGTCATAAATTCACCTTCGAGTTGTCATTCTGGAAACCAGGTCTTTGAGTTTCCCTGCGACTGATGAGGGTAGAATTTCTTCTTCTACCTTTTGTTCTAAGAATTCAATCGATGCTGCGACGCCGATTCGTTCACCCTTGGCCCATACTTGTCCTAATATGTTTGAGCGGTGTTCTTCGGAAACTTCATCATCCAAGAGAATGTCTTTTGCAGCATATTTGTATTCCAAATATTTTTGTCGATTCAGTTTCTTTTCCTGCTTCTGTCGCCCGCCACCTTTTTTGTCAGCACGGCGACGTTTTCTTTTACGATCATTTGCTGATGTTTTGGTAACTTCGGTTTGAATTTGCTTGAAAACATCGCTTCGAGTTGATACATCTGAAACAGTATCAGAAACAACTGCTTCTTCGATGAGTGGTGATGCCTTCGTCTCGACTGGAAGAGGAGCGACCATGACTATTTTCGCTTCCACCTCTGGTTCTACGACCGCATCCTTCCTCTGTACTTTTGCGTTTTTACGGGATTCTTCTGACTTTCTTCGGAGTTCAGCAAGCCGATTTTCACGGGATTGAGCAGGGGCGCTTGGTTGAACTTCGACTGAATTGGTGATTGTCGGTGAGGGTTGTTGCGCTGGTGATTCATTCGCGGGTACTGGAACTGGTTTCGTTTTAGGAACAGGAGTATCGCCAAGTCTGTTCAAAGCATCTTGTCGTTTTTTGGCGAGTTCGGACATCCCAGAGGGCTTAACAGGTTGCGATGCTGGACGTGCAGTATCTCGTGAGGGTGGATTTTGGCGACGTTGTGCTTGAGAACGCTCGCCCATTCGCTTGTTTCTTTGAGCACTGGCATCACGCGCAAACGGATTAAAGGGTTCATCCTTTTTGCGCCGTCCACCGTTGATGTGAATTCCCCCGTGTTGTCCTGACATCGACCACTTAAAAACCATTAGCGTGGGCAACGAGGACTAAACGGCCCATGTCACGGTAGTTTCATCTGTCCGCAGATATTGATTGACTGCACTTTCGGCCAGTGAAGTTGTTCGACCATGTTCAAGTTCGATATGGCCGAGTAATGCAATCATTGTACCGTTGTCGATGCAGTACATCCTCGGAGGAGCATGTGATGATGATGAGCGCTCTTCTGCCATTTGTTTGCACATGGTTCGAAGTCGAGAGTTGCAAGCAACGCCACCTCCGAGTAACAATTCAGATTTACCGGTGTGAGATAATGCACGCTCAGCCACTTCAACACAAGCAGCGAAGGCATGTTCCTGCAATGACCAGCAAACCGCACCTAGGTCTGAGCCGTTGTCAATCAGACGTTGTGCTGCAGTCATGACACCTGAAAAGGCGAGGTCCATTCCGCGAACTGCGAATGGAAGTTCAAGACCTTGAAGCGATGGACTATCCTGTTGTTGCAGCCATTCAGCAGCCAGTCGCTCAATCACGGGTCCACCCGGGAATGGAATGCCTTGAGCACGAGCGAATTTATCCAACATGTTACCGATGCCAATGTCAAGTGTTTCCCCTAGGACACGGTATTTTCCTTCAAGGTGTGCAATGACCTGCGTGTTACCACCGGAAACATACAGCAAAATCGGATCGTTGCATCCGCATTGTTGCTTACCAATTTCAATGTGGGCTACACAGTGATTCACGCCAACCATAGGAACATCAAGTTTGCTTGAAATACCACGTGCAATGGCCGCACCAACACGTAAGCACGGGCCTAATCCAGGGCCTTGCGAATAAGCAACTGCACCGATATGCCTTCCAGATATACCGTGCATTTCAAAGAGATTTTCGAGCAATTGGTTGGCAATATCTTTGTGATGGTCCGCAGCTTCGCGCGGATGAATCCCCCCCTTTTCAGGACGAATCGTATCAGAGGAAGATGGTAGCGGTATGCCGTCAGAATCGACGAGCCCAAATGACAAAGTATGTGCTGTCGATTCAATTCCGAGGGTGAATGTTCCCTTCGCCATGTTTACCGCAGAGAGCCATTGTTCTTGAACCCTCAACATGTAGCAGCTTTATGCGAACCGTTCTGGTCGACATAGGCCCGATGGCACATATGTCTGGAAATGGCCCATTGCGAGGTGCTGCGGGTTCACACTATGATGAATTGGTCCTACCGAGAGGAGGAGGAATCGTAGTGAATGGGGATTCTATTGAGCGAATCGCGAGTAGCGATGAGTTGCGGGACGAGTTCGGACCGCCTTCATCTCACACTCAACATACTGCTGATACATCGGTAATCTCTGTAGAGGGGCGTGCGATTATCCCTGGTTTTGTCGATGCACACACACACCTGTTGTGGGCAGGCGACAGATCTCGTGAAGTTACATGGAGGCATGAAGGGAAATCCTACAAGGAAATTGCAGCTATGGGCGGAGGTATTCAACATACCGTCAATTCAACCCGAAAGGCTTCTACAGACCAATTATACCAACTTGGTTTTGAACGATTACGGAAATCGTTGAGGACTGGTACAACTCACGTTGAGGCCAAAAGCGGCTACGGACTTTCAACAGATGAAGAATTACGACTGTTAAAAATCGCATCTACTTTAGGCAAACTCGAACACGTCCCAACGATTGATTCAACATGGCTTGGCGCTCACGATGTACCTAAAGGAAAAACGTTTGACCAGTATGTAGAGGAAATTCTTTCAGATCAACTACCCCGTGTAATCGAGCAGAATATTGCACGCTCTGCAGATGTGTTTTGTGAACCGGGTTGGTTCTCGCTTGAGCAGAGTGAAGACATACTGAAAGCTTCTCGTAAAGGTGGACTCGATCTTCGAATGCACATTGATGAATTTGAAGACGGGGGTGGGGGTGGACTCGCTGCAGAACTTGGCGTAACCACCGGCGACCATGCGCATTATACATCTGACGATGCGAGAGCATTGATGGAAGAAAAAGGAGTTACTACAGGTTTCTTACCTGGAACCCCCTATGCAATGGGTTCAAAGTGGCCTAACTTCAATCAGGTATCAAACGATGGAATTGTATGGAGTATTGCCAGCGATTTTAATCCAAACTGCAGAACGCTTAGTTTACCATTCCTCGGCTCACTTCTTGTACAACGTTGTGGCGTGGATCCACTTGTTGCACTCGGAGCAGCCACGCGCAATCCTGCACGAACAACACCTCACCCGACGGGCAAGGTTCACGGCCAAATCGTAGAAGGTGGAATTGCAAATTTCAACATTCTCGATTCACCCCATTGGGAATCTTGGTGCACCCAACCATCCCATACTCCCATACGCTCTACTTGCTTGAACGGAAAATTGATCCACCATTGAATTATTATTAGAATTGGTTTGAAAAGTATTTATTATTGGGCTTTTGTGAGGTAATTTAAAATGGAAATCAATGAGTACGTATTAGTTGAAACTGTAGTATGCTCTGGGGCAGAAGGAAAAGTTGCTCGTTTCAAGAGAATGCTTGAAGCTCGTCAAGAATTCAAGCGCAGACAAGATGGATGCATTGCAGCCTGGATTGGACAGTCGACTGATGGGCAACCATTGTTCATCGTCCACACTGCGTTTGAAGATAAGAAATCGTGGAAGCGGATTTCTGAAAAGATGGTGCACGTTTTGGACGCCAAAGATGGCGGATTGGAATCGGTGATGGGTGGACCACCGCTTGTAGGTCTGTTCGAAGTTGCTCGATCTGACATTAATCCAGAATACGACGCTTAATCGGCTCTATCCACTGCCCCGTAACGTCGCATAATCATTGTTATACGACATATGCCAGAACCTGGAGTTCAACGATGATACCATGAAGGGCGGAAATGTTGCGCAGTACGTCGTTCTGTCAATTCTCCGTATTGAGTGTCGCATACGTTTCCAATAATTTCAACGAAAAGTAGGGGGTCGAAGCATAGAATCGATGTATTTTTGTCGATTTTTTGGATTGCCCTTTAACGAAGCAACTAAGTCATGGATATTCATGGTTCTAATTGAGTGGCATGACGGTAGTTGAAGGATTTTGTCTCAAGTGCAAAACATATGGCCCCATCAAGAATGGGCAGCTCATCAAAATGAAGAACGGTAGAACGCGTATGGGTGGTGTATGCTCCCAGCAAGGCTGTACTGGCAAGATATCGAAGATCGTCAGTTAATCATCCAGCAGTCCTTACCGATGTGGTTTAATATATCGCTTCAGTGGGAAGAATACCTAGGGCTCGTGGTCTAGGGGTTATGACGTTGCCTTGACATGGCAAAGATCGAGAGTTCAATTCTCTCCGAGCCCACCACTAATT
>DAME01000023.1:28248-29541 GCA_002499545.1 Euryarchaeota archaeon UBA88
GGGAGTTCGAGTTCATCTACATCAACACGTGATAATGGAGGGTCGTCAGCTTCGTCCATGGTGAAATCGGTTGAACCACCTTTCCACTCAGATATTTCTTCGGACTCTTCAAAATTTTCTTCGGGAATTGCATGGGTGTCTGAAAGCGAATATACAGATGGATCGATTGGTTCGCGCTCTGAGATTGAAGTGGGTGGTGGTGCTTCACGTTCTTCTAAATGGATTCCTGAATGGAAGGTTCCACATTCGGAACATCGTACAGAACCTTTTGGCTCTAAACATCCGCAAACTGGACACGCTGAAAGTCTTATGAGCATTCCAAGTGGGTCGTGAGTGTCCATGGACTCACTCCAAGAACATATCATCCTGGTAACCGGTGATCTCATCCCCAGTATCATCTTCTTCGATGGTAACCGTTCCTTCTTCATCATCGAATTCAATGATTACACCGAAGACTTCCTCGTCTTCTAACGTCAAACCAATTCGTGAACCAATGTCGATATCGTCCTCATCCTCATCAGATTCACCCTCTTCATCATCTTCGAATTCTTCATCGTAATCGTCTTCGGATTCCACGTTTCCATCTTCTTCTTCTTCTTCGCTGGTATCCTCCTCCGAATCCACATTCGAATCGTCTTCGGAATCTGTTTGAGCATCGGTCGAATCATCCTCAACTTCCTTCATGGCCTTGACCCGAGCCCGCCATCCAGGGATTATCGCAAGGTGGAATACAAGTGAAGAAATCATTCCAATCATTCCAAGTATCATGAAGAGTATTCCATCCCAGTAAAAACCAGCCGGCATGGAGGAAGCATCACCCGAAAGTGGAGTGAGAGAGTTCTTACATTCGCCCACTTGGACACTCGGTTCACAAGGATAAATTTCACCTTCTTGCCATTGCTCATATCCAATACCATATGCAGTTTCAAGCTCAATATTGCCTCCACTTCCATCGACGCTGAGTGGGCCAATTCCGCCAAGACCGTTGATAATCCAAAGTGCAATGAAGAGCCCGAACGCAAGATGGATGAGTGGCCAAAACACGTCATTCCACTGCTTACCCATCATTGAACGTTGAAGGTTTGTTGGGAATACTTTCTCGACGACTACCGCAACAGAATCTTCAACTGTCACGGATTCTTCATCATCGAGCTCATCTAAAATATCGTCCATTTGGTCTTCGGTTTCATCTTCACCGTCACCTTCGGATTTATCTTCATCTTCTGAGTCGTCTTCAGGATCATCATCATCTGAATCATGGTCATCTGAGTTATCATTTTCATCATCATCATC
>DAME01000029.1 GCA_002499545.1 Euryarchaeota archaeon UBA88
GACAGAGAACTCGAGGAACGCCGAAACCGTCTGGAAAGCATGGACGAAAAGGCACGAAAGAAGGAAGAAGAACTCCTTCGTATTGCTGAGAAATCAAAGACAATCGATTTCAGCACTCTGGGTTTTGCCAGTGCTTCTGACGCCGACGATTTGCAGAGAATAAACGGCGTTGGCCCGTTTATTGCTGAGAAGTTGAATGCCCTTGGAATCTATACCTTTAGCCAACTAGCCAACATGACTCCAGAAATTGAAGAAGAAGTCAACGTGGCCATTGAGTTCTTTTCAGGGCGAATCAAGAGAGACGAATGGGCGAATCAAGCCCGTACGTTGCTTGGAGGTGAAGACGAATGATTGATCCAGCTCTTGTATCCGGTTTATCAGCACTGATGTTTGTAATTGGTCTTGGTGGCGCATTCACCCGCAAGAACGCAATCATTGTTCTAATGTGCATCGAATTGATGCTCAACGCTGCAAACATGCAGTTTGCTGCCGCTGCCGTCCATCACGGAGACACAACCGGATGGGTTTACACACTTTTTGCTATCGCTATTGCTGCGAGCGAAGTTGCCATTGGATTGGCAATTTTCCTTGCAGTCTACGGCCAGCACGAAACGATATCGTTGGATGACGTTGACATCCTGAAGAACTGAGGTGAGACGATGGCAGGTTCAGAAAATTCAGTCACAGTCCACTCAGAATGGATGGAATATGCACCACTCATCATTCTGCTTCCGATGATGTCATTTGCCGTAATTCTCTTCCTCGGTCGCGTGTTCAACGGCCATCCGTTTTGGAAGAACACGCTCAAAGAAGGCGGTTTAATTGCCCTCCCGGTCATGGCTGCAAGCCTGATACTCTCGCTCCTGTTGATTTCAGAATTCCTCAAGGGGCATTCGGCATTCGACTCTTTATTCGAAACCATCCCGTGGGTCAATACCGCAGTATGGAACGGTGGTGCTGCGACTGATTCGGTGAGCCTTGGATTTGGCATATACGTTGACCACATCACAGTCATGCTGCTGTTTGTAGCATCTTTCCTGTGTCTTCTCATCAACACATTCAGTATCGGTTACATGAACACCGACCCGATTAACGACAACCGAAACCACCGATTCTATGCCGAATTCGTGTTGTTCTGTTCAGGAATGCTCGGTATGGTTCTTGCAGATTCCTTCCTGTGGTTGTTCATCTTTTGGGAACTGATGGGTCTGTGCTCCTACCTCTTGATTGGGTTTTACTATGAGCGCCCAAGTGCCGCTTCGGCAGCCAAAAAAGCATTCCTCACCACTCGTATCGGTGACGTCTTCCTCGTAGTTGGGCTTGTGATGCTGTGGGACCTATTCGGTTCGCTTAATTACGCAGTCGTGTTCGATACCTATAACATCGAACAAGTCGCAGCCCATTCAGCAGGCACACTTCAATGGGCGCTTGGATTGATGTTCATTGGAGCGGTTGGAAAATCGGCACAATTCCCGCTCCACGTTTGGCTCCCTGACGCTATGGAAGGCCCAACACCGGTTTCAGCTCTCATTCACGCTGCGACAATGGTCAATGCTGGATTGTACCTCGTTGCTCGAATGTTCCCATTCTTTGGAGCGGATGCGCTTCACGGTGATTTAGACGACTTGGCCTTCATCATCGCTTCTGTTGGTGGAATTACAGCCGTCATGGCAGCTGCCATTGCCTTTGTCCAAATGGACCTGAAGAAGGTTCTCGCATATTCTACGATGAGTCAACTCGCCTACATTTTCACCGGACTTGGTTGCGCTATGTACCTTGCAAACACGCTTGACTGGCACCACGACAAAGATGCTCACTACATTGTAATCGTTGCTTTTGGAGCCGCGCTATTCCACTTGTTTAACCACGCCATGGCCAAAGGAATGCTGTTCATGGCCAGTGGGTCGGTTATTCACGAAGTGCATCACGCCCACCATCATCTCCACCATCACGATGACCATGGCGACGATCATGGTGATGATCACGATGACCACCATGACGACCATTTCGATGCCCAGTCGATGGAGAACATGGGTGGGCTTGCGTCCAAAATGCCGATTACTGCTACGGCAATGCTGGTTGGCTCAGCCTCTATCATGGGACTTCCATTGATTGGAGGCTTTTGGTCAAAAGAAGGAATCATTGCGAATGCTTGGCGTGTCGCTCAAGACGACCCCCGCTTCTTCTTGCCTGCAGCATGCGTCCTCATCGGTGCAGCCATGACCGGATTTTATATGTCTCGAATGTGGTTCATGACTTTTGCTGGAAAGCCGAAGAACGAAGTTGCTGCACATGTTGGACCAACCAATACATGGATCAAGACGCCGTTGTTTATTCTCACCTTTGTCACCCTTTCATCCATCATTTTAGCTGGCATGGGCTTCACGCATTGGGCATCAGACACAAGTTACTCATTCCTCTCCGAGAGAACCCTCATTGAAGGTATCGTGTACGAAATGGATCATGCATTCCTCAACAGTGATGCATTCTTCTTCATCTTGACCTACATTGCGATTTTCCTTGGAGCCGTTGTCGGACCTGGATTGGCAATGGCACTGTACGGTGGTTCACTTGCAGAGGGTGAAACTGCGAAACCGTGGATGAGACCGGTGCTTCGACTCAGTGCATGGATGAACGGTCGTTTCTATTTCGACAACAGTGCTTTCCGTGATTCAACCTTTGCAATTGCTCTCCAGAACCGTCTTTACATCGATGAATACTACGATAAAGCCATGGTCAACATTGTTGCTGGTTTCTCGAATAAGGTTGCAGAAGCAGACTCAGAAGTAATCGATGGTACCATCAAATCCATCGAAAGCGGTTCTCAATCACTCTCAACCTTTGTTCGTTCAATGACCACGGGGTCTGCTCGTGATTACATTCTCATGGTTTCGGTTGGAACACTTGTGATTTTCTTCTTGATATGGGGGATGGCTTGAATGGATGACTGGATTTCTCTTCCGCTGGTAGGTTTCCCGCTCATCGCCAGCGTCGTTCTCCTTGCCTTTGTTTCCAACGCAAACCAAGCAACACGCGACCGTCTTGCCTCACCAATTCGAATGGTGTGCCTGGTGTTCTCATCACTGTTGTTGGTCGTCACTACTGGCATGTTCTTCCAGTACTTTGGAAACGTTAGCTGGGAAGGTATTTCGTTCAACTCGTATGAGTTCGATCACCGATATCTTTGGATCGAAGCACTTGGAATTCACTGGGCAGTCGGTATGGACGCTCTGTCCTTCCCAATGGTTTGGCTCACCACATTTTTGCTCCCTGTGACCATTATTGCCACTTGGAACGAAAAGAACGGTGCAACATACTTCCCGATTGTCTTGGCAATGGGTGGTGCTCTCATCGGTGTCTTCGTTTCCCTTGACCTGTTCATGTTTTACGTGTTCTGGGAATTAACACTTATTCCAATGTTTTTCCTTATTCTGATGTGGGGTGGAAAGGACAGACGCTACGCTTCTCAAAAATTCTTCATCTACACCTTCACCGCTTCTGTGATTATGCTTTTGGGGCTCATCACGCTCTACTTCTTCCAAGACACTTCCAATCCGATGATTCATGCTGGAACGATGACTGGTCGAACCTTCGATATTCAGACCATCACCTCACACGCCTTGGTCGAAAACAGCAATGGGAACTGGTATTTGGGTGCGAACATCCAAAAAGTTCTGTTTGTCATGTTGATGCTCGGATTCTTGGTGAAACTTCCCGCAGTACCGTTCCATACTTGGCTTCCTGATGCCCACGTTCAAGCGCCGACTGGCGGTTCGATGCTGCTGGCTGGTGTCATGCTGAAAATGGGAGCATACGGAATGTTCAGACTTCCGCTGAGTCTGTTCCCACACGCGCTTCAATACTTCCAACTCACCCTTATGATCATCGGTATGATCTCCTTGGTCTGGGGTGCAATCGTTTGTCTTGGTCAAACGAATCTCAAGAAGATGGTTGCGTATTCTTCGGTATCTCACATGGGCGTTATCGTGATTGGTATCGCAACCATGCAACCAATGGGTTGGGCAGCAGCCTTGTTCATGATGTTCGCTCACGGCGTCATCAGCCCAATGCTGTTCGCAGTATGTGGTGCTTTCAAACACCACTATCACAGCATGGAGATTGGCGCAATGCGAGGAATGGCAAAGCACTCTCCTTGGTTAGCAACTTCGATGATGTTCGCATGGATGGCTTCACTTGGCCTCCCTCTTTTGGCAGGGTTTGTTGCCGAATTAATGGTATTGATTGCTTTGTGGTACATGATTGCCGCAGAAGGTTGGAGCGTTCTTTGGATGGTCGGTCCAGCGCTGGTCCTTGCCATCACAGCAGCATACTACCTTTGGTCCATGCAGCGAACGATCTTCGAAGGTGGAGATGAAACTCAACCCCCGGCATCGCTTCACGGTGAACCGGTTCCTGACATCACGGACTCAGAGAAACTCGCTATGATTATCTTAGCAGTGTTCACGATTCTCTTTGGTGTCATGCCTTGGATTGCCTTGGACATGATGAACGACTGGACTGTGCAGATTTTCGAAGGATTGATTCTGCCGATTCTTGGCAACTTTAACGGAGGTGCCTGAAGTGTCTGAATTGACAGTCGTTGAACCGTTCGGGGATGGCTTTGTCGCTGCATTAGGCCCTGAGTTAATGCTGTTTGCCGGCCTTCTGGTACTCATTCTTCTACCGAATCTTGGGCGGGGTACGTTCCGTATTCCCGGCACGCAAATTCGTCTACCGTGGCTGCTTGGAGGCAATCGCTTCAAACTCACAAGCGACCCTCGCCTACCGTCCTGGATTGCTACAATTACGCTTACCGCGGCGTTCCTCAACATCCTCTATATTTTCAGCGAAGGTCTTGACAGAGTGGCCATCATGACCGAATCCGGAAAGGAAATTCTTCTCGTCAACGGCTTTAGCCGAGTGTTCGAGCTGATTTTCTTTGGGGCCCTTGCTTTGGCATCATTCTCCTCAATGAATCGACTTGCTGTCAAGGGTTCGGGAAGTAAACTTTCAGAACATGAACTCTACAACAACCGTCGTCAAGGTGATTTCTACATTTTGATGATAACCTGTGCACTTGGTATGTCCGTTGTTGCTCTGGCTCAAGATTTGTTTGTCTTGTTCATTGGTCTTGAACTGGCTTCGTTTTCGACATATGTGTTGGTAGCGTTCTTGAAAGAATCAAAGGCCGGTGTTGAATCTGGAATGAAGTACTTCATCGTCGGTTCCGTCGCTTCAGGTGTAGGGCTGTACGGTCTTTCAATGCTCTACCTTTGGGCAGGTTCACTGCAATTCAGCGTTCTTGCGACTCATTTCGCAACGTCCGGAACCACTGCTTTGCCGCTCATCGGTATTGGATTTGTCTTGGTCGGCTTTGGCTTCAAGGTCAGCGCTGCTCCGTTCCACTTCGCTGCTCCTGACGCATATGCTGGAGCAAGCAGCCCGGTTGCCGGTGTTCTTGCAACGGCCAGCAAGGCGATGGGTATGCTCGGTCTGATTCGAATGCTCCTGATTGTTGCTGCACCTGAATCCAGTGATGGAAGTGCGGTTTGGCTGATTTGCTTCGGTGCTCTTGCAGCAGTGACCATGACGTGGGGTAACCTTGCCGCACTCGGCAGTCAAAATCCAAAGCGAATGCTTGCATATTCATCGGTTGCACATGCTGGATACATGCTTGCAGCCATCACAGCAATCGGAGCTTGGAATTGGGATGCAGCCGTAGCAGGCGATGCGGGTACGGCCGCAGTGGCGGTTCTCACTGCTCTGTTGTTCCACCTTGTCGTTCTGGTCGCTTTCAAACTCGGTGCCTTCCTCGTTCTCTCTGTTCTCGAATCGGAAGGCGGTGCCTCAAGCCTGTCATCTCTCGGAGGTCTTGCAAAGCGTGAACCGCTGCTTGCCGTTTCCATGTTCATCTTCATGATTTCTCTTGCCGGTGTACCTCCAATGGCTGGATTCTTGTCCAAACTTCTTGTAATCATGGCCATTGTTCGGGTCGCTGTTGGTGACATGGGTTCAGAGATTGCTGCAGGTGGCGCTTTTGATGTTGGCGATTTCCATTGGGTGTGGTGGCTTGCCTTGCTGATGGTTGTGAACTCGGCGATTTCGATGTTCTACTACCTCCGGGTTGTTGTTGTGATGTTCTTTGACCAACCAGAAGAAGGCCGTGAAGGACCGTTGCCGTCAGGATGGCAAGTTCGCACAGCAATTTTACTCTGTGTACTCACAACGGTCTTTGTCGGTGTCGCTGGCAATGGACTACTCGAACTGTGTGAAATGGCTGCTAACAGCCTTAATTACGATTGGTGACCCGTTGAGGTCCGCTCAGAGCCCGAGTATTGGGTACTGCATTCAAGAAGTGTGGACTATTGGGACGGAATGGTGAGACTACATGGGTCGACGACATGAAGAAAAAGTGGACGTGGAAGAACTTGCTCGTCTTGAATCTCCAGAGGGTGGCTCCGGCGGTAAAATCCGGGTCAAAATGCCTAACCGCAAAGTGAACGAAATGTTCGCACTCGCTGAACAAATCCTCGGTGGACGGCGCGTGACGGTCCTGTGCGAAGACGGTGAAACCCGTATGGCGCGAATTCCGGGAAAGATGCGACGTCGTCAATGGGTTCGTGATGGTGATCTGATCATCGTTTGGCCTTGGGATTTCCAAGATGCAAAAGCCGATGTCAAGCATCGCTATACGAAAACTCAAGCAATGTATCTCTCTCGAAAAGGTGTCCTTCCAGACGATGTTGATATCTTCGGAATGAACGTCGTCCAAGACGACGATGATGATGAATTTTCAGACACCTTTGGAACGATGGAGGCTCCAGAAAGCGAAGATGAACTCTTCGGAGACGATGACGATGATGACGACGACTTGTTCGGCTCCTCCGACGATGACGCTCCTGAAGAAGAAGTTCCACCAGCTGAAGAGCCCGAGGCAGTTGAAGAAGCACCTCACGTTCCCGTTGAGGAGTACCCTGCTGAAGATGCAGCAGAATCTGACGATGAAGAGGACGACGACCTTGAATCAATGTTTGGATGATTCTTCAGTGATTGCATGACCCAGGGGTGTGCAAATGGATAATGGCGAAGACTGGGATGAACTTGGCGAAAATAAACGTCAGCGCAAGCGTCGCCGTCAACATCGCCAAAAAGGACCTAAAAGAACATCCGAACGAAGTAAAGACGAATCGTTCGCACGTACTGAAGAAGATAATTTTCTTAGTAACCTTGAGGCAAAATCTGGTGCCTTCAACTGGATGAAAGAAGATCGCTACAAGCGCATGTTTCGAGATATTGAGACCAAAATCCAGGGCGCTTTGGGTGTTGGGACTTACGATTGGGTCGATCGCCGTGTGTTTGACCAAGTGTTCGACCGTCTCACGTTGATGTCGTTGTACAAGTTGATGAAAGCCGGCACAATTGATACACTTGATTTTCCAATTGCCCGTGGAAAAGAGGCCCACGTTTTCCGGGCAACCACCATTGATGGACGAACTATCGCCGTCAAAATATTTCACACCTCGAATGCTGTTTTCAAAAACCTCGTTCAATACATCGAAGGCGACCCTCGTTTCGGCGGGCTTCGCCGCCGCCACCGTGATTTAGTCGATATCTGGGTACGCAAAGAACATCGGAATCTTTCACGGCTTGCAAGGTGGGGATTGAACGTTCCTCGTCCACTGGGCATCCACAAAAACGTGCTCGTGATGGAATACATTGGTTCTGAAACTGTCTCGTCACCAAAACTTCGTGAAGTAAAGGTCGAAGACCCCGAACGAGTGTTTGACATTCTGTTGGAGTTTCTGGCCATCAGTTGGCAAAAAGCAAACCTCGTCCACGGTGATTTTTCCCCGTACAATATTTTGTGGCATGATGACAAACCAGTTGTCATCGACGTAGGTCAAGCGGTTGTTCAATCGCATCCCAAAGCACAAGAATTCCTCGTTCGTGACGTGACTCGTTTAGTTGAGTGGGCAACGAAAAACGGCGTTGAAGTCACGCTTGCAGAAGCAATGTTTGAGGTGCTCAACATGGAACTGGGACACGTTGAACAACTTCAGTATGAAGAAGAGTGATCATTCTTCTTCCCACGAAACGCCTTCGTCTTCAGATAGGCCCATCATTTCATCGACAGCTTCGATATCTTCAGGGTCTACTTGGGCGGCTCGCATTCTTCTCGACCTTCGTTTAGCAATATCAGAAAGTCCGGGCACCAAGTCGTCAAAACCAGCCTTTGGAGCAACGACGTCATCCTTAATTTCAATGGTTTCTAGCAGCCTGTTCGAGATTCGAGAACGGCGGCGGTCACGTTCAAGGAAGTTGAGAACGGTACCGTGCTCAGCACCACCTGCAAGCATTTCAATCGCTTGACGAGCAGCAGAGAGCCCCTCCTCTTCACCAACGAGAACGACCGTTGAGTTGTAGATGGTGATTTGTGTATCAGTAAGCCCTTCGATTAACTTTCGAATTTTGCCCTGGCTGCCGATGATTCGACCGCGGATTCTACGCTGTTGATTCGAACGCTTTCCTACAAATTTTCGAATATCGACCAGTTCGAAAAAGTGGTGGTCGTCCAAGAGTTGAATCGCTGCTTTCGGTGCCATTCCGCGACCAATAGCTTTGATGACATCGGGTAATTTCATCGCTTTCACAGGATCGTATGTTCCCGGCTCACCCCAAACGACTTCCACGTCTCCAGTATCGGAATCAATGTGGAATTCTTTGCAGCCTGAGGCGTTTCGCAACGACTTGGCAGTCGCTCCTTTTGCACCGATCAGGACCGCAATACGGTCCATTGGCACACGAGGTAGGGGTTGGCGCATGGACAATCCTGTGGCCGACTTCTTTTCAAACCCTTGTTCGGCGTTGAAGAAAAGCGACGGCCAATCCAGTCAACACAACCAGCAACATCGTCGGTGCGAATGATGGCACCAATCCAGGCGAGCCGATTGCGGCTCCGGTGACAACCATGTGATTGTAATTGTTACCTTCATCATACTCATCGATGACCTTCGCATAGTCAATCGCCAGTCGAAGGTCAAATTGACCGGTTTGAGGTACAGTATAGTTCCAAATCAGTTCTTCATGGCTGTCGGAAAGTGATCCAGACGGCAGAGTTCGTGATTCCATCACGGTCCAAGTCACGGTTGACGTACGGTCAGCTGGGGCAGATTCCAATCGAAGAACTACGCTTCCACCGTAATCTTGGTTGCTTTCCAGTACGCTGGTGATGGTGACATTTCCGTCCGTTTCACCGGGCCGAACAATCAATCGGTCAAGGTTGGTGAGTGTTGCATTCCAGTACAAATCCAATCCGGGTAGAATTTGGTACGAGGTGGGACTGGTCGTGTACTGGTTTCCCGCATTGTCAACGACCACGGCTCTGAACATGAGGTATTGACGAGATTTTGTCGCCCAACTTGAAAGACCAACCGTTCCATCTAACCCGGTTCCGCCAATGGTCAGCCAATTACCCGAGAGATCAGGAGTCTGCCCGACGCCGTTGGAATCAAAGCCAAACTGAAGGTATGAATTTGAAGAATCAATTCCTGAGCCATCATCGACTGCATTGAAACTCACGTTCGCAGGCCCGATACGTGATGTTGTTAATTCATCGACAGTCCAGCCGATTTGTTCAGGTGCTGTTTCATCGACTCGAACGGTGATGTGTGATGCAGATCCAATGTTCCCAACTCGGTCGATAGAGCGAACTGAAAGGCTGTGATTGCCTTCACTCAACTGGATGGAAATCGAATCGGCTTGACTGGTAGTCCACGTTGTCTCGTCAAAACTGTACTCGGCATGAGAAACACCGCTTCCTTGTCCGTCATCAGCGCTTGTAATTAAGCCCGACACGGTCAAAGTTCCATTGTTCTGCCATGCAGACCCATCGCCCACGGTGACACCTGAGAGAGAAGGTCCGGTTCGGTCAATTCCAATGAAAAGAGTTTGAGAAGCGGTGAGGCTCGATTCATCATAGACGTTTAAGCGAGTGTTGTAGGTACCTTCTGCCATCGTTCCACTGCTCCAGTCCCAACCGTAATTCAACGAAGTCGGTCCATCGTTGGTTGGTGCTCCGGGACCGGGTACATTGGAGATGGTAGCATAACTGATGTCGTCATCGCTGACACCCCATCGGTAGGAGAGCGTCCCGTCTGCAGGTATGCCGAACCACGCTCTGTCTGACGCTGATGCACCTGAACCAACCACGGCATTGAGCGCGGTGAAAATAGTAATCACCGGTACTTGATTGACGATATTGAAGGTTCCGGATGTGGCCACGACGGATTCATTGACGTCGGTGTCCCACGCACTTGCACGAAGCGTGTATGAGCCGTTTTCGTACGCCGTTGAGTCGAAGTATGCCGCCCATGGCACACCGGTCAAGTTTGTCACTGTTGACCATGATGAACCATCGGACACTTCAATCAAGATTGAAGACACGTTTGCATCTCCTGAAAGACTGAAAGTGAGGCTGTGCAACCCGGTAATATCTTGATTTGTTGTCGGTCCATTCGAAAAAGAAAATACGAGTTGCGAGGATGAAAAGGCGGCGGTTCGTTCATCTTCAAGCAAGGGCTGATTCATGGGCGAACAGCTCAATCCCAGCAAGAGAACAACAAGAACAACGCTCGCCCATCTCCTGCCCATAGGCCGAGACGGGTGCGGTTATCCTTGAATGCTCCCCTCAAACCAATTCATTTCGTGTTCAAAAGAAGAGGAGCAGGGCATTTCAGAGAGCCTCGCCCTCTGCTGGGTGATGGCCCTCAACCCCGTTTGGGGTCGATTCACACCAAGATTTGAGATGGGTTCAAGTGCTTTGCGAGATGTCGAATAACCCATGGCGAGTGCTTTCAAGCCAATCCTGGCGATTCTTCTTTTGTGCATCGCTGGTATTCCGGTGCAAATTTCAGCAGAAGATGCTGGAGGAATTCAAGCGTCTCCAAGCTCGGTTGCACTCATGCCAGCTAATCCACAAGCAGGTGGTTCGGTTACCATTAACCTCTTACTGACCAATACCGGAAACTATGCTTCTGACGTAGCCTACGGGTTTTATCGAAACGGTGTTGGGGCTGACCGCCTGATTGATTCTTCCACCACTGACATTGATGCAGATGCCTCGATGGAAGTGTCTGCGGTTTGGCAGGGCCTTCTTGCGGGGGAACACGAAGTACACATTCAATTCGAATATCCTCGTAATTCAGGTAATATCGCTACTTTTTATGTCGAATTCACGGTGACGGGGTTGCCAAATCTGAAAGTCACTGAAACGATTTTGACTCCAGCGACCGGAGTGAATTCAGGCGACACAGTCAGCCTTTCTTCTCTCGTACGAAACACTGGGACTGAGACCGCTGATGCGAGTGTCTTGCACATTGACCTACCAGGTGCTGGCGACCAAGACCTTGCAACTCCAAGCATCGCTGCTGGCGATACTGCGTGGGTGAACACCACGTTCACCGCTCCTGATAGCGGCAGTTACAACATCTTTGTTACCCCTGATTACCAGGATGCGGTACAAGAAGAATCAGAGACCAACAAGGTTGTCGAAGTCGCTCTCCAAGTCGAGACGCGAATGGACATCCATCACGTAGGCGATCTACTCGTTGATATCGACGACGGAGAACTTGAGGGTCCTTGGACAATCTCTGGACGACTAGCGAGAACCAACGGTTCTGGCACCACTGATGTGCCAATATGGCTTCAAATTCCAACCGATTCAGGCGGGCTGGTCACGACTGCTCCTTTCACCGTCACAATGACTGGAACGGGCTATTCCGAAAAGGCGTGGACGCATACGCTTACTGCCAGCGAACTCAGTAGTCTCTCGCCAGGTCTCCACACCCTTACCGCCAAAATAGACCCGTTCGGCACCGCACCTTTCATCCAAGAATCTACCGACAATGACATGGTTTCAGCCCTTCTTTCAATCTATGAAATACCTGATGTGTTTGTCGACCCTATCGCAATTTCCTCATCTCCCTCGGTGAATTCTGGCGGTTCGGTCGAATGGCGAGTCACCATGACCAATATTGGTGATATCGAAGTCTCTGGAAAGTTGCACTACACGTGGGAAGGCGTTGACTACCAATCACCTATGATTTACCTCGGCCTCCAAGAAGAATCATCCCTGACGTGGACGGTTGAACTGACTACTGCGATTGGTGCACACGACGCTGTATTCGAGGCAGCATGGGTTGCTTCATCCAATAGCTGGGATTCTAATCCACTCAACAGTCAGGCTTCAGGTGTCGTGGTCGTCGAAGCCGAACTTCGTCTATCTTGGGCACTTTCCACTCTTGAAGTGACGGATTCAAATGGAGAAAATGCCGAACTTCCTATGACTCAAGGTGAGATCTATACGGTTGCCATTGACTTGACCAGCGTCGAAACCGGCAACCTCACGTTTGACTGCATCAATGGAGAGGGCGAAATTCTTGCAACACTGAATGCAGAGGTGCTCAATCGCGGGGATAAGGTCTTGCTGGAATGTGAATTTACCGCTATCGCTCCTTCCAGTGTGCTTCGGTTGGTACCCTCTGACCCTACGGTAACCACGACCTTTACCCGTACCTTTTCAACCGTTCTTAGCGATGAAGAAATGGATGATTTGAAAGATTCGAATACAGGTCTAGGAACGTTCACACTCATGGGATTGGGAGTGCTTGTTCTGATCGGGTTGTTGGTTGGAGCGGTTCTACTCACTCGTGAACGAGAAGATGAGGTTGAACGCGATATTTTCGAATATTGTCCAGCATGCGACGGTGAACTTGAAGGAGATGAGGATCGATGTCCGCACTGTTCCTTCAATCTAAAGAAGGCTCGAAAGCAATTCCACGACTGTGAAGAATGCGGCGAATCGATTCCGGACTTGTTGGATAACTGTGTATACTGCGGTGCTGAACAAGACGTGTCTTCATACTTCGAACAACGAAAGCGACGAGAGGTTGCCGTGAAAGAAATCGTGCCACTGGTCGAAGAAGACGAGAATGAAGACGAAATCGTCACCGGTACAGAAAACTTCGCTCAAACTGTCAAGGAGTTTGGCTATGATGAAGATCAACTCGAAGATGAATGGGACGAGAACATCGTCTCTGCTGAAGCAGAAGTTGAAGCAGCGTATGACCGCAGAAACGCAGAAGAAATTCTACGAGAGAACATGACGGAGGAGGAGTTGGAAGAGTACGATAATTCAGTCACGACAACGCTCCAGGGCATGAAACAAATGAGTGATTCTGGTGCAGATATCGATGCTATTCTCGCTTCAAAGGGCGAACTAATTTCTCACAAGGATGACGGCAAAGACCTCAGCGCAAGTGACGCCGATATTCGTGGCCGGTTGTTTGAAATCACCGGTGAAGAAGGTGTCATGCCTGGTGAAAAAGTCAACGTTGGAATGCAATTAACCGATTCCGCTTTCGCTGGAAATGAAGTTTCAGAAACTACGGCGGACTTCACGATGGGCGATGATGACAAACCCGTTGCAGTACGAGACGAACTTTCGCCCAAGGCTGCAAGTCCAAGCCGTCGTCGTTCAGCCCGTCGAAAGAAGGATGTTGAAGCACCGAAGCAAGACGTTGCAGAATGTGGCGCATGCGGTGCTGATTTGCCAGTCGATGCGACAGAGTGTGGCACCTGCGGTGCAAAGTTTGAGTGAGGCCCGTCGGCTTTCATAGGGTTCGTCATTGCAGATGCTCGGCAACCACACGCGTCATTCGGGCAAGTTCGGCAGCGGTCTGTAGAGTATCAAACCATCGTCGAATGTTGGCACTGACTTGATATGTGGGTGAATCATAGGGCAGGCCATGAAGCGCTGGTTCATGCCCTTGATGGTCGTGGCAACGGTTCTTCTCTCCAGCACATCGGGGTGTCTCGGACTGATTCAATCACGCGAATTCTTAGAGGAAATTCGCGGTGAAAAAGACCTTCGAACCAGCATCGCTGAATACGACCACTATCACCAATTTGACACCTTCACTGAGATTGAACCGTACTCGAATTCAACCAGTATAAAGATTGATGAATCGGTGACCATGGTGACCATTTATCAGAAAGTCACCTTCAATACATTCCCAGATAATCCAGTTTTTAACGTGACATGTCTCGAAGATTTTACTCGCTATGTTCGTGCAGAGTTGTTTGATGCAGACGGCGTCAGCGTGTGGAGCCTTGATGAATGCGAATCGGTCGCGGCAAAGACAGAGACATTCCTTCCAGAGCCAACCTTTGCACAGGGTTCATGGGAGCTTGTCATTGAAGCACGCGGTGTTGGTATCCCCGGTACAGCAGCAGTTGACCGGTTCGATATCGACGTGACTGTGAAGCGCATGTGCGTGGTGTATCCTCTTGAAACCGATTGTGTCTGATTAGACCAACGACTGGTTGCATGCATACCTTCGCGAACAGTTTTGGCACTTACCGGGGCGCTCGTGATTTCGCTTCGCTCCACCAACGACCATCAGCCGCTGAATTTCCTTTACGGAATTGAACAGGTCTTCTTTCGCTTCTTCAGTCCATGGGATTTGGTGGAGGTTTTCCTTTCCATATCGCAAGACCCCATATGGTGATGCTTTTCCGGTGTTCTTCTCGACCAGATGAAGGTATGCGAGTAACTGCAATCTGTGTGATGAATGGGGTTTTGCGGGCGTTCGACCCGTTTTCTGCTCCACGGGTATGAATTCACCATCAACGATGACAATTTGGTCAGGGCGACCTCGCAATCCAGACTCTCTATCCATGAGCAAATTGGACGATTCGTCATCGTCTGAATACGCCAGTTCATCACTCTCTTCCAAATCGACTCGCTGACTGATCGATTGGAGTTCAGTGTTCGAAAGAAGGACGCGTTGCAACTGCCAAGAAGCAGCCAATGTCCAAGTCATTGCAGTGATAAACAGGATGAACGTCGCTTGATTTCGGTCTTGGGCACCCCTCAATGCGATGGCATGCAGACCAAGAACGATGGAAGCACACAGCAGGCTTGCTTCAATTCGTCCAGCCTCAAACCATCCACCGATGAATCCTTTCGGCTGCCATGTTGACTCTATCCCCTCATTCCGTTTAATCAACTGAGCCTGTCTTCGATTCACGGTTTCAGTCATACCAATCCACGACCGCCAAGGGAATGAAATGGTGAACATTCCAACAAGCAGTGTGGTGAGTGCCCACAGAGCGAGGTATCTTGCCATGACCAAAGGGGTCACAACTTCGTCAATGAATTGGAATGCCACAGCGTCGATACAGAAGGCAATGATGACTGAAAACCACCATGTCCAAATCGTAACACTCCGCTGCGCTTCTACTTGTGCTTGATTGAACTCCTTCATGCTTTGATGAATTTTGGCGTGCCTTTGGACGCCTGCTTTGATTGCTTCACCCTGTCCAGAATTACCCTGACGGGACAACGACCACGACATCGGACAATATTCGTGGCGCTCGAGGTCACTGGCACTCACTGAAAGGGCCGCTCCCGCTTCATCCCGCCAAAATCCGCCTTCGGATTGAGAGGCATTGGGATGCTGAGGGGCGAGGTCCACCATTCCCTTCTCAGTGTCCGCCATACATTCAGCAAGCCCGTCTCCGTCTTATGTTCTTCCACGGCATGCCCATTTTGAGCCGAGTTCCGTTCATGAATATCGTTACCTCCCTGCGAAGCGGTTTAATAGAGGGTTCAAGTCGGTCGAATGCTGAGGAATCCCTATGTCCGAGGAAATGAACTTACTCCTGCCCTTTGAACAATACGAAGAGAACGCCGTGAACATCGGTACTCAACAAAAGAGTGCTGACATGGCACGATTCATCGACCGTGTTCGCGAAGACGGTTTGTATTTGCTCAATGTCAACATCACCGATCAACGAATTCGTTCGATTGCTGCATTCCTTAACAAGTACGATGCACCACGAATCATGGTCGTTTCAGCTCGTCAATACGGCCAACGACCAGCCCGTCTTTTTGCAGAAGCAATTGGCGCAAATGCAGCAGTAGGCCGTTTTATCCCTGGCTCGCTCACCAACCCTGTGCTCCGCTCCTACGTCGAACCTGACGTCCTTTTCGTCACTGACCCAGCCGCAGACCAACAAGCACTTCGCGAAGCAGTCAACTCTGGCTTGCCAATCGTTGGAATTGTCGATGCAAATAACAACCTTCGTAACGTTGATGTTGCGCTTCCTGCAAACAACAAGGGACGCCGTTCTCTTGCTCTCATCTACTGGTTACTCGCACGAGAAGTTCTCAAAGCGCGTGGCGCTACAACCGACGAAGATTGGGCCGCAGCCCAAGATGTCGAAGAATGGCAATCTACCTTCTGAGACGGTTCAGTTTCGTTCACCAACCGAGTTTGGCGAACCACGTGATGTTGATTCACTCATTCAGTTGGTTTCGCTGAAAGATAGTTTGAAATCGCATCTGCGAACATTTCAGGTGTCGGGGCTCCATGCATCATGTGGCGTACTTTCTTTGCACCCGGCAAACCTTTGGTGAATGCAACAGCATGCCGTTTCATCCATCGCGGTTGCAACCCGACGGTTTGCTGTGAGAATTGGATATACTTGTCCCAACACCATTTCCGAGACGCAAATAACTGGCCAACTGTGGAGCGTTCATACCACGCATCTCCCAACTCTTGAATCCAAGGGAGTTCGTTTTCTTCCATCCATCCCAGTCCAACCTTGAGTTCACCGAAGATTGAGGGTCGTCCGATGGCTCCTCTTCCAATCATCAAGCCGGCTGCTCCAGTCGTTTCGAGGCAAAGTTTGGCACTGTTGGCATCTACCACGTCTCCGTTTGCAATAACCGGTGTTTCTACTGCGTCGACGATCTTTCTCAGTTCAGTCCAGTCTGCTTCTCCTGAATACCGCTGTTTCAGGGTTCGGCCGTGGACGCACAAACGAGCGGTACCAATTTGCTCGAGTTCTCGACAAATGTCAATCGCATTGTTGGCGCCCTGACCAGTTCCTAATCGCATTTTAGCAGTGACCGGTACGTCGACACGCTCAATGATTCCATCAACCATGGACACCAAGTTGTCAGGTTGGCCCATCAAGGCAGCACCAGCACAAATTTTGGTGACTTTTGGGGCTGGACAGCCGAAGTTCAAATCGATAATGTCTGCAGTAGGTGCAAGCATCTCAGCCGCCGTAGCCATGTCGCCAGGGTCTCCTCCAAAAATCTGAGGGATGAAAGGAACTTCGGTTTCATGAGATTCCATTTTCCGCCATGACATCGCCGCCTCACGGGTCAATGCCGTGCTGTTGGTGAATTCAGTGATGGTCACATCCGCTCCGCACGCTTTGGCTACCAATCTGAACGGCAGGTCTGAAACGCCAGCCATTGGAGCGAGAAAGAGCGGTCGGCGTTCACCGTCCCACTCGCCTGGTTTTGTTTCGATGTGCTCGCTCATGTCAATACCTCGGTTGAAATGGTTTCAAAGATGTGAATTACGCTTCCATGGCCTGTTCCAATAATTCTGCAACCCGCCGCATCCGACGAAGAACGCGGTCGAGTCGTGAAGCGACTTCTCTTGTGACGTCTGCACTCGAATTTCCAACCATGCGATGGCCCAAAGGAAGTCGCCCTCCAAGTAAATTCAGCAGTAACATTTGTTCATCAGCCGATACCGAGCTCATCGCTTGCTCAACGTCGCCAACTTGGAGCACACCTTTTTTCATCTGGGCCAACAACGAGGATTGTTGTTGTGTAGAGAGTATGCGTTGGAAACCACCTTTTTTTAGCATCCAATCTTCTCCTCGGCGTTGGTGTTGTGTCGTCATTGCAGTCCAAAGAGCGATGTTCAAACGGTCAATGCGGGGAACCCTCTGCACCATTCCAGTCGCCCTGAACCGTTCCAGTATTCGTCCAATACGGGGCTTTGGTTCATCGAGCATCTCGCCGGCTTCATCAAGCGACAAAGGTTCGTTTCGGTTCAAGAGTGTTTCAAACAAGCGGACGGACACTGACCCAGCATACGCTTCTTTACCGGGTCGTTCACCAAGCAGACCAAAGTCACCCATCCACTGCGAAAGTGGACTTTCTTTACTGTCGGATAAGAGCGGTCGATGGTCGACGATTCCGATGTTCAAGGCGAGAGCATCACTCGGAACGGTCACGACAGCGGTTTCTGGTTGCTCTCGGTTCCACAATTTGTCAAGCATCTTCATCCTCTGATTGATGATGGTCTGACACTGCAACGTGAAGAACTCAACAGCATTGGTCAGCGAACCGCCTCGAAGATAGTACCGCCTCCATCCCCTTCCTTCGTTTGAAAAACCGATGATTCCTGCTTCAACAAGTCGGGTGAGGTGGTGGTTAAGTGAAGCTGGTGTTAGTGCTAATTCATCGGCAAGCATTTGTGCATCCCAACTGATCTCCGGTTGTGCAAACAAATAATCGCGTAACAAGCGATGAACAGGACTCGCTCTTCCTTCATCAGCAGTCGCTTCCCCGCGCTTGCGAACCAAACTCAAGGTCTCGATAAACCAGTCAACGAGATGGTCGTGTTCTCGGTCACTGGTCGGCAGGGGCACCTCTGCTAATCGTACACTGAACATGATCTTCAGGCTGGGACTTGGGCTAGGGTCTTTGAACACTATGTATTAATTGCCGCTCAAGCGGCGAAAAATACACTTACGCTCGTCGCTCATCGCGCCACTCATAATCGACGCCTTTGGTTCCATGCCATTGAATGTCCATGTCGATGTGGGGCATCATTTCAATGCGATTCTCTCGAAGAATCCCTCGCCGTCGGAGTACTTTCACCGCAGAGTGAACGCTTGCTCTGGAACGGCCAATGCGGCGTGCTAATGCGGCCTGTGATCGTGGAACTCCTTCAGTCTGAATGTCTTCGATGATGAGCCGCTGGACCAGTGAAAGTCCAATTGGTAACGCAGTAGCAGCTCGTTCTTCGGTGACCGAAATCCCTCGAAGGATTTCGACTTGTGTTGGCGCACCCGCAAAATAGCACGTTCGTCCGTTCACGGGAAGGACCGTAACGCTTCGATTTGTGCGCAGCACATCCAAATGATGGCGAAGAGTTCCATTGGCAGCATTCAGTGTCGATTGCAGTTCTCTGTAACATAAACCAGGGTGACGCTCTAGCGTAGAAAGAATCCGAATTCGTAGCGGGTGCTCGTAGGGACTCGCTTTCGTTGATACACTACCAGAAGCCAATACGCCCACAGCACTTGCAGCCGCTGCGACACCTCCAGCAAGACCCGCTACGCCACTGGCCGCACCGGCGATTCCTGCTGAAAGCCAAGGGCGCTGTCGGACCCATTGAGCAAGCAGAGGCATAGATGACGATGGTAGTTCACCTTTCTTAATCCATCCCTTTGATGAATCATGTTTCAAACCTAATCTTCTGCAAGAACCGAATTGAAGTGGAATTTTAAATGAGCGACAAGCGGTGATAATAATCGTCCACACGTGCGTCCATGTTCTGTCAAGAGGTAGGATACTCTGATCGGCGGACCGTCTGCGACTTGACGAGAAACCAGTCCTTCCTCTACCAAATAGCGCAATTTGTCAGAGAGTGTTCTTGAAGAAATCCCTTCTAACAATGTCTTCATTTGGTTGAACCGACGTGGTCCAGCTATGTACAATGCAGAGAGAATTTCGATTGTCCAACGGGACCCGAATACGTGAAGCGCTTCTTCTGCCCTTCGGACTTCACAATGCAAATCATTGTCTGGGTTTCGCTCATTCTGTGCTTCAAGAATGCTACGAATTTCACCCCCATGGGTGATAGTGGCTTCAATGGATGTTCGAATTGCATTATAATCTTCACGAGAAATTTTGAGTGGTGGTGTTGTCATTGAATTGCCTCTTGCTGTTCGAAATCGTTCACCTACTTAATTTAATTTTCACACTGTTCAACGCGAACTGCAAATCCGCAGAATTGGCTACGATGAATCTCACATTTCAAGAGGTCTATCCGCCTCGAGGGTGTATGGCCAAAGACGTGTTGCTGGTTCGAGGCGGCGCATTGGGTCCAAATTCAGGAATCGGGGGGGCACATCACAGCCTCGCACTATCGCTTCAAGGAGGCGAAATAGACGGGTGGCGTTCTTCCAAAACCAGCGAATACGCCGTTCGACAAAGGTCGACGCCGTTCTTCAGACTGTACCAACGCTGGTTTGGTCATCCTCGAAGGGTCCGTAAACTGTTGAAAAAAGACCACGAGTACTCAATACTTCACGTCACAGATCAAGAACAGGCGCACCTTATCCCGGAAGACTGCTCAGTTCCCGTGGTTGTAACCGTACACGATTTGTTTCACCTCTTTCCTGAAGTTCTTGACATCGCAGGCGAGTTCATCGAGGTCGGAGAACAAAATCCGCCGTGGTACCGCCGTCGAGACCTGAAAAAGTTGCGACAAGGCCTTGCTCGTGCAGACCTTCTGGTCTGCGATTCACAAGCCACCTTAGCGGCATGTCAACGTCATTTTCCGAAGGTCAATGCTGTTTGTGTACCTCTGGGAATCGACGTAACGTCGTTCCTTCGTGGTGACTCTGTACCAGTGGGACCCGCTGCTCATTTTGAGAAACACTGCCACCTGCTCATCGTAGGCAGCCACGATCCTCGAAAGCGACTGGCATTCGTTTGTCAAGTGCTTGGCGGGCTTGATGAGACGGTCAAGCACAACATTCGCATCCATCATGTGGGCCACGGTGAGTGCCCCTATGGCGGTCCTGCAGCAATCGATTATGCCGAGAAATATCACGTGCCAAATTGGACCGGATATGGCGGAAAACTTTCCAGTCAATCGTTGATGGAGTTACGACACGCGTGTGAAGCCTTGTTGTTTCCCAGCGCCAGTGAAGGCTTTGGCTATCCGCCGCTGGAAGCCATGGCGACGGGAACGCCTGTTGTGTGTTCGGACCTTCCATCACACAACGAACTGATGCCAGAACATTCGTGCGTTGACCCTGCTGATATTGATGCCTGGCGTGAAGCGATTCAGTCGGTGTACGCCAATTGGGAATCCCGTACCAAGGGGGATACGACGCATGTATGGCCCGCCCCAATGAAAGGACTGATTGAGTTTGCATCTCGCTACGATCAGCGCCACTTCTGCCGACGAATGGGTGAAGTGTACGATTCATTGTGAATTCTTTCGTCGTCATAACAGAGGTAACAGTGAGAACCCCGTTCCGCAGTATTCATGGGTGTCGTTTCCTTGGCGGGTACATGCAACCTATTCAGCGAGTAGCAATTGTCGGCGCCGGAAACATGGGGTCGGGAATCGCACAGAAGACAGCGCAGGAAGAATTCGATGTCCAAATGGTGGATAGAGAACAACAATGGGTTGACCGAGGCAAAGGAATCATCACGAATTTCCTTTCCGAAGCAGTTGAACGGCGTATTTTTTCTCCTGCTCAAGTCGAAGCAATTGAAGGACGAATTACTGGCGTTGTAGGCGTTGAAAATACTGCCGAAGATACCGACCTCGTAATTGAAGCGGTGTTCGAAGATTTTGATGTCAAGACCGCGGTGTTCAACACACTGGACAAAGCCTGTGGACCCAATACTATTCTCGCATCTAACACTTCATCGCTTTCCGTTAACGCTCTTGCTCAAGCAACTGGCCGTGCTGATCGCTTCGTCGGTTTGCATTTCTTCTACCATCCAGCCAAAAATCGTCTCGTAGAGGTCATCCCCGCAGAGGCATCGAGTCCAGAAACGGTTGAGAAGGTTGTTCAGTATTGCAAGATGCTTGGAAAGGTTGTCATCGTGTGTGCGGACCGTCCTGGATTTGTTGTCAATCGCTTTTTTGTTCCTTGGTTGAATGAAGCATGCCGACTCTTGGAAGAAGGGGTTGCGACTGCAGCTCAAATTGATGCTGCAGCATGCAAAGCATTCCGCATCGGTTTGGGTCCATTTGGATTGATGAACCTCACCGGCCCACCCATTGCTCTGCATTCTACCGATTATTTGGCAGAACAATTGCACACACCACGCTATGTTGGTGCTCAAAATCTTCGTGACTTAATCAACGCCAGTGAGCAATGGGACATTGACGGTGATTCGACCTATTCAGGTGAACAATACACGGCAATTTCAGAGCGACTTCTTGGCGTCGTGTTTGGTGTTGCAGCACAAATTGTCGATGAAGGAATCTGCTCGATGGAAGACGTTGATCGAGGCGCAAAGGTTGGTCTTCGCTGGGCTCGAGGTCCGTTTGAACTGATGAATAAGGTAGGCGTTGAAGAAGCACATCGTATGGCGCAATCATACGCTGACCTTGCTGCACTATCTGATGATAAGCGCGCTTGGGCAGTCCCTGAATTTTTCACCCAACAAGCAGACCAACCATGGGATTTCTCATGTGTAGACACATCCATTGATGCTGGAATCGCGACCATAACAATCAATCGACCTGAGGCAATGAACGCCCTCAATGAAACCGTGATTGGACAACTCGGCCAAGCATTGGACCGAGTGGAGGCAGATAAATCGGTCCATACCGTTGTCTTGGACGGTGCCGGAAAAGCATTCGTGGCAGGTGCAGACGTCAAATTCTTCGTTGATAAGATTCGAGCAGACGCCATTCCCGACATCGTTGAATTCACTGCAAACGGACACGTGGTATTGAATAAATTAGAACACTCCTCAAAAACAACGATTGCCTTGACTACCGGGCTCGCTCTCGGAGGCGGACTCGAACTAGCCTTGTCGTGCGATTATCGAATTGGAACACGGCGTACACAGTTCCGATTCCCCGAGACCTCTATCGGAATCTATCCCGGACTTGGCGGAACCCAACGCCCTGCTCGGATTAGCGGTATTCCTGCGGCTCGTTGGGCTGTTTTGGCTGGAAACTTCATGAATGCTCAAACGGCGAAAGACCTCGGGTTGTTGACGCATCTGGTAGATGTTGCTTACGTCACCTCGTGCGTCTCCGAACTCTCCGCATCTGGAAAACCCTCCAACAAATATCCGGGCGCTCCTGCCAATCCAAACAGCCCAGTGGCGTCGTTTGCAGCCGCATTCTTTTCCGACGCCAACCTGCCGGGTTTGATGAACGGTGCTTGTCCCGAAGGCTTCGATGCAGAGGACAAGAATGTGAGCAGGCAATTGAAGTCACTTTCTCGTACCGCTCCAATCGCACTTTCGATGGCCAGTGGGCTTATTGATGCCTCATCTGAAACGGACTTGTCGTTGGGATTGCAAATGGAATTGGATCAGCTGACGGATATATTCTCTACTTCAGATTCCTTGGAAGGATTGTCTGCATTGATTGAAGGGCGTAAGCCTACCTATCAAAACGCTTGATTAAACTGAACTTTCTTCAAATGCTTTCATCACATTGATGAGTTCAACGAGATCGAGTTCGTCTTCATCCTCGATTGAAAGTTCCAGTCGATTGACGACAGCGTTGACGAATTGGCGTTCTGCTCGGTATCCAAGAACGTGTTCGATGAATTCTTCCATGGCGAATCCCTTCCCCTCTTGAATTGCGATTCGAGCGAGTGCTCTTTCTTCCTCATCTTTGGGTTTTCGAACGCCACTCATCCTCTCACCTCATGTAGCGTATGGTACCAGTCCGCCCATTCGATGACTCCCTCATCTGACCATTCCTGGAGTGGGCCTTGGTTGGAAAGTCTTGGGATTTCGCTTTTCAACGGCTTGAACGAAGCGTTGTGAGAATACTTGATTCCCGGAGAACCGAGGACCAATGCTGATTCCACAATCGAGGTGCCAATGGAAAGGCTGTTTGTATCGGTTCCCGACCAATATGCTGCAAACCCTGGATGGGTATGGACCCAAAGTTTGAATGGAGCCATGCATCCAATAGGTGGTGATAATGCGACCCGTCCAGGACTTCCCCAATCGATTGAAACGATTCCATTAGCGTCAATGAGCACGGATGTTTCAAGCCCAGAGAGAAGTGAGAGGGCGTAAATAACGTCCCATCGATGATGGCGAGCAGCGCGTTCTTGGACACCGAGTAACAAGTCGTTTTGAATCTGCTTTTCGGACGCCAAGCGGCATACTTCATCCCACGTTGAGGCATCGATTCGAAGCCGTTGCAGTGCGGGAATGACAATCATGCCATCACCTCAACATCCGTGGAAGTACGAACTGGAAACTCAAACATTCCGTATGTCAGGCTCCCCATGCTCTGAGTTGGGCTGGGATACCTTCTGAGCAGCTGGACCAGCCACTGCGCTCCAAATGCTGCTGCAACCGCAAATCCAAACTCGAGATTTCCCACACGTAACGCACCTTCGACTTGACAACTTTTTGGTTCATGGTCCTGCGTCATTTGCTCGACAAGTGCTGGGTTTGAATCTGAGGACAGCACCACCCACCCGTCTCCAGTACAACGTAAGTCGACCCAAGGGACTTCCAACGAATGCACCATGCGGCGAGGGGCCGGTCGATCGACACATACAATCACGCAATCGAACCTTTGCAACTGTAAGGGCGTTCTCAAATTATCGTCAAGACCGATGACATCGACACCATGCATTGACGGACCGTGTTTTTTGGCGAGAACCAACGCTTTGGACTTCCCTATGTCGTTCTCTGTAAACCGTTGATGACCGAGATTTCCCGCTTCAACGGTATCGGCGTCCATCAGGGAAATGTGGCATTGAATACCGATTCGCCTCAGTGCTGGTATTGCGAGTTCGACGAGTTGTGAACCGATACCGCCTAATCCTACAATGAGTGCTTTCTTTGGCTGACTGGATGCCTTCATGCCAGTTAACGCTGCGACTCTTGATAAGGAAATCTACTCGGTGAACATCCGTTCGAGTGCTTTGATTTGGACATCGAGGGTGAAGTTTTTCTCAACGTAGGGACGGCCATTATCGGCCCACTTTTTCCGTAGTTCCGGATCTTTGGCGTCGAGGTAGGCCGCCTTCCATTCACCCATGTCATTGCGAGCTATGAGCCTTCCAGAATCCACTGGTGACATCGTGCATTGAAATCCGCCCTCATCGACCATGAGTGCTGGAATACCAATGGCCATCGCTTCAATCGGCGTGAGTCCGAAGGGTTCCAACCGAGCATGACTCACCATGGCCCGAGCCCCACGAATAAGTGCACATAGAGCGGTTTGCGAGAGTCTGGGCATACAGAGGACTTCCACATCCAATCTCTTTCCTTCCGCCACAATCGCCGCTTTATCTTCATCGCTTCCCCCCCCCACTTGTACCAATGCCAACCCCGTCTTTTCCAGTGATTTCACGGTCTCCCATGTTCCCTTAACAAACGAAACTTGACCGACCGTTACGATGTATTGGCCAGGGAGTTTTGGGATTGATTGAAGCGCTGATTTTTCTTCTTTTGATGCACGTTTAGGCCAATGCTTCCATTCCACAACGTGCATGACGTGTGTTGCTTCAAGTGGCCTTCCATTACTGTCACGCTTGGGTGGCTGACCGTTGGTCTTTCCATCGTCACTGGGTAGTCCGTATATGGCCTCAATCCGTTGTTGAATCCACAAGGAGTTACCTGAAAGTGAGGCCTTGGGCCGCTGAAGTAAGCGTTTGACATACGCTCTGTCTCGACGGCGCTGTACGGTGAAGAGTGTGCGAGTGAGCCACAACGGACGTTTCGGAGTGCCGTCAACTCTCCGATGCAGCACGTCTTCATACAACCAACGAGGTGGTTCAAGACAGTGGTAGTGAACCGGTAAATGCGGTGGGATTTGCGGTAGAATCTCAAGCGTTCCTTTGCCCACTGAGAGGTGAACTGCATCGTAATCTTCCCACGGGATGTCGACGTGTTCCCAAGCTTTTTGCGCTCGGCGGCTTGACGATGCGGTGACTTCTGAAAGAGCGCCAGTTGGCCAAATAAAGGGCTGTGAAGGTAGGTGCATCTTGGGACGAACCCCTTCGAGTAATGCGCTTGCATCCTCGGTGAAATCCAAACTTGCTACGCCCAAATTCCAGCGTTCAGACGTTGCACGAATCAACTGCAAGAGTTCTCGTTCTGCTCCGCCCAGTGATGCAAAGGAACCCCGGACAATGAGAACGCGGACAGCGTTGTCCCCAGCCTTTTTCGTTCCAGCCATCGGTTCGACACGGAAGGACTCCCCTTCAAATCCACCCTTCTTTGACGAATTACAGCCGTTATTTCCTCATACGAACACGCGACCGATTCAAAAAGGGAGGGGCCCACGGATGTTCATGAGCGGAAAGACAGCAATGGTTACAGGAATCACTGGACAAGACGGTTCTTACCTCGCAGAATTATTGTTGGATAAGGGTTACACCGTGTACGGTTTAGTTCGTCGAGTCTCACAACCAACCTCAGGGCGCAGCCTCATCAACCACTTGCTGACCAATGAACACTTCCATTTGGTTAACGGGGATCTTGCTGACCAAAATTCGATTGACAACGCCGTTGCTCGCGCCCAACCAGATGAGTTTTACAACCTTGGTGCAATGTCCTTTGTACCTGAATCGTGGCGCTCGCCCATGATGACTGCTGACATCACTGGATTAGGTGCGCTGCGTTGCCTTGAAGCGATCCGAAAGCACGCTCCAAAGTGCCGCTTTTACCAAGCAGGTTCGTCAGAACAATACGGTAAAGTTCGCGACGTACCTCAAACCGAAGCTACACCGTTCCATCCTCGCTCACCATACGGTTGTGCGAAGGTATTCGCTTTCGAAATCACTCGAAACTACCGTGAATCCTACGACATGTTTGCGTGCACCGGTATTTTGTTCAACCACGAAAGCCCTCGTCGCGGTCTTGAATTTGTCACTCGTAAGGTGACGATGACTGCGGCGCGAATTGCGAAAGGATTCGATGAGTGCCTTTGGATTGGTAACGTTGATGCAAAGCGCGATTGGGGCTTTGCTGGCGATTATGTCGAGATGCAGTGGCGCATGCTCCAACAAGAAACACCGGGTGATTTCGTGGTCGCCACTGGTCGAACACACAGCGTTCGCGACATGATCACGCTCGCATTTTCCCACGTTGGTATGAACCTCACGTGGTCAGGTGACGGCGTTGACACCATTGCAACTGACCAAGATGGTAATGTCCGAGTTCGCACGAACCCCAAATTCTTCCGCCCAGCAGAAGTTGACTTGCTCATTGGCGACCCAGCTCTTGCACAGAAGGAACTCGGTTGGGTTCCTCAAACCAGTTTTGAACAACTCGTGCAGATGATGGTCGATTCCGATATGGCTCTTGTACAAGAAGCCGTGAACGGTGGATATGCTCCACCGATCCCGCCAGAGTGATGTAGGAGGCCACACGATGGCGATTCCAATTCTCTATTCGTTTCGACGATGTCCGTATGCAATTCGAGCCCGGATGGCCTTGGTACGGTCGGAATTCACTGTGGAGTTGAGGGAAGTTGTGCTTCGAGACCGACCAGGCCATATGCTTGAAATATCGCCGAAAGGAACGGTTCCGGTTTTGCTACTATCTGATGAAAGCGTGATTGAGGAAAGTCTTGAGATTATGCAACATGCACTACAGTGGGAGATTTCAGAAGTTGAACACCACTGGATTTCTCGGAATGACGATGAATTCAAGTTTCATCTCGACCGTTACAAGTATCCCAACCGATATGACGATGTCGATGAAATCGAACAACGCACTGCAGCTTCATCGTACCTTGCAGACCTTGACTCGTTCGTGCAACAAGGCGGTGGTCTTGGTCCTGCACTCAGCGACGCTCTGTTCCCCTTTGTTCGTCAGTTCGCAAATCACGACCGAACGTGGTTTGATTCACAACCGTGGACATACCTTCACACGTGGCTACGAAAGTGTTTGGACAGTGAAGAATTTTCACGGTGTATGACGAAGAATAAGCAGTGGCGTGAAGGTGACGAACCAACGCTTTTCCCGATGCTTCAGTGAAGCATCACACCTAGACTATCACAGCAGCCAGTGTTCGAGGATTGCCAAAAGGTATGTACGGAGACCTAGGGTAAGCATCCCAGTTCTTTGAAACACACTTAATGTATTTTTTACACTTCAATGTTGGCAAACTTACCACGCTTTGA
>DAME01000018.1:0-8524 GCA_002499545.1 Euryarchaeota archaeon UBA88
GGTAGGGTTGTATAAGACAGGTTGAGGCCCATCGCATCGGATATGATTGGCAAGGGTAATGGGATCAACCTTCGAATTCATCGCATAAATGTACTCAATCATTGTACGAATCGGATGAACAGTCATAGCAATTGGCACTCACATGGCCGGCAAGAAAAACACATCTTGGCGGAGACGGACGAACAGAGAAAGCTTGGAAAAAGCAGAGGCGAACAGACAATTAGACACCTATGAGGAATACAACTGCGTAAAGAAACCCATCATTGGTTTCATCACCAAGACAAACATTGCAATCATGTAAACGTACCATTCGAAATCCAAGACAGGAGCGTAAATCTTTGCAGCTAACAATCCTGCGAATACGCCTGCTCCTGCCGCAAGACGGAGATCGATGAATGAAAATTTGAATGAAAAAACTCGAAGCAAACCTCGTGCTTTGGGAACCTGGTCCTCGCTCATGATTGACACTACATGCATCAATAAATGAATATTATTAATGATTTTACAGGTCTTTTCCCTTGAAACGATTTCAGTATGCTCTTCGGTTGTACGTCGGTTTTCTCGGTTATTGAATACAATGTATTCAGCCTCCAGTACACCGCTAAGGGTAATGAAAAACTCATCAAAAAGAACTTATGGTTCAGTACGCAACTATTTGAATGGAACATTCAGCCACTAAGGCATGTACACCGCTGCGCTGTACGAACGTTTCTTGGGCCACAAGGCGAACGAAACGCTTCGGCATCTTTGCATTCGAGCCGCTATTCTGGGGTTTTTGGTGCATTTACTGCTGTGTCTGCTCTATCAGCTTCATTTGGTTGATTTCAGCGTTCAAACCAGTGGTCTGTTCGACTCGTATCTCGATGCATTGTACACTCCATTTTCCATCTTTTTGGCATATGAAGTGTACGAACTGATTCGCACGATTCCAGATTCATTCACTAATTCAATCGGAAAACAATTCGAAATCATCACCTTACTGGTGGTCAGAGATATTTTGAAGCGCTTGTCTGATATCGACGCTTCGGTCACCTCGGCCGTCGATGACAGTATCACAATCTTAGCGGTCGAATGTCTCGCATTTCTAATTCTCTTTTGTACCGCCTTGTTCTTCACCAGAGCCCAACGCGAAACGAGTTCAATATCGAAAGACAAGGATGAGTTGGAGAAGTTTATTTCTCAGAAAAGACAACTTGCAATCTTGCTGCTAGCTGTGTATATCTTGACTGCCATTTACTCTCTTTCAACGTGGTCATACGGTGTAGTGGAAGGGGATGGAAGCACGAATCGCACGATTTTCTTCCTCGACTTTTTCACCGTACTGATTATGGCTGATATTCTAATTCTGCTGGTTTCCTATCACTACATCACTGAATTTGCCTACCTTGCGAGAAACACTGGATTCATTCTCTCAACTGTCATCTTGCGTGTCGCAATTGCAAGTCCTGGCATGTCGGGGGCCATTCTGTTTATCCTCGCTGGATGTCTTGGTTCGGCAGTTTTGTTCTCAGGCGTCCTCTTTCACAGGAATGAACAGACGTACGCTGCAGAATCTGAATAACTACATTCTTCATCAACAAGTCCGATGAAGAAAAATGCCTGTGCGGATGCGCGTTGTATGAAGTCACCTCCATGCATGCAAGCGTCATGCTCTTGATGGTTAAACATCTGGAGGTGCCATGGCAGGGTCCAAAGACGCCGACGTCGATGCTGCCCTTGACGCAGTTCTTGTCCCTGAACCAACCTCGCCCAATACTGACGGCCAGGTTGCTGGACTGGGAGACGGTCGCCGTGAACTCACATATTCAGCAGCTACGACCATCGCCGTTGCTGTCGTCTTTCTTTTGCTTGCAATGGCGTTTGGAGAAACGGTCTTGAACGCCTCACAGGAAGACGAATTCAGTGGAGACTGGTGGGATACTCCATTACACCTTCGACATACAATGGACCTGCCAATGGACACGTTGCGTGCTCAACTGCCGGTCAACGGAACCTATGAACCACTTCCGTACACCGAACACTTCATCGAAGTTGAACTTCCACCGAGTGAACAGGATGTCGGTTTCCCCGGTCCTGCATTGATGCACGTTGCTCTTTGGTTGCCCAATGTTCCTGAAGGGACGCAGGTTCCTGTCATCATGACCATTCATCCGTACTACGACTTTGGTGGGGAAGGCATGCCTGGTGTTGGAGATGATTCATCGCCGAACACCGTACCGGATGGAGGGGTTGGAAAATGGGTGTACGATACCTTCGTTCCTCACGGCTATGCGTTTGCACAAGCCTCAACTTTTGGCACCGGGCAATCGACACACTGCCAAGACGTCAAAGGACTTGGAGAACAAACCGGAATTCAAGCGGTCACAGATTGGCTGGGGCAGCAAAATTGGTCGAATGGAAACGTTGGATTGATGGGGAAGTCCTATGCTGGTACCACCAACTGGGAAGCCGCACAAAGCCCTTCGGAGCATCTCAAGACCATCGTACCAATTTCTGGCTCTATCGGCGTGCAAGAAATGTTCTACCGTAACGGCTCTTCTGAAGCTCGGGCAATGGGCTACGATGCTGCATACCAAGCAGCAACTGCGGACCTCACTACCGACGACATGCGCGTTTGCAGCGATGACATAGTAGGGCCGCTCAGCCCGTGGTCAACGTGGGGATGGGCAGAAGTTGGCGGTGCGGACTGGTCTGATTATTGGGACGAGCGAAGGCACCTTCCTGACGTTCTTGAAAATTACAAAGGCAGCGTCTACATTGTTTGGGGTATGCAGGATTGGAACGTTGACCCGTACCACGCCTTCCCAACCTACCAGTTACTGCGTGATGCAGGGATCAACGCACGAGCGATTTCTGGGCAGTGGGCGCACAACTATCCCGACCAACCAGACCGTCACAGCGAACTTTCATCCGGATACGGCGAGGAAGCCTATCCAAACATGAGCCGAATGGACTGGGCAGTGGAACTGTTTGGTTGGTTCAATTACTATCTGAAAGGTATCGGTGAAGAGCCCGCTCCAATGGTGCAGATGCAAACCAACGATGGACGATGGCACGTTGAAGAAACTTGGCCCCCGGAAGACAGCACATGGCTCATGCACGACCTCTCAAGTGATTGGACTGGTGCCAGTGGCTCTGTAAACGCACTGGGCTCGAGCGTCACGCTCACCAGCCCAATGTTTGAACAAGAGACGCACGTTTCGGGACTACCGACATTGCACCTCGATGTTTCTACGCAGGCCTGTCAGGGAGGGCAAATATTTGCGACTATGTACGACGATACGGCGAATCTTCGACTCGGTCACGCTACGATGGACATTCGGTACCGAGATGGTGGATATGATGCAAAACCTACAGCACCGTTCACCGGTTACACCATGCTGATGGAATTCAATCCCCTCGATATCGTCATTCCTCAAGGTCACTCACTCCGTATTGAGTTGACTGAATCTGGAGAAGATTATCTCCCGGGACCTTGCGCTTCAAACCCTGCTGGAGGGCTCACTGTGAACGGTGGAACCGTTGGACTACAGGTCATTGACCGGCCTGTTGATGACGAGCGGTGGTTCTTAGCTCCCGCATGGTGGGACCAGCAACCGATTCCTGCATGAGATGATGCAATGCGCGTTCTGGCTTTCGAGGACTCTTACGATATCGAGGCGATGCTCGAATCGGCAGGTATCGATTGTCAACAAATGATCTTCAAGCAACAATGGAACACGAGCGATTTTCTTTCACACATTGCTGAATTTAAGCCCGACGTACTGCTGCTTGATTTTTACATGCCACCTGCAAACGGGTTGGAAGTTCTCTCATCACTGCTTGAAGCAGTCGAAGACGAAAGGCTTGAACGGCCAGCTACGATTGTGGCTATGTCCAGTGAGGCATCAGCCAATCAACGGTTGATTACCCGAGGTGCTGATACGAGCGTCATCAAGTTCGAAATTGGCAGCCTTTCGATTTGGCTACGCCGTGAATGCTAAGTTCTACCGCTTCAAGGGCTTTCCATGGCAGGGGAACAAGCCGGTGAAGCAGCGACCGTCCTCATGGGGGAAATTGAGGCTGTTGGCCCTCCTCTTGGATTGGCGATGCTCCTCTTGTCGTTTTTCCTGATGTTCTATGGTTTCCAAAAACTAAAATTCATTGCTGCGGCGTGTGGAGCGGGGCTAGGATACGTCTCTACGCCACTCATCTACTCGGTTGTTGGCGATTCGATATCGGAGATTCCACAAGTCTATTTCATGGCTGGAATAGTAGTGCTGTTCAGCCTCACCCTTCTCTTCACAGTCCACATTACCATCGCCATGACTGCTTTCTTCTGTGTATTTTTCAGTTTCAGCGCTCTGTTTCGATGGCTGGTTGCGAACGGATACGATTTCGTCGATAACGACTACATGGCCATCATCTTGTTCACCTGTTCTTTTTTCCTAACGCGACTTGTACGGAAATATCTCCCGCTGCTCGTTTCAGCGGTTTTGGGGTCGATGGGTTGTATGGCAGGTATGCTCCTCTTGAACGGTGATTCGTTGAGTTTGATTTCAGCCGAATCATCGTCAACGCTGCTGATGCTTGGCGTAATGATTACACTCAGTTCGGTGTGGCAATTCAAAAAGATGCAGTACATAGCGAAGCAGGAAAAAGAAAGAGAAACGCTGAACTTACCGGATATTCAACACCCGAAGGGGGCACCTCATCCAAACCCTGGAATGATCGATAAAGGCCCGAAGCGACGTCGTCTCGGTGATTTACCCGACCTGCGTGACTTTTCTTAACCAAGCGTTCAAATCAAGTCCTCAGGACGAACCGCCATGACGCAGCAAGCGATGGACGCTGAGAAGGACAGAACCATCGCATCACTCACTTGCGCGCTGGTCATCACGCTGGTGTCCATTACCTTCTTTTTCGCGTTTGAAGTCATGGACTTGGTGAGTGATTCAAGTGCTTCGTTTCAAACATCACATTTCGCATTACCGATCATCGGAGTGTTTCGATTTGGATGTGCTTACCTCGCCTTTCACACCATCGTGTTCTGGATGATTCGCAATCCAGTACCTGGCCGAATGTTTGTTACGCTTCATGAAACCAACGATACTGTGATGTTGCAGCCTACCGGATTCGAGCGGATTAGCACCTTCAGCAGCTGGACTCTGATGGTGTTTGGTTGTGCCTTTTTGAGTGCTGGGACAGTGACATGGTTGCAAGTCTTCGATATACCAGTGCCCACGATATTGACCTCGCTCACTGTTGTCTTGATGCCCGTAGCGTACGGATCTGCATTCATCACGGCAACGGTTGTTCGTTACGTTATCATTCCAGATGAAATCGCTCAAAGGCGACCGTTTGCCTCATTTTTCCTGAATTATGAACTCGTGATGCACAATTACACTGCCATCCTGTTGGCCGTTGACCTTTTCTTGGTGCAAGCGAAACTCAACTGGGAATTCGGAATTTTCCCCGTGTACTTTGGAATCATTTACGTCCTGTTTTCCTATGCCTATGCTCGCACAAACAACGGGTACTACATCTACAACTTCCTTGACCCGCGTATGCGCATGGCACCAGTAATCTTGATCGCTCTTGCCTCGGCATGCTGCGTTTTTTACATCGGACTGTGGCTGGTCAGTTTGCTCATCGAATGGAACGTTGCCGTAGGAGGGCTTGTTTTGGCCTTCTGGGTGAACAGAATTGTGTTGTTTCGACGACAAGTGGGTGGTAACGATTACGCGTATCAATCTTCATCGTAAGGTTGCCAATCGTCTTGACCTTCTTCACGGTACCACCAGTAGCCGTCTTCATCTTCAAACCATTCAACCCCGTTTTCATCAACAGAATAGCCTTCAAGGTCTTCGCCTTCATCTTCATCTTCATCCTCAGCATTCGGATCGACCATGCCTGATTCTTGGGAAATTTGCTGCTTGAGTCGTTCGAGTTCTTCTTGTTCATCGGCAAAGACTCGATTCTCTTGGCGATTCTCGGCTTGATGGTCACCCTTGCGAATTGCTTCATCAGATTCTGCGAAGAAATCACTGCTCATTCGGGCTTTGAAATCTTCAAATTCATCACGGCCATAACTACCGACAAATTCATTGCCTTTGGATTGCATTAAATCATCCAAATTCTTTCTCTTGCCTAAATTGAGTTCAGGTGCGTCAGGAACTGCACCGGAATAAAAGGAATCTTCATCATCAGAAACCTTCTGAAAACTACGACCCTCTGGGTCGACTTCCTCTATCGCTTCGATGATGAGGTCGTGCTCTTCTTCATCGATGTTCTCGTTCTCGTAGTTATCAGTCACAATAGAGACGAGCTTTTTCAGGTTCTTTCCGAGTTTACGCTCATCGTCACCGTATTCTGAAACGAGTTTGTCAACCTGCTTGAGAAGTCGCTCATAAGGCGTACCCGTGATGGCTCCAATGAATCGGCCCAAACCGCCCTTCTTCTTCGCCATGTACAGATGAGGGGGTACCACCCTTCAAATGTTTTTACGGCTTTTTTCCGCTGACTTCATTCATAAAGAACGAATCGCAAGGTCGAGTGCGATGGTCGAACCGTGGTTGGAAGAGCTGATGGTTGTCTACAACCGCGACTCATTTGAGAAGCGTTCAGCCTACACTGCTCAACTGCATCTTCCCGGAAACGTCTTCGAACAATTGGTGTGGTGGGCCTTACAGGCACTGCCCGATGAAATCCTTGTTGGTTTGGACATCGACGCTGCATCACCACATCTCAAGGAGGTTGAGCAAGCGTTCATGGGCGAAGAGTTCGACCCCAACATCTTCCAAGGCCAGGGCTTCATCGTCGGTGAAGCACACATTGTCAATCGTGGTGACTCGTATTCGGTCCATCACTTGCCTGAAGACTGGACTGACGACATGTTTTCTACTTCTCGCGGCTCGAGAGCGGGACGATTCACTCACTGGCTTCACACCCACCCCAACGCCCCTGCCATACCAAGTCATGCCGATGCAGATGCCGCTCAGGAAACCTCGGGTGTCGACATGATCCTTGGAATTCGATTCTCACCTGAAGGTCCCTTGCCTTGGTTCGATGACGTCGACGGAGTGCGGCGAAGGGTAGGGAATGAAGCGGTTGCCGAAAGTAAACCAAAACGGAAAAGGTCGTTTTTCGCTGGAAAGCAGTTACCGGTTCTAGGTGTTGCACCCAGTGGTCATAAAATTCACGAAATCCAACTGATTGCTTTCAGAAAAAACGGTCTTGGAATCAACGTCGTGTTGGTTGATGAAGACGGTTTTCCATTCGGATGGGAACAGGGTCAATTCGCCTCTACGCTGTGAGAGCCCGATATATCCCCTCGAGGCGGTCAGGGTTCACGCCCATGTCAACACCACCAACCCTCGACTGTGAATGAAGCTCAATCGAACACGACTGGCCGCCATCGAGTGGAACAATTCGTACTGCGACGTCGTCAGGGAAACGCCAAAAGATGGTGCGTTCAACGAAGTGCGTGAGTGATGCACCGTTCTGGTCAATCTCGTCGACCAGTACATCGCCGTTGACATCATCGATGTAGTCTGCAAGTGCTTGAGAGAGTTCGTCCATTGTACGATTGATGGTCACGTCATAGGTTCCGTCCATCCGATGGTTTTCACCCACGCCCACGTGCGCACAGTTAGCGGCCTCTACGGGGCATGAAGGCATCGAATCGTAGGGTTCATCGGCAGCAGCAGCGAGTATCCACACCTGCACCATCACCCACGGAGAAGCCAACAGCAAGACAAGACCTGCCGCACGGAAATGGCGTCGAGTCAATTCCATGAAGTTCCACTCAGAATTCGTTGAGGCGTTGCCACCCTTGCTGCGACCATGCATAGACCAGAGGAGTCCCGGTTGGAACTTCCAAAGAAAGTACTTCATCTCGGTTGAGCCCTTCAATGTCCATGATAATACTGCGAAGTGAGTTTCCGTGAGCGGCAACAAAAACGTTCTTACCTCCTTTCAAGGAAGGGAGGATGGCTTGGTTGAAGTACGGAAGAGTTCGGTGTGCGGTCATTTCCAAACTTTCCCCATGTGGAGGAGGGACATCGTAGGAGCGGCGCCAAACTTTCACCTGCTCATCGCCATATTTTTCTCGGGTATCTTGCTTATTCAAGCCTTGTAGGTCGCCGTACATTCGCTCGTTCAATTCTTGCGCCACATACACGGGCAAGATGTCATTTTGAGGCCCGTGAACGGTTGTCCAATCGACCAAACGTGGACTTGATTCTCCATCGAACTGTGTTTCACGCATTTGAGGTGATTTGACAACCGGTGTTTTACCACCCGTGTGTTCACTTAGCGCAAGCATTGCCGTCATTTGGGCTCGAATCAAAGTCGAAGTATGAACTTCATCAATACCGAGGTGAGCAATTGTTCGGCCGCCTTCAATTGCTTCATCAATGCCCTTTGGCGTCAATGGAACATTGACCCAGCCGGTAAACAGGTTGGCAGCATTCCATACCGATTGTCCGTGGCGCATGAGAATGAGCAGTGACATGGTGGTCCCTTGGGTCGGTGGTAGCGCCGC
>DAME01000018.1:8941-16754 GCA_002499545.1 Euryarchaeota archaeon UBA88
AAGTAATTTTAGGAGGGTAGAGGTGTTAATTCGAGCGATTTTATCGAATTCTTTTTGCATTTTTTTGTCTGCAGAATCTGTGAGTTTTCCAGCCCCCACTCTTGTGGCTTCAATAATCGCTCCAAGCGCAACTCCAGACAGAAGACCCTGAGGAGTTAATTTTCTCGCTGCAAGAACACGTGAACCCCATATAGCGAGGGAATTTCGTGCAATATTTTTCCCCGTTTCAGGCACGGAAGCATTCTGTTCTTCGGTTGAACGCTGCTCTTTGCCCGAGAATTTGTTGAGCCACTTTCGAATCCCTATTCCGGTATCAGCAACCTTTCGAAGTTTTTTGACGTCGTGCTTTTCAATGGCAATCATGATTCTTCGTACACGAGAAATTCGCAACAAATCAAAAAATATCCAAACCAGAAGGAAGAGCATCAAGAATCCATAACCGGTATTGGATACATCGCTCCAAAGTTGCCATCCGATTGGATCACTGGTTAATCGAATAAGGATCACTAAGAACGGAGGAATCATGAATGCAAGTATTTCATTCAATACCAAAAGTCCAATTCCACGAATCGGAAGTTCACGTAGTTGTTTAATTGCCCAACCAGAATGCGGAGCGAGTCGAGCTATTGCCTTTCGAAAAGGTACAACGAGAAGTAAGATACGAAGAAGAAGTGGGAGCCAAATAATCACCAAAACATACGCTTCCCATGGACCTGCAGGAGGAATATCAGGGAACTGGAGGGGAGCCGCCACATTACATGATTCGGCTTCCCAACTTCAAAGCAACTGAGAATTGAACTCAATTTCTAGCGAAGTATCTTGAAGATGAACAAGCACGGACACCTATGACCTTCACCCATTCAATGGCCGACTGGTTGGGATTCACCCTCGACTCACAGTGGTTAGAAAGCAATGTACGATGGAGAGATTTTGGTACCGGCGTTCGACTCGGAAAACTGCACCGTGAAGGAGCGTGCTCACTGGTGTTGTACAGTGTTAATTCCGAAGTTGAAGTCGACGCCTTCGTGCCTCACAGCCATCCTGGAGGAGAGGCATACATCGTGCTTGAAGGAGAAGTTTGGGATGAGGATGGGACCTATCCTACCGGCTCAATTGTGTGGATGAACCCCGCATCATCCCATACGCCAAGAACGCGCGGGAAGACGCTGATTCTCGTGTTGTGGCCTGAAGGGGTCAAGACTGCTTGATGTCGACCAACTGATAGCGTTCCGAGTGCAACATGCGTTCAAACACAAACGGACCTGCGGGGAGTACTGCTGCGATAAAACCGTGTATTAAGGCTTTGAAATTCCAATACCTTCCAACTCCGAAGAACAGCAATCCCACATACAGTAAGAAGAGTATTCCGTGAATCGAGCCCATGATGCTGACCATTGTAGGGTCATCACCGATATACTTCATCGGCATAGCAATACCCATCAGCACCAGGAAGGATGTTCCCTCGAGATAACCTACAGCTTTGATGAGCGCCTTCATTGTTTAACCTCAACCATCGGTCGACTTGAACCACATGCGGGGCATTCTTGGTCGTCACTGCCTTGGTAATCGTGTTTGCATGCAGGACAAATTTCTGCGAGCACCATCTGGCCCATGGATTCCACAGCCTCTCCTTGAAGTGAAAGATAGCCGCTGTCAGCGTTACCAACCGTATAACGGCCTGCTCCACCAATGCGTACCAGCAAATCAGGCGGCAAGGTGACGGTTCCCGTTTCATCGATGATGAGTTCGCGGTCTTGACCGAGGTTCTCAACGTCCACCCCTACGCCGTGTTCAGCAACAAAGCGACCGTCACGAAGTTCAAGCGATCGGTCTGCAAAGGCAGCGACTTCTTTCGAGTGCGTGACAATCAAAAACGATACACCGTCGTTTGTATGCAAGTCCTTGAACAACGCCAAAACCTCTCGGCTGGTGACGGGATCAAGAGCACCGGTTGGTTCATCTGCCAGAATTAAACGAGGGTTCGTGATCAGGGCCCGAGCAATAGCAACCCGTTGCTGTTCTCCACCGCTGAGCATCATTGGTAACGCATGCGCTCTGTGAACCATGCCCAATCGGTCAAGCATTGCATCAGCTAATCGGAGTGCCTTACGAGATGAGACACCTTGGTGGCGTAATGGCTGAGCCACATTGTCACGAGCGTTCAAATTCGGTAAGAGATTTCCTTCTTGGAAAATGAAGGAGACCGTCTTTTGACGCAACTCAACCAGTTCTTGACCAGTGAGGCGAGTCATGTTTTTGCCGTCCAGCGAGACCGAACCGGCGCTGGCTTTCATGAGACCGCCAAGGCACTTCATCAGGGTAGATTTTCCAGACCCAGATGGGCCTACTACAGCGATTGCTTCGCCCTCTTTCATGTCCATGTGGAGCCCTCTCAATGCCACAACGTTCCCGTCTTCTGCCTTCGATTCATACACGTGGTAAAGTCCATCGGTTTTCAAAATACTTTCTTTCATACTTCACTCCCCCTTGAGCACACTGGCTAAATCTGAATTCAATGCTCTGCGAGTAGTGACCAGAAGCGCGATAACAACAGCGGTAAAGACCGACAGGGAGACCAACAGAAGTTGGCTCCATGGATAAACCAGCGTCCGAGTTATCGTTGTGGACGAACCACCAAAGATTTGGAAGATGAATCCAAAGATGTCGAAGAATCCGTTGAAGGAAAGGGCAACGCCGATACCTAACACAATTCCCAACGCCATTGATACCATGACAATGGAGAGAATCTCGAACAGCACCAGTCGAATAATTTGATTTGGAGATGCTCCAATGGCTTGAAGAACTGCAAGTTCTTTCTGCCGTTGGCTCAAAACCAGCGACAGGAACACGAAACTCGAGGCGATTGCAGCAACGCTGGCTACGACGAATTGAAGGGAGAGCAAGCCCGGAGTACCGAAGATAAGCCCGCCGTTTCGCTCCACTAACTTGTGTGAACTCGACCAATCCAGAACGCTCGAGACTCTGAAATCAGCCGATAACGTCGAGGCAAGCGCTTCAAGTGCGTCTCCACTGACGCCGTCAAGTTCAACAATCCAAATGGTCGAGGAGTGATTCGCAACTGCGTCACTTCCGACAAAAGATTTCCATGATGATTCACCGATGATGAGTGATGAGCTCATAGTTGCAGGATTTATTCCAGGGATGTATTCGTGAACGCCCATGTAATACATGCTGTTTTGATATGCGGTGATGACGAACTGCACACTCGTATCGGGCAAGAACAGCGGAGCTGCCAGTTCGGGTGGTATCTCTGAAAAGCCTGATGAACAATTTGTGTCTTCGGCTGAAGTACCGTCGGGACAGGTAGCATTACCGAGATTCGCCCCAGATAAATCAGCGAATCCAAATGCTCCTGTGAGGTCGGCACCAATCAGGTTTGCACCTTCAAGCGTACCACCCATAAAGTTGACAAAAATAGCATCTTGGAGGTTTGCACCGGACAAGTCAGCACCTTCCAAATTGGTATCATAGAACAACGCTTGGGCAAGATTTGCTCCCGCAAGATTGGCGTTGGAGAGGTCGGTTCCAGTGAGGTCTACAGGTCCAAAGTCACGACCGCTCAAATCTTGGCCTGAAAGGTTCAGTCCAGACCAGTCACCTTCCATCAGCGATGAATAGGCGATGAACAATGCATCGGGATCTGGCTGTTCTGTTCCTCCTGTTGTAAAGTTGAAGGTGAGTTCTTCCCACGAAAACGAAATATTTTCACTTTGTGAATCGGTTGGTTTGAGTAGCACGTCATCGAGATTGTTTTCTTGCCCTCGGCCACTTCCGGCAATATCAAGAGAATAGGCTGCATCTTCACCAGCGGTGAATCCGCCGTTGCGATAGCCAGCCATAGCAGCCTCGATATCGGTTCCTGGAATCGATTGCTCGCTCCATCGCAACACGTCTTCGTTGCCGTCAAGCAATACCCAAGATTGCAATTTATCGCCTCCCGAAGAATCTGCCAAAATTAAACTTGGCACCGTTGTAGCAACAGCAGTAACGCCGGTATCGGTGAAGTTTGAAACTAGATCCAGTAGTTGGGATTCTGTATACCCTTGCTCAAGGGTTATTTGCAAGTCGGAACCGACTGATGCATCAACGGTCTTCTCATCGACTAGAGTTCCGGTATATCCTTGAACTGCAGCAAGGGTGACGATTGAGAGCGTAAGCAGCATAATCACTGCTAGACGGTTGACTGATTCAGCAGATCCTGAACCCTTGAGGCCACGCTTGACATCGTTCAGAAGCGGAGTTCGTCCGAAAATGAGTTGCATAATCTGAGGGCCTTTGGCTCCAATTCTTCCGAGCAGTAAAGCACCACCAATCCAAAGAGCAAACGGTCCAATAATTCCGAGTAAGCCTTCAATGAAGAAGTTCGAGACAATACCGTCTTCACTTCCGTTCATTTCAAGCCAGGTGTCGACAACTGCAAGCATTCCAAACAAGAAGGCTAGCCAGTGGAGCCAGCGTTTTGGTTCTGCTTTTGAAGACGTCTTACGAACACCTTCTTCAATCTCAAGGTTGATGAAATCCCGTGCCCGACTTCGCCCAAAGAGAAGTGCGAGACCGAGTGTCGTGACAGCGGTGAAAATGGTCGAACCAATACTCAGCGTTGGATTTACGTCGAAATCTCCCGTCCTGAATTCCATGAATCCAACCGCTGAAAGAACAATGGGGACTGCGAATAAAGCCAACAGATACCCCGCAAGCCATGCAACTGAAGACATCACGAACAATTCCAGTAAGACCATGCTCTGCAGCCGAGAACTGTCTGCGCCGATGACTCGATGAATGCTCACTTCTCTCCTTCTTTGTTCAAGCGAAAGTACCAATCCATAAATTAACACTGCAATGGAAAGGATAACGATTGGAATCATGATGATGTAATCGAAAATTTGAATCAAACCGAGGAAAATGTTGAGGAAAGTAATGGTTCCACTGATGATGTCGGTATAGTACAATTCAACTCCTTCATCGGTATAATTTCCGTCCTGTACCCGCGTACCGAGGTCTTCAAGCCATTCTGCTGCATCAGCGGTTGAAGTAGTGGGTAACTGCCCTTTGTCAATGGTGATGCCCAGGTACATGTGGTCGTTGTCCATTAGAATACCACGTTGGGATTCATTCAGGACTTCCCAAGTTGCAAAGATTGGATTAGGGGCAAGGGTCGGATTCCCAAAGTCCCAAGGGTCATAAACGCCAACAACCTTCAGATCTGATGCCGTCATTTCCATTCTACAGTACACCATTCCGTTCTCCTCTGGTGTAATCTCTCCATCGCAGTTTTCATTGGTCACTGTTCCTTCAAAGATGGTTGATTCATCAACCACATAATGGAAGCTAAGGGTGTCAAGTATGTCACCAACATTGGCTTTCGCTTCTGAGGCGATGGTCGATGGGAGAATGACACCGCGCTGAGAACTCATGTTTTCGGGGGTTGGCCATTCACCCATTCCGGCGATAATATTCTGGCCCAAACGCTCTGCAAACTCCCCATCAAAGGCTTCAGGTCCTAAAAATCGTACAGAACGCATCAACGAAATCGGTGGTCCTGCATCAGCAAGTTCGGGATAATCAAACGTAACGTTACTCCAGTACGGATTTGCATCATCTGTAATCGCTACCATTTCAAGGGGCTGTGCAACTACGAATTCTTCGTTGAAAAGACCTCCACTGTGTATGCCTTGGCGCCCCAGCACGAGGGTACAGTCACTGAACTCACTGAATTCTGACATTAATTCGTCGCAAACATTGACCATCGTGGCTGTGTTGTTCGACCAACCGGTTGTATTCTCTACAGGCGTACGCGCAAATTCGATTTTTGCATCAAACGGTTCGTTCTTGAGTGATTCTTCAAAGAAGAGTTGTGATAGTCCTACCCCGTATGCGAGAACGGTCGTGATTACCAGTGATGCCAAAAAGACACCTGTAATCACTGCCAGTCCGCGCTCTTTACCTCTCCACGCACTTAGCCCAGCAAGACGAAGTTGTGAAGGCGTTTCCATCACCTTGTGCATCAGTCGCTTTGGCATACTCTGTGAAGGAGAATAGTCGGAAGGTTCCAGTTGAAGGGAGTGATCTTCTTCGGTCATTCTTCCTCACCTCCGTCTGAATCATCGTCCAGTCCCCATGCAGAGCGGATATCCGAGGCTTCGGTCTTGCCATCGTTGAGCAACAGCATGCGGTCAGCGTTTGAGGCTAAATCAGGGTCGTGAGTAACCATGAGTATTGAGATCGGGTTGACTTCATCGTGGCACAAGTCTTTGAACAGCTGGAGCACTTCTTTTCCGCTGGCAATGTCGAGGTTTCCAGTCGGCTCATCAGCAAGGAGAACTGGACGGTTACCAGCAATAGCACGAGCGATTGCTACGCGCTGTTGCTGCCCTCCAGAAAGCTGGTCTGGGATGTGGTCCATTCGGTCGCCAAGACCGACTTTCGTCAATGCAGATCGGGCGGCCACTTCCGCTTCTTTAGAAGACATACCGGATAATTCGAGAGCCACTGCAACATTGTCAACTGCTGTGAGGTTGTCAAGTAAATGGAAATCTTGGAAAATCCAGCCGACGTGTTCTCGGCGAATGTTCACCACACTGGAAGGATTTTTCTGACCGTAAGATTGGCCGTCAAGCAGAATCGTTCCGCCGTCTCCAGCAAGCAACCCCCCAATGATGTTGAGGAGGGTTGATTTCCCCGAACCTGAAGGACCCATGAGAGCGACCATCTCGCCCTGTTTAAGGTTCATATTGACGCCTTTGAGGACTTGTAGTTTGTTGGAACCCGAACCAAAGGTCTTGGTAAGGCCTTCAACACTCAGCATGGTCATGCCCCCTTGATGGTGTTTCATTCACTGTAGTGTACGCGTGTCTTGCGGTTGTTGGTGTATTCATGCTGTCATCTCCAAGAGGGCTCGAAGGGTTTTCCTTCGAAGTTGAGAACATATCTCAAAGAAGCGCTCTGGGGGAGCCCATCCTTCGAGATCAATTTTTTGAAACGAAACCATACCGTACATATCGAAACCTGAGTTTACTTTATCCGCCAAGAATGCTACACCATCTAGAGGAATATCGCAGCGTACCAATCCCCAATCAACTCCGAGACGTAGCGTTTCCAAGAAGTGCTTCTGAAGGGGTGAATACAACGATTCAAGATCCGAAATCAGTGGATGTGATGGAAGTTGAATAAGTTCGATAGCTCGAGCATATACGCTGATATGATGGGGATTATCTGCCCACCAAGCGTCCATTTCGGTTTGATAACGGCCGAGGTGGTCCCAGAACGTATCGGGGCTCGATGGCAAACCAGTGTTGCGGACCACTTGATTGATGTTCGTTGCGGCTTCTTGCAAAAGTGTGAGGAACAAATCTGCTTTATCCTCGAACCAATAGTAAAATTGACCTTTCGTCACGTTCATTTCTTGGAGCAGAAGGTTCAGTGACATGCCGTCAAATCCGTGCTTTACGAACTCAGTTCGGGCGACATCGAGGATTTCTGATTGTTGCTCTAAAGAGAGTTTTTCAAATCGCTTTAACGGCATGAACCTCACTTCAAACCGGTGGTCTGACCATCAGTATTTAATGAAGTGTATGGGGTCGCCCATGTTCATGATCTTCGCATGAAGATTCGACTGAACCTTGACCTGAGTGAAGTACGCGAGAAAATCCCGTTCTGTGCTTCCTGGTTATTCATTATTTCATCTACATACTTTTCCAAATTTCTATCCATGCTTATTCCACCTTGCAGAGTTTTTGTCTACAGTGTATATTTGTCACCGTTCCTATATCAAAGCGTGGTAAGTTTGCCAACA
>DAME01000031.1:0-10161 GCA_002499545.1 Euryarchaeota archaeon UBA88
CGGCCACCTGCGGCAACAATCGCCTTTTCGACGTTCATCGAGCACTTGACATCGTAAATCAACAGGTCTTTTCCTTCCTCAGTGCCAACAACATCATCGGCTAGCAATGCGATCAAGCGGTCAGGATAGACGAAGACTCCAGTTTCGTCGACAGCTCCAATTCGATCACCATCACCATCGACACCAAGGCCGAATTCACATGCATGTTCAACAACAGCCTCTCCCAAATCCACCATATTTTTTGGTCGAGTCGGGTCGGCACCGTGGTTTGGTTCGCTGGCGTCCCAATGACAGTACAGGTCCACGTGTTCGACCCCCATCTTATCGAGTAATTTCGACATGGCGGGACCGGGTACTGCGTTACCACAATCTACGGCGACCTTGACTGGCCGGGCAATTGTGCCAGTCGATACCATGATAGCGTCGATGTAGGCATCGAGGTGCGGAGTGTCACGGATTTGACCTTCTCCTGATCGGAATTCACCTCTCAAAAATACCTCTTTGAGTTCTTGAATTTCTTCTCCAGCGAGCGGCAATGTTCCTTTACACATTTTGAAGCCGTTATGTGTTGGCATTGGAAGGTGACTTGCCGTCACCATCACGCCTCCATCAACTGGAAGGGTCCAGCAAGCGTGATAGACACAACCCGTTGAAACGATACCTAAATCCAGTACCTCGACGCCTCCTTCTACGAGTCCCCGCATCAGTTCTCCCGCGAGTGCAGGAGATGAGTCACGAATGTCGCGACCCACTGCAAAGGTCGAGCAATCGAGGTATGTCGCCATAGCTCGTCCCAACCTGTAGGCGAAGTCAGGCGTCAGCTCACCCGTTCCATCGCCGTGAGCAAGACCGCGAATATCGTAGGCTTTGAAGCACTGAATCGGCCATTCGTCCATGCAATTCCCACCGGCTTGACCCTTTCAAGAGTACCCCTTGTTCTACCGTGACTGCTCGCTCACCATCACCTGCGAATGAGCGCGGTCATTGTGAGCAATACTGTGATTCCAATCAGCGTCTCGAACACCACATCGAAAGCCAATGCAAGACTGCTTGTTACCAGTAATGCTGGAATGGAGAATCGGAGCACCCTCGGCCATGTCAGAAGACCTTTTGGAGGCTCATCGAGGTACGGTGAGCCGGGCATTGAATCATCTCTGAAATCAATAGGTTCCCTGAACGACGATTTCCACCAGTGCATCGGCAGGTAATCCTGCTACAGCGAAGGCTGCACGGGCTGGCTTGATTTCCATGTCTGCAACCCACTGCCCGTACACCTCATTCATTGGAGCATAGAAATCCATGTGTGCAAGCAGCACTTGTACGAAGCAAAGGTTGTGTTTGGAGAGGCCTGCGTTAGCGAGCAAGGAATCAATTTTATTCAAAGCACCTTGGGTTTGAGAGAGGATGTCTTCTCCCGCTTGAACATCGATTTGGCCGGAAAGCCACACGGTTCCATTTGATTTCACGCCGGGCGTATACGGTCCATACATGGGAGCTCCTGATAGTTCGATGCTTTCTTTGTCCATGAGTGTGCCTCGGGGTTTTCCATCTTAACTTCTCGCAACAAAGCGATGCATTGAGGGGGAGTTGGATACAGGCAAGCCTATGCGCACCTGTTGGGTATTGGATCATCCTGCCCACGTGCGTCTGCTCGCACCACTGCTTCGTAGCGGACAGAGCAACGACGTCATTATTGCAACACAGCGTCATGAGGTCAGGGCACTGCTTGATACAGGGGATGGCGTACTTCCTCGGCGGCAAATTCACTGGGTAACTCGCCCTGTTGGACAACGTCGCCGCCGAAAAGCGCTGACTCGATGGCATTCAAGCCACGCTTTTTTGCGCCAGTGCAGCCTTCAAGGTGAACCGATTCAACGTATTGTATCGGTTGGCGCACCCATTGAATTGATGGCATGGCGTTCACCATTTTTACGTCGAAAAATACCGTCCATCACCCAACGATGGTACATCACCGATACCGAAGTCAACCATCTCGCTCATCGCTTGGCACAGAAAGCAGCGACTGACGTCGTCCTTCCAATCCACTGGCGCAGCGAACTCGACGGTGGATTTGTGAATGGGCTTTCAGGTATTCGCCTTCATCGAATCGATGGCTTGCATGGTCACGTACATCTGCGTCCGAGTGTCCGCCCTTCAACTGTCAGCGACCCACCACGCATCATGGTTCGCCGTTTGTTAGGCGACGGAATTCATGACGCAGAAGAGGTGCAAGCAATTCCAGAAAACACGTTTGATGGCTTGCATGTAACCTCTGCTGACGAGGATGCATACCAAGGTGATGCGTGGTCGCTTGATAGGGAGGCAGCATCACACGATGGTGTCATCACACAATCAGTCACTTTTGCCAGTGAAGCGGCCTTGCTTGGGACCCCTACGTTGCTCATCAGTCGAGCACAACGTGGTTTCCTCGACCGGTTGCAAGAAGATGGATATCCTCTGTTCCGCTGGCAAAAAGAATGTCACGGCGAGGCGTGGGACGACCTTTTCGCACAGTACCTCACAGGGCTGCATCTCACCGAAGCATTGGATGTCCAAGAATGGCCAGATACGCGGCGAGCATTTGCGGCTATGCTGCACATCGACCTCATCGATTGAGCCAGTTTTTGAGAATCGTCAGGTGGTCACCAGCGAACTCAACCGTTCCACTGAGCAGGGTTTCAATCGGCCAAAAGCGAGCGTCCGCAGCATCATCACCTGCGACGGGTTGCTGGTCATCAGAAACTTCGACTTCATAGACAATGCTGACAATGTGCTTTCGTGGATCTCGTTCAGGGTCACCCATCACCATCAGCAATGAAGTACCCGTGCCCTTCAAACCCGTTTCTTCAAGTAATTCACGCAATGCGGCGTTGGCAGGGTCTTCTCCACGGTCGACAAATCCGCCTGGAAACGCCCAAGAACCAGCCATGGGAGGGTATTTGCGCTGAATCAGCAACACTTCATCGCCTCGGCGAACGGCAGAATCTGCTGCCAATGCTGGATTTGCCCAGCCGTTGCATTCATCGCACACTACCACGCGCATCACTCTCCAAATCGGCGTCGACGGTCTTGATACGTTCGAATCGCCTTCAGCAGGTCCTTCTTTTGGAACGATGGCCAAAATACATCGGAGAAGTACAGTTCTGAATACGCCATTTGCCAGAGTAAAAAGTTCGAAATCCGTTCTTCACCGCTGGTTCGAATCACCAAGTCTGGGTCAGGCATTTCACCGGTGTATAAGCGATCTGAAACTGCCTTTTCATTGATGCTTTCGAGCGCTAATTCGCCCGTAGCGTGTTCTTCAGCAATCGATCGGATAGCGTCAATCATCTCTTCTCTGCTTCCGTAAGCCAGGCAAACAGTGAACACGAATTGGTCGTAGTCAACCGTCTTTTGTTCAGCATAATCAATAGCATCGTTGACGTCCTTTGGAAGCAGGTCTCGCCGCCCGATGATTTGAACTTTGACTTTGTTCTTGTGAATTCGTTCATCATCGGCGATGTCTCGCAACCCTTCGATGTAGAGTTTAAACAGCGTTGCAAGTTCCTTCTCCGGCCGGTTGAGATTCTCTGTCGACAGGGCGTAAACCGTGAGCCAAGGAATTCCAATTTCAAGGGTCCAATCCAGCACCCGTTCGAGTTTTTCCTTGCCTATTCGATGTCCGATACCGGTAGCAATGTTACTTTTCCATGCGAACCGGCGATTCCCATCCATGATGATGGCAAGGTGCTCGACCTTGATTGGGTGTTCAGAAACTTCACGAAGGAGCTTTGCTTCGACCGCTTGGCCAAGTACATCACCCATTCGCTCAGATATCCCCACGTGTACCGCCCCTACCTTACCCAGTCGCGCATGTGGTATCATTTCATCCCTCTTGCGAACTCAAATGCAGGCGAGGGTTGAGAACCCCAACCCCTTCCCCAAGTCATGGACGAGCCTGCATGGTGGCCGGGCGGAATCACTGAGTCCTCATTTGAGGATGCGATTTCGGACGGATATCTGCGCACCGCTTTTGGTAAGTCCACTGTATGGGATCCTTCGGTTGCCTACGACGCAGCGTGGTGGAATACTGCACCGAGCGAGGGTACCATATGGGGGGAGTGGCCCATAAATGTGGAATCAACTGAAGTACTTGCGAAGCGTCAAAACGAAGTAGTTGTTCGATTGAATCAATCGATGTTTGCAGTCATTGCTCCTCTTGAATGCGGAGATGACGTTTCTCGGCTGGTTCGCCACGAACCGTGGCGCAAGGCGCTTCAATCAACACCCTTGCTTCTCCCAATCGCTGGCTGGTCCGTCACAGAGTGTGACCGAGTTCTGGTCTATCCGTGGCATGAGCGGGTTGAATTCGCAGACGGTAATGAAGCGGCGAGTGAACTGATGCAGCAACTTGCGACCATCCATTCCTCGTTAGCTCAAACTGCGACTCCGAATACAGAACGCCGTTGGAATGATCGTTTGAAAGCAATTGAGGACCAGTTGAAAACAAAGACGATGTGGCGCGCTCCGCATTCACCAACTACCGTTGGCCTACCTCAACTTCATTTCTCTTTGACCTCGCTTGTAAAAGTGGACGGGAAGCACTGCTTCCTACCGTGCAACAGGAGTTTTGCAGAACACATGATCTGCGAACCGGACCGCCTGCCTTCGATAGCAGGGGCGATGATGCTCGAGCATCAGTTGGCAAGAAAAGAAGGATTGAGTGAATCCCAGCGACGTTCGCTGATCGAAACTTGGGCCGCCAACGTACCTGAACCGTGGGCGAACCGTGCGGCCCTTTCTACCGTTCGTGGCGGTGCATGGGTTTGGAGATACCATGCTACGTTGCTTGCAATGGCTCAAGCCCAGGCATTCGGTGATGAATCTACATACGACGATTGCCTTACATGGCTGCAAGATGTGTCTCGACTTCAGGCTCATTTAGGGGCTCTTCGTATGTGGAAATCTGGAACCTGGATAGGTTTGGCAGGTGGGGTCGTTTCTTTCTTCGCATGGAGATTGGAAAGCATGTCGCCCAATCAAAGCACCGTGCTCGCTCTGCTCAGTATGGGGGTAATCGTTGCTTCAAACGCCGTATATCGGGCCAAAGACCCACCACCATATTAGCCCTGTTGAAGCATTCGTGAGTCGTAGAATTTCAGGTTGCGTTCTTTGGCTAAATTCATCACTGCAAGGATGAACTTCTCTTTCTCTTGGCGCTCAGGTGAGCCGCCGGCGACGTCCCAGTAGAGGTTGAGTGAGATGTCCACAGAAGTTGCTGAAAGCGCGCTGACTTGGCACCATGAACTCTCGTGCTTGAGGGTGATCGGGCTTTCCTTAATTCGCTCAAGAACACCATCACAGAATGTCGCCACGGCATCTGGGTCTGAGTTGAGGTCGAGGTGCATCATGGATTGCCATCGTCGCCATCGTCGCTTGCCGAAGTTCTCGACAGGCGTGTTGACCAAGTTAGCGTTTGGCACGGTGACCACGGTGTCAGCCGCAGTTCGAATCGAGGTTGTACGTAGGCTAATCTCCATCACTTCACCTTCGACCGAGTCGATGATGACCCAATCGCCGACTTTGAATGGGCGGTCGAGAAGAACGGTCGTTGCACCAAAGAGATTGGAAATTGTATCCTTTGCGGCTAGAGCAAGTGCAAGGCCGGAAATTCCCAGCCCTGCAATTAAGGATGTAAGATTGAATCCGAGAGCGTCAGCGATGAACACCGAACCGATGAAGATGATTGCGAAGCGAAGTAAACTTTCGACCGCAGAAATCAGAGTTTTCTCGGTTCCGTCAAGCGTATCATCGCTGTCGAAAATTTCGAAAATATCTTGAACGATACCAACTAAACGGAATGCCCAAACCACCAGCGAGACTGCGAAGATAAATTGCAGGACGTTGGGCAGGGTGTTCTCGATGATTGCAGGGAGGATGAACTGGTTTGGTTCTTGAGCACTCAATTCGAACAGAGCGTTGAGAATATACAGCGCAACACCAGCTCCAGCCGCACTCCCAAGAGCCTTATCAGAATCTTTGACTGTTTTTGACTCGATTGACTCCGAGCGGATGACTTTTTTGAGGATTCTTGGAGCCATCATCATGGTCAGCATTCGCACCATAACAGCGATTATGAAAATACCCAGTAAAATGGCCACTGTGAGGTTGTTCATGCCAATAATTTCTTCTGCCCAGAATGAATCTGAACCCGGTTGAAGGATGTCCATGTTTTGACTCTAACACGGTGCTGGACTTGGTGCTTTCGTTCGACCTGTGTCGGTAGCGGTGGATACCAAGTCCGCGAACGCTTCAAGAACTCAAGCGGGTTGGCTTACTTGATACCATGATGTCGAATGGAAAAGTAGTCCGAACTCGCCCCTCGTTTGGAGTCTTGATTGTACTTCCGCTTTTGTTGTCTCTTATCGCTCCAATCGCTAACGCCACTGCAATTCAAGATGAACCGATGGGAAACACCCCACAGGCCGTTTGGTCTGACGATTACATCGACATGATATTCCCATGGGCTCCGGCCAGCGACCGTGTTTCGCAGTTCAAAGAATACCATTCTTACGAGACCATGAAAACTCGCATGCTTCGTCTTGCAGAGGACAACCCTGACATTTTTGAGTTCCATGAAGGCATGAACGGCGGAACCAATGCTCGAGGCGAAGAGGTCACAGCGAACGCTTACGAAGGCTGGTTCTACGGCCATGCTTCTCCTTGGATGAAGATTACTGGTGACGTTCAAGGTGGCGATTACAACCCCTTCGTAGGAGACAACGGGAACTATGCTGACCGTCACGATGTCATGATTGTTGGCAACCATCACGCTCGAGAATGGATGTCCTACACTGTCGCTATTATGCAGATGGAAGTGATTGCATTTTCATACAACAACATCGGCTATGACAACGATGGTGACGGTCTCATCGATGAAGACCCTTGGGGTGATGAAGACGGCGACGGTATTCTCGACGACGATGGGGACTGTCTTGCTTTAGACGCAAGTTTCCAAGATTCAAACGGCGACGGCACTCCATGTGGGCCGGGCGACCTTGGTGTGGATGAAGACTACTCAGAACAGTTCATCACCGACTTGGTGAACTCTCGAGAAATCTATCTCATTCCAATGCTGAATACCGATGGCAACATCTACGATCGTGAAGTGTACATGCCAGGCCAATGCCCTGGAGAAGAACCTTGGGATTGCTCGGCAGCTGGTTGGAGAAAGAACCTCCGCGATAACACCGTCACAGGTGTCACTCCAATTCCTGACCTTGACGAATCCGTTGACGAAGGATGCGACGGAGTCGACTTGAATCGCAATTATCAATTCGAATGGGGCGCTCCTCTTGGAGCCACTGGACCACTGTTCCCAGGTGCATGTTATGCAGGCCAGAACAACGACGTATACAACGGACCGGTTGACGATACAGATAATGACGGCGACGGTCAAGTCAATGAAGACCACGTTGATGGAAAAGACGACGATGCTGATGGTGTAACCGATGAAGATTGGTGGGGGGGCAACTCCGAACCAGAAACCAAGTTCATCCAGGACATGACTGAAATGAACGATGACACTGGAGACGGTTCAAGCGAGTTCAAAGCGACCATTACTCACCACTCCTTCTCGGAACTCATTCTCTACCCGTGGGGTCACTGCACAGACTGTGAGAGTCCTGACCATGAACAACTCAAGTACCACGGCCAGCAAATGGCTGATATGACTCAATATGCAAATCTGCAATCCTCGGACCTCTACCCGACTTCCGGTGACTTCTGCGATTGGCACTATGGCGTTCACGGCTCTTACTGCTACACGTCTGAGATTGGAACCGCTTTCCATCAACACGAAGACGACATAGACCACATCGCCGTTCGCAACCTAGGAACCGGCTTTTACATTGCAGAGATTGCGGACAGTCCTCGTGAGCGTGCTGATTTGGAAATCGCAAATATATCTCAACAAAATTACCTCGAGACTGAGGACAAGGTTGAGGTCCCACCCAAAGGAGACATTCCAATCGATCTGTGCGTCTCAAACGAGTTCCCTTACAGCGAATCCGAGACCATGATTGAATGGCGTACCGTCAAACCAAGTCGCCTGCAAAGCGATTACGGCCCTCGAGAATGGGCGACTACTTCGTGGGAATCAGTGCCTGTGAAGATGATTGAAGGCGAAATGTGTTCGGTGCCAAGCGGTAACGGTACAATTCTGAGAGGGATGGTACCAATCTCTGAAACGGCGACAGGAAAACTGCACTACAAAGCCTCGGTATCTACGCTCGCCGGCTCAGACTTATTCCAATATCCAAGCGATGGAGCGTACTACGAACTTGACCTTTCATACCGTGCTGCTTATGGTAGCTTCATCGGTTCACTGTTCATGTTTGCTTTGACTGCGAGCTTCGTGTGGGGTGGGCTTGCGGTTTGTCTGCGCATGATGCTCAGTGATGAAGATGTACTCGACTTAGCAACGGCTTCAACTACAGAATCAAGCCCTAACTCGATTGTCATAGAAGATTAGGGGGATTGAGAATGACAGAAGAATCAGACCAATTCAACGGCCGTATGGGCCTCATTTTTGCTTCGATTGGAGCAGCAATCGGTACTGGAAACATTTGGCGTTTTCCGCGCATGGTCGGCGCCAACGGAGGCGGTACATTCCTCGTTCCGTGGCTGTTTTTCCTGTTCATTTGGTCCATTCCATTGGTCATTGCTGAATACGCTATGGGGAAGCGAAGCCGAACTGGAACCATCGGTACGTTCAGGATTTTCGCAGGAAAGAAGTTCGCATGGATGGGTCTGTGGACCGCATGGATTTCGACCGCTATTGGATTTTACTACGCTGTAGTATCCGGGTGGACAATCAAATATTTCCAACTTGGAATCACCGGTGCTCTCAACGGTGAAGGCGTGGATACAACGGAAGTTTGGAACGCCTTTTTGCAGAACCCAGGACAGGTCATTTTCTTCCAGTTCATCGTTATCGCCTTGACGCTGGCAGCAATTTGGAAGGGAGCAAAAGCCATTGAGAAGGTCAACTTTTATCTGATGATTTCTCTGTTTGCTCTGTTGTTCCTCACTTTGTTCCTCTCCTTGTGGATGGACCTCGATGATGGTTCGCTTGACGGTGCACTGTTCATGTTCACCGTTGACTTTGAAATGCTTAAGGAACCTGAAGTGTGGATCAACGGACTGTCTCAATCAGCGTGGTCGTGTTCCGCAGGCATGGGTATGTGCATCACCTACGCGGTTTACATGAGCAAAGACGAGGACACAGTTCTCAATGCATTCACCATGGGGCTTGCTAACAACAGCATCTCAATCATTGCAGGACTCGCCGTACTTTCAGCGATTTTCGCAGTCAGCCCAGACCCTCTTGCAACGGTCACCGGTGGTTCTTCAGCGATTACTTTCCTCGCTTTACCTGAAGTGTTTGCACAAGCTCCGTTTGCTCCGATTGGACCGTTGTTCATGATGGCAGGGTTCTTCCTTGCCCTTTCGTTTGCTGCAATGACCTCGATGATTTCGACGGTTGAGTTGTGTGTTCGAAACTTTGTTGACCATGGATACGAGCGTGGCAAGTCCGTTGCCATTACCGGTTTGGCACTGTTCATGTTCGGACTTCCCTCCGCCATCATGTGGATAAAACTCGACAGTGAAGGTGTTGCTTTTCCTGAATTCTTAGAAGTTCAAGACCACATTTGGGGTTACGGTTTGATGTTCTCGGGACTGTTCATCGCATTCTCGATTTGGAAGTACGGTTATCTTCGATGGAAGTCTGGTGTTGAAGCAGGCGTCGCACCACCCGGATTCAAGGGCTATCTGGGCTTTGGTGTCTCGGCATTCCGCGACGATTTCATCAACACTGGGGATAACGACATGGAAGTTGGACGCTGGTGGGATCTTCTGATGTATCTCGCATTCCCGTTGTTGTTTACCGTACTCATGGTGTCGTATTTCAGCGACATGATTGCGAATACGGAGAACGTGTGGGATCCAGCAAATCCACGTGGACTTTCAATCATTCTCTTGTTTTGGGGCGTTGTTGGAACGCTGTTCATTTTCTTGAACAAGTACCTGATTCAGCGACCACTGTTTAGAAACGTGCCGGAAGGTGCTGACGTAGATATCTCCACTTTGCCGGGTGGCGATGACGATTTGGTCGTTGTT
>DAME01000031.1:10569-12332 GCA_002499545.1 Euryarchaeota archaeon UBA88
AGTTTAGTCGAGTCCTTAGTGATTGGACTGATTGTTTCACTCATTCTCATCTTCATTGCCCGTTGGTTTTGGACACGTTTTGACAAACCCAGTGCGGCTCAAATTGAACGAGATGAATCGATAAAGCAAAGCAAGAAAGAAATGAAGATGTGGCGAGCCGTTGAAATTCAAATGGCGGAAGAACAAGCGATGCTTGAGCAGAAGGCAGCCCATGATGCCAAAAAGGCTGAACAACGAGCGAGAGCAGTACCACCACCCGTTTCGAAAGTGAACGATGCCTTTGCTGCATTGCAGGTTGACCTACCCCCTCCTGCGTTTTCAGAGAACAGCGATGTTTTGCTCGTTGAAGAACCGGTTGAAGTCCGTCAAGACGAAGGCGTGAAACAGGTCGAGGATGTACCTCCAGCACCCGACCTTGAACTACTGATACTGCAGAAACAGGGCGTATCATCCCGAGCAGAGGACCTTTGGTCGAAAGAAGTAGCGTCACTTGAGAATGCTGAAATGACCAAAGGCAGAACCGATGCTGTCGAAGAGGAATAACCTTCAAAACACTCTCACTCCCTCTATCAAAGGCGAAGAGGTGATGAACAGTCAGTATGTGGAACGACTATGGTGCAACGCCCTCGTGGGACTCGCGACTTCACCCCGAAGGTGATGGCTCGGCGATTGGCGTTCGAGCAGTTGCTGGAAGAGCGTGCTCGCCGTCACGGATTCAAGCGTGTTCAAACACCCGTGTTTGAATCCCTTGATTTGTTCACGGCAAAATCAGGCCCCGGTATTGAATCTCAACTCTATGCTTTCCAAGATAAGAGCGACCGTCCGTTGACACTTCGTCCTGAACTGACGGCTCCTGTGATGCGTATGATCGCTGAAGAAGGCATGCAGATGTTGCCACGACCACTGCGGCTTTCTTACTACGGCCAGTGCTACAGGTATGAAGAATCAAAGAAAGGCCGATACCGAGAATTTTTCCAGTACGGTGTTGAGCTAATCGGAGAGTCTGGACCTCTGGCAGAAGCTGAAGTCATTGCATTGGCCATCGATATGCTTGATGCGTGCGGCCTTGTCAATTGGGAAGTCCGAGTTGGGCACGTTGGTATTCTGAAGAGTGCACTGACCGGTTTAGGTCTTTCAGCCGAGATTCCCGATGGAGGCGCTGAACCACCTGTGGCAAGTGCAATGAGGCTGCTCGACAAAGGTGATGATGCCGGGCTTGCAGATTTGTTCACACACAACGGCATCGATCCCGACCATGCAGCACCTCTGCGCCAACTTGCCAATCTCGCTGGTGGAATCGAAACACTCGGTCCAGCTCGGGAAATCCTCTCCTCTCTTTCCGGTGTATCGCTTGATGCACTCGATGAATTACAAACCACGCTTGAGGCAGTTCAAGCCCTCGCCCCTTCTCCTCCAACCATGACCGTAGATCTAACCGTTGCCCGCGGACTGGATTACTACACTGGCATGGTGTTCGAAGTTACCGTACCTGAACTGGGCGGAGAGGGGCAGGTGCTTGGAGGTGGCTCGTACAAGTTGCTGCACCTGTTTGGCCTACCCGACCTCGACCCGTGCTGCGGGTTTGGACTTGGATTTGATCGAGTCCTTCTTGCACTTGAGGCTCAAGCCGGAGCGAGCGGTCGTAGCGAAGTAGTTCCCGGCGAAACCGACCCGCTTGGTTTGGTAGCGTTTATTCCGTTCGATATTAACACTTCAACCGTGCTTCCGCTGGTCGCTGCTTTGCGAAACGCCGGTGAGCGAGT
>DAME01000031.1:12747-12937 GCA_002499545.1 Euryarchaeota archaeon UBA88
GAAAACGGTCAAGCCATGGTCAAAAGTTTGGTATCGGGAGAGCAACAAGCGGTTGAACTCAATGCCGAAGCCATCACCGCAGCGATTCATGCAATGCGCTGAATCACTCTTCGATCTCTTCTTCCTTACCGATGTTGACAAAGGCTGCCATTGCAATAGCAGCGGATGCAACGACCAAGGTGAATCCAGG
>DAME01000005.1 GCA_002499545.1 Euryarchaeota archaeon UBA88
CGACCTCCGCGTCGAGATGACGCCGGAGGAAGACCTGTTGTCCACAACGAAGGTGGGCGCCCTCCCCGTAGAGATGGGCGAAGTCGACAAACCGAAGGTGGTTTCCAGCGTTCCAATGATTCAAGAGATGGCTTTGACCAGCGAAGGAATGACCGTGATGAACGACCAACGGAGCGAAAAAGCCGCGAACCTCGAGAATTTAGAAAGTCCCGTGGAAAAGGCCCTGGCCACGCTCACAATCGACCACCAAAACCACTTGGACATCGTGACAGAGAAGATTGAGGGCGAGCTACATGGGTGCTGAACATCATTACCTCGATGCCGTAGAAGCCTACGATAACGGCGACAATGAGACCGCCTATCTCGAAGCTCGTAAAGCCGTAAAAATCGACCCAGAACACGTCGATGCGTGGCAAATCTGTGCTGAAGCGATTCTACCTTCGAAGGGTGAGAAGCCAACCCTCGCACAAGCTGCAAAATCTCTATCAGCGGTTCAGAAAATCGTCGCACTCGACCCAAATCGAACCGCTATGTGGATGCTTGGTGGCCGTTTGTTGAGTGATGAACTTGGCCTGCTGGATGAAGCCCTCCAGTGGTGGCAAGACTTGCGCCATCACCTTCCAAATGAAGTGACTCCGCTCGTGGAACAAGCAGCACTGCTCGCTGACATGGGACATTATCTTGAAGCAAAGTACCGCCTTGATACCATTATCGAAGACAATCTTGACGGAGGCCCAAGCCAAATCGCTCGTATTCACCAATTGCGAAGTCAAGTGATTGCTGCAGCAGGACTCCAACCGTCTGAACACTTCAAGCCGTGGGAAAGAAACCACAACGGATGGGGTGCAATTGAAATGAAAATGGGTAAAGGTCCCGTTTCGGAAAGTTTCCTGTTCCTCATCATCACCGTTCCTTTGCTGTTTTTAATCGTCTACGTGTCAAACCAGTTTGCTGGGCAGGGTTGGGGCGCATTCTGTTTGGTCTCAATCATAATTTTTGCAACCGTGCTGGTCGGAATGCGATTTGCAAAGAAAATGTTCCACAACATTAACCGTCCCGCATTTAACCTGCTTCGTGCGATGAATTTTGAAGCCAATACGGGATACTCCATCATCACCACTGAAATTCGAACTTCGCCACTGTTCATGTTCATCATGCAACGCAAGCCACTTGCATGGCAAGAACGAATGATCAAAATCATCGACACTGACGAACCACTGCCCAAAAACTGGAAACCGAGTTTCCCAGACTTTGAATCACATCGAGATGATGTAGGAGTCATCGAAGAGGTAGAAGAATCGTTTGAGCCATTCGAAGAAGAGTGAATAGAATTCTACTTTCTCCGTATGCCGAAGATTCGCTCCAGAGCAAAAGCGCTCATCGATATCGAATACGGGGCAAACCTTAGATGACAATGAAGCAACAATAGGCCATGCAAGAAGTATCGAAAGTTGGTATTGATTCGAAAAGAACAACGGCCGCAAGCGTAGCAATCGTCCTTCTTGTTTCTTACCTCGCACTGATACACCTGCAACCAATTTTGATGCCCTTGGCCATAGCAATACTTCTCTATTTCATGATTAAACCACCTGAGCAGTACATCTATCGAAAGGTTGAGAATCGGTTAGTGTCTTATGGAACGGTGATTTTGACCGGTGTTTTATCAGTCTACTTTATTTCGGTATTTCTCTATGAGAACCTCTCACAATTCGTTGACCAAGTCCCACAAATCACCAGCGCCTTTGAGGAAAAGCGAGAGCGCTATGCATCGGCAGACCTTTACGGCCTTGAGGTCATATTTTCAGATTCCGACCTCATTTCAAACGTTGCATCGCCGGAAAATATTGAGGCCTTCGTGATTGCAATCTTAGGTTCGCTTGGTGGATTTTTTGGAATCATGACGACCGTCATCATCTTCCTGCTGTTCATCGTACTGGAAGAACACACGATTGCACAGCGATTCAATGCAGCCTTCCCCGAATCGTACAATCGTGCTCGAAACATCGTCAATGAATCAACCGACTCAATTTCTGCCTATGTTGTCTCCAAAGTCACCTGCAGTGCAGGACAGGCGCTGGTGATGACCATCATTATCTCACCAGTCGGTTTTAATCTACCTGGTTGGTTCTTATTTGGAATTCTGTGCTTCTTACTTGACTTCATACCGATTCTCGGGGCGCTTTTTGCCACCATTCCTCCAGTACTGATTGGATTCATCATGCTTGAGCCGACTACTGCGTTGCTGATGCTTGCGATGTTGATTGGAAATCAACAGGTTTTTGGTTCATTCATTGAACCAAACCTCTCCGGTTCAAAAATTGGAATCTCACCGTTCATACTTCTCCTAACCGTGATGCTTTTTGCCCAGGTGTGGGGTATTGCAGGCGCAATCATTGGCGCTCCAATCGTCATTATCGCACGCTTAATTCTCGATGAAAACGAGCGTACTCGACCAATTGCCATGATGATGGCAAACAATGTCGAAGAAGAGTAATCCATTGTCCGTGCATTGGACTTCAGATGTTTCCACGTGCCATGGGCACTGCTCCAGTGGAGAAAGTCAATTCTCCTAAGTAACTCGTGAGGAATGACTCGAATATGCTAAATCGAGGCTCTACAATTACAGCGGATAGAGAACAAGAGTGCGAAAACGGCTATTAGAGCAATAAGCATTAATCGTTTTAATTTTGTATAGTTCATCTTATTTCCTCGTTTTTGCCGCCCCTAAAAATCCTTATTAATTTTTTACGGGATCACTCAAATCTCGTCCCCAATGGCATACAGTGCTGCGCTCAAGTGCACTGTGTGAATCATGTATCTTCGGTGTCGCAAAGATTGTTGCTGTTTGTGACTGCAATAAGGTGGTCCGTTTCTCAACGAACGGTCGACGTCAGCGCCATTGATTCGACGATGTCTGTTTCGATACGAAAAACATCAGGCTATGTACTTCAGTACTGACCATCAACTATGTTCGCCGTCCACCTTACGGTGCTGAAAGCTTCCATCAAGACATTGCTCTTGATTGGAATGTTCGCCACTGCAGGTGCGGGTGTATTGACCATGGGGGTGGGTATGGACACGCCTTGGGCACCCTGGGAGAGGCAATCCCGGACCATGTTTCCTCCCGTGTTGTTTACGCTGGCAAGTTTCGTGGCTACCGTTGCTTTCTGTGCAACTACGGTTGTCTTTCACACCTTGCTGAAGATGGTGACCAACAATCCTGACAAGTGGTGGAGAGCGAGCGGCGTTCTGTTCTTGGTCGCCTACGGAATGTTCTCTTTCGGTTCCGGGACCGTTGAAGCGGCCATCATGCTCAATCTTCTACACTTGATTGTGGGCCTTCCTGCTCTCACCCTTCTGCCACGTGCTTTTCCTAACCAGCGGAATTCCTCATCTTCTCACCTAGCCGTTACCTAACGTATTCCGTTCTATACA
>DAME01000039.1 GCA_002499545.1 Euryarchaeota archaeon UBA88
CATCGGTACCGTTTTCTTCACCTCCGGTGGAGACAGTTTACTGTTCCAGCACCTGTTCTGGTTCTGTGGACATCCTGAAGTGTACGTGGTGATTGTCCCTGCCTTCGGTATCGTTTCAGAAGTTCTCGCAACCAGTGCTCGACGCTCAATTTTCGGATACAAATCGATGGTTTTCGCCATGGCCGGTATCGGTGTTGTTGGATTCGTCGTATGGGGCCATCACATGTTGACTTCGGGAATGGATCCGTTCTGGCGTGCCGCATTCATGATTATGACCATGCTTGTTGCGATTCCGACGGGTGCGAAAATTTTCAATTGGCTTGCAACAATTTGGGGTGGAAGCCTCATCATGCGAACCCACACATTGTGGTCGCTTGGTTTCCTCATCACCTTCACCCTTGGTGGAATTTCTGGAATGTTCTTCCCAGTTGCAGGTATGGACATGCACTTCCACGATTCATACTTCGTCGTAGCCCACTTCCACTACGTGTTCATCGGCGGTACGGTCTTCGCTCTGTTCTCCGGTGTGTACTACTGGTACCCCAAGGCCACTGGACGAAAACTGGATGAAACCCTCGGGTTGTGGCACTTCCTGATTGGATTCTCTGCTTACAACGCTACGTTCTGGCCTATGCACGCTCTTGGAATCATGGGAATGCCTCGCCGTACACACAGTTACACCGTTGAAAGCGGCTTTGCCGAGTACAACATGGCGGTCAGCATCTTCTCCTTCATCTTTGGATTGAGCCAACTCTTGTTGGTATGGAACATCATCAAGTCAAACCGCAGCGGTGAACCCGCCGGAAACGACCCGTGGCAAGGCTGGTCTCTTGAATGGGCCACAACTTCGCCTCCTCCTACTCCTTCATTCCATGAAATTCCAACTCAGAAAGACATGAATGAACTGTACGGACACCACAAAGAATCTGGTAAGAAGTCTGCTGGAGAACGTCTGTGGACTGCGAAACCCAAGGGGGCGGAAGAATGAGTGGACAAGGCGCACACCTCGACAACAGTGTCTGGATGCGAGCTGTGGTGATGGGTGGAATCATCCTCACCATCGGTATTGTACTGTTTGGCGCCCTTGCCATCGGTGTAGCAGGGCAGAAGCAAATCGCATGGGATGACGCTGAGACTGCGTACCATGAAGCCGAGCACGACTACGAAGTGGCATACGAAAACTATACTATCGCTCTTGCTGAATTCGAAACTGGTAATACTACGCTGACCCAAGCAGATCTGGATGAACTCCACGACGAGTACGAGGATATGCATCACGCAGAAGAGGAAGCACATCACGATGAAATCAAGGCACACTTGTCCTACCTTTCATACCGCGTTTCTGGAATCACCGTGTTGTTGATGTCCATCTCCTATGCATCGTTCATCGGTGTAGGTGGATTCCTCAACGCCAGCAAACCGAATGCCGACCATGGCGACGGACATGATGACCATGACGAACATCACGGCTCTTCTACCCCGATTGTCTTCGCTTTCGGTATCATGCTGTTCTTGATTGGTTTCCCGGATTTCGTGATTGCTTGCAAAGCACTGTTGAGCAGCGAAGTCACCGCTGACGTCTCGATGATGGCCTTGAGCATGGTTGGGCTTGCCACCATCGTTGTGGCCATTGCAAATTGGTGGTTTGAAGATCTACCGTTCACCGGAAGTGGTGAGCAAATCGCGACCTCGTATCCGTTTGAGGGAGAACACATCCGTAAGGTTGGATTGTGGGTCTTCATCATGTCTGAAATCATGGTTTTCGCCACGTTCTTTTCCTCGTACCTTCGAATGCGAACAGAATGGTGTACTGACTGGGCTATTCGTGACGGCGTAGAGGCTTGTGCTGATGTTCCCGAAGGAACCGTCGTCACCGCTTCGGATTTACTTCGCTACGACGTTGCAACATTGATGCCCGGTGCAATCAACACCTTTGCTCTCATCATTTCGTCTTACACCATCGTTTTGGCACTGAAGACGGCGAAGGATACCAACTGGAAACCCTCTACCGGATTCATGGGCAAACTCATGCCTACCCGTAAGGCAGCAGTGCGAAACTACCTCATCGCAACCCTCGCACTCGGTTCGCTGTTCATCGTGCTCAAGCTCGTTGAATGGAGTCATTTGGTCGCTGAAGGATTCGATATCGGAACCGTTCAAGGTTCGATTTTCTACATCGCAACCGGTGCTCACGGCCTGCACGTTTTCATCGGTTTGCTGGTCATGCTGTACCTCGTGTTCAAGTCGGACACCGTTGGGTTCGACGAAAACAATGCTCAAGGAATTGAGTACTTTGGATTGTACTGGCACTTTGTTGATTTGGCTTGGGTTGTTATCTTCCCAGCATTCTATTTGTATTGAGGTGAAAACATGGGCGAACACATTGAATTTATGGGCAAAGATATCTACTTCTGGAACTTTATCGTTCTGATGTTCTTCACACTGTTTGAGGTTGGAGCCGTGTTCTTCGAAACAATCCCCTTCACCGAGATTGAGATCACGAAACTCGCAGTATGGGGCATCCTGATTGTCGTTGGAATCATCAAGGGCTACGGCATTGCTGCCTTTTTCATGCACTTGCGTGATGACCCACGAATCTACACTCGTACGGCGCTGTTTCCGGTTTTGTTTGTACTGCTGATGCTTTGGGGTATTGGTCTTTCTAACCCAGCCGGTGTTACCGACCTTCCAAGCTGGTGCACACCAAACTGGGATTACGCAACGACCCGCTGATGCATCCAACATCATTCGCAAAGTCTTGATAACCTCGGCATTGAGGCAAGACCATGAACCGAAGAACCTTCCTCACCGCTTTGGTCGCATCGTTCCTTCTTGTTGCAGCATTACCGACCTCCTCCGCCTATATTGGGCATCAATTGTCGCGTGCAGACGTCGCAGATTTCTCATTGACAGATCAAAACAACAGCGAGTTTAATTTTTCCCAGAATGCAGAAAAAGTCAACGTCGTTTCCTTCATTTTTACATCGTGTCCTGACGTGTGCCCCGTGATTACCCAATCGTTGAAGCAAGTTCAGATGGGCCTGTCTGAAGAGGATTCAAACGACGTTCAATTTGTTTCAATTACGGTTGATCCCCGCCATGATACTCCAGAGCGACTGCACGAATACACGCAATTACACGGTGTTGAATGGCCGCACCTGACCGGTGAACAATCACTGCTTGAGGATGCCTATGCAACCTTTGGTATTCTGGTCGACGAAATCGTCATCGAGGCTCACATTTCAAACACTGAACCCACAGTGACCTATGTGGATACCAACAACAGTACGACAGAACTGATGTTCTCCCCCACTGGATGGACGCTCCACCAATCAATCGTCGATTCGGCGAATTGGACCGTGAATGCATCAGACAGTGAATACGGACACTTCATCACCTCTATTGAGGGCTTTGAAGCGCCATCTGATTCATCTTGGTGGTGGAGTCTCTTGCTGTTTAACACCTCTTCCATGACGTGGGAAGAATCCCCAGTCGGCATCGATTCAGTCAACGCACTGGACCATCCACACCTGGCTTGGGCGGCTTCTATTGCCAACCACTCCGGACTTGAACATCCCAGTGGAGATGACGCTTCGATGCAGATTGTGTTCCCGGACAGCACGACGGCCAATCACACCATGAGTGAATTCAATGCCTGGCATCTTTCGATGGGAGCATTCGCAGGTGCGGACATCAATACCTCGATGCCGTCAAGTCAGTATGGGCATTACATGGATTCCATTGATGACGTGACTGGACCTTCGGATTCTTCATGGTGGTGGAACCTCTTCGTGTGGAATCAATCATCCGATTCTTGGGACACGTCCGATGTTGGTATGGACGGTTTAGTTGACCCGCCTCATATCGCTTGGGCACCAAGTAGTGTGAACCAAACAGACATACCAACTCCCGATGCATTCCGTCCATCGTCCAGTCAATCAAATCCAATGATCTGTAACGGTAAAGGATGGGAGATGGGCTCGGGTGCTGGAAAACACTGCATGTGTGATGAAGGATACGAATGGGCAGAAGACGACCGACTTTCGTGCGTGAGCACTGGAGAAAACGAGCAGGAGTTCTCAGTTGGACATTCAAGCATCACCTACATTCTCAAAGGTATGAAGCCAATTGTGGCTTGGACTGGAGATGATTGGAAAGCAGATGATTTCCTCGAAGATATTGAACGTGTCCTCGGTACATACTCCTCGGCCTCGGACGTTGACTCACTACCAGGGATGACGCTTCTTATCGCCCTTTCAGGCATCAGTATGGCGGCAATTGTCGTTCGCGTCGGCGTAGACAGCGAAGAAGATGAAGCGTAAGCCTCATATTGAGAGCGCAACCGACCTGTAGTTGCGATAAGGGGTCTTGTATCCTAACTCGATGCAGAGGTCGCATAGCCCGGTATTGCGGTGGACTTGAAATCCACTGTCCCTTGGACGCGGGGGTTCGAATCCCTCTCTCTGCGCCAATGACCCTTCATGCGATGAGTTTTTTCAAGCATCAGCATGGAAGAGTTCTCAAACTACTGCTTCCCTCGTTAGTTCATGCGCGGGGTTCGTTTCGTCCTCATCCTCTCTCTGATGATGCTTCTTGCTGGGTGTCTTGGGCCATCTACATCCTCGTGGGGCACCGGTTCAGGCTCGATGAGTGTTGATGCTTCGATGAGTACTGTCACCACCAGCCTTGGAGATGAGGCAATGGAATTCGCCAACCTTGAGCCAGTAGGATGCGTTCCGGATTCTGGTGAACTCGGCGTCAACCAATCAGCAGAGGTTTCATTTGAGGGCTATTTGGCAGCAAGTCACTTTTATTCCTCGCATTCCTCGTTAGGTGGTGCCTCTGGATTAGATCACGGCGTGGCCGCAAGCGTCGCTATTGAATCGATGTCGTTCTCCCAGGCCGGTGAATATCAAGACGGCGAAGGACCGAGAATCGACGTCAAAAGTTGGGACATGCCACTCAATCCTGATACCGGAACGGGGACCGCAGATTTAGACGAGATTGACCAAGATTCATCTTCTCAATGGTACATTCTCGGACTCATTCCGACCACTGAAAACATTCACGAGGGACTGGTCGCTTTGGATGAGTGGCATCAATCCATCCGCATCAGTGGTTACCTTGTCAAAAGCAGCACGAGTGGAAATTCGGCTGGATATTATTCATCCACCTATCATGAGGCTTCAACAGATTGCAGTCTTTCAATCGGTTCCACCAACAAGGAGACATTGTTCGTCTTCGTAACGAGCGTTGTCTTGGAAGGCGGTACCATAAGTTCAGACGGGGAATCAAACGACGAATGGGTTCACGGTGACGTTCCATTCCTTGGACGAACCGGTTACATCTTGTTTGCTCTTGTCGTCGGCATTGGTGGCTCTATTGGTGCATTCATTCTGTCGAAAATGTTCGTTATGCAGGGGGCTCGCTCGTCGATGAAAGTGTTGTTGGGCAAGGCAGGGATGGACACCATCAAGCAGGTGAAGAAAGATATCAAAGAGGCCAAGTCAGCCGGATTGGTATCTCCCACTGAACGTAAAAAAGAAGCGAGCAAGGCAGACTCCCGGTCTAAACCTCCTCAAAAGTCGCAGAAAAGCGAACCTGCTTTGGCCGGGTTTGACTTGGACAGTGTTCTTTCCTCGGCACCAAGTATGGGTGCCAGCAATGAATTTGGTGGAGGGGCTTCATCAGTTGTGGCTACGGTTGAGTCGCAGGACATGGAAGATGAAATCCGCCAACAAGAGGTTCAATCCTCCGCTCCAGTCCAATCCTCGTTTGTTCCACCTCAACAAGTCCGCAGCACAGTGACTTCAAGTCAACCAAGTGCGCCTGTTCGTGAGCACTTCACTTCCTCCGCACCTCCCAGCAAAAAGTCATCACCGCCTACCAAGAAGAAGGCAGTTCGTAAGCGGAAGACAACCCCAACCCGCGTCGTGGAAGCCGAAGACGATGTGGCGCCAGTGCCAAGCCAACCGGCGCGCCAAACCTTTGAAGAGCCTGAAGAAGAGTTCTCAGACTTCTCTTTTTGATTAGACGATAATGGCGACTGCCCCGGGCAACACTTCCATTTTGATTGGTGTAGAGCCAATGTTCTCCCCATCAACGTTGATTGCCGTTGGTTTTGGCGTTGAGATTTCAAGCGTTTTGAACCGGTAATAATCGACCATCGGGTGAAACACGTGTCTGCCTTCGGTTTTGAGTTGGCCAAACGCTTTCAATATCTGTCCTCGCTTCATTTTTTTCAAAATTCCAATATCCATTTTTCCGTCATCAAGCGTAGCTCCAGGTGCCAGCGGGAGTAGCGAGCCACCCGTTTGGCTGTTTTGAATCAGGAATAGCGTGAAGTCATCTTCGAATGAAACACCGTCGATGGTCAAGGTTGCATGCCGACGATTGTTGGCCATGATGGCCATCAAGATGCCGACATCGTAGCGCATTGGACCCATCCAGCGCATTTTTTCGGCTTTGATTGTTGAATCAACTCCGAGACCCCAGGTGACGAGGTTTGCGCTGTATCTGGTTAAGTGGCCCTGTTCACTACCCGGAAGCCCTGCAACCATGTCGACTTTGGCAAGGTCGAGGTGCTGAAAATTACCATTACAGATCCGATGAATAGCTTCCTCGGTGTTCTGGATCTTGAGGTCGTTGGCCATCGAATTACCGGTACCTGCCGGAATAAGGCCTATTCGACACTGAGATTTTGCTTGCATGAGGCCTGTTATTACTTCAGATAGACTACCATCGCCACCTACTACAGCCACCACGTCAGTCGTTTCAGTGGTTAGATGCGCCGCTAATTCAATCAGTTGACCCGAAGAGGCTGAAACGTGGGTAGTCACTTTGATTGATTTTTTTTCGAAGGTTGTTTTTGCTTGTTGGGCGATGCTCTCGCCCTGCTTTTTTCCTGAAAAGGGGTTGACCATGAGATGAATAACGTTCACGTCGCCGCCTTGGTTGGTGTCTTTCGAGAACACGTCAGCATAAATTGGGCGGTAAACACCCTTCCTTTTCTTGGTGGTCAAGTCGGGCACAAACTCGATTATACTCGGTCCGTCACCGCTTGAGGTCATGCTCTGCGATAGGGGTTGGATGAATGAATACTTCCCTCTTGGATGAAAGCAAGAACTCATGAACACACATGCTATGGCGTTGGTTGGAGGGTCGTGATGGAGTGGAGTGATGACGATGTCAAGTTCATGACACACGCGCTTCAAGTGGCTGAACGAGGTCGTGGAAAAGTTTCTCCAAATCCATTGGTCGGTTGCGTTTTAGTCAAAGACAATGAAGTCATTGCCGAGGGTTGGCACGACCATCTTGGTGGGCTTCACGCCGAACAAATGGCTATTCACGATGCTGAAACAAACGGTCATTCACCCAACGGTGCAGTAGCGTATGTCACTCTCGAGCCCTGCAACCATTTCGGACGTACCCCCCCGTGCACTGAAGCCTTGATGTGGGCCGGTATCAAGGAAGTCATCGTCGCGCATCAAGACCCCAATCCAACGGTTCGTGGTTCAGGAATACAGGTTCTTCACGATGCGGGAATTCGGGTTCGTCAAGGTCTTCTTGAATCAAACGCAAGCGAACAAATGCAACCGTTCTTGCACTGGTGTGAACACCGAAAACCGCTGGTGACGGTGAAACTGGCAGTTGACCGTAACGGCTCGGTGGATGACCGGAGCGAGCATCCACAACGCTTCACCTCAGAGCCGTGCTTGGATAAGGTCCATCTGCTTCGCAGTGAATGCGATGCAATTCTCGTCGGAGTGGAAACCGTCATTCGCGACGACCCCTTGTTGACGGTACGGCGAATTACGGCGGACCGGCAGCCTTTGCGTATTGTTATTGACCCGAACCAACGAATGCCGGAATCAGCTGCTTTGCTTCATGACGGGCACGAAACGATGGTGCTTGGTGAGGATTTCCGTTCTTTGCCAGCCCTTTTGAATTTGCTCGGAGACCGAGAGATTCAACGCCTGATGGTTGAAGGCGGACCCACAACTATTCTTGAATTTCTCAAATTAAACCTCGTCGATCAGTTCATTCTTATTCACAGTGAAGTAGAACACGCCTCGGGGTTCGCATCCCGTATCGATGCTGCGGTGTTGGAAACCGCCGGAATGCTCCTTGATTCGGTTGAATCATGGGGCCAAGAGCGGGTCGAGATTTGGTCAAAACCATCAAAGTAGGCTTGCCCTGCTAAACATTATACATCGCATCCTCGTGCGTTATTTATGTACTGCAGAGTCACACAAATTACCTATGATGCATCGAAGAGAGACGAAGTTATTGCACTGCTTGAAAGCAAGCGAGCGACCATGCTTGCCCTCCCCGGAATCCAATCGGTGTGCACGGTTGAAACCTCAGAAGGTGAGATCACCAGTTTAGCGGTTTACGACACGCAAGAGAACTTTAACGCAGCAGCACCTGAAGTTGGAAAGATCATGGGTGGCTTTGCAGCCTATTTCACCGCACCTCCTGTCGGCAAAGAAGGCCCTACGATGTTCTATTTCTGAAGTCACTCTTCGACTTCTGAACTACACATATCTGGCGTTTCATCTTGATAGTTGGATGCTTCTGTATCGTATTGTGCCTGGTTGCTTGCAACTGATGTTTTCAGTAAAAGAATGCAGTCATCTGAGCTGTTAGTCACTTCACCGTTTGATTCTACAGAGTCCACCTTCATCCAAAGGGCTTTTTCATCGCTGGAAAATGAAACGGTAATGTGTTGAGTCAAACTAATGTCAATCACTTGGGTTTCATTAAAGATTTCAAAACTTTGCTGTCCGGTTGAAATCAGTGTCAAATCGTCTCCATCGAGGTTCCACATTGAACTAAGGTTTGTTCCATCGGTGTAGGAGTTGTCTTCATGGAATGTGGATTTTTGACCGTCTGAGTTAATCCAAGTACCTTCGAGTGGTACACTATTGGATGAAATCATGAATGCGACAACTCCGAGTAAAATCGCGATGATGACCGCACCGCTGATGGCCAGCACTTTCTTGTCAGAAAACGTCTCCTTCATCTTGTCCATTGACAAACCGTTCATCTTGGGCATCGATGGGAGTCCACTTGAAACAGTGGACTTGGATGACGAGGCGTTCTGGCTTGTTCCGGTAACTGGAGCATAGGGATTGAATCCTTCAGGTTCTCTCTGGCCGATTTGAGTTGTTCCAACGGGTTGTGGAGCATATGGGTTGGACGCAACGGGTGCTGGAAGGGGGGCTGGAGCCATCTCTGGAGCAGACGGCATCAGTGAAAAGTCAGGATAGTACTGCTGGGTGAACTGCATAGCCTGTGGTTCGGCGTAACCTTGGGACAGTAGGCTATCGTAATATTCCCGTGCTTTCGACATGCTAACGGGCTTCCCAGTGAAATTGAAGATATAAACTACTTAGTTTTCAGATAAGGAATTTCATTGCAAAGCAATTTCCAATTTTTCTTCCAACAGTGGACTTTTCCTCCACCCGTTTTCCCGCAATCAAGAGTGCTGAAGTGAGTCACCCAGCAGTTCCGCCGGGCGAGTGGCAATACAGATTCGGGGTGAAAAGCCAATATTGGCTTTGTTCGCCGGGTTGTAAACTTAAGATATATGGCAAGAATAGGGTTTCATGGGCACAGCCGAAGAACGAAAAAACATGCAGTATTTTGGCGCTGCAATTCTTTTCATGGGCATCGTATGGATGTTCAATCTAGGAAATCTGTGCACCAACTGGGATTGCTTCAGTTACTTCTGGGGGGCAGCATTCGTCATTGTGATGGGATGCATCACGCTGTTTATTGCAATTTTTGAAGACGATGATGAATTTTTGATGCACAAGTTTTGGCTTGGTTTCGTTCTTCCTGCTTTGACAACTATCGGCTACACGTTAATCGCACCGACCGTTTTTCCAGGGCTCCTGGTCGCTGCGGCAGTGATTTACTACGGTGTTCGCCATGAACCGACTCCAGAACTCACCCTTGGTGGCTTCTTGGGTATTCTCTTCACGCTGCTCTATCTACAATTCTAGACTTGAAAGTCTGTGCAATGGGTA
>DAME01000013.1:0-20046 GCA_002499545.1 Euryarchaeota archaeon UBA88
CTGCTGACCTCTTGATGGAAGCACCGGCATCTCTGGTTGAAGACGACGTTCTTGGAGCGCCTGACAACCTCGTGGGCGAACAAGCTGGAGCAACCATTCGAAGCAGTGCTGAAGTTGATGAAGTTCCCGGAGATAAACTCGAAGGAACCCTTCATGAAGTCGAAAAGTCAACCCTCAATGCTGATGGTGAAATCATCAAGCAGTCTGTCAAGGGTGTCCTCAAAGTCAACAATCCATCAGCTGAAGATCGAATCTATGACATTGACGTTATGCTAGACAATGCTGAATCGACCGATATTGGTGGCGACCAAGTTTCCGTCGATGAACTTGAAGCCGGTGCGAATTACAGCATGAAGTACAAGGTCGACGGAAAGCGTATGCTTGTAATGCGAGAACGCTTGGACACCAATCCTGACCGTTCAGACGGTCGTTCTCTTTCCGTCCCGTCCGTTGAAGAGGGAGGACCTATTTCACTTGAAATCGAAGTCGAAAACGTCTCAATGGTTTCTGTGGACAACATCGTTGTTTCCCGTCCAATCCCTACGGAAATGGTTTTCGAAAACACTGGCGCAGCAGTTCAAGAAGGCGGATCAATGACTTGGAGTATCGGCTCTATGGCTCCAGGTGAAACACAAGTCCTCAGTATTCAAGGTGAAGTTGTTGCTACAAGTACCAAGGCCATTGATGCTGGTTCAGCATCACTAACCTACACTGCAAACTCCACACTGTCGAATTTGAATTTCAGAGAACTCGATGCGTTCTGCCGTGGTTTCTCTTACATGCGTGTGCGTGAGGATGAGCGCCCGGACAACTGGTTGTGTCGAACGACCTTTGAGAACCGCTCGTCGTTTGCAGTGGACTTGGTGAAGTTGCAAGTTCGAATGAAGGGAAGTGACGATCTGTTATTCGACATTCATGATGTCAAGCAGGATGTCCTACCGCATGGAAAGTGGGAAAGCGATGAAAGAACCGTTATGGCTCACTCAAAACCTGATTTCGCCACCGAACTTGCCTACACCATTTTACCCCGTGCGTCTCGCTCGACTGAGGGAACAATCACCTTAGAATCGAAGATGCTGCAAATCGTTGAAGCAAAACTCGAAAAGACCTACTCCACAAGTGGACTGCGGTCGTATCGCTCACAGAAGGTGAACGCTTGCCTCACCATGACAAATTCAGGTTCTTCTGACATCGTCTTAATGCGCATTACTGATGACATCCCCGGACTCTTCGAAGCACCTGACCCAGCGACCATCGTCATCAAGATTGACGGTAAGGTACTCGAGGCAGATGAAGCCAAGAGCGGGTATGAAGTTGAAGTCATCAACGGAATTACCTTGGAGAAGATGAACCGCTCGCCTGATGGTGATGGTTTTACACTGGCACTCACCGTAGGAAAGCGTGGCCCGATTTCTCTAAAGCCGGGCAAAAACATGACAATGGAATACGAACTTGTGTCACCTGACCCGACTCCAAGTAATTCCAACATCACAGCACCTGCTCAAATCGTGGCCAAAGCAGACCGATACGGTCCGCTCTACACGTGTGAAGCTGAGGACGCCCCCGCAATCAGCGTCATTCACCATCGACGTGACTTCTCTGCTGGTAAGCAGGCAATTCCATTGGGTGGTAAGGGACGGTACGAAGTCCTCCTCTTGTTCGCAAACGATGGCGATACAGCCCTACAAGACGTCTATATCAACGACGTCATTCCTGACAATTTCGAAATCAAGGAATGGCACATTCGAGGAGCTGGCGGTAAAAAGCGAGACGACTGCGAAATGACCACTGAATCGAGCGAAGATGGAACTCACATCACCTGGATGATTCCACTCGTTGAAAAGGGAGAGCGACTCGATGTTTCGTTTGAAATCAAGGGATCTGGTGAGATTGATGCTGAAGCACTGAGCCGATTCCATGGTGTCCACTTCGGAGACGAAGTCGAAACCGCAGACGTCCCTGCGGCAGAATCAGAAGCATCCGATGAACAGGCTACTGAGGAAGCCGCTGAATCTTCAGAAGAGACTGCGGAAGAAGCTGTTGAAGCTCCTAAGGTCTCGTGGCGAGAAGATGTGCTGCTCCGTGTGATGGAAGCTGCGGGAATTGATGTCAGTGAGCGCGAAGCATTCATCGAACACGCTGCTGATTTTGATTCAGATGACAACGGCTACTTGAAGAAGAAAGAACTTGAAACGGCTGCCGAGGCTTGGAACTCGAACCAGACTGGAGAGGCCGCTGAGGAAGTTGCCGAAGAAGCATCATCTGAAGAGGCTGCTGAGGAAGTTGTCGAAGAAGCATCATCTGAAGAGGCCGCTGAGGAAGCAGTCGAAGAAGCATCATCTGAAGAGGCCGCTGAGGAAGCAGTCGAAGAAGTCGCTGAGGATGTTGCGGAAGATTCTGACGATGCAGCGGAAGAAAAGATATGCCCAATTTGCATGTCAAGTAATCCAATTGATGCAATCACGTGTCCGTCATGTGCCTTCGTGTTCGTTTGAACCGAAGTTGGTGAACGTCCAACCCGAGAGGGTGAGAACCGCTGAAACGCTAGAATGGCAGAACCCACTGTGGCCACTGCTCATTATCAGATGACTTACTCACAATGATGAGTACAGGTCGGCCAATTGCCGAGAGTACCTCTTCAAGCGGAGTTCCGGTAGAGGGAGGAATCACGCCATCTCGCATGTCAACTGCTAGCCAAGCATCGGGATACTGTCCCTTCCACGCATCGAGTTCTGCTTCGATACCTTCCGGAGGAATACCTTGCCGAACACTGGCGATAAAACCCCAGTCGCTGAAGCATCTTCTTTGAGCATCAGACCACAAAAATATACGTGGATGTGATGGAAGGCGTTCGAGCTGTTCAATCGCTTCAAACTCCGTTACGCAAACAGGGCGATTCGGCATTGGCATAGGCAATGAATGTCGCCAAGTGCGATCCAAATCTATAGGCTCACGGCGACGCATGGATTGGCTACAACGGTCTATGATTTCAACGTTCTTCTCTATCGATTAAACCCGTTCATTGGAAACCATTTCAAGCGAACCTTCATGCCCTCTATGCTACGCCCACATACTATGGCAAGCGCCAATGCTCCACCACCGCAACCACCCGGTGGCTCAATGCTCATGATGCTCGGTGTCATGCTGCTGATGACCGTATTGCTGATCAATCCCGAAATTCGATTGTTCTTAGGAGAGACTGCAGACCCTGTCCTTGGACCGCTGTTGCCCGAAGAGTCGTACTTCGTGTTCACAGTTTTGATTCTTGGAAGTTTTTCGATGACACTGAATACGGTTCTTCGAAACTTCTTCACCGACCCGCTTGCTCAAGCGCACATTGGTCACCGAAATGGGCAAGTCCGCAAAATGCTGAACGATGCAAGAATCTCTCGTGACACAATTCTACAAGAAAAGGCAACAACGCTGCAGCAACAAATGATGCCAGAACAGTTGAAGGTTCAGATGGGAGCCATGAAGCCAATGGTATTCACCATTGTATTTATCATGGCAATCTTTGCATGGCTGACCACGACTGTTGAAAACTTCCGTGTTGACTATGTATCCTTGCCTTGGGCATCCGAGTGGAATCTGCTTGATGACAAGTTTCTCTTTTTCCCAGCTTGGATTTGTGCATATATCTGCATGAGTGCTCCACTCGGTCGAATCATTGACCGCCACATCAAACTGTTCCGCTATCGAAAGCATCCCTTGGTAGAAGCAGGTAAAACCATCAAAGAGCCGCTTCTCCATCTTGTTGCAACATCAACGACGACTGAAAGCAGTGATGCTCGAAGAAGAAGAGAGCGAAGTCAGCGAAGTAATCCTACGAAGAATCGTTCAACTGCGAAAGAAGAGAGTACCGCTAGAAGCAGTTCGAACAGACGCTCTCGCAGTTCCGAATGCCCTGAGTGCGGCATGGATAAAATTACCAAATTGGGTCCACGTACTAAACGCTGCGATGTATGCCGTCATGAGTGGGTGTAAGCATGCCACTCATCACCGTCTCAGGTCACCCTGGAAGCGGTACAAGCACACTGGTTCAAGGCTTGGTTGATCTCCACGGATGGTCTTCGATCAACGGTGGAGACATATTTCGTGCTGAAGCGAAACGTAGGGGGTTAGATTTAGAGGCTTTTGGCAAACTTTGCGCAATGGATGACGAAGTTGACCGGAGTTTGGATGTTCTGCTCCAAGAACACATGAAAGAGGGAACTTACTCCATCGTCGAATCACGCCTTGCTGGTTGGTGGGCGTACAAGCTTGGGCTCAAATCTCACAGATTATGGATTGATGTCGACGAAAACGAGCGAGCAAAACGCGTCGTTTCCCGAGAAGGTGGAACACTTGAACGCGCTTTGGAAGCGAACCGTACGAGGGCCTCGGTTGATGGGCAGCGTTTCATGGAACTCTACAATCTGCTACCTGAACAGCGAGAACCCTATACCACAGTACTGGACGCGACAAACCTCAGCAAGCAGCAAGTCTTGACTGAGGTCATCAAAATATTGGAGGCAGAGAGATGAATTATCACATATTGGAAACTGAACCAACAACCAATCAAGCCATCGGAGGGAGACCTGATGCACGTGACGTTGAACAGCGTTTAGCAGCGGGTTTCATCCTTCTTGACAAGCCGGCAGGACCTACATCTCACCAAGTTGCTTCATGGGCACGTGACCTCTTCGGACTTGAGCGACTCGGGCATGGAGGTACGCTTGACCCCTTTGCAACCGGAGTTCTACCACTTATGGCTGGAAAATCGATGAAACTCACAAAAAAGATTCTCAACCATCGAAAGACGTACGTCTGCGTCTTTCGGTTTTCTGAAGAACCCGATGAAGCGAAACTTCACGAAGTCATGACACGATTAACTGGACGAGTCTACAATGTTCCTCCGGAAGTGTCCGCTGTCAAAGTTCAAGTTCGCACGAGAAAAATTTTCTCGTTTGAATTAATTGAGCGAAAAGGAAAGGACATCATCGCTCGTGTTCACTGCGAGGCTGGAACATATATTCGGACAATGGCTCGAGATATGGGTTTGCTGCTCAACATGAAAGTACAGTTGAAGGAATTACGCAGAGATACATCCGGAGTCTTTTCGCTTGATGATTGTGTGACACTTCAAGAATTAGCAGATGCACACTGGCTGTGGAAGGAATGTGGTAAACCCGAAGCCCTGCTGAGAATAATTCATCCCATTGAAAAAATGCTTCTCGACCTACCCTCTGCTACGGTGAAAGACAGTGCTGCTGCTGCCCTCGCACATGGTGCGCCGCTGTTACGTCCAGGACTGATCAACATCGAAAAAGGCGTTCAAAGCGGCAAAGAAGTGTATGTTCAAACCTTGAAAGGCGAGGCCGTCGGTGTGGTGACACTCACGGTCAGTTCTGATGAACTGGTGAACAAGCCTGACGGCGAGATTGCTCGCCCAAACATGGTACTTCTCGATGAAGACATCTATCCACGACGGTGGAAGTCTCCAGAATGAGACCTTCACGCTTCGACGTATTCTTCGTAAATATATTCCTCGGTTTCTATTCGTATTTTCAATACTGACATATGATTCCCACATCCACTTTGTCAACGAGTTGAACGGTCCCCACGACCTCAAAGCAGTCTTTTGTGAGACGGTCTACCTATCAAGTTTGAGGGCGTTTTTCGCGTTATCCGACAGTGGAGGTTTTTTCAGCACCTCATTCCACCGGATTATTTTTCGACTTTCCGAATCTTTGCGGGCGTCAAAAAGACAAACAGTCCGACAATAGCAAGAATTGCTACGATACTGCCACCCCAAAACACCCCATCACTGACGACAGACTGTGATGAAGTATCTGCCGATTCTGCCGCAGGCTCGATTTGTACTGCTACGACTGCTATGTTGTTGTCTTCTTGGCCCTCTGCTATTTCCATACCTCGGTCGATGGTAGCTTTAATCTGGACTTGCGAAACATCGCTTGGGACCTGCCATTCACAGGTGACATAGTCGACCTGGCCCGGTTCGAGCAACGGGAGGGTGGCTAAGTCAATTAATTGTGCATTTGATTCACACCGAACCGATACCATGCTCGCTTGGGCTTGACCAATGTTTCGGACGAAGACACGCAGTGAATGAACGTCACCTGCTCGAAGCGTTCCATCACCAAGTTCAATTTCTTCTACAATCAAATCAGGTAGAGCAAGGACTTCTAAATCCAAGATTCGTTCATGGCATGACGTTTGGTCACACAATGTCACGAGAAGTGAGGTGAAACCCGGGTTGGGGGCGGTAATGGTGAGTGTTTGATCAACGAGGTCAATCGTCGCCCAACTTCGATTCGTCGTTGCAGTCAACTCAGTTGAATCAATATCCGTGAATGAAAAGGGGACGGTGGTTGCGACAGATAGTTCAACTGGAACAAGAGATTGGAATTCGGTGAGTTGAGGTTGGTCATCGACATTCTGAACGTTGACCAAAAATGTCTCAGACCACTGATTACCTGCACTGTCACTAACCGTTGTGACGATTGTAGCCTGACCTGAGGCTTCCGGCTGCAGGGAGATTCGGACATCACCCTGAGTGGTATCGACGGTGACGAGAGAAGGGTTGGAATTGGTGAACGCAACGCTCAGTTCTTCGAAATCATTTCTATCATCCGTGCATCGATGCAAGAACGGTAGAATTCGCCCACCGCCATCTTCAGTGAGACTTTGGTCACCAACCGGGATACAAACTGGATTTTCATCCCATTCAATCTCGTATCCTCCAGTAACAGCTAATGAAGTGACTTCGAACGAAGTGGTACTCGAATGCCCTAAGGAATCCCAAGTGAACCACGCTTTCAACTCGACGCTAATCGAATCATCACCGGGCGACATGAATTGCCCGATGGGATACATCTGGTTCAGCGAGGATGAAAGTTCAACAGGCTGATTGGTAACAAGTTGATCGTTGACGAACAGGAGCCAGCGGGAATATGTGGAATCGAGTCCGTCAACATCACCCAAAATACGTCCGGTCAGTGAAAGAGTAGGGTCGTTAACATCGACGGTGAGTGAGGCGATGCAACTTGCGTTAGCAGTGACACGAAGAAGTGTGAATTCAAAATCTGGAAGGAGCATGTGTTCGTCCATGGGTGCGAAGTCAGCGTAGCTTATACCGTCGTCCGATGATGCAAATTCAAGTTCAACGTCATCGATGGATTCGTTATCTAGCGTGTAATGCACACGCCCAATTCGCTGATTGGGTGGAGTGAGGATGGCATCGCTGGTCCAGCGTCCGACATCATCGGGAGTGCTGGATTGTAGTCCGCAGTCTGAAAGTGCCATATTCTGCGAAACACCGAGGGAGAGATTAACTGGGAGAATCGGCATTGAGTGACCGCTAAACTGCGCCGTTGCACTACCATATTCTCCGCCATACCACGGCGTCTGCATCGTCACCTGAATGCCGACAGCATCAACGTTGAGTTGCGAGTCATCTGTCGAACCTACTGAGACATAGTCCAGGGTGAGGATCGAATTCTGAATGGTAGCCCAGTTCCAATCTGAGAGTGAACTCACGTTGTACTTCCAGTGGTTTGACATGTAATCAAGGGAACCTTGGGTGTGAGAAAACGTCGTGAGTGATTCAAAATCCCCATCGTATTCAATCGAGATACGGACAGAATCTTGGTACAGTGGGTCAGGGACTGAAAAAGCAACAACAACTTGGACATCCAATACATCATACGCAGTAGAACCAGCCGCCGTGAACGAACTGAGTTCAATCACCGGACCTGTTGTCCATGCGAACGCCGAATCTGGCGAACCGATGGAATTGTTTGAGTCGGTTGGGGACGCTTGTGACCAGAAGATCATCGTATCGTGGTTTTGCGGACGTTGATGGAACATGGTAAGTCTGTCATCTGCAACCATGACATCTGTGTAGGTCGCTGATGTCTCAGCGAATGAAGTGAACGAACCAAGTGTCCACTCTTCAGCGTTGGAAAAGCCACCTTCCGGGAACAAATCAACGGTATTCGTTTGATGGACTGAACGAGATGCTACGGTTTGTAGCGGTGCCAAAAACAGTACCAGCAACACGATGATGACGACGGAGTGGTTTGTTGAACCTCTGCCCATACAACAGGAGATGGGCGAACCCACTTCAATAAGATGGTTGAATGTGTACCGTTTCTTCGATTGATTCTGATGAAGACTTCTACGGATTATTGAAATACCACGCGCATGACGGCAGACTACCTCTCATGGCTGTGATGGTGTAGGGGTTAGCACGGCAGATTGTGGTTCTGCCAGCCCGAGTTCAATTCTCGGTCACGGCCCCTCTTACTCATCCAGTTTACTTTGTTCGATGGTGTGGCCCATACGCTCAACTTTGGTTTCCAGGTAGGAACGGTTTCCCTCACCTACACCAACGACAAGTGGTATCAGTTCGACAACATCAATCCCAAGCGCAGTCAACTGGTCTTTCTTGTTGGGATTATTTGAAAGAAGAGAAACGGAATCAATGTTCAGTGATTGCAGCATTTTAGCGGCAATACCGTAATCGCGTCCGTCTCCTGGAAGACCGAGCATGAGGTTTGCATCCAATGTATCTGCACCTCGATCTTGTAAGTGATAGGCTTGAATTTTAGCATGGAGTCCAATTCCCCGGCCTTCTTGGCGCAGGTATAACAGGCAACCCCAGCCACGCTGGGCAATGGCACGAAGAGCAGCATCAAGTTGTGGACCACAATCGCATCGTAGACTTCCAAGTGCGTCACCGGTCAAACATTCTGAGTGAAGCCGAATAAGGACTGGGTCTGGTCCAGACATATCGCCTAAGGTAAGGGCAACATGGTCAAAGCCTGTGCTCGGCTCATGGAAAATTCGAATTTTGAAATCTCCATACTCTGTCGGAAGTTTTGCTTCACTCGGAACCGATGCCGGTTCGGTTAGCGCAATATTCTGCATCTCATCAATCAAGAAATCACCTCTATTAAAAATCGAAGTTCACCAGCTCGCTCTTCGACTGAAAGGATATGGTTACTGTTTCGAGAAGTGAGTAACGGCATATCATGAAGCGTTTCGGGGTCGTCCGCCCAGACCTCCAAAATTTGGCCTTTACCCATGCCCTTGAGTGCCTTTTTAGCTTCTGATACAGGTACAGGGCAGAAAAAACCAATCACATCAAGCCGGTGTGTAGGTAGCACAGACGCCCCAAGACCGTATGGAACTACTTCCACCATGGTTTGGCCAGTGCGTCCTCCCTTTTATATCTCGAGAATCATGAGTGTAACTTAATCAAAGTGAAAAAGAACGGAACTACGAATTCATGAATCGACCACACCTTGATGAACAGGAACATCTACCATGTAGCATGACCTCAAAGCCCGCGGCCGTCTCTAGGAAAGACGATCTTACGTGGTCTGAAGTTGGTCAACTTGGAATGCGCTATGCTCGTTTCCCCATTGCACTCTTGTGCGTTGAAGCCTTCTACTGGTTTCTCACCCAGCCGTCGGATACTCTTGCACCTATTCAAGTCACTGAAGCATGGTTATGGAACGCTGCGACCAATCTATTGTACAGCGATGGAGAATTTGTCGCCTCAACCTTATCCACGCACAACGGTTGGTTGACCAGACTGGATTTCACCCACCCAGATTTTCCTGGCAACTACAACACAGTGGCCCTGTACGTCTCCGATGAATGTGCAGGTGTTCACGAAATGATATTCCTTTCAACCTTGGTCGCGATGACTGAAGGTGTTCCACAAAAATTGAAAATTCGCTCCATTGTGGTCATGTGTTCGATTATTTATGTCTTGAATTTAGTTCGTCTCATCATGTTTTACCCAATTGCATTGGAAGACTGTATTGCTAACCCGAATCAACCAGAATGCCTTTCAGGCATGTGGAATTTCCACACTGCAGTCTACGAGTGGGGATTCTTAGTCGTTCTTATCACCATGTGGCTGATATGGTTTTGGAGAGTTGGTGGCCCCGCTCGAACCCTCGATGCCAGTGCGTCAACCGATGAGCTATGGCGGCTACAAGTCCGAAAGGTCTGGGAATCAAAGCATGTCGCTATGATTGGAATCGCACTGGTCCTGATCGCATTTGCAGCCTTCAATGTAACGACAAACGAAGAGGCAATGGAAGCAAAGGAAACCCTTGATGTCTGCTATTTCTCTGAATTAGTTACTTCGGAATGTGGCCAGGCACAAAATCGATGGGATGATGCGATTGGTTATGCATGGTCGCTTTCAGCATTAAGTCTGGTTGTCATTGCAGGAACTACGATGACCATAGAACGTAAGGACGAGCACGGCCAGTGGCATACGTCGCTGTTCAAAGTACGAAACGCCGACCAAGAGGAATAGCGTTATTCTACGATAAGACCGGTTACTTTGTGACCTTTCATTTCGTGCTTCTCTAGCGCCTTGATGGCAAGGCCAACCTTGCTTGTATGAATGCTGATAAACGTAGCATCGTTGTTGAAGTGGACATCACCAATGGCCATTTCGTCACAACGAAGTGACTGCTGGAACCATGATGCAACATCGAGAGATGAACCGGCAGCAGACTGTTCGATATCTAACTGAAGAGTGACGAATCCAAACACGTCAGCAGATTCGCCGTAGTCGTCTTGGCGCTTCACGGGGTCTCGGTCAACGCCAGGCGGAAGTTCTGGAGTTTCCGACTCGATAATATCAAGGCCATAGGTCGCCATAATCTTGGAGAGTTGCGGTGAGTCGTCACGCGAAACAAGGCTCCACGCCTCTCCTTTGCGACCAATTCGGCCCGTTCGGCCGACGCGGTGAACAAAGGAATCTAAATCTACAGGAAGGTCGTAGTTGATGACAAGAGTGATGCCATCAACGTCAATTCCACGGGCTGCGACATCTGTAGCAACGATGGTTTTCACTTCACCGGTTTTGAATCGATTCAAGATTTTTTCACGCTGATTTTGGCTCAAATCTCCATGCAGACCCTCGACCACGAATCGATGTTTATTCAGTCGCTGAACAGCGAGGTCGACCATACGCTTTGTATTGCAGAAAATGATCGTCTGGTCTTCATCATCCATCCGGCACATTAAGCGTCCCAGTGCCCATAATTTGTTGGCACGACCAATACGGATACTGTACATGTCAATTGGCGGAATGTCGAGCTCGTCAGAATTGGTGAGAACAAACTCAGGTTCAGACATGAATTCATGAGCAGTATCGATAATTTCCTGTGGGAATGTTGCAGAGAACAGCAACGTTTGTTCGCGGTGTTTCATCCGTTCAACGACCCACATGATGTCAGGAAAGAACCCCATATCGAGCATCCGGTCGGCTTCATCGAGACAAAACAGGGTTGGAGACTCAAGCGAAATGTGTCCTCGCTCGGACATGTCCATCACTCGACCAGGTGTACCAACGATGATATCAACGCCGCCAGCAAGTGATTTGGCCTGTTTATCGAGGTCAGTTCCGCCGTACACGGTTTGAATGCTCAAGCCAGAATTCCCTTGCAGAACTGAAAATTCTTCGGCAACTTGGTTCGCAAGTTCACGGGTGGGTGTGAGTACCAGTGCTTGAAGGGTTCCAGTAGGTGAACATCGTTCAATAATCGGAATTCCAAAAGCAGCAGTTTTACCAGATCCTGTACGTGCTTGTCCGATGACATCACGACCACTACGAGCCAATGGAATCGTATCTTTTTGGACTTGGGTTACAAATTCCCACTCCATTGAAGAGAGTCCATCAAGGAGGTGTTGGGGTAAGTCCCAAGAATCGAAGCGGGTTGTTGTGAACATGTTTTCATCTCCGTCTCAGGGTGTCGAAGGGTCACCGAGACGGTGGCGACCCGTTCGAGTGGAATCAGAAGTTATCGCGTTCTGCGATTTCTGCTTGTAGTTCGCCCATCCAATACTTGCGAGCGTTTTCACGGGTAAGTGGTCGGCGAGTTTGACGAACATGCTCGAGCATGTACTGTCGGAATTTGAGGGATTTGTTGCGATTGACGCCTTTCGGGGTGATTCCATCCCACAAGCGTTCGAATTGCTCAGCCTTATCGTTAAATGCTTCAGCCATCATATTCACCTCTAAGCATTCGGCCCACTGACCATTCCTTCTTAACCATACCGACATAGATTTTCTTGGATATGAAACTCAATTCAGGTTCACGTTTAGAAATAATCTGCATCATCGTCGGGAGATTCGTCTTCAAAATCATCATCGTACCCCATCATCTCATCTTGTGATACTGCCTTGTACAGAGGAGCAGTTGCTGTTTCAGCAGGTTTCTTCTCTGCCTGCTCGGCTGCAGTAGTTGATTGCTCGGACGGTGGCTTATCAGCCAGAGGCTGTGGCCGTTCAGGCTCCAAACCAACCCGCATGCCGTGGGCTTCTGCGATTTCTCGGTCAATCGCCGGAACTGGAGCCGAAGGGGCCAACTGTGCATTTTTCTGAGCTTCTGTTCCGTCGAGGGAGGCATCGAATGTCATTTCGTTGAGAGAGGCAATAATTGTGGCATCTGTCTCGGTTTTGAGTAAATCGCTCGCCATGGTACGGAGAATATCTTCACCAAACAGTCGAGGAAGGAGTTCGATGCATGCCGAACGAACTTGAACATCCTTTGAGCGAGTTCCTTTGAGAACAAGTTCGCGTGCTCGACCATGGTCGGAATCGAGGGTTTGAATCGCTTTGATAGCACTCAAACGAACATCAGAATCAGGGTCAACAATCGCTCGCTCAGCGAACAGAGTTGCTATTCGGGATTCTTTACGGGCCAGCGATGGAAGCGTTTTGGCAGCCGCCCTTCGAACTTCCACGGCAGAATCATTCAACGACCATGAAATCAAGTCCCAGACAGCAGAATCTCCGCGGTTGACAATCTTTCTGAGCAACTTGGTAGCCTTTGTTCGTAGCATTGTGTCTTCTTCTAACAGCAGTGAATCAACGTGATCGACCACAACTTCTGGCCACGTATCGCACAACCCAGTCAGACCTTTCCATGCCGCAGCACTGCGCAACCGGTCTGAGGAACGAAGTTCATTGGCAAGAATCGATTCAACACCTGATGGGAACACTGGTGAGGTGACACTGAGGCAGTGACTTGCAGCCTTGCGGACATCGGGGTGGGAGTCATCCATGAGTACTGAGAGCCAGTCAAACAATTCATCGGATTTCAAAACGGCGACTTCAGGAAGTACTTGCAGGGATGCTACGCGTATCGCTGGGTCTTCGGATTCGAAAGATTGCATGAGAAGTGGGTAACTTTTTTGCACGTGATGGCCTTGAAATTTTCCCAATGCTCTAACTGCATCCACGAGGGTGAGTGAATGAGTGGCGTTCATCCATCGCTTAGGGATTGAATCGACGGTTCCGTCGAACAGTTGCAGAATTTCGCTTTGTGAGAGATTCACCCATGGGCCGGTTTCGGATTTGATTTTCTTCTCCACTTTTGGACGACGGTTCATCTCAATTGGACGGCCAGTTCGAGGGTCTCGGGCAATATATTCACGCGTCATAACGACCACTCCGGTGCGCGCAATGCATAGATGCCAATGAAACTATGGATTGAACACGAACCTTTGTCGACGACAGTTCTTGAACTCACTTCTGAAATCCATCGCATGAAGGGGATAATCTATTGAAGCGTGCCCCGTAGGGAAATCATGGGCAATAACGCCGTTCATCGAGCGCAAATTCTCGGTGTAGCGTTGATGTTACTTCTGCTACCATCAAGTATGTTTTTCACCTCGACAGTAAATTCCGACCTCAACGCCGACGAGGAAGCATTCAGAAGTGTACACGAATCGTATGATTTCAACGAATCTCAAGGCTTCACACTCAAGAACATCTCCATCGATAATTCATCAGGTAGCGCAACCCTGAATCGTCCTCTCGTATCGTGGCAAAACATCGCAACAGGTGGTTTGGTTGTGCAAAGAACAGGTGCGTGTGCTGCCTATGTTGAGACAATTGATGAGATTATGCTAATCGGTGGGCGAATCGACCCGGACCCAACTGCAAACGGTGATGAAACATCGACAAACTTTGTCGAGAATTATGCCCTTTCGAACCAAACTTGGTACCCGAATCCGTATTCGATGGCGTCAGACCAGTTGTATTTTGGTTGCGCTTCAATCGGCGACAAGGTCTACACCATCGGTGATTTTTACCCGATGGCCACACCTGAAATGCAGTCTGAGGGAATTGTACAGATTTTCAATGCCTCGAACCAAACATGGACCCAAGAAGACCCAATGCCGCCTGGAACCGCGGTCGGCCTTGCTGGCGTTGATGATTTAGATGGATTCGTGTACGTCGCCGGAGGCGTGAGCATCAAAAATCGCTCGGATACAACAGATCGGTTCATGAGGTACAATCCTGCTTCCAAAGCGTGGGATGAAATGGCGAACATGAATGTTGCAAGGCATTCATTCTCTATCAACGCCTTCCACGGAAAGCTGTATGCAATCGGTGGCCAAACAACCGTGTACAATTCGACCAGCGATTCGGTCGAAACAACCACTCTCAACAGTACTGAAGTCTATGACCCCAGCACAGATTCTTGGACACTTCTTTCTAACCTTTCGTTTTCAATTGCAGCGTATGCTTCGGCTGTTCATAACGATGAAATCTTGATTTCTGGAGGCATCTCGACACATGGATTTGTGTCGCCCTCGAACGATGTGTATGGATACAATCCATTGACGGGTTACATGAGCACGCACTCTCAACTTGCATCCTACATGTTTGACCACACGCTCACAAGTACCAACGGAAGTTTACTTGTTGCATCAGGCGACAGTTCCAACTACCGATTCTCTACCTGGTCTACAAATTATCTCGACGTCTCAGAATTCTTCGTCAATCCTGCCTACCAAGATGGGTGGATTTCCTCCGATACCGTCGACTTGCGAAAAGGTACCCAAGGAGCAACCTCGCCAGTTTGGCTTTCCTTCGACGGTCACCAAAGTGCGAATACGTCGGTCGAACTTCAGTACAAGTTCGAAGACAACCCGTTAGCACTTAGCAACGCTGCCTGGCGCCCTCTTGGAATTCAAAACTCAAGCGATTTCTTCTCCATCGGCAACCACTCTCTGGTTCAAGTCGAAAATGAGCAGTCGTTCATGCAGTATCGGATTCGCCTGAATACGACTGAACTTAACTTATGGGAAATACCAGAATTGTACAATGTCAAGGTCTATTCTGAGGAAGCAACAATTCTCTCACAAATACCGACTGCCCTTCATCCAAACGCAGCGCCAATTGAAATAACGACATTCCACTCTTCCTACAGCACTGAATCCTCGTATTCGCTTCAAATCTCTGCCACCGATGAGGATGGGTTTGTCAACCAAGGTTCACAGCCTGCAGTGTTGGTTTGGAATCCGAATGCCCAAACCTGGAACATCTCTGATCCAGATGGGATGATGCGCACGAATGATGTCGATGTTCAACTCCAATCGTCAGTCAGTGATGGAGATTCCATGGTGTGGAGTCTAGCAATTGATGAGGCTCTCACCAGCGAATATCTCTCTATCCAAATCACGACCAATGGATTACGGGTCACTAATTTCTCGAGTCCTAACATCATGAAAGTGGAAAATATCTTGGATGTGAACGTCGTAGGGTATGAGGCTAATTTCTCAAGTTCTGGTGATTCACAGCTTGAATCTTTCGAAGTAGTCCCTGCAGGTACTTCGATTGAACTTCACATCGACCACCGATTTAATTCCACAGGAACGGACCTGTTGTACGGGCTTCTTGAAGCACGAATCCACCTGGACATTGAGCTGCCGGGCGGGGGTTGGTTCAACGATTCCGGTGAATGGTTTGAGTTAGATACGGGACAAATAACGACCGCTAACTACCTCGTGGAAAACGACAGTTCAGGTGTGGGACGGTTATGGATAGAAGCTCGAACACAGGATAATTTCGTGTTGAATGTTCTGCCATCATCGAAGTACATCGTGGTGAATGTTGACAATCCAATCCAAGTCTCGACCACACCACAAACCGGCGACTACACCAATGAAGAATCGATGCGAAACGTGAAGTTTGTCTTTTTCGATGTCGGTGGTTTTTCACAACAAACTGTTTCTGCACACGTCTGGATTGAAGCCTTACATGACGCTGATGCAGATGCACTACCATCGATACAAGAATATGAACAGTACCAACTGTATGTTTCGAATATCGACAATGAGTGGACATTGAACCTCACCGTGAATGATACCGCCAACGATGACCATCAAATGGTCCATGTCCGATTGGACGGTAGCGATTTATCTGGCAAAAATATTCGCCCCACTGAGATGTCAACCAACGGTCATCTTTGGTGGGAAAGTCGGACATCGGAACTTTCTACTCTTGTTTCAATCGAACCGCTGTTTGAGACGTTCCTTGAAAACCGCCAACGCATCGAACCAACCAGTACGTTTGGGTGGGAGGTTGTCGTAGCAGATACGAATTCACTCTCCGACATCAGCGAAGTTCGAATTGAACTTGGTGGCGATGAATCACTCGGGATACGCTACAATGTGAACCTGAACACATGTGAGGCAATCGATGGCCGCATTCTCGTACAGAGTTCGTGTCAATCCACTGTTACGAACAGTACCCTCAAGATTGAATTTATCGGCCAAGCAGATTGGAGTTGGACCAATTCTGCACTGGAAGACGGTCTGCTCAGTGTTGTGATTCGCGATTATGACGGACTGAGCGTGAATGATCGAGATGCTATGTGGTCTCTTGAGCGACAGATGTCAATTGAACTACGGCATTTGGCAGACAGCGAAGGTTCGGTACAAGGTGATTTAGAAGCAGGGTGGACGATTATTTCCGGGGAAACCGTTTCGTTAAACGCCACGGTCCATCACTTGTTGAGTAACACCGCCTACGATGGACAAGTCTCGGTATTTTGGCGTGGAAAGGTACAAACTGAGCGATTCAACGGTGGAGCAACCGTCGATGTCGTCAATGGCACTTTAGAAACGGAACTCTCCGCCCCAAGTGGTGCGGGATTATGGCATGAAACCACACTTGAGATTTGGGACCCATACAATTCAGTATTGCTCTACTCGATGGACCTGCCCAACATGTTCATCGATGCAAGTGCTCCGAGGATTTTACCATCAACGCTGACGACAGGCATCTCCCGATACCACTTAGACCATGTTGAAATCGGTGTTAATATCGATGAAACCAGTGGCTGGTCGTCGAACTTAACCCTGAATTGCCAAATCCAGTCTCTTGATTTCAAGTGGCCAGTCCTCACTCTCAGCCGAGAACCTTCTACGGTGTTCGATGGTAAAACCATGTTCAGTTTCATCTATGATTTCTCAGATCAAGGAGACCCGTCAACGCTCTCCACACAAGCCAGTATCGCGTGTTGGGCAGAGGGAAGTGACGATGCGGGTTGGGCTCTTACAGCATCACAAGGCAACTCCCCTACCAATCCATGGCTGACATCGACGCTGAACAACGTCGGCCCTGATATTTCGATTGACGCAGTGAATTTTGAGGGGAGTTTCGAACCTGATTCGACGCTTCGAATGTCAATACGGGTGATGAGTTCGGGAGAGCAAATCGAGCAGCCTTTCAACATCACCATCAGCATTGTTCAAGGCGAAGACAAGACCATCGCCGCTCGTGAATCGATTCCTGAAATCTCGGCAAACAGTGCACTGAACGTTCGAAGTTCGTTAACCGTCCCACAGGGAAGTTGGACACTCTTGGTTGAAGTTGATGCAGAGGGAGAACTTTGGGAACTCGACGAAGTCAACAATGTTTGGAGCGAAAATTACTCGGCAAGCCAAGATGAGTTTTCTTCAACTACCGTAATCGTTGCAGGAGGTGGTGGATTCTTGCTTGCTACTGGAGGAATTATGTTCATGCTGAAGAAACGTCAACAATCACCAATCAGTGAACCATCGACGCCCTTGACCGGACCACAGAAACGAAGTTCACCAAAGAAGAAACCAACCGGCCTCAAGGGGCCTCCACCGAAGAAAGCAGATGCTGCATTACCAACCAGTGTGCCACAGTCATCTGAGCTTCATACACCTTTGATGAACCAGCCAATTGGCACGACAGTTCGAGATTATTCCAAACTACCAGGTGGTGGTGAGTACCACTACGTCGGTCCAACAACCTACTATGTCGGAGACGGGTGCGGCCATTGGATGTTAAACGAAGATCAATCCTTCACACGCATAGACCCAGCGTCAATGGCTTAAGTTCTTCAACAATCAGGGAGTGTCACACACTATGGCGAGCGACGATTTTGAAGATATTCGGCGCGTGCTCGCAATCTGTTTCCGTAGTGGTCAGCCGATGGATTCGCTTGACTTGGAGCGGATTCTCTCCTTTGACATGGAGTGGATGAGTCCTGATGAGGCTGAGACTGCTGTTCAAGCCCTGATTGGAAAAGGATGGCTCATCGGAGAGGAAGGGGCCTTGACGCCAGCCGTATCTCTTGCAGGTGCAACTTCTCCCCTCGGGTGGTCACCACGCCCATCACGGCTTCTGCACCCAGTTGCACCAAGTACGGATGTTGACAAAAACGAACCATATTCAGAAAACAAATCCCTTCCGCTACCGAATCAGCATCCATCAACGGTTGCATCATCAAAAATCAAAGTGAGCAACCCGCTGGACCCACGTGGAAAGTTAACCCAACGATTAGCCAAGTTCATCGCCAAAGCAGCACAAATTCCCATCGAGGAAGTCGAACGAAGAGCAGTCAGAAAACAGCAAGCCCTCGGTTTTGCAACGGCGTGGATGGGACTTGCACTCGTGGCACGTGAACAGGACCTCGAGATGAGTGATATTGCCGCAGCACTGTCACCGCGCTAATCTTCATCGGTAATGCGCACTGCACTTGGACGAACCACTGCCTCTTGGTTGCGTGCAGTTAATTCAACAAGCACTGGAAGTAACAGCAGAGCAAGAAGTAGCGAAAAGAAGACCGTCACCGCAGTAATTAAACCGAAATCTTGGATGACTGGCATTGGAGAAAACAGCAGAACCATGAAACCGAAGGCGGTCGTTAACGCACTGATCACCAAAGCAACTCCCGTGGTGGAAAGAGCTGCGCGAAGAGCGTCCCAGTGGCTGTCTTGCCGCTTAAGTTCAACTTCGATACGACGCCACATGTGAATGGAATAGTCAATTCCAATTCCAAGCGTCAACGCCGTCACCATGACTGTGAGCACGTTCCACTTCAATCCTAAAGCAGCCATTGAACCCGCCACCCATAGTGATGCCAGAGCGACGGGGAGCAGTACAACGACTGCGGGAATGAAGCGACGGGTGAGGATGAGCAGCACTAAACACGATACGGCCAATGAAATCGCCGTGGATTTGACTTGCGATGCATTCAGACCGTCAAGAACGGTTTGCAAGATGACAAGATCACCGGTCACGTACAGCTGCGCATGACCTGCAAGACTGCTGCGAAGCGTTCCAGACGATGACTCACTTCCGAGTTGTTCTTCGATATTGCTGATGACTTTCTCAGCCTCGGATGAAGTCGATGCTTCGACTCGGATTTCATTGCGCAGGTACTGTATTTCACCGCCAGTCAGGGAGACTGTCTGCTCAATGCGCTCAGCCCAAGTCTCGCCTGTGAGTGCGTCAGCGACCGTTTCGTTGGAAGAAAGTGCTGAGAATGCGCTCCCCAAATCACATTCTAAACTGTCGTTTTCTACATAAACGCCTCCTGCATAGACTTCGAGGTTGTGCGTCACTCCGAAGGAATTATCGCGCAAAATCGCATCCCGGAGCACCACATACGGACCTTCATACGACGGTGACGGAGGGTTCACGTCGGTACCTACGACGCCGTGATTGGTCTCCAAGTCCACATGAAGACCCCTCAGTTCGTCCAACAGGGTACTGTCGCCTGGAACAGTGGACTGGCCATCCAAGGGTTCGAAGAGAATGTACACGAGTTTCCACCCAGCACTGTCGTAACTGGTGGCAATATCATCACGAACTTCCATGATTTCCATATCTGGGTCAACGAAGTCAGCAAGGTCAAAATCAGTTTCCAGCGACAAAGCTCCAAAGATGGATACACCTGA
>DAME01000013.1:20442-24096 GCA_002499545.1 Euryarchaeota archaeon UBA88
CGGCATTCGAATCGGATTGGAGGTCTGGACTGCAGTTGAGCGATTGCCAACAACGTGAAGGGCTCCAACAATCACTGTGGAGCAGATGAAAGCACAAACGACGCCAAAGGCCAATGCTGAGCCGAATGTAGCAATTGGAGGAAGCGGTGAAATAAGGTTCGCTAAAAAGGCTGAAACGGTGGTTATGACGGCAAGCGACAACGGTACAGAAAGTCGGGAACATGAACGAATCCATGCTTCGGAGGGGTCTGGATGTTGTTTGCGGATGGCGGCAAAAGCCCGTTGAAGATGAATCGCGTAGTCGATGCCCAGACCTAAGACCAAAGGTGCTACAGCGACTTCAAGGGCAGTGAATTGGATTCCTAGAACGCTCAAAGAACCGTACGTCCATATCAGTGCGGAAGACAGTCCAATCAGTGGGAACAAAACGCCGTGAATGGATCGAAACGCTATTGCCAGTAACAAGACAACCACTGCTAAAGCCAAAACAATCAGCAGGGCCAGATTATCAAACGTGCCTTCGTCGATATCGAAGGACATCAAATCAAGTGATGCAACACCGTAACTGAGGTTTGAAGAGGAAGAAAGTACAGCGAACTGGTCCCGAAGTTGGTCTTGGATGATTTTGCGTTCACCAGCATCCATATTTGGGTCGATTTCCAGAACCCAGAGCGTCGAAGATGCTCGAGGTGCTCCGTCTCCAGTTCCGTCACTCAGATATGTACAACTGGCATCGATGTTCAAATCCGTATGCAACAGTGCTGAAGAAGCGTACCGTGCAGCGGAGAGAAGCTGGTCATCGGAGGTCAAGCTGCATTTTTCTTCATCCTCGAAGATTAAATCGATGATTTGTCCCCACGATTCCATTGACTGAAGTGAAGCCCCATCGCCTTCTTCATCCAAGCCCAGCTGGACAATGCCGGGAGCCGTAGTCCACACTTTGACGGCGTCTTGACGTTTCGAAGACTCATTTTTCATGACCAATAAGTGTTCATTCATCGCATGAATATTTTCTATAGAAAGGATATTAGAACCGTCATCAGCCTCAACATGAACGAACATCGGTCTGGACTCATTTGGAAAATAATCATGAATCCGTTCGTGAGCATCACTCGACTCTGAATCCGGCGCAAAATCGGATAAGTCCGTGTTGAATGTAGGTGGTGAAGATGCGAGTTGGAATCCTAAAGTCGCCGTGAACAAGAAGGCAACTACGAGGATTACAGGTGACAATTTCTTGAAAGTACCAGACCACAGGGCCATTCGCTCCTCCAACGAATCGGCATCCATCGGTCTTGCGAAGTCAAGGCACTAAAAAAGAAAGGGGGTAGAAATGATTTGCGAAGAGAGGTTATCAGACTCGATTCACGGCGTCACTCGATTCTTCTTTTTTGTTGAAGGTCATTGAAGGAGGAGAAGGTTCAAAACAAGGAGGTAGGTGCCAAGAACGATTGCAATGCCTGTAAAAGTCCTCCTCAACGAAAAAAATGAACTTCGATTGCGAATCATTGGCGAGAGTCACACCGCCCTCCAGATGCTCCGAGAACGCTTAAACAGCAGCAAAAGCGTGGAATATGCAAACTATTTCCCGGGACACCCTGAGCTTGACGATCCAGAATTTTACATCCGAACCACCGGAAAGAAATCTACTGAGAAAGTGCTGAAAGAACTTGTAACAGGCCTCGGTAAAGAATTCGCTAGCATCAACCTCTGAAAGGGGTGTTGATGTGACTGCATGGACTGACTCGTTGTCAGAAGCCATTGGATTGGATGGCTACGCTACAAAATCCAGTGGAATTGGCGGAGTACTCAAAGCGAGGGTCGCCGACTTTCGGGTCGAGGAAATCGCCACCCAAATTCACTTCGACCAGCGAGGTCGTTTCACCGTTGCTCGAGTCATGCTGACCAATTGGGAAACCAATCGCTTCTGCAATACGCTATCAAAAGCGCTTTCAATTCCTCGAAACCGAATCTTCTTTGCAGGTACCAAAGACAAGCGAGCAGTGACCCAGCAATTGTTCGTCATTGACGCACCCCAAGCCAAGGTTGCAGCAGTTAGTATCCCTGATGTGGAAATTGAGGTTCTTGGAAGAACCCACCAAAAAATTGGTTTTGGTAATCACCGAGGAAATCGTTTCACCATCGTAGCACGCGGATGCACACACCCTGACGGAACACCGATGAGTGCAGAAGACGCACTCGCCGAAGTTGAGCGCATACGTGTTCAAATGGCTGAAAAACTCGGAGACAACACGTTCCCTAACTGGATTGGACCTCAGCGCTTTGGTGCTGGTCGACCGGTGACTGCAGAAGTAGGGAAACACGTCGTAGCTGATGATTGGGAGTCAGCCGTGATGACCTACATTGCTATGGAAGGTGTCAATGAAAATCAAGAAGTCGCTACCTTCAGAAAACATGTCCGCGAGAACGGACCAACTCAAGAAGGTGTAGAACTCGCCCCACGCTGGCTTGGCTTTGAGCGGAAAATGGTCGAACACTTGTTGCATCGACCTGACGACTTCGTTGGAGCTTTTCGTAAACTCCCTGGAAATCTGCAACTCATGACAGTTCACGCACTTCAATCCGTTGTGTTCAACAAATCCCTGCATGCTCGGCTCGAGGCAGACCATCCCATCAGCACTCCGATCGCAGGAGACATGGTCGGACGAATTGACGAAAAGGGACAATTGGATGCATCGAGTTGCGTCTTCGTTGAAGAACGTACACTTCCTCGAATATCCCGGAATTGCGAAATGGGCCGCCTCGCGCCGACCGGACCTCTCCCCGGCAGTGATATTCAAACCTGTCAAGGTGAAAGCGGTGTAATCGAACGGGGAGTGATTGATTCTATGGGACTTGAAGGGACCGATTGGCAAGTTGAAGCAATTCCACGGCTTTCCACTCGGGGTACTCGACGTGCACTAATCACGGGCTTTAACGAGTTGAGCGTCGATTCCGTCTCGATTGCGAACGACGAATCAATGGGTGAACGGTGGAAAGCAGGGCCCGGAGAAAACAGCCGTTGGCATCCGGAAGGCGCTTGCATTCGTTTCAGGTTCACACTTGCTTCGGGGAGTTACGCAACAACCCTCCTTCGAGAGTTTATGCAGTGTCCATTGAATCAGCTTTGATTTCAAAGAAGACCCATTGAGAGAACTTCAAGTTCGCCTACGCCGTGAATGGATGCGATTTGTTCTTCCAGAGCATCTGCTAATCCTTCACCATCATCCATGACAACATGGATTTGAACGAATTGGAGACCGAAAGCGAGAGGCTTGACTTCAACCGATTGAATATTGTAGACATCGTTGCTGAGGGTCTTGACCGTTTCAGCAATAGCGTCAGCGTCAATATTGTCGACATCTGAATCTGGATTGAGTTTGTATGTCATTGCTACCATGCCCATCCAAATCACCTCAGGGTCCTTCGTACTTGCAACTCGGGCAGATGTAGAGAACACCTTGATTTCGGCATCGTGGGCTGCGGCCAATGGAATCGCTGCAGGCTGGGCAGGGGAAGGAAGTGGAACCGGTTTCCGCTAGTGGAACGCCGGAGGATGTGCAGTTAGTCGCTCTATCAGTCATCATAATCCCTCAGGAACAATCGGCCCATGACCTCACCTTCTTTATGGTTGTGTGCGCAATTGCCTCTTTT
>DAME01000013.1:24481-57493 GCA_002499545.1 Euryarchaeota archaeon UBA88
GTTCAATCTAGCAATCTAAAACCCGCAATGTGCCATTTCGACCCGTGCTCACGACAAGTTGGCCGTCTCTTTGTCGACACCAACCGGATTCGATTCGTATCACATCGCCCACTTTCACTTGTCCAATTTGTTTATCCCACAAAACAATTCCAACCAGTCCAGTTTCATCTCGACCACATGCTGCTGCAACTGGACCGACGTAGGTGTCTGAACGGATCATTCGACGCGGATAGATTCGTAAAAGAACCAATTCTAATCGACGAACTGGACGATTCACTCGCAAATTCTCTACCGTTTGGCGACGGTGGATTTTGTTGATACTGCTAAGGCGGCGTGGGGTTTTTTTACGAACCATGGGTGGAACGTTGCGCATCAATGCTCTTCAATCTATTCACCCTTTTTCTTTCGAACACTGAACGACGAGGTGACGATATCAGGTGCTTCTGCAATGTCGTCACCGCTGAGTTTGAGATTCAACGCCTTTTCGTAATCTTCACGGACTGCCAATTTTCGAGCCTTCCAAGGCATGAAGTTTCTGCAAATAAGATAGACTTCAGACGATGAATTACGCGATGCATGCGGAGAAAATCGTCTGACATCGGAAAAGAACGGTTTCACTGCACTGATTAACTCTTCAACACCCACGCCCTGGAACATTTTAGAAGTGAACGAACCACCCTTGCAAAGCAGCGGCAGAGAGAAATCAAAAACGTCCGCAACCAAGGTCATTGCTACGGCTTGGTCCATGTCCCATTTCCCAGTGATGTTTGGAGATATATCCGAAACAACAGCGTTCAACGGGCGGCCTTGAAGTTCGTGCAGAACACGCTCTTGCGTGTGAGGTTCGGTGATGTCACCGACAAGGAGAATACTTCCCTCTACTGGCTGGCAAGCCTCAAGGTCAACACCGATGACCCAGCCCTCTTTCCCTACCAACTCCGTAGCAACCTGCGCCCAGCCACCTGGATGGCAACCGACATCGAGGATGATGTCGCCTTGGCGAATCAATCCGAACCTTTCTTGAATTTGTTTCAACTTGAAGGCAGACCGTGCACGGTATCCACTGGCTTTGGCTTGGCGTCGCCAAGAATCACGTTTGTGATTTTCAATCCAGTGGTCTGCCATACAGGTGTCCTCAAATCCATTCTGCCTGCCCCCAGTTGAAGAAACCTCGGATGGAATCATTGGTTGAACAAAGGGATAAGTGGTGCGCACTCGTGGGAGAAACATGGACCGGGCCACTCGACTCTCAAGCAAGATGCTTGGGAGCATACTCACCGTGGCCATTCTTGCCACGATACCGAGTGTTGGTGTGGTTCATGCAACGGTTCTTGACTCGTCTTCGTCGCTTGACCAACCCGTTCAAACCGAACCATTCGGCCGCAGCCTTTTGATCGAAGAAATCACTGCCACGTGGTGCCCCACATGCGCGGAATTGGACCCTTACCTCATGGGTGTTGCCGATTCCCACGGGTCTCGCATCGCAATGGTAGCATACCATCCCTCAGATGGAGTGGATGCCTTTCAACCTCCAGCAAGCCAGCACCGCATCGATAGACTGGGTATGATGCACCCAGACATTGGAAGCACCCCGACGTTTCTCGTTGAGGGAATGAATCCTCGTATCGGTTCTGAATCATGGGTCGATGTTCAGCGAGATATCCTTGACATTGAAATACAGCGTCAATCGACAACGACTCTGCAGTTTGAAGTCGTTCGCAGCGGTTCTTCAATTCTCGCCAAAGTCGTTTCGTTCAACAGTCCAGAAACGAATCTTTCAGACACGCAATTGACCTTTTTAGTGGCCGAACATGACAAGGAGCTGCCGTCAGGTTCGCTGAACCCCGGTGGCGGAACTCGCGACAGGGTCGTTGTTGCAACCGCAGAATGCAGTCTTGCTAATTCAACCATTACAAAGGAACTTGGCCTCCGTTCTGCGAACGTCAGCTCGTCGTGCCAGGACGGTTTCGAAATTGAATTCGACGCTATCGAAGAGTTCAGCCTCATCTTGGTGCATGAGTACACGGTTGAAGCAATTGAAGCAGGGCATCGACTCGGCACCCTTGGAGCAGTAGAGTTTGCATACCGTCCAAGGAATGTTGATTCATCAGGTTCAGCAGGATACCTTATCCTACCCCTCATGATTGCAGCGGGTATCGTTGCAATTCTCCCCCCAAAGAAAAAAAGTAAGGATTAAACGACTGCTAAGTGGAAGGTAATTTCCACATAATGGAAGCACAGCGAAGCACATAGGCGTAGGATTCATAACCTACTGTGAGAATGTATTACCATGGCAAAAACATGGGAAGATGTCGAGTGGGGGAGTTCCACCGACAAAAAAGAATGGGTTGTTGAATACACTGTCGAAGAAGGTGGTACAATCACACTTCACCTCACGATACTCAGTGGTGAAGACCGCGACGAAATTGAGAAAGGTCTGCTCAAGGAATTACGGAGCGTGTATATTGATGGAAATCCAATCGAGGTCACGGTTCACCGTATGGAAGTAATTCACGAATCCAGTGAATCACAACCGTTTGATGGGATGTTCAGTCCTTAGATAATTTTGGGCCGATAGTGGACTTCGATGGTTTCACCGTTCAAGATTAGATACTCGTCGAAGGAATTCACTCGATTGTCTTCGGTAGCGACTTCCCCTGACTGATAGACGTACATAGCCATCTCGTGGGTTGAGTTCGTGCGATAGTCAAAAATCCCAGTTTCGTTAAAATGGACGCCCCAAATGTCGAAAAAGACTCCAAGTGGGACATCTCCTGCTTCGTTAAGCTCAATGTGTAAGCGACCCGAAGTATCGTGGGTGTGAACCGCATGCATGTTGTTTTCACTTCCATAGCATACTTCTGTTTGAATCCCGATGTTTGATTCCACCGTTTGTTGAACACCGTCAACGTGAATCTCGAGAGTAACGTGGTCGTGGCGGGCGAGCCCGTCGTGATCGAGGCATTCTGTCGAAAGCGGGTCGGGGTCATCTGCTGTTGAAGCCAAGTTGACCGGTGGCTGGACTTCATCGTTCACCGAAGACGATGGCGACGCTTCACCCGATTCAAACATACCTGCATCATAGGCGAGAAGGGCGACGAGAAGGGCGACAGAAAGACCTGTGAAAATGGTCCAAAAACGCGTCTCGTTCGTCATTCAAGCACCTTTTTTTTCTGGCTTTTCGTTCCACTCAGGAGTTTCGCTCATCCGCATCAGCCGAAAGAATCCAACCAGTGCAGCGATGTTTGCAACGTGAGCAGTTGTACAATACTGACATATTTTCTCAATTTTGTACTCATATGAGATGAGTAAGAGAATCACAGGAATTCCAAGCACGGTCACCAGCGTACCCATTTTCAAGTAATTCGAAACCCACAATTCGTTAGGTTCGGCAGAAGTTGTCAGCGTGAAGTACAGCAACAGTGCAAACACCATCATACCAATACCACCCCAAGGAAGTCCAAACACTGGGTCGGTGTTGTACATCGAATTCCCAATGACGTCATCGCAGGAAAAAACCGAGGTAGACGAGCAATAGTTCCCGCCTTCGCTAACTTTGGAGGAAATCCAGAGTGTTTGTACCGACACGGCAAAACCGGAGAGAGTAATTAGTTTCAGGCCACCGAACAGTCGTCCTCGCTCGGTTGCTAGAGAGGGGAATGTTCCTACCAGCGGACCTGTGAGCGCTTTCGAGAAGGGTAAAACGAGCAAGAAACCAACAACTGTGGGGATGACATACAACATCAATTGAAGATTTGGATCCATTTCAAGCACCCTCGAAATTTTCTTTTGCACAGAATGCTAAAATCGCATCACGTGGCTCTTCACCTGGATGTTCTGAGGAACTCCATGCAATAATGCCATCGGGTTGGATGAGGTAATAACTTGGAGTCCCACCAACGTTCCATTCTTTCATGTTGTCTTGGTCGAGGTCGTCAATGTATGGGAACGAATGAGCGTCGCCGGGTCGTGATTCACAAGCACTACCTGCACACTTCTGTCCTGAATTTGGTGTTTTATCTCGGAATGCAACGATCTCATCGCGGCTGGATTCATGCCCCTCGATGGACAATTCAGTCGCAGAAGCGACGAAATTAACAAGCGCTCCGTCCCAAGCATTTTCTCTGCTGCTAAAATCTTCAGAATTTGCCGACATTTCCGAAGCCGATTGGACACAGTAGGGACAATCCGTATCCATAAACTCCAGCAACATCCAAACACCAGTTACGTCGGAAGAATCCCAGTTGTAGTCCCAGTATGAATCAAGGTCAAATTCAGTCCAACCGCCTCCGTCGTACATTTTGCCCTCCAATGCCGGAGCACGCTCACCTTCATCGGTTCCTGTGGCAATAGGATTGGTGGTCGAGGCGATGATAATAATGCCGATAAAAACCAGGCTCATTACCTGTATAGCACTCGATGTTCGTATGTCTGCTTCTTCACCATGTGTTGTCTTCATTTGTTCATCTCCTGTTTGAAACCAATTTCTTGAATAAGTGCCCGGGCTGTATGACGAATCGCGTCTTCGCTGTTGAAGCGGACATCAAACCCTGTCGAGAGCATTTTATCAATACCAAGCATTGCTTTGGGAATATCGCCAGCCCATCCTCTATCGCCACCAGTATATTCAATGGACGCATCCTTACATTGAGTTTCTTCGACGACAATTTCTGCGATTCTACGGACTGAAGCAGTATCGTGTGACCCCAAATTATACAGATTCAACGGGTCATTGGATTGTTCCATCACGTGCAAAATGCCATCGACGCAATCTTCGACTTCCATGTAGGACTTTTCTTGAAGACCGTTTCCAAGAACTTCAAGTCTTGACGGGTCGGCTTTAAGCTTGTGAATGAAATCAAAAATTACTCCATGGGTGCCGCGCGTCCCGATGATGTTGGCGAACCTGAAGATCCATGCTTGGAGTCCGAAGGTACCGACCCAACTGCTGATCAAACCTTCACCGGCTTGTTTACTGGCCCCGTAAAGAGATATTGGCATACACGGCCCGTGATTTTCAGGCGTTGGCAGAGGTGCATTCTCGCCATATACGACCGAAGATGAAGCGAAAGCAATCCGTTTGACGTCGCATCGTCGCATTGCTTCAACGATGTTGTAGGTTGCAATTGTACCCTGATTAAGGTCGGTATCCGTGATTTTGGTGCCGAGGCGGATATCTGGGTTTGCAGCGAGATGGAAGACGCAGTCAATCCCGTGCATAGAGGAAAGAACGCTTTCGAAATCAGTGACGTCACCTTGAACGTGGGTAACTTTTCCGTTATCGATGTGCGCTTGAATGAATTCGAGTTGACCGCTTGAGAGGTTGTCAAATGCAACAACCGAGTCACCACGCGCAACCAAACGGTCAATCAGATGAGAACCGATGAAGCCCGCACCACCCGTCACCATGACTCGCATGGTCTTAACACTGAACACCTATCTAAGAGTCTTTGTGAAATTTGGGTTGGTTTCTCCAACGATTTCTTTGATAACGGTTGATGTATTGTTCGAAGGTTGTGCCGGCAATCCAAGCCGGCTGGAGTTGAAAGAAATGCCAAAAACAAACGAAAAAACGATGCCTGAAAACCAAGATGAAACATCAACCCTATTGGTGGGTTATGTCCGAAAAAGCAATGCTGGGGGAGCTGTGAAAATCTCCATTAACACCGATGCTTTTTCCGACTGCTCAACCTATGTGACCAGCGATGGACAATCCTATGTCCCACTGGTTATTTCGGTTAACGCCCTCAACAAAGTCTTGAACGGTGAGCGTGCAGTTACCACTGTCTCGCAACTCCTCGATTGAGGCGGATTGTGATTCTCGCTATCACGACGGTTCAGCACCGTTGTGTCCATGCACTGCATGTCGCCGGCGACTCAGAGGTTTCGACCTCTGGGGAGCCTTTTTCTTACAATCCGCTCTATATCTTACCGACTTGACTATATTACTAAATACGATTGGGAAGACGAAATATTGGGTGGCGATGTGAGTTTGGATGCTGACTCGAAGAAACGATTCATCGTTGCCGGCATGCCCATGTACAACGAAGAGGAGACAATTGGAACCGTTGTAACCACTGCACTTCGCTATGTTGATGCCGTAATATGTATCGACGATGGTTCATCTGATTCAGGTGCGCGAATAGCCGAAGCATGCGGTGCAACAGTCTACCGTCACAGAGTCAATCGAGGATACGGTGGGGCACTCCAAACTCTGTTCATCAAGGCGCAAGAACTCAACGTTGATGCGCTGGTCGTTCTGGACAGCGACGGACAGCACAAGGCCGACGATATTCCACTGCTCCTTGAACCGATAATGAACGATGAAGCTGACTTTGTCATTGGTTCTCGATTCGTCGATGGAGGAGGAGGAACAGACATGCCCGCTTACCGTCGCCTCGGAATCAAGGTCATCACCGCAGCAAGCAATCTTTCCAGCGATTTGGGAATCAAGGACACCCAATCGGGCTTCCGCGCTTTTTCTCGTCGCGCACTGGACCGCCTCCGATTTGACTCAGAGGGCATGGAACTCTCTCTTGAAATGCTGGAAGATGCCCGTGAGAAGCAACTCAGAATTCAAGAAGTTCCAACTATGATTCGTTACGATGTACCCAAAGGTTCCAACTTCACAGCAGTATCTCATGGATTCACGGTCCTCACGTGGGCAATGCTCTCACTATCGCAAAAGAAGCCACTGCTGGTGCTGGGTCTTCCCGGATTCGGGCTCTTGGCAACAGGTGCAGCGATGGGATTGAACACGGCACAAGGCGTAACGACGCAAATTGACAGCTTTATTGGACCGGGATTATCAGCGATTTGGATCGGTGTCCTCGGCCTTTCACTGATGGCAACCGGCTTGGTTCTGCAGAGTGCGAGAGGATTTTTGCGGCACCTGTTGGTTCGTGAATTTGGTTTGGATTGAAAGCCTTTATTCCACTACCAGCAAAGAGCATCATTGAAGAGCCACCTCTACAACGCAGTGTCATGGAGAAGGAGGTGGGCGGCAACAAATTGCTCGCCACTGTTTCCTCCTATCAGCAACGTGCGAAAATTGGGACCATGCGTCGAGTCGAATCGATGTACGGCAGTATCCTTGCATCACCAGCCACCGTCGTCATATTGCTCGTAGTCATTGCAGCCTTTTTTGCACAGCAGGGTCTTGCTTTCCAAGACCAAATTGACGATGATGTAGAAATTTTTCTTCCAGATGGTGCTCCGTCAACTGAATTGCTGAAAGAGGTCCGTACCGAATGGTCAACGGACATTGCCATCATCTATGTTCAAACTGGTAATGCATACAACACGTTTGACACAACGAACATCACCGATGAATCCTTCCTCAAAGAAATCAGTTGGGTTGAAGGCGATGACGATAACGCCAACGGCGCAGGATCAACGGGTAGAGGCATCGACTACAGCAAGGATGACCACGGCAGGGATGACGGTGTCTTGTGGATTATTTCCCCAGCCCAAGTCATCAAAGAAATCAATTCGGCTGATGGACGATTCAACAACTCACTGTGCGTTCATGGCATCAACACCCGGATACCGTTGGCAATCAATTGTGAACTCCCAGGTGGAGGCGCATACGCCATTCCTGACCAAGAGCGGATTGACCAAATCATCGAAGAATCTGGGGGTGGTTTTGACAGCCTTATCAAAGACACGAATCCTGACCAAGACTTAACCGTCGATCGAGACGGAGACGGTGATAAAACGAACGACATAGGTGATGGGATCTGGGACACTACCGCTATCGTCATCGGAATGCATCACGACCCTACTGAAGCTGGATATGCTGATTTCAGCGAACTGTTGAATCATTTCCAAGCAGTCATTGATGACCGAGACAGCGGGATGCAAGAAGGTAACATGACCGTAACAGGGTTAACCAAAGTACTCGAAGACATCTCGGACGCAATTTACGAAGATTTGATGAAAATTTTACCGTGGTCGGTACTCATCACCATTTGTGTTATCACGCTTCTTCATCGTTCATTGAAGGTGGTCGTCATTACCGGTGCACCAATCATGATGGCGCTATCGGTTACTTTTGGAACATCCGTCCTGCTCGACATCACGCTTACGCCAATGATCGTGGCGACATTTCCCATTCTCATCGGCTTAGGGGTCGATTATGCTCTCCACATGGTCAACCGAATTGAGGAAGTGCGGCGAAAAGAAATCGACAAAGCACACGACGAGAACGAACGTCGCCGACGGCAAGGTAAACCGCCGTTAGAAGTTCCAGATCTTTGGGATATTGACTTCTACCGTGAATGCGTTATGGAAATGACCCGCTCAACTGGCGTAGCAGTCTTCCTCTCAGCCATGACGACGGTCATCGGCTTTTCTGTACTCATCGCTCCACAAATTGTCAGCGTAGCACCGATTCGTTCTGTCGGCGTCACCCTGTGTATAGGCATCTCCTCGACGCTGCTTTTCAGCATCATTTTAGTGCCTACATTGGCATGGATGATGCGTTTTAACAAACGTACCAACCCATCGATGTGGAAGAACATCGGTACATGGCCAGTCAAGGCATTCCCGGTATTCGTTGTCACAGCCCTCATTTTAACAGGAATGGGTTTGCTGTACATTGATGAAATGAATGAGCCAATTACCGGTACTTCCGAGGCCCCCGACGGTATTGATTCACTGAACACTCTAGCGCAGTATTCCAATCAGTTCAGCGGTGGCCAGACCTCGCTGTTCATCTATGATGCTTCAGAAAGGACTTCACAAGCCCAAGAGAACAAGACGCAGAACATCCGAGACCTCCCCGTATTGGACGCCATTGATGCACTCGAAATTCAAATCGACCAAGTCGATGAAACAAACACCACCAGCATCATCACCTTCTTACGAACGATTCCTGCGACAATCACCCTCACTGAGGGCGTGACGCTGTATGAGGGAAGCTTGTGGGACTTACTTCACGACCCGTGTTGGGAAAGCAATGACCCAATCGAGTGCAATGCATGGATTGGCTTGGAGCTGACTGGTCCTGATGGTCGAAAAGGGCTGCGAAAGGACATGGTGAATGCGGTATTTGACACTCTGTCTGAGGAAGTCAAATCGATGCTATTGAATGAAGATGGTACGAAGGCAATCGTGTATGTCACACAGCCCTACATGAATCTCAACGTCGCTGGTGAATTACGAGACGAAATCGATTACATCCTTGAAAACGAGCCACCTGTCGATGCAAAGACAAGTGCATCGTTGCTCACTGGTGGCCTACCAGTGTCATTGGACATCAACGACGGAATACATGATGCACAAAGCCTGACGACCATTGTGACGATGATCGTACTCACCATAATTCTCTCCATCGTGTTCCGTTCGCCTCGTCTGGGTATTTACACGATGATTCCGGTTGCAGTTGTCATTCTTTGGCAACCTCTGTTAATGCGAAGTGGTGATGTCAACGTCAATATTTTTACAGCGATGATTGGAACAATTGTATTCGGAATTGGCGTTGACGATGCGATTCACGTCATGCATCGAATCCAAGAAGAAGGGGAAACGCCGACAGGCATTGCCAATTCTATAGAAGAGACTGGACAGACTATATGGGAGACGACTTTAACCACTGTATCGGGTATTTCTGCTGGGTTCATTGCTGCATTCCCTGGGCTTGAAAATTTCTTCATGATTATGTGCTTACTGATCTTATTTGCTTTCTTAACCAGTGCCTTCCTCTTGCCCGCTGTCATCACCACTGAGCACTGGACTCGAGGAAAAATTCTGGGTGATGAAAGTTGGCTGGATTACGGTGAAGGGATTGCTTTAGCCTCGCCCATATCAATGAAGCCATTGGACGCAGTACTCGATGATTAGTGGAGGGAGTAGGGAGTAAGCCCCTTTCTGTTACCTTTCGGCGACCGCATTCAACTTAGCATCCTACCTGCCCCTCGACGTGCCGTGTCAACGGGGCTGTTTGGACTTGCTCCGACGGGGTTGCTCGTCTCATCGACCACAAGGCAACCTCTGTTTTTCAACATCATTGTACACACCTTGTATCGTTCGTTTCTGCAGCATTGACCTGACCATTTCTGTTCACTCGCTTCTGCTAGCCGTCTGCACTATGGAGAGGGGACTTTCCTCAGAGTCGAACTCTGTCAGCGGCCCTCCTACTCCCTCCACGCTGGGCTGAACATCAATGCTTCAAAGCCTTCGGAAAGCAGATGACGCTCACTGGTAGGGATTTTCACGGTTCGAATCGGCCTGTGACGTTGCTGAATACGGCGAATTCGGTTGACTGACTGGAGCGGCTGATGGGGTTGCGGGAACTGGGGTAGCGGATGCTTGTGGTTGGGAAAGCGTTGGAGATTTCTGTGGTTGCGGCACCTTAAGGGCGTACACGACCAAGCCGATCATGGAGCCGGAGAGGATGAAGATGATCACCAAAAGACCCGGACTCACGCCTGCAAGGCTGCCCATCACACCATCTGCCTCAGCTTCATCAACATACAGCGTATCTGTTTGGGCCTGAGGCCCGTTGGCAATTTGGAATTCAATCCACATTGTACCGCCACGGTCAGGAATCCAATCTTTCGTGAACAAATGGGTCGAACCTGCTTCAATATCGATGCTTCGAGCATCGATGCGGGTTCTCGCACCGTTACTTTCAACCAAATCGACATACATTTGCAGACTGCCGTTCGCCAATCCTGAATTCAAAATTAATAGATTCAACGAGACTAGATCTCCTGCCACGATATTACTGTTCGGTTTCATGTCGGGTTCAGAAAAGGAATACACGGCAACGCGTTGTTCAAGGGCCCACACTGAAAGTGGTGCGTCAATGTCGTTGAATGTTGGATTCACGGGATGGCCTGCCATATCCGATCCGGTGACCCAAATTCGAAGTTCGAGAGACTCATCTCGCATATCTTCATCAATCAATGATTCAAGGTCGAGTGAAGTCGAGCACAGGATTTCAGCACCAAAGTCTCGCCCTCCGATGAGTGTGAGACTTTGATTGCCGCTTAGGAGAGTGGGGCTGTTCACTCCGAAACCTTCGGAATGTATCGACCATTGAAGTCGCAGTGAATCAGCATCAAGACGATTCAATTCCTTCAACAGCACTTCGACATTGATGTTTGACCAATCGGTTTCGTCAATCGTAACACCGTTACTAGGGGATGCTACACCGACCACTTCGGGTTCTTGGTCGTCAACAATGAACCACGCCGAAGGTGAAGAAGGAGTTCGATCAATGGCCCCGTTTGGAGGATTCTCTAGAGAGGTGAAGAGACCATAGGAACCGGAGGCAAACGGTACGGTGACGAAGGCGCTAAAAGTTCCTTGAGAAGTCTCTGTAAATGCTTCATTGCCTCCGATTCCGAAAGCGAGTTCAATCGGTTGCAAAATATCATGCCCTGAACGGAACCATTTCAGTTGCCCTGTAATAGAGACTTCATCACGGGGTTGCACCCAACTTCCAATTGAATCGATGTCCTGTCCACCTATCGAATAGGAAAGGGAGGAGCGGTCGACTTCGAGTTCACCGGAAAAACGCCAGTCCAAGTCAGGAACCTGCAAGGTGTTGGATTGACCCTGTAAATCTCGTACAATCACACTGGGGATTCGAACCAAACTCACGTCTGGATCAAAACCCCATTCGAGGGTGAAATTCACCTTGAACGTCCCTTCAGAGGAAAATAAGCCGTCATCATGTGCTGGAAGAAGTTCGCATGATTCAACGGTCAGATAAATCTCGAGACTGACGCACTGTTGGAAAGTCGAATTCCACGTAATCAGCACGGGTTCTATTTGATTTCCGCCCAAGTCCAGTTCAATGGATTGTATATCGGTGATTCCGTTTAGGTCCCACAGGGGCAGTTCTAGCGTGTTCAACTCACCTGGGTGAAGCCAATCTGAATCGCTCAAGCCCCAACTTGCTGGAGCCGACCCAAGCCGAGGTGCGCCGTCGGAATTGATTTGAACATTGAACAAGGGCGTTTCAAAAGAACCGTTCGACAGCATCACATTCCCTGCGGAATCTGCAACTTCCAACCAACCGCTGAAATACGAACCGCTGAAAGCATTTGACGTATCGATATCCAATCGATAATTCGATTGAACATGGGACAAATCTGCGGGAAGATGAAGCCCGACAGTCTGAACCTCATCGAGTTGCATCGCACCGTCCGTGTTCGTATCGTCAGTCCAAGAATGCCATACATGAGCCAGAGCGTGCGACGGTAAAACTGGGCGGTCAGCGATAAGGAAATCAATCGAGGTTTGGGGTGCTCCTTCGACGTGATCAAAGGCCTCAACACTCATCCCGAGGAGTTCAGGATCAACGGTATCAAAGCCGAAATCAAGTGTTGGAAGGACTTCATAGACAATGGATTGACCGTTCAATGCCGAAAGTGTAATTTCAACCGTTGTCGACTCGCTGTTCACCGGGGTTTTCCAAGGGAACGTGACTTTACCATCGTGAAGAATCGATGATGATTGAAGTTCAGTACCGTCCACAATAAACCGAACTAAAGTAGAGCCAGAACGTGGTTTCAAATCAGTTGGAAGTCCCTCGAATCCAAGTTGTACTTCGACATGGACGTCTTCTCCAGGGTTGAGGAATGCAGCGTTGTGTTGGGTTCGAACACCGTTTTCACTAACAACCGACCAGTCTTTGAGCGCCACATCGTTTTCGACACCCTTCGATGAACCCAAACCAAAGTTCGTACTCACGGGAAGCATGGGGCCTTGAAGCGAAATCAAATTCACGGAAACGGTCAACGATTCTTCATCGTTCCACTGTTCTGTGAACTTGAATCGGTGATCGAGTTGAAGGAACTCTCCGCTGCCTACCATCTTAATTTGTCCGTCTGCACCGTTGTGCGACCAAATCATTGGCGTCCCTTGATTGGTGCAACCGCTGACCGATGAGCCGCTGACTGGGAGCGAAACAATTTGGCAGCTGGTACGGGAAAATGATGACTGTCCTTGGAGGTTCAAAACTACCGACCAGCCGTTTGATTTGGCATGGGATTCAGCATCGGTCACGTCGAGATTAGAAAAATCAAAAACGCTGCTCACTTCAATCCAGTCAGTCGATGGAGTAAACGTGTCTGTCACGTTCGATACAGTAATTGAAACCGGCTCAATCGAACTTTGTGAAGAAAGTTGAACTAGTGTTAATCGAACTGCTCCTGAGGAAGACATCCGAATTGGGAGCGGTATTTCTTTGGAGCCACCAACGGCAATGTACGAATGAAGTGCATCATTGAGTGCAACGACAACCGCATCTGTTGCGTCAAATTCCAACGCTACCGAAGCATCGTATGGAGCGAATAAACCACCTACCATCACGTCAGTTGTCGCAGTGGATGAGCCCACTTGAAGAACAACTTCAACCATTGGAATTCCGTCTGGCCCGTGACTAGCAGTCGATTGGGAAAGGGCACTGTTCAGGGATGCAAGTTCGGTCGCACTCAGTTGTACCATGTGCAAATCCATGATATTCGGTAGTGAACTGCTCATGAAATCTTGTCCGTTTATCGACATTGAGATGAAAGGAGAGGTTAGGAGTGTCTGTGGTGAAGCAATACCAAACTCCAGTACGTCAACACCTGCAATTGGAAGGTACATGCTGTATGTCGCGTAGCTGGAAGGTGTTGTGCCACGCGTTTGCCACAGTGAATTGTCTGTGAATCTGTCTTGAATTCCCAAACGTCCAACTCCATCGCCTTCCATCGACCAATCACTCACCCCGTCCATGCCAACATCGATTCGCAAACCGTCGCTGATGCTGGAACGGAGCAGTTCAACGTCAAAGGTATCCAAACCCCAACTTCCACCCGTATTCACAACTCGGAACTGAACCGAAAAGGACGGTGAATCAAGCCAAAACTTCCCCGGTAAAACATCAGTCCATGTTGTGCCTGCATCAAGCGTGTACTGAATTTTACCGTTTCCAGTCAATGTCGAATTGGATGCAATCCCTCCAAAACCACTCCGAAGATTAAACATCGGAGACACGAGCGTACCGGAACCTGAAACTTGCTCTCCAGACCATGAGACACCCTGCAAATCCCAACCGGCAGACGACGGGTCTTCTCCAAATTGTTCGATCACAACACCGTCAAAATGAATCCCGTGAATCACCGGGGCACCTCCAGATTGAGTTTTCATGTGAATGTGCATTTTGGCTGAAGGATATGCTTCCCAATCGATAACACCCAGATCGATGGCCTTCTCAGTCGAATGCTCGAACCCAGGAATCGGTGAATTTGTAGAGGCATCAAGTAGTCTCCACTCCATGATAGACCCTGATGGAACAACAGCATCGAGGTACATGTACCCGTAGTTTTTCATTTCTCCCTGTCCTAAAAGCGAAGGACTGAAGGGTGCGGATGTCCAATTTCCTTCTCCGGAGGACACACCGGTACCGGTGGGCATCACAGAAACATCATCGATATTCCAACCGTCGTATGTGACCGAACCGTCCGTTGTACCGATTCCGAATCGAACTTGGAATGAAGGGTTGTTCGCAACGTAGTTGGTAATGCTAATGGTTTGGGCGAAGAAAGACGAATCAGAGGTAGCTACAGAAGAATAGACGTTGGTCCAGGACCCTGACGAAGATTTTACTGCAACATAGGCATGATCATAAAAATCACTCTCAACTCCGAGGCGCTTCATGAACGACAACTCCCATGCACCTGAGCATGAACTGCAGTCCATGACCGGTGATGTAGCCCAGATTGTAGAACTCATGGAGTTTGGATAATTGCCGTTGTAGGTGTAAATCGCTTTGGTGCCACTGAAAACGCCGTTTGTCGGTCCCAACACAGAATCGTATCCCCAGAGCCATGCGGGAGATCCAAGTGTCCATCCGTGATTCGCTGATTCGAAGTCCCACTCCCATCCCTGCGGTAAAATCGACAAGGATGAACCGTTGACGTCAACACCATCGTACATTGTACTGGACGAAAAATCACTAGAATCAGTGAATGAAAAGCCAGTCGCAGATGCTAAGACTGCGGGTTCAAGGTTGAGGTCCAATGAACGAATAGCCTCACCATCAGGTACACTCAGTTTCGTGTTTGTGTTCGCTCCATCTGGAAACGAACCGATGGAAAGGAGATTCGTTTGGCCGATTACAGTCGGGGCTTCAGAGGGCGATACAGCAGTTGTAAATTCATCCGATGTGATGGGTTCGTAACCTTGCATCAACAGCGAAAGGAGGAAGAGTGTGACTACCGCAAAACATCGCGATGACATTGACGACCGCAACCCCATATAGTCATACAGTTCATGATAGGTCAAAAGTCTTCGGTCATCGATTTTTGTCATCCTTCAACAAAAGAATATCTCGAACGACACAATGCTCATGTGCTGCGTTCGATGAACATTCATCATGAGCGATGTTGAACTGTTGAAAAAAGAAGCAGGTATCGCTGCGTGTGCTTTTGTCACGAGCGGCATGAAAGTCGGGCTTGGAACCGGCTCTACCGTCAAGTACACCGTGATTGAACTTGGAAGGATGATTGCAGAAGAAGGACTCGAAATCGTTGGTGTTCCAACCTCGCTTGCAACCGAACAACTCGCAACCGAAGTTGGTATTCCGCTCGTGGAATTATCCGATGTCAGCGGCCTGGATGTAGTCATCGATGGAGCGGATGAATACGATTCTGATTTCCAGTTGATTAAAGGAGGTGGAGCAGCATTGCTGCGTGAAAAAATTGTCGCACAAGAATCGAGAGCAATGGTTGTTGTCGCTGACGACCGAAAACGAGTTGATTCCCTTGGAGCATTCCCCTTGCCGATTGAAATCACACCATTCGCCTATCAATCCACTATCCGCGCACTGGGGCGAATACTCGATTGCCGTGTAAACTGCCGAATGGCCGGTGACCACCCCGTTTTCACCGACAACGGTAACATGATTGCGGATGCGCACTGTGGACCAACACTCACTCAACCTGCTGAAATTGAGCATGCGATACTTGGAATTGCAGGTGTAGTCCAAGTTGGATTATTCATCGACATGTGCGACGCAGTCGTGCTTGCTGGCCAAAATGGTGTAGAAACTCATCTGAACCCAAATGGCCGTTTAATCTGAACGCAACGCGGTCAATGATTAAATATGGGCGGACGAAGGCAAGGTCGGGCCTGTAGCTTAGTCAGGTAGAGCGATGGACTCTTAATCCATCGGTCGCGGGTTCGAACCCCGTCAGGCCCGCCACGCATCAACGTTCGAGTAGCACGCCCACAATCAGTGAGCGTGGGACTTTTCCGAAGTTGTGCGAATCTTCTGAACCGGTTGGATCGGGGTTATCCCCGACGAGGAAATACTGCTCCGTTTCTACGCGCACGACTCGTTTGATAATGTGCAAGTCTGACCGGAATGGATGAACAGCCAAGACCACGTCGCCTTCGGTAGGAATAAGAGACTCAGAAGTATCAAAGAGAAGCGTGACGCCTTCTTTGTATGTTGGCCACATGCTTTCGCCGACGACGCGCACGGGTTGGATTGCCATGGTTGTGCTCAACTCGCACGAATCCAAGGGACTTCGCGCCCCTTAGCCGACCAAAACATTGCATGGATTGCTTCAATGGCGTCCATCAATTCTTGAGCGTGCGTAGCGGAGACTTCGACTTTGCATGCACTGCAAAGTTTGGCTGCCATCCAAAACGTCTCGTGTAGGTCAGGATATGTTTCGAGATGCTGGGGCTTGAAAAAGTCGGTCCAGAGAACCAACAGTTCATCCTTGCACTTTTGTGCTTCTTCTTCTTTGATTGCGGCGTAACGGCTCATAGTGTTGATGTAACTTGCAGTTCCACAATCTGAAGAGTGGTTTTCAGCAAGTGCGAGCATTTTCTTGGTCATCGATTGAACTGCTTCACCAGCAACTCGGGCACTGGCAGGGTCGTAAACTCCACACGGTCCGTCGCAGTGGGCTGAGGCATCAATTGTTGGCAACATGGTTTCTTCCATGAGCATCGGATGCGGGACTGGCATATCAACATGTGCCATCTGGTCAATCAACGAAGACCGTGGTTCCCGCATCGCCACGAAGCGATTGAAGTGCGTCACCGGGCTGACATAGGATGGCCTGCAAGCCAGGTCTGTGCAATGCAGCCTCCATTAAACTTCCAATCTTGGGCGCCATAGATCCCTTCGGGAATTGGCCTTGCTCCATGTACTGTTCGCATTGTTCCAATGACAACTTTCGATGTATTTGTTCATCACTTTGCCCAAAATTTGTTCGTACTGCATCCACTGCAGTGGAAATGATGAGCGCTTCAGCGTTCAATTGAATGGCCAATAATGCCGACAATCGATCTTTGTCAATCACTGCAGGAACTCCTGCGAAGTGCTCGCCTTTGGAGATTACGGGAATCCCTCCGCCGCCACCGCAGATGACCACGGCATGCAATTCAATCAATGTCTGAATAACTTCTAAATCCAGTACTTTCATCGGTAACGGGCTTGCTACAACCCGTCGAGGGCCGTTGACAGTTTCTGCGATATCCCAATCCGCACTCATGACCACGGACGGAGAAAGAACTGGACCCACTGGTTTTGTGGGAAAGTCAAAGGCGGCGTCTTGACCGTTGACCAAGACTCGAGTAACGATGCAAGCTGTTCGTTCTGGACGGCGGCGGCGGTGAAGAATTGAATCGAGGTTCAATGACAGTGAATGCCCAATCATGCCTTGGGTGGCGGCAACCCACGTATCCATTGATTGCGTACCACGTTCATCGAGTTCCATTAAGTGACCTACCTGCGGTCCGTTTCCGTGAGTCAAAACCACCCCCCATCCAGCTTCAAGCAAGTCAACAACGTCCGACATGACTTGTGCAAGTATTTGCTCACTTGATTCATTGTTCGCATTATTCGGAGACGAGAGCGCGTTGCCTCCAATTGCATAGACTGCGATACGTGCCACGGTGGTAATTCAATGCCAGATGGTTTGAGACTTTGCATCGTATGAAGGGTGAAATAGGCTTTCTGGACGGGTTCTACAATCATCACAAAGGGTGACATTGAATTAGAGAAGGCGCTACCGATGGTTTGGTGCGAACATGGTGAAGAGTATTTGGATTGGCGATGTACAAGCTGGTAAGTACGACGGACAGGAAGTCGAACTGAAAGGTTGGGTTAAGCGAACACGCGGTAACAACAACATTCGATTTATCGTTTTGCGCGACTCAACTGGAACCATACAATGCGTCGTCAAAAAAGACGCCATTGGAGAAGATGTATTCGCAGATGTCAAGACAATTCTAATCGAAACTTCAGTGATCATCAAAGGCACCGTGAACGCCGATGAACGGGCGGATGGGGGCCATGAATTGGTCGCTTCCTCAATTGAAATAATCGGTGCAGTGAATCCTGAAAAACCATTCCCAATCACTGAGTCGGCCATGGTTGCAGCGGATGGTGGCGAAACTGAGTTTTTACTGGACAATCGTCACCTGTACTTGCGCACATCACGTATGACCACGATGCTTCAAGTCCGAAGTACCGTCTTTGGAGCAATCCACTCGTACTTTCGTGACCTTGACTTTGTCGAATACCAAGCACCGAACTTTGTAGCCGGTGCTGTTGAAGGAGGTTCAACGCTGTTCGAAGTCCCGTACTTTGGTAAAACAGCATACCTCACACAATCCTGGCAGCTTTACGCAGAGGCAGCAATGCCGGCTCTTGAGCGATTGTACACCATCGCCCCCTCATTTAGGGCGGAAAAATCCCGCACTCGCAGACACCTCACCGAATTTTGGCATGCTGAAATGGAAGTTGCTTGGGCAAGTAATGCCGAAATCATGTCGCATGGAGAAGGTGTCGTAAGGAGAATTGCATCCAACCTCCTTGACGAGCGTTCTACAGAGTTGGAATCACTGGGCCGTGACCTCGACCTCGTTGCACGGTATGCTGACAATCCATACCCTCGAATGCGCTATGATGAAGCAGTCGAAACGCTGCAAGGTATGGGTGTCGACGTTGAATGGGGCCAAGACCTCGACTATTCAAAAGAAAAGGTGTTAACTCAGGACTTTGACGTACCACATTTCTTGACGCACTATCCAAAAATCGCCAAGCCGTTCTACCATCGTGTTGACCCCGAGGATGAAAACTATGTCCTGTGCCACGACTTGCTTGCTCCAGAAGGATACGGAGAAATCATTGGTGGAGGTGAACGGACGTGGTCGGAAGAAGAAATTCTCGCTCGAATCGATGAAGAAGGAACGCCTCGCGAACCCTACCAATTCTACATCGACACTCGTTCGTACGGTGGAGTTCCACATGGAGGATTTGGACTTGGTGTGGACAGAGTCTGCTCTTGGCTCACCGGTGCAGACCACATCCGTGAAGTTATCCCGTTCCCACGTGATTCGCGACGCGTTACACCATAGGTGGAACCATGGCACACATCATCGCTCTTGGCTGCGGACTTGTCGGGCAATTTGTCATTGAACGATTGGTTGAGCGCAACCATCAGGTCATCGTCATTGATTTGAACATCCCGCAACAACTGATACAACTCGAACTGGTCGATGGGCGAGAAGGCGACGTCTTTGAACTCTTGAAGAGCGTACCAAACAACTCGACTGTCGTCAACATGCTCCCGGGTAGAATTGGTGACAAAGTCCGTCCGCACTTGCTCAAGAACGGTCATAATGTGATTGATTTAGCCTTCACTGCTGAAGATCCGCATCAGCATCAAGAGATAGCTAAACAGCATGGAGCAGTCTTGCTGTGGGATGTTGGAATTGCTCCAGGAATGTCGAATATGCTTGTTCGAAAAGCGAGTAACAGTTTGGGCCATTTAGAGAATGTATCGATTAAAGTTGGAGGCAATCCAGCTCAACCTGACCAGCAATGGTCGTACATGGCTCCATTTTCCCCATCGGATGTGATCGAAGAATACACGAGGCCAGCTCGGATTAAACTCAACGGACAGATACTCGAAGTTCCGGCCTTGGATGAACGGCATTTCATTGAAGTCGAAGGTTATGGACAAATGGAGGCGTTTCTCACTGATGGACTTCGAAGTGTTTTGACAACAATCCCTGCTACTACAATGAAGGAATTCACGGTCCGATGGCCTGGGCACATCGATAAGTGGATTCAAGAATCACCCCACATGGATGAACAAAGCATGCTTGATGCATGGAAATTTAATCCTGAACGTGAAGAATTCACTTGGCTCGAGGTCATCGCCTCTTCGGGAACTAAAACGATGCGATGGATTGTTGAAGATTCGGGCAAGGACGGCAACGGCTCGATGGCCCGAACAACTGGACTCGTCACCGCAGCATGTGCGTTATTGTTCATCGAACAAGGACCGTGGAAGGGATGCGGTCTAAAACCCGGCATTCACCCACCCGAAGCACTCAAAGAGACCGCAATTGATTCAATCATCGAAATGATGGTGCAACACGGTGTGCGCTTCCGTTTCAACTAAAGCATCGGTTCTCCGCAATTTGGGCACGGTAAACCAGGGATGAAATCCCCGAGTAAAAATCCACAATGCGGGCACAACGAGGTGATGAAACCTTCATCGAACATGGCATGGCTTACGCCCGGCATCACATCAATGTAATGATGCTACTGTGAAGCGAAATAGTCGGCAATCAAGTCACCGAGAGGCGCGAGGTCTTTCTCGTGAATCACCTTGGATGCGAATGGAAGAGGTCGCTCGTCCCAAGGATTGAAACAAATTGGAAATCCTGATTCTTGAAACATCGCAATATCGCCCGCAGAATCACCCACTGAAGCCGTATGCTCTTTGCGAACATTGAGCCGTCGTTGAAGCATCCGAACCACTGAACCTTTACCGTCCATCTGCACTTGATATCGTCCGAAATCATTCAGCTCATATTCCCCGTTAGGCAGCTGGTTTCCGCACAACCAACCGTTGGTAAAAACATGCAACTGTGTATCCAACCCATTGGACAAACGTTGCGAAGTGAATCTGTCAATCCCCCCCCAGCGTTTTTTCCAAGCAATATCGCTAGGAAAATGTGCAGCAATGTCTCGAGCTGTCTGTTGTAAGCCACCACTTACAATGGCTACGTGATAACCTTTTCCGAGTAATCCTTGAATAAATGAATGCCAATTTTTCATCATCGGCATACCCTTCATGTGCGAGCGCAATTCTGAATCCGTGATTGGACCCAACTGTGCAGGCTTGCTGTTTTTAATCAGAGCGATATCGAGTTTAATCCAATCCCATTCATCGAGCAATCCTTGGTTGTACAACTGAAACGATTCATCATTGGAGATTCCAATTTGATCATAGACATATTGCCAAGTTGACAAATGGTCAACTAATACACGGTCCATATCCAAACAAACGAGTCGTTGTATTCCATCGACATCCATGTTAATTCATCCTCCTGAACCTTCTTCAATGATTGTCTTATGAGTTTCGTGCAGGCCAATCATATTGGGATTGAATCTGTTCAACTTGTTTCCCCATGATGTAAAGAATGAGGGCCACCATGATGCCAAACAACCCAATAAGCGTCATAGCAATCGTAGCTAAGGTTACACCAATGGAAGTTGAATTCAATTCTTGGAGCGCTCCTACAACGTTTCCGGAGAGTTTGTAACCAAGTATGAACAAGACGATTCCCGGAATTCCAAACAGAAGTAGCGGATGCTTCGTCTCAAGCATCCAGTAGAACAATTGTGCGAAACGGGATGCAGTAGCGAGCGACTCGCGTTGAGGAATTCGAAGTGAACGAGGTGCTGGGACGATTCTGACCCTCAATGCATCATCAAGTTCGCGAGTGCTAGCATCGTCTCCAAGATTTGCGAGCGCTTCGATTCCTTGTTGCGTGAGTACGAGGTGTTCGATGGACGCATCAGTGAGAATTATTTCTTCATCGGGAGAATCTTGTTCCTTATCGGCATGGTGCGATAGATGAATATCCCACTGCTCACGTGAACGGTTTATAGAAAGAGGAAGGTCGCGTAACTTCCATTCTGAATTGACCATGAGTGCAAGTGTGGAATCCATTGGTTCCAGTGCAGCCTCCTGCAAAAAAGAAGCGACTGACTGCGGGCTAACATCTCCAGAGAAATGAAGAACGTTGCAGCCAACTTCATGCGCCAATTCCACGGTCGTATCGTTTGAACCAAGATCGATGAAGACGACTTCATCAGCCCCCTCTCGAGCCCGAACGATGAGTGAAACAATGCGCAATTCGATATCACGAGAAATCAACGCAATACGCAAAGATTGTCGAGCCACGGTTGCTGTCGGAGAACTGCTTCATATCAAACCCTCGTAAAGGAATACGGTTCAACACCCGATTTCTCGAATCATCACATGTTGACAAGCACATGTTCATGACCTTTGGTGTCGAGGAGTGGCTGTGTTGGGTGGACGAACGATTGGGGTCGTGATACCTGCTCGAAACGAAGAAGATTTCATCGGACGCGTTCTGACGACCTTACCAGAATTTGTTGACCGAGTTGTGGTCGTCGATGATGGGTCCACCGACGGTACCAAAGCCATTGTCGAATCAATCGACACCGACTACCACCTCACAGTCCTCTCCATAAACGGACAGGGTGTTGGTGCTGCGATTGATACCGGCCATCAGCGCATGCTTCAAACATGCACAAAACCGTTTATCAGCGTCGTAGTAGCCGGTGATGGCCAGATGAATCCAAACGACATGACGCAACTCATCGCCCCAATCCTTCAAGGTAAGGCTGACCATGTCAAAGGAAACCGATTTTCACATCATAAAGGACTTCAGGCAATGCCACGGCATCGTAAAGTCGCCAGTCGAATTCTGTCCTTGTTCACAAGTCTTGCATCAGGTCAGTCTATCATTGACCCACAGTGTGGATACACTGCTACCGATTCTTCCGTACTCGAACAATGGGATTGGGAACGCTCGTGGAAGGGCTATGGATACCCGAACTATTGGCTTGTCCACTTGTCGAAACTCGGATTCAGAATTGCACATGTCCCGGTAGAATCAGTCTATGGAGCCGAACATTCCGGAATTAAGCGACTGCCATTTTTCATCAAGGTAGGAAGCATGCTGGCGATTGAACATCATCGGAGGAACCTCAAATGGTTGCTGAGTTTTCAAGTCACCCCCCACACCTTGTTTGCATTCATTGCATACTTCATCGGATGGGTGGCACTGCTACCAAACGTGAGTACGGACCTTGAGCGTGAACTGGTCTTGAGAGGAATGAGCCCTGTAGTCCTAACACTCGGTGCTTGGGCTGTAGCGCATGTTTTTGACCGAGCAGCAACCCGTACGGTTCAGGAGTTGAGAATGAATGCGAAGACATGACAAGCGACGAAGGCCAAGAAAGGCACATGTGCGTCACATCTTGGTTGCTTCAAAGCCTGATGCAAAGGATTTGTTAGAGCAAATTCGTTCCGCAAAAAATCCGCTACGAATGTTCAAAAAATTAGCAAAGAAGTACTCCAACTGTTCATCTGCAAGTTCAAAAGGCGATCTTGGTGAATTTGTGGAAGGGCAAATGGTTCAGACATTCGAAGACGCCGTGTGGGCTACTGAACCAGAATCTGTACCTGAATCCTTCATCAAAACTCAGTTCGGGTACCACCTCTTGTGGGTGCATGAAGTCATCCTACCGGAATGACAAAAGAAGTGTGGTGGGCGATCCAGGATTTGAACCTGGGTCCAAGCGTCCCAAACGCCCGAGTATAGGCCAAGCTAACCCAATCGCCCCTGCATGTGTCGCACGGCATCTTACCTATGAAGTTCACTCAAGGACTTGCCACGTTCCATCGCCCACACGCACAAGCATTCCTTGAGACTCAGCCATGGCAATCAGATCTCCAGCCTCAACGGATGCTGAGGATTTATCCAGTAAGATTTGAAGTTTGTGAGGTTCCACAACACCGGCATGATTCGCCGATTGAAGCAGAATTTTGGAGAGTTGAGGCGCTGATTCCGGCTCTTCGCTTGAAAACAAGTGTTCGTTCTTTTCTAAACGGACCCGTAACATGTCTCTGAGTTCTTCAGGGGTGTTAGCCAGCGCTACTTCAATTCGTAATTGAGATGCTGACTGTACAGTCGCAACAACTTCTGCTGAGTCCTCCAGTCGCTGACCACAGTGAGGGCAGGATGAGCCCATGGTTCGATGGCCATGGCACGTTGAACACGCAGTACAGCGGATAACATTCCAACTACTGCCGGCCATAAACACACTCTTCGTCGAGGGCTTTTCAAGACTTCTCAAAGAGAGAAGTCGGTGTTGTTTTTTCGTCCCCCGGGTCGCAAAGCAGGCGCGGCAGGGGCCTTGACATCCACGCGCTTTTGAGCCGACTCTGTGGCTTTACGGGTCAGTGCACCGCGGACAGGTCCGGTTCCAGTGCGGGCGCCTAGCGACAGTGAATTGGGCAAAATTAAGGCAGCCATAGCGACGCCGTGGTGCTCAGAAGCGGCCGTAACTTCGTCAACAGCGACATCGAACGAAAGGACTTCCAAGTCACGACTGGCCAGTTTGCGCTGAAGGTGTCGACGAAGTAAGAGCGAGGTTTCCTCATAATCAAGATCAGTAGAAATCGTAGCTACAACTGCACACGAATCGCCTTCTGGAGTCACGCAAGCAGCCCAAGCAACACCAGCGCAAGCCGTGGATCCATTCCACGCATATGCCGTTGAAAGATGGCATTCTACCAACGAACCCATGGGAAGTGGACGAGGGGGGACTGCTCCAAATCCGAGGGGAAGCATCGCACCCTTCATTTCAATCAGTCTCGAATCGCCTAATCCTAATTCAACCAACCCTTGGTCGTAAGCATCTTCTGCATTTTCTCCCCATGGAGCGACTGCAGTCATCAACCATCCAGGGCAAGCAACAGATGAAACCTCTCCGCCAGAACCGTACATGATGTTAGGACAGATGCAAGAGGTTCATGAACAGCGTGGTTGTGTGGCGTCTATGGCGGTCAGTTCTCGTGGTGTTCTGGCTGCTGCTGCCCTCACCATTGTTTTGACCGCACTTGGACTCAATGTGGCTGATGGTGGTAGCTCACTGCTCGTGGTTGCAGTTGGTTCATGTATCATCCTCCTCGTCTTCACGTGGTACATGTTTGAAGCATCCTCCAAAAGCACAAAACACGGCTCGACGGTTGTCAAAGCATCGTATGCGTCAGGCACTTCGCACACTTTGGACAGCCAAGACTCACTGCAACACGAACTTCCCGATCCTCTTGAAGCGGGAATTGAAATCCCCTTGATGTAATTACAGCAAGCGAATCGTTTCGAGGTTTTTCGGCGCATAAGTTCTGCATTTGAAACGGTCACGCAGCGTCTTTCCTAATTCATTGGACTTGAAGTAATCTCCGTGATGAAGAACGATGATTTTCGGTGCGGGTTTGAGTTGGTCGACGAATTCCAGAAGCTGGCGTCGGTCTGAGTGACCTGAAAACCCGTCAATTGTCGCCATTTCACATCCAATTTTAACCATCTCCGTCTTACCGTTCACGACCATGGGGACTTCTCCAAACCCTTTCTGCAAACGTCGACCAAGCGTTCCTTCCGCTTGATAGCCGACAAAGCACAGTGAATTTCGATCTTCATGCGCCCAGTGACGGAAATATTCGACGACTGGACCGGCATTCATCATTCCTGATGTAGCCAAGACGATGCATGGAGCACTGTCCATCAAGATGTTTTCTCGCAATTCTCTGCTCTTGACCGCACGGAACCATTCATTGCTGAAGGGATTGCCACCATCGTCTTTGAGAAGCGATTTTCGTAGGCTGCTGGTCAAGAAATCAGGATGAGCAGCATGAATCGCAGTTGCCTCTTGAATCATGCCATCAAGCCAAACTGGGACGGGTTTTACCGTTCCTGAACGGAAGAGTTCATCGATGGCGATCATGACTTCTTGGCTTCGACCAACGGCGAACACGGGGAAGATCATCTTACCGTTACGAGCCAATGTTCGCGATACGATATCCTTCAGCTCTTGATTTGCCTCTTGCCTCGAGGGTTGGAAGTCACCCGCAGCCCCGTAAGTTGATTCAAGGACCAATGACTCGACGCGAGGGAATCGAGTATTTGCAGCGTCGAAAAGCCACGACTTCTCGTATTTCTGGTCTCCACTGAACAAGAGATTGTGTTTGCCGTTACCGATGTGAAGGTGAACGGCAGACGATCCCAGGATATGGCCTGCATTTGAGAATGTCATCTTGATATCAGGAGCGATATCAGTGGTTTGGTCCCAATTCACATCGACGACGTGCTTCTGACAGGTACGGATATCTTCCATACTGTACGGTGCTCGCTTCCCTTCTGCTCCACCGATTTTCAAGTAATCGGTTTGCAGTAAGAGCATGAGATCACGGGTTGGTGGTGTGCAATACACTGGACCCCTGTATCCGTACTTGAACAAAACAGGGAGCATCCCTGCGTGATCGAGATGGGCGTGCGTTAGAACAACGGCATCTAATTTATCGATTGGAAGGGCTTCTGGAGCCGTGAAGTACGGCATTGGGTCTGAATCGTTGGCGACGTTGACGCCAACATCAATCATGATTCTCGATTCATTTGTCGTAACGAGGTGACAGGCCCTTCCTACTTCTCGATAGGACCCCAGAGCAGTCACTCGTGCCCAAGTCGAACCTGGACGCTGGGGGCGATGAATATTCAATCCAAAGTCCTTCAATAACTTACGTCGGTCGTCCGAATTAGCTTGTCGATATCCCCGGATATCGTGGACTGTTTTGGAAATCAGTGGGGGCGTTCGTTCAACAGATACCAACCAACCGCACTTGTCTCGAATTTCTTGCAAATTCGCACCTCGGCGGCCAACAGCATCACCTGGACTCTTGCATTGGACGGTGATTTCACGGAAGCAGGCATCAAAGTAAATGTGGGTGATATCCGCACTCTCTGGAATGATTTGTTTGACTATTTCAGTCGCTTCATTGATTGGCTTCATGATGGATGCATCAGGGCGAAGTACAATTTTTCTCTTCACTTTATTCGAAAGCTTTGCTAACAGTCCGTCAGCACGTAATATACGGTTCGGGTCCGTTGTTACAATAGCGATATTCCCCGCTTCGAGTTCGACGGAGTACGGAATATCCTTCGGGATAATTTTGGCCACTTGGTCTTTCAGTTCTTTGAAACTTAATCGCATACGATCACCTGACCCGCTTCGCGCTCCTGCACACTAAACTCTCAATGGAGGAGCAGCACACTGCTGCGGGAAGGTGATTCTCAGGCGAGGAGTTTGGCAACCTCAGCATCAGACAAGGCAACGTAGCCTTCTTTTGCGGTGATTACTGCCAAATCCATGCCGTTACCGGAGGCAGCATCGCGCTGCCCCGATGCGTGAAGGGCGCGTGCCGCGAGTTTCAATGCATCGGTTCTCGACATGCCTTCGCTGAATCCATCTTCAAGAACACCATACATGTAGGGTGAACCTGAACCTGTTGCGCAGTAGACATCCGGAATTGAACCGCCTGCCGAGTCGATAGAGTACACGTGTCCGCCTTCATCATCGACACCGACAATGAGCAGTTGAACCCAGTGCGGACGACCGGAGAGGATGTTCGCCGTAAGCGTAGCTGCGCCACGAACAGTCATTGGTTGTTGGCGACGTAGTTGGAACAAAGCGACCTCTGCTGTGAGGGTGCGAGAGAGGGATTGTGCATGGCCGACAAGTCCAGCGGTAGTCAAGGCGAGGTTGTCGCCGATTTTGAACAACTTCTGGACACTCTTGTTTGCAATGAAGTGGCCCATCGTGGCTCGATGGTCTGCACCTACGACGACGCCGCCATCGAAGGTAATGCCAATTGTACTTGTTCCAGTTTTCAACACATTCTGCTCTGCATTCATCGTCATCAATTCCTTGTTTCTGCCGACACCTCTTGAACCTTGAGGCGCAGGAAGATGAAATATTCGGACCCTTATCAACACTCACATCCTGCCGAATACGAGCAACACACCACAAACCACCGGTCTGCATAGTTCATTCATGCGAGTGTTCTTGAGGTGAAGAACAACAGAGCAATGCATGCGAAGAGGGCGGCGCGCGAAGAAAGACGAAGCACAGTCCTCATTGGATGCTTTTACAACCCAAGCGCACGAGTCGTCTGAACCGCCTAAGGAGAAGCAGCCAATCGTCCCCTCAATGCCAGACTTGGATGCACTTGCCCGTGCTGACGAAATTTTGAAGGAAGAACTGAATGAACTTTCCGAACCTCATTCTGCTGAAGACGAGGCATCGCCACTGCGGACATTTTCTATGCCGAGCATGGATTCCAGAAAAGAGCCTTCAACGCCCGCTGCTGAAGTGATTTACCACGACCTTGGAAACATGTATCCAAATCCACCGATTCTTGATTCCGACAACGGGTTGGTTCTGCATCGAGCGGTTTTGAATGACATTACGGGCTGTGGACAACTGATGGATTGGGTATCCGACGGGCATGCTGCGATTGTGGAAATGAACCGCTTGATGAAAAAAACCGTTGAATTCAATGCAGCATTGGCCCAGTTGAATGCATTCATCGATGAAGATTTAGGAGGGCAAATTATTCAGATGACTGAAACTCGACTCATGCTCCTACCACCAGGTTGTCGAGGCGTTCGAGGTGTCGAAATGGAAGCGTTTGCTGTAGATGCACACGAACTTGGTAGGCGGCGAATTTAATGGATGAGCAAGAAGTCAATATCCCCTGCCCTATTTGCTCCCAAGAGGGGCAATTGCGAATGATCGCTCACGTTGATTCAATCCCGTATTTTGGTGAACACACCCAAGTCACCGTGCTCTGCCACGCATGTGGATGGCGTCAAACAGACTTTATCCCCGCTGAAGGGAAGAAAGCTGGGGCGTGGAATTTAACCATCAACGATCCCGAAAAACTTCGCTCAAGAGTCGTACGCTCTTCTTCATGCACTGTACGAATTCCAGAACTGGACCTTGAAGTCATGCCAGGGAGCAATTCAACCGGCTATGTGAGCAACATCGAAGGAGTCCTCAACAGATTCATCGATATCATTCAAATGGTACTGCGCGATATCGAGCGGGATGAAGAGGAAAATACAGAGCAACCAGACCCGGAAAACGTTGAAGCAATTGCGACACTGAAGGGTTTGTTGGATACAGTGGGGCATGCTGGGCAAGAGGGGCATCATTTTTCCGTGGAGTTGCTCGACCCTCACGGCCACTCGATGATTCTCGATTCAGATGCGATTGAGAGAGCACTGACAGATGAAGAATTGGAAGCACTTCCCATCGGACCGGACCCTGCTGTATTTTCTTCGGATGACGCTCAATAACGCGCATCCGAAGCGAGGAATTCTGTGACCAAGTGCTCTGTTTGGTCACGCATTTCATGAAGTTCTCCGAGCCAAACCGTTGCTCGATCAATACACATTTGCTTCATTTCACCGGCTAAGATATCACCTGAACGATAGCGAGAATTCACTTCGTGAAGGTAGGCGTCATCGTCTTCAAAGAAGTACATCATGTAACGGTAAGCGACATCGATGTCAGGATTACCACCAAGCCTTCTGTGCTCTTCCACAGTCGCTTGTCCACCCGAGAAGGCACGCTTAATTTTTTTCTCAACAGCCTTCAAATCATCACCTAGGAAAATGGTCGTTTTTGGTTTACTGCTACTCATCTTCTCACCGGTTAACCCAACTGCAAAGTGATGGTAGGTCGACGAGGGAGCCAACAGACCCATGCCACCAAGCGATCGTTCGTATTCAAGAAGTTTCATTCGAATTCGGATTGTATCGTTCGGTGTTGCGCTCGGGACCGAAACTGTTCCTTGTTTTGGATTGGAGAGTATGTCAGAGAAACCGAGGTGCTCAAGCGAAGCCACGAGTCCTCCAAACACTGAATTGAGTTTGTCCTTGTCCAGTCGACCGTTGGGGAGTTTGCCAAGTACTTCCGCATTGTCATCTTGAACTGAAAGTCCAATCACGACGCCCGATGAAGAGCCGTCTTTAACGTTGAACCAGTTGGTTTTCGCTGCAAGGCCGCGTGTGAGACGAAGATGTGGGTCCTGATCAACACCGACTGGGACAACAATCGGACGAAGCCCACCATACGATTCGGTTTGTGGATGTAAGATATCGCCTACTTGGACCAAAGGAGCCTGAACATGAGCCAGATTTGTGTCTCCACTGAACCCGTATATCGATTCAAACTCATTGAGGTTCGTTCGCTTTCCAAGTTGGAAACCTAGGCGCTGTACGATTGGCCGTGATGATTGGAAGTACACACTGCATTTGTCAGGATCAAGGCCAAGAGCTGCATAGTATGCCACATACTCACGCAGCGCAATATCGCGACCTTTGGCCAATGAAACTCCTCGTGTTGCCTGGCTTTCCAGGTCAGCAACGGCAATGGTGACGTCTCCACCTTGTTCCTGGAACCACTTGACTTGGTCAATCACCATGGAGTGGCCCATGTGCATCTGACCGCTGGGCATTAGCCCAGTGAGCACACCGTAGGAATCACCGAGGCGCTGCGATGCCAATACGGTGTCCAAATCACGATGAGCGAAAATGATGCCTCGCCTGTGAAGCCTCGAAGGATTTGGAACCGAGACATCATCCATAGAGGCAAGGCCAAACTGCTCCGTGATTCTTGAATAATCGGTAGATTGCGCACTTCCCCAGGGGTCAATGACAACATCTTCACCGCCCATTTCAATCATCCTCATGCGGCCGGTGTCGAATGCATGGCATCAAGTCTTCGCCGCTATTCTGATTCATAACCCGATTCTATCTCGTTTTGAGATGTCGCAGAAGCGGGCTCTGTTTGGGGCGAACTGAAAGGACCTAAACCCTCTCGCTTGAGGACATACATCATGCTGGTGATGGTCGCTATTGTTACGACTGCCACAACGAAAGGTATCCACCCGCCTTCCGGAAGTCCGTCTCGTGGCTGCACAAGCCATGTGAAGACAACGGTCGGCTCATCACTGAAGCGCTTCGACCATTTGAACAAATCAGTCGTATCATGCGATGCAATGGTTACCGCTGCGCTGTAGTTGTTCCAAAATTCAGTTTGCCCCATCACATCATATTCGCTCGTGGAATTAAGAACAATCGTGACATTATGCCCCTTCACAACCGAGAGATGAAGGTATTCGCCTTCCAATTGAGTGAAACCCTCAGCAGTATTTTTCGAATCAGATAGAATCGAAAGAGAGCCCTCGCCATCTCGGACATCAACCACGTCTGAACCGTTGAGGTCGAACATCCAAGTCACGGGAACATTCCACGCAAGTGGACTGACTGCCGTGCACTGTTCGGTGAGAATGGATTCAAAAGAGATTACAGTTTGATTACCGATGACTTCGCTGGAATGATTCAATTCATAGCATCGCTTTAATGCCCAATACGACCACGCTTCGCCCCATGTCGTCATCCACGCTTGCGCCTCATCTTGGAGGTAGGAAATAATGTCGCGGTCGTGACGGATCGTGGCATCATTGACCCGTCCAACCCAGTAGAGATTCACCAACCCACCTTCTTCAACCGCCAATTGTACGGTGTCCTTCGAACCGATGATTTGTTCCAAACTCCCTCCCCGTCGACCGAGATTATACCAGTCCCAATCATCTTCAGGAGCGTCATCGGGCCCGTGCCAAGCAGTGGAACTGAGTTCGTTAAGGTCGCCATGAACGACAAATCCTTGGCTGGCGATTGCCGAATGCTGATTCATTGTCAGCCCAGCGGGAGTGAATGTCGATAGAGAATGGTTGGCCCAGCGACTCGCCGAGACGCGCTCTGAAATGTAATTTCGACATTCGAGTGCGACAGCACCTGGGTCGGCGTTCCACGAAAGCGAGGGTATACCGTAGCAACCAAATTCATCGCCGGAATCAAGGCGCTCATTGGCCAACGCAGTTCGTAACCAACCGTCTTCTTTCCACGACGCGTCATTAGCGGCAACGGGTGACACCACCGGAGTCATCAGGCACAGCAAAACGCACACCGTTAGCGCTCGCCAATTCTTGCCGATACTCACACCAGACACATCTGTTGCTTGAGCCGGTGTTTCTTGATACTTCGCACATCTTTGCTTGGCCACCAGATGATTCACAACCGGGTCATAGATTAAAAAAACGAGGCAACAATGAAAACCCATCACATGACCCTGAGTATCATGAACGATTCGTCTTCTCTGTCAGAAGCGTGGACGAAATTGAAGCCTCACTGGCTTATCCCAACAACGGGGAAAGAAATTCCAAAGACACCAAGTTACAGCCTCCTGCGTTTGCTATTGTCACCATTTTTGAGGCCAATGTTGAATGTACGGATGCATGGACTGCACAGAATTCCACGCACTGGACCTGTGATTCTGGCTGCCAATCACCTTTCTCACGTCGACCCCATCATTATCATCGCCTCAGCCCGAAGGACCACCTACTACCTCGCTAAGGAAGGACACTTCAAAAACGCCGCAATGCGAACAGCAATGCGTGCCACTGGCCAAATCAAGACCGAACGAAAAGTCGGTGGTGAAGGGGCTCTTTCCAGTGCTGCTGACGTGTTGGATGCTGGGAAAGCGCTGGGCATCTTCCCCGAAGGCACGAGGTCGAAACGAACCGAAGCACCGTTCTTGCTACCGGGGAAAACTGGTGCTGCTCGACTTGCTGCATCCTATCCAAACAGCGTAGTCGTCCCAATTGCGTTGAACGGAACTCGATCGATGATGCAGCCACAACTGCATAAATTCCCACGATTGTGGAGACGAGTCGTTCTATCAGCAGGAGAAGGCATGACGTGGTTGGAGTGGCTTGGAAACCCGCAAGGCGGTTCGACAAATGCAAAACAATTGGCAGAGGTGGCGCAGCTTGAAGAACATGAAATCCGTGCATTCTTGTCATCACTCTATAGAAAATTTACCGACCAATTGATGAACAGCATATCCGACCTCGGAGCCCCATAGTTAAGTAGAGTCAACAAGTGAATCTCCGTGAAGCAAAGCATTGCAACGCCTTACGGCGAACTCTTCTTTGTCGGAAAATGTTCCAACATCGAACTCAAAGCAGAACT
>DAME01000045.1:0-22791 GCA_002499545.1 Euryarchaeota archaeon UBA88
CTTTGATTCGGTTACATGTGGCGTTAACAGTGCGGTGGCACTTGGTATTATGACGCTGTGCCTCGTACAGGCTAGTACCTCGAATGAAGGAATGGCCGCTGAATCCTCAGGATCCAAAAAGCAAGCTTGGAATGATGTTGACGTTCGATGATGGCTCATCGGCAGTATTCTTCAGTGTCGCGGATGGCACCATCCGTGAATGATTGATTGCAAATCAAATTCGCCGCTCTCACTTCGTTAAAAAATGTTTTTCGCTCCTTCAAATCAGTGGTTTAACCCGATGCTATCATATATGGATGGCTGGTCGGAGGCTCGTTCACCATGAAGCGAGGCTCACGTGCTTGGAAAAAAACCGGTAACCAACGGTGGAAGTGGCGTAAGAAGAAGTTGCGCCGCCGTAAGCGTGCTCGTAAGCAAGCCAAGTCTTGATTCGTGATGAGTATACATTAGGGAGTATAGTATAGCTTGGTAGTATCGCGGGCTCCAGTTGCACGGGAATGACGACGAGTGGGTTTGCTGAAAGTTGATGACCAACTGGAGCGCCGACCCGTTGCAATCCTGAAGACTGCCCATTTCGATGGGCAATCTCAGAAGAAATCCGCTGGGGGGGGTTCAAATCCCTCTGCTCCCACCTAACTCGAACAGGCGCGTAGTCACGCGTTTTCAAGGCCGCTGGATGAGGTTTTTTGTGTCAATAATTTGGTGGTTAGATTTTCGATGTTTTTGGCCCCACTTCAAACCCTTCTGATTCCCATCTTCTGTGTGTGAGGGCTCAGCCACGCTTTTTGTTCGAATCACAACCGAACTGATTTGATTGTCAATCCTACTTTTTGTTCTTTATTGAACCGATTTTTATGGGACGAATGAACAATATGTTCTTGACGAATGCCATTGACGAGGAACCGAGTGAAAGCCATGCGTCAACTACTTGCCATCGTTTTGTTCGCTGTCATGATGGGTCCTATCACCGGTTCAATTGCCGCCGGTGATTACGACGGCCGCAGTGAATGGTCACGAGTAAGCAGTGAAGGTTTGCAGTGGATTCATTCGGACCAAACCTTCGTAATCCCAGAACAAACCACTCCTGAATGGGTGAATGATGACACGCCATGGTGGGAGCGAACAAATCTTGATCAAAACCGAAATGGAATTCATGATGCTCTTGAATCCATGGTGGACGTCACTGGAATTGCTTTAGTTTACCAAACACAGGTCACTCAAAATCATCTTTCTGCTCTTGAAGCACTCGGCATCACTGATGTCGATGTTCTTGATGCAGTGAACGGCGTGCTTCTCGGTCAAACCAATACAACTCTTTCAACGACCCTTGCAGCTCTTGAGGATGTTGTCATGGTCGAAAAATACGGGAACGTCATTTTTTATGGGGATGTTCAAACCCCCGCAGTGAAAGCCAGCAATTCCAGTTTCTATCCAGTTGGTGCTTGGGATCTCGGCGTCTCGGGGGCAGGTGTGAATATTGCGATGGTTGATACTGGAGTGGATAACGAACACCCTGGTCTCAGCGAGAAGTTCGTTGCTGGGTTTGACGCGGTTTGCTACACCCCTTCAGACCCCATATGCATCGCTGCTGGCGGCGGTTTGAGAGAAACAGATGGAACCTTTGATCCTGATGATGGCAATCAACACGGAACTGCCTGCATGGGTATGGCGGCTGCAACTGGAATCGATGCGAGTGGTGCACAAACTGAATTCTATGGCTCCGCACCCGATGCTGCCCTGGTTGATGTTCGAATTGGAACTGACGCTGGTGCTGGACCGTTTGAAAATTATGTTCTTGAACAAGAGTTCTACGAATCAGCTATGAATGGCATTCAATGGATTATCGATAATAAAGACACTGAATGGCAAGATGCTGACGGCACCAATTATGGAATCGACATCCTCTCACTTTCCTGGGGGATTACTTCCCATGAAAGCGGTGGTTCAGACGGTGGCGATATGCACAGTGAAATTCTCGATGTTGCTATGGAAGCAGGTATTGTCGTCAGTGTCGCTGCTGGAAACGACGGCCCGAGCAATGAAGGGCTCTCTGGTATGGGATCTTCTTCTCTTTCAGTTACCGTTGGAGCAACGGATGACCTGAATACCGTTAATCGTGAAGATGATACTATTGCAGGATATTCATCTCGTGGACCGCGTGCAGACAACGGTGATGGGAATCCACTCAACGAACTCAAGCCTGAAATTTCAGCACCGGGTTCCAATATCATTCAAGCAGAAGGTTGTGTCACGAGTGGTGGTTGCAACAACTTCCTCGGAGGAGATGCCTCTGATAACGGCTATACTGGCCGAGGTTCCGGCACTTCGTATGCGACTCCTGCGGTTTCAGGAATTATGGCTTTAATGCTTGAAGCGAACCCTGACCTGTCTCCAGCAGAGATCAAAGAAATCATCAAACTCACTGCTGAGCGTCGAGGCGAAGCAACTCAACCGGATGTTGACCCGTTCTGGAATCGCGACTTTGGCTGGGGAATGGCAGATGCCTATGAGGCGACAAAAATGGCATTCCTCCTCAAAGAGCAGAATCTCACCGGTGTTGTTGATGTTTACACCCAAGTTCATATTTCAAACGCTTCCAATAATGGAGGATTGTACCTCATCGAAGGTATGGCGTGGAGTCAGGCAGATGTCGTTAGTGCAGTGGAATATCGAATCGGTGACGGTCCATGGATGAGCGCAACTTTTGATGAAACCAGCGGCCAACTTGCGGCACTGCAACGATTTAACTGGACGGTGGCTTTAGATCTCGCAAAGGTTGGTTACGGTGAACAAACCATCGAAATACGTGGCCTTAATTCCAACGGTGTGCAGTCTCTCCCAGTGTCGGTGACGGTGTTGGGTGAAGGCGATTCGGTCAGTAGCAGTGGATTTAGCCTGCCGTTCCTCGGAAGTCTTGTCGGGCTCGGCGTTTGGATTCTACTGGCAGCAGGTGTGCTGTTTATCGCTCGTATTGACCCACCATTGGGTCTTCAACCCCACGATGCTGAGGCATCTATTGAAGCTGCCCTCGATGCAGACCATGATTTGGCAGAAACCATTGATGCTATCCTCGTGGAAAGTGATTCGACTGCTAAAAAGGAATCCAAGTCGCCTTAATAGGCCCGTAGTTCAAAAGCACTTGGCGGTTCGGTGATAGCATGAGTGACTTCAGTGACAGAGTGACGGGTATCCAACCCACTGGTGTCCGGAAAATGTTTGATTTAGCCGGTGACGACACTATTTCATTTGGATTAGGTGAGCCCGACTTTCAACCACCTCCGGTGGCCATTGAAGCATTCCACCAAGCGATGTTGGATGGTAAAAACAAGTACACCACAACTGCCGGAATGCCCACATTCCGTCAGACCATCGCCCAATCATGGGAAGCGTATCAACCTGGCATGGACGAGCATAACGTCTGCATCACAATGTCAGGGACGAATGCTTTGTTGAACTTGTTTTTGAGTTTGGTCAATCCAGGTGACAATGTTTTGCTCCCTGAACCTTATTTCCCACTGTACGGACCGGATGTTTCGATTGCAGGTGGAGAAGCGAAGTATTACTCCTGTCTGTTTGAAAACGAGTTTATTCCACAAGTCGAAGATTTAGAAGCACTGGTTGACGAACACACCGTCGCCATTCTCTACAACTTTCCAAGCAACCCTACCGGAGGTACGCTCAACGACCAACAGCGAGATGCGCTGCTCGATTTCGCAGCACAGCGTAATCTCTGGATTATTTCAGATGAAGTGTATGACCGAATCGTGTTTGAAGACAAGCATGTCTCGTTCATGGGCACTGGATACGAGAAAGTTTTCATCGTCAATTCTTTTTCCAAGACGTTTGCAATGACTGGCTGGCGAATGGGCTACATCATCTCCGATAATCGAGAAGCGATGCAGCAGATTATCAAAATGCAGTATTATATCACGGCATGTTCCAACGATGCCATGCAGTATGCAATTCTTACCGCAATGGAAAAAGCCAGTGATTATCCAGACATCATTGCTGCAGAATTCCAAATACGACGCGACTACATTGTCTCTCGATTGAACGCCATGCCGGGAGTCGAATGCCACAGTCCGAAAGGGGCTATCTACGTGTTTCCCAAAGTGAATGTACCGGGGATGAACTCAGAAGAAGTCGCCATGGAACTGCTGAAAGATGGCGTTCTATGTTCTCCAGGTACTGCATTTGGCCCGTCTGGAGAAGGTCACTTACGCTTCGCTTTCACCATAGGAATGGACCAGATACAATCCGGAATGGATAAGGTTGAACGTACACTGCTACGCTTGCAATGTTGAGGGATAAAAATGACGCTTCTTTCATCGACAGGATTTTTCGTGGTTGGTGCGCTACTTGGGCATCTTCTTCCTCGATTCCCGTTTTTGTTGATGTCGAGAGCGAAGGGGTTCAATACTCGTTTCCCTCCTCACCCTGAAGCAGTACCCCTGTCACCTCATTTGACTCAACGCGTCCTGCACATGCGCATGTTTTACTGGATGGGGTTGCTGGTAGTCTTGCTCCCTCTCGGTCTTGGCTTGGTTTCAGTTCGATGGGGTAATGCATCGTTTGGATTTGGTTTATGGATTTCAGGAGGTTGGTTTCTGATGAACCGTACGCAATCGTTCATTGGTGGCCTTCAGCCACCTTGGACCCTTTCGATGGCAACGGAACTTCAGATGATTTCGAACAAAGCCGAAGGTCCCGATGCGTGCTGCAACTGGGCATCGCCTCATTGGCAAGTCGCTACAGTGGTCTGCGTAAATTGCAAAGCTGAGTTGTCTCGAATGGCACGTCCTGATTTGGGCAGAAAACGCTCAGAACGCCGTCCATTAGGATTTTTACGATTGTTGATCAGCGATGGATATCCGATGGTCACGCTTCCAGAAGAGGAAGAATGACGGTCCAAGAGCGCTCCATTGCAACCGATACTTTTCCCTCTTTTTCAAGGGCAATCTTTGAGGTTTGAACGAAACAGGAACGTCCATGGGGAGGTATGCTCGGCGTAAAACGCTCATTCCCCGAATATGGCTGACCTTCGTCGCTTTTTGTCAAGTTTTTCTCACTCCGCTGGTTGCCTTCTCAATCACGTACTTGATTCAAATTCATTTTCAAGACGATGGATTCCGATTTTCGTTTGATTACGACATGATTCCTTGGATTGGTGCAGCATCGTTGATGTATGGGATGATCGCCTTGTTTTTGGCACTCATCATGGGTGGTTTCACACCGCTTCGAGTAGTTGAAAAGGGTGGATGGCGAAACTATCTAGGTTTTAGTCGAGTTTCGGGAGACGCTTCAGCTCGTCGTTTAGCTCGGCAGAAGTACGCTCTTTCTCCGCATGCCAGATTGACTGTTTTAGCCCACGAGCGATGGGAAGACGGCCATTCGATTCTTTCAACGCACGGTGGTTTGATTCTCTTGTCTGTACCTTTCCAGGTGCTGTTGGCGACCGTCCCGTTGATTCTTGTTCTCTTAATTCCCGACAGCATCATGCACGAAGACCGCCGGCTTGAACTGTCGTTACTCGTCTATCTGTTTGGTTTACTTGCGACCATGAAGATGTATCCGAAGGTCGCAGAGCGCTACATTGGTATCGCTTCTTTCACACGGCGTTGGCTTATTTCCATGACCAAACTGTCGTGGCTTGCCCCGGTACTCGTACTTTGGCTGCTAGGACGGGTTGCCAGTGTTGCAGTAATCGGCTGGATGGGGCCAGATTTAAGTCTAAACATCGATATCGAGAAGCAATTGTTCGAATCTTCACTCGCCATTAATTCGATTCCAGAAACCTCGTTCCTCGATTTGCTTACTGCGCTGGCCGTAATGCCGCTTGCGGCTTTCACCACAATGGCCGTTCTCGGTGCAGGCTCTTCGGACCCTCCTGAATGGATTTACGAATACCGGGTATCGTCATTGAAACGTGAACCTCCGGCGCCTTCCACCCCTTCACTTCTTTCCAAGGGTGTGGGAATCGCAGCTTCAACGGCTACCACTGCAGCAGTTCTTGCCTCGACAACCGTCGCCACGCATGCTTCCTCAGCCGTCCAGTCTGCGGTCGGAATGGTATCAGGAGCATCTTCTGTTGGAGGAGCGTCCACTGAATTTTCGGGCGTAGCGGACACTGTGAAGAGTCTTGATGACGTTTCTTCGGTGACAGATTCCCTTCCAGTTCAAGCTGAGGAACTCCAGTTTGATGGAATCAGTGATTTGTTTGACCAGCGAAACGAGGTCAGCGAGATTTCTGATGCGGTGCAAAAGGTCACAAGCGGTCCATCTCACGACGAACCTGCCATCACAGGGCTGGGTAAATTCACTGAATGAAGTCGAATTTGCTGCTGACCCCGTAGGGGTCATCAAATGGCCATCTCTATATGCCACTTGAAACTCCGGTGTGTTGTTGGTCTTATGCGTCGCTTGTCTCCATTGACTCTTGTTGCCCTTTTACTGTTGCAAACTCTCGCTGTAGGTGTCGCAGTACCCGCCAGCGCCGCATCAGCCCGTGGCGGTGCAAACGACGATTTCCGAGTGACAGTGATTGAACTTGGAAATGAAACAATTGCGCCAAATGTGTGGGTGCAATCAAACGGCACGACCGTCGATTATTTGTTTGAAGGTGATTCTGTTGAAATCAGCATGACCATTCAGCGAGGAGGGAGTTCATTTTCCAGTAAAACTACGGATGCAATGGTACAAATTATTCATCCGATCGGGTACGTTATGGAAACATTCTCTTGGACTTCTGGTGAATTAATCGGCGGTCAGGGGGATTCAGCATCCTTTGTATGGACACCGTCTGCTGCTCACTCGATTTTGGACACCACTACCAACGATCTTTCCGGAGGTCTCATCGTTCGAGCCATGGTTGACAAAGATTCTAATGGTGACGATCGAAACGAGAACGACATGCTTGAACAAACCGTCCCGATTGCGATTATGAAAGACCTTTTCGACGGAACACAGGCTGCAATTAACAGTCCGACATTCATTCCAGGACGTTATCCTGTCGACGGTGGAAATGCAATTGCTCGAGGTTCATGGGTCGAACTATCTGGTGGTGCTGTAGGTTCCAATCACTGGGGCAATTCAGAGGCGGGTAACGACTACCCTTCAAACGCTCATGACCGCCTCGTGAACGGGTTTTTCAACACCCAAAACTCATGTGGAGCAGACGGCCAACTCGATGCTGGCTTGACCAATGCGTACGGCATCTACGTGTGCCGGCAGGTGTTTTACGCCAGCAACTACATTTCGACTCAATTCCACATTCAAGCATGGGGCAGCGTTTCAGCAGGCGACAGTGTGATGATGGAACTCTGGCGTGGATCAGGGTCTCAGAACATCAACGAATCGATTGCATTTGACATTAGTTCAGTAAATCCAAGTCAAGCACCAGACCAGTGGACTAACATCAGTTGGGATCCACAAGTCACCTATCTTGCAAATCCATACGTCACCAACACGAAAGTGTTCCTCGGTGGCAACTCCTACACCATGGGCATGGTTCTGCGAAGCGATGGAAGTGGTGCTTCGGATGGCTTCCACGTCGACGATTGGATTCAATTCGGTATCCGTAAGGTGACCGAATATACGCTCGGTGTTGATTGCGATGCTCCTGAAACGGGATATTCCGCACCTCCCAGCGACGTTATTTCGATGAGTTGCGAAATCACCAACAACGGGTATTCGCCTGCAACTATTCGCTCCAAGAGCAACATCACCAATACAACATGGATGGACCCTGCAAACCCAATGATCCGCCAAGATGCGGTCTACATCAACGCTGCTGGGTATCTTACCCTTGCAAATGACCACGACACTGATATTTTGATTCCTCCAATTCAGGGCGGCGAATCGATTGATTTGTGGGTCAACCTTACCATTCCTCCCGGTGCCGATGTCCAACAATTGACCTGGTCATTATGGTTCCAAGATGCATCTGGCCAAAATTCTGGAGAAAAGGGTAGAATCTCTGCTCCAGTTGGTGTCACCGAACAATTTGGTGTCTCGCTTACAAGCACCGTACCACTTCTCGCCTCAACCATTGGACCTGGCGGATACGACATGATTCCATTCAGGCTACAAAACTCAGGGAACCGCGATGCTTCGTTCAACCTCGCCACTCAATTTTCTGAAGATGGCTGGTCGAGTATCGTCACAAACGAAACCGGCTCTCCTGTGTCTATTCCTGTCTATGTCCCAAGGGGGCAAAGCGTCAACCTGATGCTGAACGTCTCTGCAGCGGACAAGGCGAACCCCGGAACAGTTTCTTTCAACCTCCGAGCAACGTGCCCGTCCTGTGGTGCATTGTTTGGAAACGATGTGCTGGTTCGAAACATCGATGTTCCCGTGTTCCGTGAAGTCAGTCTTGAGACCGATCAAACAGACCTCTCTGGACCCGCAAACGGAAACGCAGTCAAGGTGTACATTACGTTGTATAACCTCGGAAACGATGACGAACAATATGACCTCTCCTTGACACAACAGAATTGGATGCTCGGTGCAAATCTCGCAGCAAGCCAAACGCAGGTACTGGATGCTTGGGAAGGAGACACCATCATCCAACTCAATTTGCCGATGCCAATCGGACTAAGCCCGGGACTTTATTCTCTCAGCGTAATCGCCACAAGCGTTGACGACCCCACAGTTCGTGCCTCGCTTCCAATGACCATCGATATCCTCGATACGGCAGCTGTGGATGTTTCTGATGAAGACGCAGACCAGTCATACATTCCAGGAGACCCTCCTCAAACCATGGCATTTGAAGTACGCAACGACGGTAACAGCGTTGACAGATTCACCATGTCACTCAATCTTCCAGACGGTATGATGGGTGAATTCACCAATTTGTTTGATGGGATGACGCCGGAAATCGACACTGGGGCAAGTTACAACGTTTCAGTGAGGTTTTGGTTCACCACCGGTACACAGGGCCAACTCACCATGGACGTTATTGCAACCAGTGTGAACGACCCTACAATCGATTCGTTCGGTTCAGCAACTTACCTCGTAGGCTCACAAAATTGGTTGAAGATTATTCCTGCCCAGAAACTGGTCATCGATGAAGCCGACCCTGGGGATGATTGGAGTATCACCGTCACTGTTCGAAACCAATACACGACCGCTCAGTCTGTTTCAATGGATTTGGACAACGGCCAGTCTTCAAACTGGGTTCAATCACGCATTGCAACGAACGACCGAAATTTCGTTCTCGATGTTGAACAAGAGCGCACTGTTACCGTATTCTTCGAAGTATCAGAGACCACGCTTCGTAACCTCGGTCAAGCATCTTTGCTGACTAACCTCACGCTTTGGGCACAATCTGAAACGGTCAGTGATGCTGCCAGCACGACTCTTCAACTGGAATTGATGGAAACTGGCTCATCGGGCGATGGCGTCAACGCTGCATCCGATGAATCATCTCTCGGCCCAATTTTGCTTTGGGTTGGATTCATTGTGGTTCTTGCTGCAGGTGTATTTGTCATATTCCGCATACTTTCTGAAACCGAAGAAGAAGACGATTTCGGCGGCTGGGGAGAAGAAGGGTATGAAGGCAGCATCGAAGCAACCTATGGTGCAGTTGCCGCTGCTCCAACCGTACCTGTGGGCGATGTTCCCGGAACGGTTCCAAAGGCTCTTCCATCGGTACCAGCACAAGCACCTCCACAACCCGCCCCAGCTGCAGCTGTTCCAACTGTACCCGCTGCAGAAGCGACCTCAGAAGTTCCTCCGATTCCAGCTGCGGGTTTGCCCGATGGCTGGACAATGGACCAGTGGAGTGTCTACGGTCAGATGTGGCTCGAACAGAATGAGCAGGCTTGAATCGCTGTAAATTGCAAGCGTAGGGTTCAAGGCACATTCCCCCTCGGCAAAGGTGTAACGGAGATGATATCATGTACGGAAATGGACAAGCCCCGATTTTCATTCTAAAAGATGGAACACAGCGTACTCGCGGTCGCACCGCTCAATCAAACAACATTGCAGCAGCGAAAGCTGTCGCCGATGCCGTACGTTCCACGCTTGGTCCAAAGGGAATGGACAAGATGCTGGTTGACTCCATGGGTGACGTTGTGATTACCAACGACGGTGCAACAATTCTCAAGGAGATGGACATCGACCATCCTGCAGCGAAGATGATTATCGAAGTCGCCAAAACCCAAGAACAGCACTGCTATGACGGTACGACATCTGCCGTCGTTCTCTCCGGTGAACTTCTCAAGCGCAGTGAAGACCTAATAGAACAAAATGTTCATCCGACCGTTATCTGCGAAGGTTTCCGATTGGCTGCCGAAAAAGCTGTTGAACTCCTTGAAGGTCATGGAATTGCAACCCACAACGACAACGCTGTCTTGATGGAAGTTGCCAAGACCGCTCTCACTGGTAAGTCCGCTGGAGCCGTTAAGAGTTTCATGGCAGACATTTGTGTACGTGCAGTGAACGCAGTGGGGATTGTCGAAAACGATGAACGAATCGTCGACCTCTCGGACATCAAAGTCGAAAAGCGCCAAGGTGGATCAATCAAGGATTCTACCCTCATCGATGGGATCCTTCTGGACAAAGAGCGTGTCCATGCAGGAATGCCACGCTCGGTTCAAGATGCGAAAATCGCACTCGTGAACTCTGCGGTCGAAGTGAAGAAGACCGAAGTGGATGCAAAAATCCAAATTACCGATCCGAATCAACTCGCCCTCTTCCTTGAAGAAGAAGAAAATTACATCCGGGGCTTGGTCACGAAAATCCAAGAATCTGGAGCCACCGTTTTGGTGTGCCAGAAAGGTATCGATGAACTCGCTCAACACTACATGGCAAAAGCAGGTATCTTTGCGATTCGTCGAGCCAAGAAATCGGACATGGAAGCACTCTCAAAGGCAACTGATGGACGGATTGTAACCAACCTCGACGACTTGACAGCCGATGACCTCGGTCATGCTGCAAAGGTCGAAGAACGCAAGATTGGTGAATCGGATATGACCTTCATCACCGGTTGTCCCGAGGCAAAGTCTGTATCTGTTCTTCTTCGAGGAGGAACTGAACATGTTGTTGATGAAATTCGACGTGCATTCGACGATGCAGTCGGTGTCGTTTCTGTTGCGTGGGAAGACGGTGCAGTTTTGACCGGTGGCGGTAGCGTTCTCGCTGCGCTATCAAGAGACCTCCGCACCTTTGCTGAAACCGTTGGCGGTCGTGAGCAAATGGCAATTGAAGCCTTTGCATCCGCCCTCGAAATTATCCCTCGTACCCTTGCAGAAAATGCTGGCCTTGACCCGGTCACGACGTTGATCGGTCTACGCAAAGCTCACGCAGATGGTCAATCCCATGCTGGTATCAATGTGTATGAAGGCGGTGTTGTTGACATGAAGGTCGCAAACGTAGTGGAACCAATGCGCGTCGTTGAACAAGCGATTCAGTCCGCAACCGAGACAGCGATCATGATTCTGAGAATCGACGACGTGATTTCATCCAAGGGTGTTTCGATGGATGGCGGCATGGGCGATATGGGTGGCATGGGCGACTTCCAAATGTGATGTTGCATTCTAATTATCCATCTTGAAAAGTTCATTTCCGTACAATTAATCTATCGATTTGTTGCCGTTCATCCACACGGTGAAAGGCGAACCTTCAAAGGCCACTCCAGTGTGGGAAACTTTGCTTACGACTGCGTGAGTAAGGGTGATTGATTTGGCCGATGGTACAAGCGAACCAATGCAGAGTTTACTCAACGGTGACCGCTCCCTGTCTGTGTTCTTTGGTTCACAGACCGGGAATGCCGCTGAGTTGGCCGAAAAGACGGCGAAAATGTCGAAAAAGTACGGACTGGTTCCTTCTGTAATTGACATGGATGGATTCGATGTTTCCACACTTTCCTCTCACAAGCGTGCCCTCATCATTACCTCGACATGGGGTGAAGGCGAGATGCCCGACAACGCAGAGGATATGTGGCAGAATGTTCTTGCTGCAAAGCCATCGCTATCGAACACTGGATTCAGTGTATGCGCTATTGGTGACTCATCCTATGACGAATTTTGCAAGGCAGGAACAGATTGGGATTCGAAATTTAAGGAACTCGGAGCAACTCAAGTTCAACCAGTTCAGCTCTGCGATGTTGACTATGATGAACCGTGGACTGCATGGGTCAATGCAACTCTTCCTCGAATCGCCTGCTTCGATGATGGGGGCGTGTTCCAAGAAGGTCTCGTAGCCGAAATGGAATCGTACAGTTCAGGTACTCAGCAATCTGCTTCTGCTCCAGCAGCTGCCGCTGCCGGTTCATCCGCAGCGGGTGTGTCAGTAACAGGAGGCAGTGATGCATTACAGGGACTGTTTGAAGGAGACCGCTCTTTGGCAATTCTGTTTGGTTCACAGACAGGAAATGCAGCAGGCTTAGCAGAAAAAACTGCCAAGCTTGCGGCAAATTATGGATTGGTTCCGTCGATTTACGATATGGATGGGTTTGACCCGGCTAGTTTGGGGGCGCACAAGCGCACCCTCATCATTACCTCAACATGGGGTGAGGGAGAAATGCCTGACAATGCGGAGACGCTGTGGAATTCAGTCTCCTCACAGTCTCCTTCGCTTTCTGGCGTTCACTTTAGCGTGTGCGCCATTGGTGATTCGTCTTACGATGAGTTCTGCAAGGCAGGTACTGACTGGGATTCCAAGTACGTCGCACTCGGTGCAAATCGAGTCCACACAATTCAACTGTGCGATGTTGATTTTGACACTCCGTGGGCAGAATGGGTCAATGAAGCACTTCCAATGCTTGCATGTGTCGATGAATCAGGAACACTGCAAGAAGTTCTTCTCGATGAAATGAAAGCATTTGGTTCAGGTTCAGGTGAAGAAGTTTCATCTGGTGACTTTGCGCCTGGTATCGTTGTTCACGAAGAGATATCTATCACGTTGTCACTGTTCAGGTATTGCCCTGAGGCTGCAAGCAACGGGTGGGATACAATTGCATGCGCTGTTCCCGGCCACGCAACGGTCGAAGACCTTCTCGTCGCCATTCAACATGATGTTGACGGTAGTTTCGCCTTCCGTCGTGGAAGCGGTAATGGCTCTCCAACATCCGGTGTTCGCGTCAACGGTCGCGTAGTTTTGGCAGACATGGCACGAATCAGCGATTTGGTCAGCGAAGGAGGCGTTCTCAAGGTTGAGCCAATCCCTGGATTCCCAGTTGTTCGAGATCTAATCGTTGACTATTCATCGTTCGAGCAAAGCCGCTCTTCATCGAAACCTTGGCTTCGTGCTGACCCTCGTGACGGTCACACATTGCTCAACAACTCGGCGATGGGTACCATGGAACCTGCTACTGCAACAGCCCTACACGCCATGAGTGATGTTGTATCGTACCAACTTCTACAGTCCATGTCGGATACCTTTGCCTATGATTCTGAATACAAGGGGCCTGGTGTTCTGTTGCAACAATGGACCCGCAGTATTGATCCTCGAACTGGAGAAACACAGCAAGCAGAATTGCTTGACTCAATTGGAAGTGAGCATGGCGTTTGGGCTGAAAGTGACTTTGCATCTGTCGCACGGTACGGTTCAGACGGTCGAACTGCTTCCAAGGCATTGAACGCTGCACGGGGCAAACTCCTGAACGCAACCAACTACTCTGGTGCTCATGGACGTTTGGTCAAGTGGTATGGACGCAGTGTCAAGTGGAGCGGTAACGTCAACGAAACCACTCTTTACCGCCAAGTTCTTGGCCCTGTCGGTCTTTTGGCCAATATTTTTGACGGGGTATCTGCGCGAATGTTCCTTGGTTTCACGCGCAACGGAGCACCACCTATCCGAAGCCTTCAGGCTCTTCTACTTCCTCCCGCAGGAGTAGGTAAAATTCCAAACATGATCAACAAGAAAGTCGTAGCACATCACGAAGTTGTGAGCTTATTCAACGAAGTTGACCAGAGATTCTAGGTGATGATATGGCCAAAAAGCTTGCTTATTATCCCGGTAATGCTGCTCGCGGATCATCGTACGAGGTAGAAGATTGCATCCATCTTCTTTGCTCTACGCTCGGTATTGAACTGGTTGAAATTCCTAAAGCAAGCAGTGATGGTGGCAATATTATCAAACAGTCTTCACCGAAACTACAGCATGCTTTAGTGGCTCGCAATCTCGCTTTGGCTGAATCACAGGGACTCGATATACTGACCACGTGTGCCACCAGCCACGGCATCATGTGTGACACGAGTGACGAATTTCAGATGGATAAAGGCTTTGCAAACACTGTCAACAATCTGGTAGCGAGAGTTTCTGGAATTGAATACAAAGGAGAGTCACGATCTCAACATCTCCTTCATTACCTCGTTGAAGAGATTGGTTTGGATAAAGTTCGAGACGCTGTCATCAACCCACTCAAGCTCAACGTTGCCTCCTTTTATGGACCAAATATGCAACGTGCTGGCGCTTGTGGAGACGATGACCCCTTTATGCCAACGTACATGGAGCAACTCATCACCGCACTTGGCGGTACGCCTGTTGAATACGACCTAAAGTGTCAGAGCGTTGGAACCCCATCCCTTCTCACCATCAACAAGCCCGTCATGCGCATGACTGCTGCGGTTCTTTCAGATGCAAAGAGCAATGGTGCCGACATCATGGTTTCAGCATGCACGCTTTCTCATGCAAATTTGGACTCGTACCAATCCAAAGCACGTAAGGTCAGCGGTATGGATACTTCAATGCCAATTGTCCATCTCGCAGAAATGCTTGCATTTGCGTTCGGTCACTTCCCTGACCGCTTTGCTCAATTGCGGACTCGCGCACTGGTTATTGGTGGATAATCAGCAATGCAGTGCTTCAAAGACCGTGAGTGCACTTGCCTTTCCGATGCCCTCACATTCTGTTAACTGGTCGATGTCTGCAGCGAAAATCGCTGCAACAGAGCCGAATGTGCCAATCAAGGCGGTTGCCTTGATTCGCCCTATGCCTGGAATAGCAGACACGATCTCGACGGCATCCCGTGTACTGTTGTGAGTCCACCTTTGGGAGAGTGGCCCTACGCTGCTGGTATCATCTTCGATGGATTGAATCTCCTTGACAGCAGCCAACGTTGCAGCTTCGATATTTCGTTGATCATCAAACGAAGCACTGCGTTCACTTACAACTTCGGCCAATCGTTCGATTAGGTCGTGCTCTCGTTGTGCAGCGGCAGCAAGGAAGTGAGCTGATTCTTCGGAATTCTTCGTCATCATAACGGGCACTCCCAAGTCGAGACTAACGTGGGCCAGAGCCCCATGCACCGCATTTGGATGGACAAAGGCATCGTGACTGTTGCCAATTTCAATCAGTAACAGTGGACGCGCTGCGGCTGCTTTCAAGCGACGAGTTTGATCCAAGAGTCGGCCGTCAGTGAGCGACCTCACGAGATCACGAGCAGTTTTGCGCTCAATGAGAACTCTTTCTGAAATCCGTATGTCCCCCACCGAGAGATGCTCGAAATTGACTTCCACACCGAGGCTTCGCAAATAGGGTGCGAGCGTTGAAGAGGCCTCTCGCTGGTCAAATATGACGTGAATATCACTGCTGTTCACCGCTTTCATAGACTCTACAAAGCCTTGTGCAGCAGATACGGCCTCGCTCTCAAGTTGACGATGGTCCTGTGCATTCAAGATTGGTACGGGGAATTCGGTGCGAAGTGCCGCTGGTTTTGTTTCATTGGACTCGGGTTTGGACATGAACTGCTCCAGACCCATCTGCTGACTGTGTCTTCGCTCACTTGGAGCAATTAGAGGAGGCCCACGTCGTTCTTGCACCGGTTTTTGTTTACTTTCTTCAGTCACTTGTTCGGAGGTGAACATCTCGTCGATTCTTTGCTTTTCCCGTTCAATGAAATCAGGAACCGTGATTTCGTCTCCTTGTGCCTGAATGCTGAACGAACCGAACACATCGTTTGACGGGGGTGGTCGTACCGGTAAAATCCCTCGGTTTTGAATTCGTTGGAGCAGGCGATGCATGCGTTGTTCGCGCTTCTGTGCAGCAGTGTTGACGTACTCGTCGCGGGTACCCTTTGCGATTAATGTGTGAACCGTACCGGCTTGTTGCCGAGCGGTTCGACCTCGGCGCTGTATTGCCCGAATTGCACTCGGAACCGGCTCGTAGAGTATCACGAGTTCAGCTGCTGGGACGTCCAACCCTTCTTCACCAACCGAGGTCGCAATCAAGACATTGATGTCTCCGTCTCTGAATCGCTTTAGTTGCTGGAGTTGTTGTTTTTGCGACATGCCCTTTCGCTTACCTTTACCAGATTGACCGATGAATTTATCGCATCGTGCCGAATCTATAGAATCGATTGCATCATAGAGGTTATCGACAGTATCTCGGTATTCTGTGAAGACAATGACCTTGCTCTCTGGCTTTTGATGGATTTGATCACGGATGAGGGTGACGACTTGTCCAGGTTTGGGATGAAGTTCAGGAACTTCCTTTGCGGCAATTCTGAATTCATGAATTTGTTTTTTCGCCACGAAGCGATTGGTTGAACGGTCGCCACTTCGTCCATCTTCCTCAGCACGCTGCAAGTATGCAAGTGATGATTTCAAGCCCTGAGTGCGAATTAAATCAAGCAACATGTGTATACGTCGCAAGTCGCCGATTCGACGTGCAGCATCGTATCCTCGAACATCCCTGCGCTGTATGGCTTGGCTTGCTCGACGTTGCGCATCTTCAATCATTTTTCCTGACACGTGAGAAGTTGGTGAAAGAAACCCTAAATTCTGAAGGTGTTGCGCTTCCTGATTGAACAGGTATTGGATTGGTTCAATGAGGGTCGTGAGGGTTTCTGGGAGCTCGAGTGGGTGTGGGATGATGTTCATATCCACTACATAGGGCTGAAGCATTGTACTCTCCTTTCGAGCGATATCAAGGCGTTCAATTCCGTAATTACGGATCACCTCCATGATGTTGTTTTCCGTTGACCCTGGGCTTGCGGTTGCGCACAAGACCAGTGCATCGCTGCCTCGAGCGTTCAGGTACATTTTGCCCACATGTGCATAGGCGTGATTCCCCGTCCCGTGATGCGCCTCATCGACGACGAGTAGATCCACCGTCTGTAGGTCAATGACTCGATTAGCAACATCGTTACGTATCACTTGAGCAGTAGCCATGATAATTCGCGCCTCGTTCCAGATACTGGGTCGTTTTGCTGGAGCGATGTCGCCGGTGTAAGTGACGATGAACTCCGGTTCGAGATGAAGCATATCTTGGGCCATTCGTTGCTGCTGTTCGACCAGGCCGGTGGTCGGCGCAAGCAGGAGTATCTTTCCAGTATTCAATCGCAGAGATTCCGCCATTGCCATCCATTCAACAGCTGTTTTCCCAAAGCCGGTGGGCATCACCATCAATGTCGATGCAGCCAGTGCATTACGGAGCGCCATCATCTGGTAAGCTCTCGCCTGCACACCATCCTTGAGGAATGGATGCATCACGACTGCCATGTCTCTTGTTTTGAGTCGAGGGTTCAAAAGCATACTGTGGTCGCTCCAACAAATCTGAAACTGTAATTTGAATCTCAGTCACTTTCGTGTGCGACATGTATATTCGATGTGTAGCGAATTATGTGCCGAACCAATGGACTGGTTCGCTTTTGGTGACCGAACCACTCATATACGGGAGGTAAGTCGGATGGTTGCTCAAAGGTGAGCAGCCAGACACACTGGGCCATCCCCCGAGGACCCCAACTGTTCTGTTCCACATTTGTGGGAATGGGACGCAGTGTCACGGCTTCTCCTTTCCTGAGAGCCCTCGTACGCCCCTCACGGTGGGGCCAATTCGTTGTACAAAACACAGGAGGAATCCCACATGGCAAAGAGAAACCACCCACGACGTGGATCGATGGCATTCAGCCCGCGCAAGCGAGCGAACCGCCCATTCGGTCTGGTAAAGTCGTGGCCAACAACCGATGCGAGCGAAGTGAGAATGCAAGGATTTGCTGGTTGGAAAGCCGGTATGACCCACATTCTTTCTCGTGACCTTAACCCACGCAGCCCATCAGCTGGACAAGAAGTTCGTGTTCCAGTCACCGTTGTGGAATGCCCAAAGATGCGAATTCTTGGCGTCCGTGGATACACAATGACTCCCTACGGCAAGCAAGCCGCAGGTGAAGCATGGGCAGATGCAACTCAAATCACTGAAGCATTTCCAGACTTGTTCAAGCGCCTCCCAGTTCGAAAGGAACACGATGCAGAAACGCACTTCGAGAATCTCGACAAGGCTGACCTCGTCGAAGTTCGCCTCATCGCTTCGACTCAACCCGCTACAGTTTCAGGAATCCCAACCAAGACACCGGATGTTATGGAGATTGGACTTGACGGTGGCAGCATCGGTGACCAACTCGCCTATGCTAAGGAGAAACTTGGTGAAGAATATTCGTTTGCCGACGCATTTGAGGAAGGCGTCCTTACAGACATCGTCGCCGTAACCAAGGGCTACGGTTGGCAAGGTGTCATCAAGCGGTTCGGTGGAAAGCTACAATCGCACAAGAACTCAAAGAAGCGCCGACAGCACGGTAACATGGGTGCATTCGGTGACGGATATGTTCGAAAGACCATTCGACAAGGTGGACAAACAGGATACCATCAGCGAACTGAATACAACAAGCGTGTCCTCCGTATTGCAAATCCTGAAGAACACGCAATCACGCCAGCTGGAGGATTCCTTCATTACGGCGAAGTCAACTCTGATTACATTCTAGTGAAGGGAAGCGTGCCTGGTCCTGCCAAGCGCTTGATTCGATTCCGTGACGCTACTCGCGGCTCTGATCGCACGCTTCACCCATACGAAATTACGTACGTCAGTACATCATCCAAGCAGGGGGTCTGAAGTTGAAGATTAACGTACTGGACATCACCAACACCATCAGTCAAGACGAAGTCGACGCTGGTCGACTCCAAGAAACCTTTGACATTTCAGTTGATGACGGTAAGAAAGTCACGCTTTCAGAAGCGTTCTCCACTGAACTACGAACTGACTTGATCAAACTCGCTGTTGCTTCGAGCCGCGCAAACCGTCGCCAAGCCTACGGTTCTCGTGCTCACGTTGGAAAGCGTGCACCAATGGCTGGTATGAAGCACTCCGTCGAATGGTGGGGTAAGGGTCGAGGTGTATCACGAATTATGCGCCGAACTGGTCAAAGCCGAGCAGCACAAAACCCGCACACGAAAGGCGGTCGCCGTGCTCATGGCCCCAAGGTCGAGAAAAACTGGGGTCGAAAGTTGAACCTCAAAGAACGCCGAACAGCTCGTAACTCTGCACTCACAGCAACGACATCTGTTGAATTGGTCAGTTCTCGTGGACACCGACTCTCTGACGAGATTTCCAGCCTTCCTATTGTGCTTGGAAACTACGTTGAAGTCCGAGAAGGCAAGAAAGAAGAATTCAACATTGAAGCCTTCAACCACGGATCTGCAACACGTAAGGTACTTGCAATCTTCAACGGACTTGGACTTGGTGACGACCTTGTCCGTGCTCGTGAAGGCCGTAACATTCGTGCCGGTAAAGCAACCATGCGTGGACGTGTCCACAAAACTCCCAAATCGATTCTTCTCGTTGTAAAAGAGAAGTCAGGACTTGCACAAGCAGCTCGAAACCTTCCCGGTGTCGATGTTGTCGCAGCTCGCGACCTCTGTGCAGAAGATTTGGCACCAGGTGGCGACATTGGTCGCTTGACCGTCTTTACCAAGGATGCTGTGGAGGCACTCAACTGAGGTGATTATCATGAATGCATACGACATTATTCTTCAACCATGGCTGACTGAGAAATCGATGGAGGCTCGTACATCCGAGAACCGACTCGAATTCATTGTGCTGCGAAGCGCTACCAAGGAACAGATTGCTCGTGCAGTCTCCACCATCTTCGAGGTCGAAGTTGGTAAAGTAAACGTTCGAAATTCAAAACACGGTAAGCACGCTTCCGTAAAGCTTGCCGAAGGCTATGACGCAGAAGACGCTGCAATGCGTTTGGGAGCATTCTGAGGTGATTTATCATGGGTAAGCGAATACGAGCACAACGAAAAGGTTCCTCTCCACGCTATCGCGTGGCGAGCCATCGATTCCCTGGTTCTAACAGGATGCCACGCGTTGATGGTGTGGTCGGTGAAATCACCGAACTCCTGCACAGTCCAGTCCATTCGGCGCCTCTTGCACGGATGAAACTACCAGACGGTGAATCTACACTGGTTGTAGCAACTGAGGGTCTCTCCGTCGGTTCAAGTGTTGCTATTGGTGACAATGCAGCACTTCGTCCCGGAAACATCACCTCATTGGCGAACATTCCAGAAGGAACCGCAATCAACAACCTTGAACTCCGTCCAGGCGATGGAGGAAAGGTTGCTCGAGCAGCCGGCAACTCATGCTTCGTTGAAGCACGAATTGGTGACAAAGTCCGAGTTCGAATGCCGTCGGGAAGTCTTCGAGAACTTCCGGCAAACTGCCGTGCTACCATCGGTGTTCTTGCTGGGCACGGTCGTGACGAAATGCCTCTACGAACTGCAGGTGCTGCTTACTACAAGGCCAAGGCTCGTGGTAAGTTGTTCCCGCACGTCAGCGGTGTAGCAATGAATCCAGTGGATCACCCGCACGGTGGTGGAAACCACCAAGCCGTTCACGGTCCAAACTCAGTCGCTCGAGGCACTCCACCGGGTGCTAAGGTCGGGCTGATAGCTCCAAGCCGCACAGGACGAGGACGCGGCAAGAAAATTTGAGGTGATGATGTATGGCACGTAAGAAAAAGAAGTCGTTTATGACCCCAAAGGCAAGTCGACGTAAGGCACGTAAACGCCTATCAACGACCTCCGGCCGTGTGAAGAAGGAATTCACATACCGTGGCTACTCTGTTGAAGAGTTGTCCAACATGCCACTCTACCCACCAGAAGACGACCCATCGGTTGAATCCGTTGCGAACGTACTCTCGTCTCGTGCACGCCGCTCGATGTCTCGAGGTTTCTCCGACGAGAATGAACACTTCCTCAACCGTGTTCGCCGCTCAAACGGAAAAACAATCCGAACCCATCGCCGCGACATGCCAATTCTTCCTGAATTCGTCGGCAAGACCATTGCGGTCTACAGCGGCCAAACATTTGTTCCTGTTGAAGTGAAGCCAGAAATGATTGGCCACTATCTTGGTGAATTCGCAATTACCCGTAGAGGCGTCGCACACAGCGGCCCTGGTGTGGGTGCAACTCGGTCGTCAAAGCACGTACCGCTCAAGTGAGGTGTTATGTATGGTAAAGACACAATTAGACCGCCGTTCAAAGCGTCGCCAACTCTCCCAAAAGGGATACACCAAGCTCTTGCAAGGTAGTCGCCTTGCAACGGCTCGTGCGAACAATGTCGACATGCACGTCAAGCACTGTTTCGAAATCTGCCGTTACGTGAAGTTCATGAAAGCAGGCCAAGCCATCGAATTCTTGAACGACGTTCTCAAGATTGATTCGGACCGAGCAGACATTCGTCGAAAGGCATCAGCAGTCCCTTTCCGTCTTGGAAGCGGTAACAAAAAGAAGCGTCGAACTGGACCATCTATGGTCGGACACCGTAAAGGTGGAATCGGACCTGGTCGTTATCCAGTTAAGGCATCACGAGCCATCATTAAATTGATTCAGAGCGCTATGGAAAATGCTCGCCACCAGTATGAAGATGTCGATCCAGAAGAAATGGAAATCACGCACATCGCTGCACACCGTGGCCAAATTCGTAAGGGATTCATCCCTCGTGCACGTGGCCGTGCAACCCCTTCGAATCACTACCAAGTGAATCTCGAAATTTTCCTTGAAGATTTCAGCGTCCAAGAGGACGAGTTGGAGGACGACTTCTGAGGTGATTATCATGAGTGGAAAACAAAGTACTCTCCGAACCATCGTGAACCGTAACGTTGAACGCTGCCTTGTCAAGGAATTCTTGATGAAGAACACCAAGAACTCCGGTTTCGGTGACCTCGTCATTCGTCGAACGCCTCAAGGAACAGAAGTTACCGTACACGCAGAACGCCCTGGAATGGTCATTGGCCGAAAGGGTAAGATCATCAACGAATTGCAAAAGCGCCTCGATGAAGAGTTCTCTCTCGAGAATCCGAAGTTGAAGGTTGAAGAAATCGATCGTGCAAGTGCTACACTAAACGCTCAAGTCATGGCAGAGAAGATTGCTTCAGCGCTTGAGCGTGGATGGTATTACCGACGTGCAGGTGCAAGCGCAGCACAGAACATCATGGAATCCGGCGCCCGTGGCGTAATTGTTACCGTCGCAGGAAAACTGACCGGTTCCCGTAACCGAACCCAGAAATTCATTCTTGGCCACGTCAAGTATTGCGGTGAAACTGCGCTACAACACATGGACAAGGGATACGCTGTCGCAGTTAAGAAACTCGGAACCATTGGTTGCACGGTGCAAATCATGCGACCAGGTACCCGCCTACCTCACGAAATTAGTATCTTTTCTGAAGAAGAACTTCGAATTCGTGAAGAACAAGCAGCAGCTGAAGAAGCAGCTGCACAAGCAGCACCGGAGGCGAGCAATTGAGCCACGTCACCAACCGTGAAATTGTCTCAATGAGCAAGGATGCTCGTGAAGCACGTCTTCTTGAACTCCAAGAAGAGCTGCTACAACTTCGTGCCGAAAAGGCACTTGGTGGTACACCTTCCAACATTGGAGCATACAAGGCAACTCGCCGAAGTATCGCCAGACTCAAGACTCATCTGAACAATAACTGAAATGAAAGGAGAAGACATTTATGGCGGCTATTTGTAACATCTGCGGACTTCCAGACGAACTCTGCATTTGCCAAGAAAT
>DAME01000045.1:23129-36602 GCA_002499545.1 Euryarchaeota archaeon UBA88
CAACGAGCCCTCATCTCAACCGACCGAAGACGCTATGGAAAAATTGTAACAAAAGTGGAAGGAATCGAGGACTCAGCTATTGACATTAACCAACTTGCAAAATTACTCAAAAACAAATGTGCAGCCGGCGGAACAGTGAAAGGACGAACAATTGAACTACAAGGCGATCACAAAAAGAAAGCAGCAGGCGTACTCAAAAATAACGGATTCAATGTGGAGGTGCGATGATATGGAAATCTACAACACAACATGGATTGGTTCGACATTAAACGTCGTCTCATCGACCGATCCGACACTTGAGGGTCGCTCTGGATTGGTCCTAGACGAAACCAAAAATACCCTGGTTCTCCTTGAAGGTGATTCACACATCACCTTGGGAAAAACCGCAATCACATTCACCATCGACGACAGTGATGTCGTCGTTCAAGGCGCACTTGTGGGACAGCGCCCAGAAGACAGAACCCACAAAAAATACAGGAAGGCCTGATACCATGCGAGACATTGGAATTGATGTGAAAAACCCCGCCGGCGAGTGGGATGGAGATGCAAACTGCCCGTTCTATGGGTCGCTTCGCCTACGTGGTCAAGTGCTTGAAGGAACCGTGTCTGGTATTGGTATGCAAAAGACCATCACCATCGAACGACACAATGTTCGGTACATGCAAAAGTATGAGCGATTCGAAAAGCGCACCAGTGTTGTATCCGCCCATTTGCCATCGTGCATCGGCGAAGTCAGCATCGGTGACTCAGTGAAACTTATGGAATGCCGCCCTCTTTCAAAGACGGTTTCGTTCTGTGTTGTTGAATCAATCGGAGGTGAGGCTTGATGCGAGGAATTGCAGGTAAGCAGACCCGTGGTCTTCCAACAGCAGCGCGTCTCCATGTTGCAGACAATACCGGTGCCAAGGTCGTTCAGATCATCAACATTCTTCGTCTTGGAAACACCATGCGCCGATACCCGGCTGGTGGTGTTGGAGACCTGGCCAAGGTTTCGGTCAAGAAAGGAACTCCTGAAACTCGCCGTCAAATGTTTGATGCAGTCATTATCCGCCAACGCCGTCCATTCCGTCGAGTTGACGGTACGTGGGTACAGTTTGAAGACAATGCCTGCGTTATCACCAATGAAAAAGGTGATGTCCAAGGTTCAGATATCAAAGGACCCGTTTCCCGTGAGGCCGCAGAACGGTGGCCTCGTATCGCAGCCAATGCAAAGCAAATTATCTGAGGTGTTACTATGGTAAAGAGTATGAAACCAACTAAGCAACGAAAGGCGCACTACAATGCCCCTATGCATGAAAAGCGCAAGCGCATTTCTGCCCGTCTTCAACTTGACAAGCCCGATTCCCGGTTTGACGGTGTTCGCACCGTCACCGTTCGAGTCGGTGATACCGTCCGAGTCACTCGTGGCGATCTTTCCAGCGGTGGAAAGCGACACGGTGGCAAGCGAGGAGCAGATCCATTGACCGGACCAGTGATTCGCATTGATTCAGAAAAGGGCCGCCTTTACATCGAAGGTGCCAAGGCCAGCAAGGCCGATAACAAGGAAGAAGCGGTCCCGGTCCACTCTTCCAATGTCGTTGTCGTCAGACTTGACGAAACAGACAAGTTGCGTGTTCAGCAACTCACCGGCAACAGGAGTTGAAAAATATGGGAAGCAGTAACCACTTGAAGCGATTGGCCATGCCACGAAGCTGGCCACTTCCACGTAAGACCACTATCTGGGTCACTCGACCTACGCCGGGCGCTCACACGCTTGAAACATGCATGCCAATCAACCTCGTCATTCGCGATGTTCTGGGCATGGCACACTCGACCCGTGAAGTTCGTCACATTCTTCAGAACGGTCACGCACTGGTTGACGGACGAGTCTGCAAGGACGTCCGCCGTGGTGTTGGACTGATGGACGTGCTCACACTGGGTGAATCCAACTTCCGATGCGTGCTGGACCACAACGGCCGATTGCGCTACCGTCCAATTTCAGGCGATGAAGCAGCCTGGAAGGTCTGCCGAATTGAAGGCAAATCAACCATCAAGGGTGGTAAGACGCAACTCAACTTGCACGATGGACGAAACATCATCGTCGATGATGCTTCAGAGTATTCGACCGGCAGTTCTCTCAAGATTTCACTACCAAGTCAAGACATTCTTGAACACATCAAGTTCGACGAAGGCGTTCGCTGCTACCTTATTGGAGGCGCTCACGTTGGAGGCTTCGCTCACATGAAGTCCTACGATGTCAAGCGCTCCAGCATGGCGAACGAAGTCGTATTCGAAGACTTTGGTACTGTCGTGAACAACGTCTTCGCTGTAGGCGACGCAACACTTCCATCTACTGAGGTGACACAATGAGCGACGCAATTAATCCAATGGCGACCCCTCGTATTACCAAGGTAAGCGTCAACATCGGTGTTGGTGAAGGTGGAGACCGCCTCGTCAACGCAGAGAGTGTCCTTGAACTGGTCACCGGTGTCAAGCCACAACGTACGCTTGGTCGTATTCAAAACCGCGACCTCAAAGTTCGCCAAGGAGCTCCTATTGGGTGCAAGGCAACCATGCGCAACCCGGACACGATCAAGAAGTTCCTCACCGATGCATTTTGGGTCCGAGAGAACACCATTCCAGCTTGGAACTTTGACCGAGAAGGCAACCTGTCCTTCGGTATCCGCGACTACACCGATTTCCCAAACCAAAAGTATGATCCTGACATCGGAATTTTCGGTATGGACATTACCGTTGTTCTTGAGCGACCCGGCCATCGAGTCAGTCGCCGCCGCCGTGCAAAGGCTAAGGTCGGTATGGGACATCGTTTGAACCCACAAGAATCACAAGCCTGGTTTAGCGAAAACTTCGGCATCGAAATCATGGAGGAATGAAAATGGCACGAGATCATGGAGAAAGAATTGGGCGAACGAACGGTTGCCGACGTTGTGGACGACGTCGTGGACTGATACGCCGACACGGGCTTCGCCTGTGCCGTCAGTGCTTTAGAGAAGTCGCAACTGAAATTGGCTTCAAGAAAATGAATTAAGGAGGAGAAAGATATGCAATTTGATCCACTCAACGACGCACTCATCAAGATGTACAATGCAGAACAAGCAGGTAAGTTCAATGTTGAACTTCACCCTGCTTCAAAACTGCTCGGTAACGTCCTAGAAATTATGCAGAAATCAGGCTATGTAGGCTCCATTGACCGCACTGAAAACGGTCGAGGCGGTACCTTCCTTGTCGAACTTCGCGGCGCTATCAACCGATGCGGCACTGTCAAGCCACGTCACAGCATTCGCCGTCAAGATTACGACCAATGGGAGACACGTTACCTTCCAGCACAAGACTTCGGTCTACTCATTCTAACAACAAACTCTGGCGTGATGCATCACTACGATGCGAAGGACGCACGAATAGGTGGTAAGCTACTGGCTTACGTATATTGAGGTGAATAACATGGTAAAACTCGACAGAATCGAACATTTCGTAACCATCCCTGAAGGCGTAACTGCTGCAATCAGTGAAGATGGCGTCGTAACTATCAGCGGACCGAAAGGTAGCCTTTCTCGCGAATTCACGAGTACGTTCCTCGTACTGCTTCAGGAATCAGACCGTTTGACGGTCCGTGTTGACATGCCTCGCCGCAAGCAACGTGCTCTCGCTGGAACTTGGAACGCTCATCTCCACAACATGGTGAAGGGAGTTACCGATGGTTTCACGTACAACTTGAAAGCCTTCTACTCTCACTTTCCAATGACCATGGCAGTGAAGGGCAACAAGTTTGTTGTCAACAACTACTTTGGAGAGCGTGTTCCTCGAACGTCAGATATTCTTGCTGGTGTTGATGTCAAGGTTAACAACAAAGTCGAAGTTGTTGTATCAGGTATTGACAAAGAACTCGTCGGCCAAACAGCTGCGAACATCGAAAAGAGCACCACGATCAAAAACCGTGACCGCCGTGTATTCCAGGACGGAATATACCTCATCAACAAGGAGTGATATGTATGGCAGAAGATTATGATACAATGACCGTTGCACAACTCAAGGAACTTCTCAAGGAAGCTGGTTTGCCAATTTCCGGTAAGAAAGCAGACCTCATCGCTCGATTGTCCGATGCAGCGGAACTAGAAACTGTGGAAATCGAATCGGAATCCACAGAAGAAGCTGCATCCGATGACTGGGATGATGAAGACTGGGACGACGACGTTCCTGAAGGGCACGTTGCCAAGCAAAAGCCAATCCTCGATGAAGCAACCAAAGAAGCTCTTTCACTACGCTCCGCACAGAAGAAGAAAACGCCTTCGTTCCGCCGAACTGAATGGTTCCGTTACAAGCGATTGTCTCGCTCAGGATGGCGTGCTCCTCACGGAATGGACAGCAAACAACGCCGAAACTACAGATACAGAGGCTCGCTTGTCCGTGTTGGACACGGCAAGGTCTCAGCAGCTCGTGGTCTTCACCCATCAGGCTTCCGTGAAGTCATGGTGCAAAACACCGCTGACCTCAACACAATGGACCCCGAAACCGAAGCTGCACGCGTCGGCCGAGGTGTCGGCGGTCGCAAGCGACAACACATTTACGCACGTGCCGATGAACTCGGTATTCGTGTCTTGAACCGAAGGAGGGATGTTTGATGCAAATTACGAACCAAAAGCGCCTCGCTGCAAAGTTGCTCAAGTGCGGTGTGAACCGTGTTTGGATTAACCCCGCTTACCTCGACCAAGTTTCATCCGCAGTTCAAACTGATGACATCCGTGAATTCATCGATGAAGGCTGGATTAAGGCGAAACCAATCAAGGGAACTTCCAGAGTTCGCGCTCGTGCTCGTTTAGAGCAGAAGCGCAAGGGACGACGCAAGGGACAAGGAAAGCGCGCAGGTACTGCAAACGCTCGCAACCCTCGTAAGAACCGCTGGATGCGCACTATTCGAAGCCAGCGTCGTGTGTTGAAGGATTTGCGAGAAGACGGAACGCTCCTCGCTTCCCAATATCGACGCTACTACCTCAAGGCAAAGGGCGGCTCGTACCGTTCTATTGCTCACCTGCACTCGCAGATGGTCATCGAAGGTGTCACACTCAAAGGAGGTGACGAGTGATGCGAGGTACACAACGCCGCTCTATCTTCCGCCGTCGTAAGGCTGGTCTAACAGACTACCGACGCCGATTGAAGTTGCTTCGTGGTCGCAAGCCTCGTGCTGTGGTTCGAATCTCCAATACTCGCACGACCTGTCAACTCGTTGATTGGGCTGCATCGGGTGACTTGGTAAAAATTTCAATGACCGGATCTGATTTGACCAAGAAGTTCGGATGGCCAGAAACATATTCGCAAAAATCTGTACCTGCATCATACCTCGTAGGCTTCGCAATGGGCAAAGCTGCTCTGGCACAGGGTGCTGATGAAGCGGTCCTCGACATTGGACTGGCAGCGAGTACTGCAGGTAACCGAGTGTTTGCCGCCCTCAAGGGAATGGTTGACGCAGGACTTGAAGTTCCACACAGTGATAGCGTACTTCCAGATGAAGACCGTTTGAACGGTGTTCACATTAACGGCGATATTGCGAAAGCTGTTGAGACGACGAAAACAACAATCGAGGGGGCATACTGATGACTGAAGAAGAAATAGTACAGATGGCACCAGGGTTAATGCAAGCATTTGCTCCTGAAGAAGTTGAAGAGACGACCGACCGTCGTCCTCGTCGCCGTAAGCAAGACGACCCAATCATGGCTCTACGAAAGTGGGAACCACGAACCCGTCTCGGTCAAATGGTGATCTCCGGTTCAGTCTTGAACTACGAGCAAGCTCTTGCAACAGGCCTTCCTATCCGAGAAGTCGAAATCATCGACGCCTTGATTCCAAACCTCGAAGACGATGTCATCAAGGTCAACATGGTTCAGCGCATGACTGACAGTGGGCGACGTGTTCGCTTCAATGTCATGGCCTGCGTCGGCAACCGTGACGGATACGTTGGTCTTGGAATGGCCAAAGCAAAGGAAGTCTCTGCTGCAATTCGTAAAGCAATTATTGCTGCTAAACTGAACCTCATCTCAGTACAACGTGGAAACGGCTCGTGGGAGTCTTCCGCAGGACCAGGTACTTCGATTCCGTTCAAGACCAACGGTCGAGCAGCATCGACACGTGTTACGTTGATGCCCGCTGCAAAGGGCAAAGGCCTGGTAATTGGAGAGACGGGCAAGCGTGTTCTCGACCTCGCTGGCGTTTCTGACGTTTTATCTCGAACGAAGGGTCAGACCCGTACCACTATCAACTACGCCGCTGCAACCTTTAACGCTCTACAGAACATGAACACAACACGCGTCTCCAAAGAATCAAAGGAACGCTTGTTTATTCACAAAGGGAGGATGCTTGAATGACTTGGATAGTAGTACGTGCTCGAAGCAACGTCAATGTTGAACGACGAATTAAAGACACCATGTTGCACCTGAACTTGACGAAAGTCAATCATGCAGTTATCATTTCAGACAATGATCAGTACCGTGGTATGCTTCAAAAAGCCAAAGATTACATTACGTGGGGCGAAGCCACCGAAGAACTCGTTACAACGATGCTTACAGAACGTGGTCGTATGGTCGGAGATTCTCCATTGACCGACGCCATTGTTGCAGAGCATACAGATTATGCGAACATCGCTGCTTTTGCCAAGGCAATCGTCGCAGGTGAAGCAACGGTGAAAGATGTTCCAGACCTCAAGCGTGTGTTCCGACTTCATCCACCTCGTGGGCCTAAAGGCTGGGGTGGAATCAAGCGTTCATTCGTCGTAGGTGGCGCTCTTGGCGCTCGTGGAGATAAAATTGGTGCGCTCGTTGAGCGTATGATGTAAGGTGATGATGATGGGTACAAAAGCAAACAAACATCGTGGACGAAATCGATACCACGGCCGTGGTAAGAAAGCTGGTCGTGGAGCAGGAAAGCGTGGTGGCCGCGGAAACGCTGGTATGAACAAGCACCGTGTAATGACTCGAATCAAGTACATGCCAAACCATTGGGGTATGCACGGATTTAATCGACATCCAACACTGCGAACCGTGTATGTTACGGTCAACGTGAGCCAGCTCAAAGACATGGCAAACGGCAGCGATAGCATCGACTTGACCGCCCTTGGCATCGATAAACTTCTTGGAAGTGGACGAATCGAAACCGCTTTGAAAGTCACTGTTCAGGAAGCAAGTGCCAATGCAATTGAAAAGATTGAAGCCGCAGGCGGTAGTATCGTAAGCGGTGACGATGAGTGGGAAGAAGAGTAACTCCCCCAATCCATTAAGGAGGTAGAACAATGAAACACAAGCCAATTCCAATCGCAGTCGCTATCACCGGTCTCTTGTACTGGGGATTGCTCGTATACTGGGTATACGATGATTTGAATGCTGGAATGGACACTGCTGCAGGACAAGCTGCAGTGTTAGGTATCGTGTTCTCAATCATCTATGTAGCGTACATGATGGCTTGTTTCATGATTGATGTTCCCGAAGGCCTCAAATCAATGCCAGTGGTTGGAAGGTATGGTAAACTTCTCGGATGGCTTGCACTGATTGGTTTTGCAGCCTTTTACGTTCGCCCATCCGCATGGGGCGGTTACGATGAAGGCGTCGGATTCTATCTTGTAGGAATATGCTTACTTGGATTTGGTGCTGCAGCAATCATCACCTGTTTCCTTTGGAGTGGCGACGACAGCAGCCGTCTTTACGCACTGCGTCGATTCGTGGACGTTTACCCAACAATCACCAAGCCTGAACGCCACGTTCGATTCAACGAGAAAATGTGGACGACAACCTTCGTTCTGATTATCTACTTCGCTATGACCAATGTTATGCTCTACGGATTGTCTGGTGAAGCACTCGACTTGTTCAGTGGTTTCCGCTCAATCATGGCCGGTGCATCCGGTACAATCATGCATTTGGGAATCGGTCCAATTGTTACCGGATCGATTATCATGCAGTTGTTCGCAGGTGCCAAGATCATTCGTCTCGACCTTGGAAACAGCGACGATAAGGCAATGTACCAAGGAGTTCAGAAACTCTTGGTTTTGATTATGATTCCAATTGAATCCATCCCTCAAACCTATGGATTCCTCGACCCTCAAGAATTCCTCATCGACTCCTACGGTTTGGGGTGGGCGAACTTTGTCATTGTAGCACAATTGTTCGCAGGTTCCTATCTCGTGTTCTTGCTTGACGAACTTGTCAGCAAGTGGGGTATCGGTTCCGGTATCTCTCTGTTCATCGCAGCAGGTGTGGCACAATCGACTTTCGTCGGTACTCTTTCACCGCTTCCAGCGACATCTGGAATGCCGTATTCTCTCCAAAATCCTCCTTCAGGTACACTACCGATGATTTTCTACATGTTCCGTGAAGCTACGAATTATGAATTGATTCAAAACAACGGGTTTGAACAAATCTTACTCACGCACGTGAATCCTGTAGCAGCACTGTTTTCATCGGTCGTCGTGTTCCTGGTGGTTGCCTATGCGGAGTCGAGTAAGTTGGAACTACCTTTGACGCACGGTAAAGTGCGTGGACATCGTGGAAAGTATCCGATTCGACTGGTCTATGCATCGAACATTCCAGTTATTTTGATGGCGGCGTTGCTTGCTAACATCAACATGTTCTCCCTCCTGTTCTGGAGTCATCCAACCCTGTCACAGACTCCTATTCTGGGGCGAGAAGGGTTCTGGAGCGCTTCGAAGTACATTGGAACATATGAAGCAGGTCAGACCGCCGCTTCGGGAGGTTTCGCATGGTATGCGAGCATGGTCAACGGTGTGAACGATTGGTTACTACCGTTGTTAGATCAACGGGGCGACATGTTCGGTCACAGCCTGACGCAGATCATGGTCCACGTTGTGTTTTATGTGGTCTTAATGACCGTTGGTTCAATGGTATTTGCGAAGTTTTGGATTGATACCACCAACATGGGTACCAAGGACGTTGCGAAGCAGATTGAGCGTACGGGCATGCAGATTCCCGGTTTCCGTAAGAACCCAAAGATTCTTGAAAAGATCCTTGAGAATTACATCCCTCCAGTCACCTACTTTTCAGGTGCATTCGTCGGGTTGCTGGCCGCCGGTGCGGACTTACTTGGAACCGTAGGTAACGCAACAGGGACAGGTCTTCTGTTGGCTGTAGGTATTATTCTGAGAACCTATGAGCAGATTCAGAAGGAACAGGCAATGGAAATGCATCCAATGATTCGCCAGTTCTTCGGTGCTGATTGAGATTAGCCCTCTGCTTGCCGGAGTCTAAGTTAAAAGCCCGCCTTTCTAGGGTATTTTATGCAGATTGGAAATTTTATGATTCCGTTCACTAAACCTTCACAACCCACTCTCTGGATTGATGGAGGGGGCAGAATTGAACTTGAGGAACTGACCCCATCAACCTTGATTGTAAAATCCTCAGCTGGATCGTTTGCAACGATCACGTTGGTTTTTAGATCACTCGGGGTTTTGTTCGGTGTTTGTGTGATGCTCGCTCCTCTTGGAGCTATAGCTGTCGAGTTCGTAGAAAACATGAGTCTGGATGACAAAGGCATAACCTGTAACACTTCTCTGTCCGGTCTTCCTGAGTATGTCGAATTTGAAAACGGCGATTTTTCCTGTTTAGAGAATTATGATGACTCTCTAAAGTTCGATAACTTTGAAGTTGCAGAGCAGCACTTTAAGATTGAATATGATGATGGTTGGATGGAAGAATATCGATGGTCCCAACAAAGCGACACCGTCGATATTTGCATGCTTGACAGATATTACGATGCGTATTTCTCATGTACTTCGTATGTACGTGTCACGTCATCTATGCAGTTTGGCAATGTTTCGGATTACTGGTACCATGAGGATTCACCAGGTCCTGAATGGGTCAATGACAAACCGTCAACCGTTTCAGTTGACTATGCCACTCCAACCCAATCCCTCTTCGAGGGAGATCTTCTCGCAGTGAGTTACGATCCTGAATCAGGGCAAATTATGACGCTCGAATATACGTCAAAGTCACTCACCTACCACTATTATGGCAATCCAATTGACCGCACGATTGCAGACGCAATAGTTCCATTTCTTTTTGCCGGGATTTTTGGGGCAGTAATCATCGCAATTGCTGACGGACGACGGCCGTACCTCGTGTTTGACTTGCAGAATTCAGTTATTCATCGAAAAGTACGGTACGGTAGTCCTCTTTCAAAATACACGTGGGTCGATGTGCGATTTGCCACGTTTGAACTAGAACCAACGACTCGCGAAGTGCATCATTCAGGCGGTGAAGATTCTCAAAGTTATACCAGTTATCACGAGGGATTCGATATATCCTTTCAACACCAGAATTCACGTAGTGTGTTCATGTTTTTGGAGGGTTCTAGAGTTGAATTTTCAAAATTCACTGAGAGTTTAATGAACGCAATTGGCTTTGAGGCTGCTACATCAACTGAATTAAGCCAAGAATTCACCGAGTCTAATCAACCTACAGTGATTGCTGCGGAACGACCTCTTCCAACACCATCAATGGCGAACGAATCCCAAGAGATTATCCCTCAATCGAAGAACTGGGACTCCACCGAAAAACCTGTGAACCAAACAACCTCGTTCTGGGATGAAGTGTGAGTCGATTCACATCGGGTCTTCTTTCCGTACTGCGAAATGAACTTCATTGAGCGAAAAGGAGATACTGTCCGGTGGATTCTTTATAATGTCTGTTCGAAAACTAAGCACATGTCTCGTGAAGAGTTTGAAGCATCTCCATGGGATACAGCAAAGGAATCCAGCGCTCCCAAACAAATCGTCCTTCAATTTCCTTCAAACGGGGTTTCACTGGGCATCATTGCAGCAGGTACGCTGGTGGTCTTGGTTGCAGCAGGATTCATGTTTGCATCTTCGGTGTCCAATGAAGCCATCGCTTCAACACTTGACACTGACGGGGACGGTGTATCTGACCCTGACGACGTGTTTCCAGGAGACGCTTCAGAATGGAGGGACACGGATTTTGACGGCACAGGTGATAATTCTGACCTTGATGACGATGGTGATGGGTATTCAGATTTTGATGAATTGCAACGCTGTCTGCCACATTCCGATGCACTTGATTTTTCCGATTATCCATTCGATACTGACGGTGATGGCGTCTGCAATACAATTGATGATGATGATGATGGGGACGGTTTTTCAGATGAAATAGACCAGTTTCCACTCGACGGAACTGAATGGTACGATACCGACGGTGACGGGATTGGCAACACCCTTGACACTGACGATGACAACGATGGGTATCCCGATGTGTACGATGATTTGCCTTTGGATCCAACCGACTGGTCAGACCTAGACGGCGATGGTCTCGGCGACATTATTGACGCTGACGATGACGGCGATACGTACGGTGATTTGATAGACGAATTCCCCCGAAATGCACTGGAATGGATTGATTTTGACGGCGACGGAATTGGAGACAATGCAGATTTGGACGACGATGATGACGGTGTCTCTGATGATGAAGACGTCAACGACCATTCTGACTCGGCCATAGCTCTCACCATTCACTCCTTTGAGTTGATGGATTCACTCGATATCTTTGATGACGTCTCTGAAATCTATTTCTGCGTGGAAGTGAACGGCGTCAATATCGGCTGTTCTCCCACCGCTGAGGAGCAGAATTATTACAGCATGACCTCGTTTTCTTCCATCGAAATAAATTCGTTTTTCTTCTATGATTTGCCGGAGCAAACATCGCTTCATACTATCGAACTATCGGTGTGGGATTCAGACCCGTTTTTAGATGACAGAGTGGATATTAATTCCGATGACAATCAAGAAACGTTTGTGTTCCAATTGAACAGCAGCATCGCCGTCGTATCAGAACAGCATTCAGTGACAGCGTCCGGTGTCGGTGATAATGACGGATACGATGGAATACTGGAATTTTCTTATGAGTTCAAGGATCTTCGGGTGATGAACAACCCCGCTTTTGAGTGGGTCTTCAACTACGAAACATACACGCTTCAACTTGATTTTGAATACTCACTCTATCGGGATTTCAAAATGCTTGACCACTCGACGAATTCATGGGATGACTACCAGCGCTTTGTGACTCCAAGTGAACATTATGTGATTGATTTAGCTACGACCCTTCGGGATATGGCGATATCAAGTGGCTATGACACAGATTTTGGCATAGCGACATTTCTACTCGCCTTTGTCGGTAGTATTCCCTACCAATACGACATTGATGGCATGGGTGTCAATGAATATCCGAAATATCCAATTGAAATGTTGTGGGAACATGCCGGCGACTGTGAGGATGCAGCTGCATTGTACCTTTCTCTAATTGAATCGATTGGTTTTGATGGAGTTTTAATGCTGCTTTTGGTGAAGTCGAGTGAGAACGAAGACTGGGGCGGTCATGCAATGCCCGTCGTCCATATTCCAGGTCATGCAGGGGGAGAAGGGGTGGAACTATCGGATCCTTCGAAAAGCGGACAAGTCTACTTGTTTGCAGAGGCAACAGCTTGGTATGACGGATACAGTGGAATTGGGGAGAACAACTGGTACGCTATGGATGAAATCCACCTTTATGATGTCGAATAGAAAAATATCATTTGTCATCTCCGGTATGATTTCCAGTTGTCGAGCATAATTCTGAGGTTGGAATTGCTACGCAGTCCGCCTTTTTTAACACCTATGGTAAGAGGGTACTTTGATATAGGGGAGGTGAGTGGGCAAGATGCTTGCGTTGTCGAGAACGGCGTTGGCGGCAGAGTCCTCGGACGATGACAGTCGCCATCCTCTTGATACGTGAAGCCGAAGCTATTGCGATCTCGAGAAACCTTCCACCCACGGAAGATCGCTCGAGGTCAGGTAGGTGATCGAGATTATGACGTATTTTTGTGTAAGAAGCATTAGTGCATTATACTCTCGCCAATTTTTTTAGGACAGTAATTCAATTTCAATAAATGAATTTGCGACAAGTAGCCTAAGGATCATAACAAGAGAAATCTGGTTGATCCTGCCAGAGGCGACCGCTTTTGGAGTTCGATTAAGCCATGCGAGTAGAAAGAAATTAGATTCTTTGCAAACTGCTCAGTAACACGTGGATAACCTGCCCTATGCTCTGGGATAACCTTGGGAAACTGAGAATAATACCGGATAGATCACAACGCCTGGAACGGTGTGTGGTTGAAAGGTCACGGCATAGGATGGGTCTGCGGCGTATCAGGTCGTAGGGGGTGTAATGGACCTCCTAGCCATCGACGCGTACGGGTTGTGGGAGCAATAGCCCGGAGATGGATTCTGAGACACGAATCCAGACCCTACGGGGTGCAGCAGGCGCGAAAACTTCACACTGCAGGAAACTGTGATGAGGGAACTCCAAGTGACTACACATTTGTGTAGCTCTTTTCTTAACTATTAATCGGTTTTGGAATAAGGGCTGGGAAAGACCGGTGCCAGCCGCCGCGGTAATACCGGCAGCTCGAGTGGTCGTCGCTTTTATTGGGCCT
>DAME01000026.1 GCA_002499545.1 Euryarchaeota archaeon UBA88
GAGAGGGGTGTATCTCATGTTGAACGTCACGGCCCGACAAGACTTGATGAGCAAAATAATTGAAACCTTAGGCGTTGTTGTCGAAGATGCAAGGTTTGATTTCAGTGAAACTGGATTGGAAATCCGAGTCGTCGATCCTTCACACGTTGCGATGATCCAAATGAACATCGATGCGGCAGCATTCGATTCGTGGGAACTCGACGATACGAAACTCGGTCTTGAACTTCGTAAGGTCAAAGAATTGGTCAGCCTCGGAGGACCAACCGACTTAATCGAGATGGCCTACGGAGACCAGACTGGTGTCTTGACGGTGAATCTCGGTAAGATTGACCGAAACATTCGCCCACTTGACAATTCAACCCTCACACCTCCAGTTCTTCCAGACCTGAAACTCCCGTGCAAGGTTTCAATCCGTGGCGCAGACTTCGCTCAATCACTGAAAGCTGCACGTCAAGTCGGAGATTTGGTGAACTTCAGCATCGATGCTGACACCTTCACTGTTCACGTGCAGGGTTCCACCGATTCAGTCACCGTTGCGTTCAACAAAGACGAACTTCATCACTTGGAGTGCGACAAGCCAGCTCGTAGCCAATATTCCCTAACGTACTTGGTTCCAATGGCCAAGATTTTCTCAGGACTTGAATCGGTTGAACTTGGCTTTGGTGAAAACTATCCACTTTCGATGAAGTTCAACTTCCATGATGGTGCTGCTGATGTTCAATACTTCTTGGCACCACGTGTCGAAAACGAGATGTGAGTATCAATCTCTTCAATGCCTAGAACCAACGGTTCTCTACGCCGATCAGTATTCTCGCCAACCGTGAAGGCACTCTTTGCAGGTTAGCATTCGAGTTTCGGGTTCATCTGACGACCGAGTTTGTTCAAGGTAAGAAAAGACTTCGATGCAGTCGCACTTTGGGCACATGTAGGTTCCAGTCGTCAACACACCGTGGCGCTTGTCTGAATCCTTGATGACTTCGTAGACTCTAGACTTTGCTTCTGTGCTTGATTTTGCTTCGGAAAGGTCCACCTCTTTGCCATCAGTGCCTTTGATGACGAGGTTCGCCGGGCCGTTGTATCCGCATTTGTAATTGGTACACGTGATGTTTCCACTTGGGTCTGGGAACGATAGCGTTCCACATTGGGGACAAAACATAGCACAGGGCCGTACCAAACATTACTTAGCCTTATTGGGTCAAAACGATACTGAAGTTGTGCTTCTTTGTATTTTTTTCCGGTTCTGTGAGCATGTTTAGCGGTGGGAAGTGTGAAGGGAGAGCGCCCAATCGGAGAACTATGTGGCTGTGGTATGATTGGAGAGCGGCAGCGGTAGCCGATGATCATGGAAGCATACTCGATGTCGAGCAGTGGGATGGTTTTTACGATGAACGAACCGTCGTTGCTCGCCTTGAATGCATTGCAGCAGGTGGACTTACAGCCGAAGCAATGACTCTCATGGAGCGGTTCCCAGAGGCAAAGCCTCGCGTCCACGGCGAACTTGACCTTCCCGAAGCAGACTGGCCCCTTCCAGACGACGATGCGCAGCACGCTGCGGACCAAGCAGCCATCGCTATGGCGACACGCGGTGTTGCTCAAGCGGCGGGTGACCCTGACCGGCGTTTAGAACACCTGATGCGAGCCAGTGACGAGATGCGCAGCACCTTCATCACCATGGAAGCACGCCTGGTTGAATGGGTTGGCCTTTTCCTTCCTGAAGCACGCTTTGGCCACGATCGGTCAAGCCTCGGCAAGACGGTGAGTGAATCCGAATCCCTCGAACACCTTTCTCAAACGCTTGGCGTTTCGCTTCCTCCAGTTGGACCAGGGAAATCCGAATGGAAGTCGCTCAAAGAGTGGGGTGGTAGCGTATCGGTATTCCGAGGACAACTTGACCGACTCGAACATGCCATTCGCCAGTTGGCTGAAGAGCACCTTCCGTCCCTCTCAGCGCTTTTGGGACCGCTTCTGGCTGCTCGATTATGCGTCGAAGCTCACGGCCGAATGCGCTTGGCTCGATTACCAGCGGGAACCGTTCAGGTTCTCGGTGCGGAAAAGGCCTTTTTCAACCACTTGAAAACGGGTGCTCCACCCCCAAAGCACGGGCACATCTTCATGCACCCATGGATTTCACGCTCACCTCGTTGGGTGCGTGGGAAAATTTCTCGCACCGTCGCAGCAAAGGCAAGTATTGCTGCGAGAGTTGACGCCTTTGGAGGCGAACCGTGGGGTGAACCTGAAATGCGCTTACTTGAACAAAAAGTCGAAGAAATTCGCGCTGCGCATTCATCCCCACCATCCCGTCGAAAGTGAGGTCTTGGCATGGGAAAGAACACCAACCGCCGGCGCACTACCATGCTGTCATGGTCGGTGATGAAGGAAAGTCGAGCACTGTGGACCATCAACGCCGTTCCGCGAACAGCAGTCTATGGCGAATCGCTTCGAAACTTTTCAGGAACCGAGTTTCGACGCTGGGACCCTTCCCGTTCTAAACTCGGCGCTGCGATAATGCGCACCAAAGACGACCCAGCCTTGCTGCTTCCTGAAGCAGGTTCGACCGTTCTGTACCTCGGAGCAGGACACGGCACCTCCATCAGCCACCTTCACGACCACCTGTGCGGTATCGATAACCAACAGCGTGGACGATTGGTCGCAGTTGACCTTGCACCTCGATGTCTTCGTGAACTCACGCACTTGGCTAAAAATCGTCCTGGCCTTGTTCCCGTGTTAGGTGATGCTCGAAAGCACGCGGCGTGGGGCGTCCTCCTTCCCAGAAAAATCAATTGGTTGTTCCAAGACGTAGCCCAAGCAGGTCAGGTCGATATCTTCATCGCCGCCTGCCGCCGATTCTTGAACAAAGGCGGCGTCGGCCTCTTATCGCTCAAAGCCGCCAGCGAACGCTGGACGGGTGAAGGGGAAAGCGCTCTGTTTGACAAGGTTGAATCAACCCTTGAATCGTCTGGATTCGTCGTCGACGAGCGCATTGAATTGACCGGTTATGAGGACAACCACGTTCTCTTTGCTGTCCGAATGATGGAGTGATTGAATGCCAGAACTGCCCGAAGTTGAGACGGTTCGTTGTGGACTTGAACAAGCCTGGGTCGGACATCGAATCACGGAAGTTTATCTGCGCCGTGAAGGCCTTCGGTTTCCCTTTCCCTCCGGTATGACTGCACACCTCAAGGGTGCCACGGTCACGTCGGTCCGCCGTCGTGCAAAGTACCTCCTTATCGATTTGGACAGTGGGATGGTCTTTCTCTCTCATCTCGGAATGTCGGGCCGTTACACCCTCATTACACCTGACGAAGTGCCGAAGTATCTCGCCACTGAAGTGAGTTCCAACGTTTCGACGTTTGGAGAGTTGACCGGTTTTGGTGGACGACACGACCACATGGAATTCCGGTTTGGCAACGGCTCAGTAGCGGTTTATACCGACCCACGCCGGTTTGGAATAGCTGACGTCTTCCCACGTGCGGAAGAACCGATTCAAACACTCCTTGAACACCTCGGACCCGAACCACTTGAACAGTGGACCGCACTCGATGCAGCCAACCGGGCCAAAGGCAAGCGATCTCCCATCAAAACCACGTTACTCGACCAGCGTTTTGTCGTCGGTGTGGGCAATATTTACGCATGCGAAGCTCTCCACCGGTCGGGGATTTCTCCAACACGTCCGACCAATAAACTGGTGCGTAAGGACGGTAAACCAACCAAAGCACTTGTGGAATTGGTTGCTCAGGTCAAAGAAGTGCTCAAAGCAGCCATTGCCGTTGGTGGCTCGACACTCAACGACTTCGCAGCAGTTGACGGTACGCTTGGCTACTTTGGTCATCACTTCCAAGTCTATGACCGTGAAGACGGCCCCTGCCTCAAGGAAGGATGCAACGGGACCATTGAACGGATTGTGCAGAGTAACCGTTCGACATTTTTGTGCCCACGCTGTCAAAAGTGATCACAAGAGCCCAGTGACGACGGTTCCAGCAAACACCCACAGCGCGATAGCCGTGAGTTTGTAGACGATGTCACCCTTGGCCCGAAGTGTTTCCAGAACAGATGTTCCAGTCAACACGACAGCCACCAGCACATACCAGCCCATGTCGATGACCATACCAAGTAGTCCGATGGCTAACTTCGTTTCAAAGCCCATTCCCGGCTTGAGAACCGTGGCGAGTACCGCAACCAAAAACAGTGCGATTTTGGGATTAAAAAAAGCGATGGCAAACCCTTCAGCGAACCCTTGTCGGCCAAGCCCGGACGTTTCGGTATCGATGTCTTGTAAGGCGTTCATATCAGCCGTCCACATCTTGTAGCCGTACCACAGCAAGAGAATTGCACCGAGGATTTGTAGCACGAAGAACACGTTCGGAGCGTTTTCCAGCAGTAGAATCAGCCCAAAGACCGCACTTCCAGCATACAGCCCAAACCCGACACCGTGGCCAATGGCGCAGGCGACCCCTTGCCGCCTTCCACCGATGAGGGTGTTACGCAGGACCACGATAAGGCTCGGACCGGGTGAGGTTGCTCCAAGAATGAAGAAGGTTCCAGCGGCGAGGATTGCTTCCCATGCCAGAGGCTCCATGGGTTGGCCTGATGGCGTTCACCCATCAACACTTCTCAAGCGGGCCGTCACCTCCCCGCCATTGGAGACATGAGCGAGCTGGCGGGGAGGGAGAGGGTTAGAATCAAGGTTACAATCCGTAGAAGAACATCGTCGAAGGTCGCTTTTCACTCATGTGTTCTTCAGTTTCTTTGGCAGCACGGAGGAAGTCTCTGTGCACGCTTCGCCGTTTGACAACCCGCAAGACGGCCTTTCGGAGTGCTGAGGTTGTGGGCAATGATTTGCTCTGTGGGTTCGAGTCCATGATATACTCATCACCGTACTCCCTAATAAAGGTTCAGTTTAGGGCATAAAAAAAGCCAAAAAGCGAACATTACGGAAATAAAAACCGAAAAAAAGTCATTTTAATGAAAATAGGGGGTTTATTTCGATTCGATATAGTAAGCAGTATTGATTGCAGCAGCGAGCATCATCCATGCGATGTAAGGCCAGACGAGATAGGATGCAGTGGGAATTACTGCATAGGTCAAATATGCATACACTATGGTGAAGCCGATCATACCGAGGAGCATGACCAAGGAAAGCAGATATCGCTCGGAATTGAACACCTGAGGCCAAGCCAGGTTGAGCGTGAGTTGGATTATGAATGAGGCGATGATGACTGGAAAGAAGTCCAATTCATTTCGCTTTTCAAGCACCGTAGTCACGCTTAAAGCCATCAACGTGTAGAGGATTGCCCATATTGGTCCGATGATCCAGCCGGGAGGTTGGAAGAAGGGTTCGTACTCAGAATCAAACGTCATACTGGACCTCGTTACAGTTCGTAATCGCTTTTTTATAAAGTGATGTAATTCTATTGTGCGAGATTGAATTCAACACGATGGTGGCAAGAGCGGTGTGTTCAAACCGAAGATTAAGCGATAGTATATGCTAAATTTTTATTACTGATTCGTGTTATCGGATTGCATGGCTTTGATATTTAGTCGAATTAAATCTGCTCCTGCAGAAGGCTTGCTTATACTAACGACTCTGGTAACTCTGGTGTATTCTGTGAATTTCATGTTCGCTTCCGGTTGCTATGTTACCGGTGGAGAAGGATGCTTTACCCTTTTGAGCAACAACACCACACCTTCAGATGCAGCATTTGGAAAAGGTGCTCCAGAATTTGCTTTCAATGGCATTCTGATGTTCGGTATCCTGATGTCGACACTCCTCATTCTCAATGAAGGGGCAAAAGGGAAGTGGACAATCATGCTTCCAACACTGATTGGTTTCATTGTCGGAAGTATTGTTCTGTGGGCTATGTGGGAAGACAATGGTTCCAGTGAAATGCCAAAATTCGTTACTCCGGTTATCACGCTGATCTACGCAGCAGCATACTACTTCTTGATGGCTGAAGATGAAGTCAATGACGGTCTAAGCGAGTTCAAGGTTGGACTTGGAGTTAAAGATCCAGTCGCCATTGTCGGGCTTTTGTTTGTAATCGCCACTGGTCTGTTCTACGTCGTTCGCCAAATCATCAATCCGGAATCGGTGATTGAAGCCGTCACAGCGGGTGAACTCTCCGACGGTCTTGGAGCACCTTCAAAGGTCACCGTCGCCTTCTCTGGGGCGTTGTTACTTGTCTATGTCTTATGGGCTGCTCTCATTCTCATGAAGGGTGCCAAAGGAATGTGGCCTGTTGCTCACCCTCCATTGTTTGCGTTCTTGACCGTCACGGTTGCCAACTACTTCGGCTTCGTCTTCGGACCTCTTCGTGTATTCTCAGAGCAGAACCAGATGGACGCATTAGCAGGTCCAATGACCATGTTGGTGTTCCTATTGGTCTACTTCCGCTTGCGCCCAGAAGGTATTGAGGACGGTATGACCATGCAAGGTGAACCTGCAGATGCCAAGAACTTCGACGTCATGTTCACCATTGTGACCATCGCCATTTGTGCTGCGTTCTTCGCAGTCAACATGATTCGCGGCTGAACTGCGTCGCTTCATCGGTGTGAGAAAGCCTCAA
>DAME01000032.1:0-12264 GCA_002499545.1 Euryarchaeota archaeon UBA88
GCGACCGTCACAACTGCAGACGTTGAAGCAAGCAACGGTGTCATCCATGTGATTGACGCAGTGCTCATGCCGCCAGTAGACTCTGTTGACGAACCAGCACCAACACCGTGTGACGTTACCGTACGAATCGCACCAAGCGGACTCAAGTACAGTCCTGCAGAAGTCTCGATCACCGTCGGACAAACCGTGTGCTGGCAGTGGACCAATGAATCCATGGCTCACAACGTGCGAGAGGTTGATGGCGACATGTCAACAACCTTCAAAGCAAACGGAATTACCTCCGGTGAATCCATGACGACCGTTGATTTCCGTCACACCTTCGACACAGACAGCACCACATTTTACTACGCTTGTGAACCTCACTTGGCAGCCGGAATGTACGGTAAAGTCATCGTTGGAGACGGCGGTGCAGTCGTCATGCCACCGGCTGACGTCCCAGATACCGATGACGACAGCAGCGAGTCAGTTCCAGGCTTCCTAACTCTCATGACCACTGTTGCACTCGCTGGAGCAGCCATCGTTGCTTCTCGCCGTAACGAATGAGACAAGGGTAGCGATACCAGTCCGATGACATCGGTAACGGTGTAGCAGTGGCCCGTGCTGTAAACAATCAGTACGGGTCTCTGCAATCACCGAACTCCAATGCGGCAGTTCAATAACTGACATCTGTTACACGAACTGAACATAATGTCTAAGCCCGTCCGTAAAAGTCGAGACCTTGACCACTTAATGGAGCAAAACTCGACAGAGCTCGATTTCCTTTCAGCCTATGGAGGTTCATCTTCACACGGAGATGGAAGTGAGATATTCTCCGCATTGCGTCGCTTCCTCAAAGCAGGTAACGTGTCGTTTCAACTCAACGCTAAAGAAACGGCTCTCAGTTTTGATTTTGGCAAAGCATCGATTGAACCAACGGGATGTAAAGTACTCTTCAAAGGCAAGAATCTTCCACTGGTTGCAAGCGATGTACTTCAACACGGATTTGCCCATGGAAAGCTCACCAAGCAACGTACGTCATGCACGGTCACTATGGTTGAATGGGGTGCTGAACAACGCCGCTTCATAGAGCGGATCGTTGAATTCCTCAATCACGACCAATGAGTATTGCCGCCATGGCGATACTGGCAGAGGCAGTGATGAGACCGAATCCGGGCAGTGAACTCTCCTCAGAATTACTTGCACAAGCATCGTCGACGTAGTCGTCGCCACCCCATCCAGAGTCTTGCTGGAAGTAGCACGAGGACCATGTCGTATACCAGTCGCCTTGCGGAAAGTTGGTGTAGGAATCGTCACTGTAAATCGCCTTCACTCGCCAGTTGATGTAGGTGTGGTCAGAAGGTGGCGTTACCGAAACGGAATGCGATTTGTTGGTAACGGTTGCATCCATTTTGAGGGGTGGGTCGCAGACACCGTCGTTGGTGCAGATCTGTGTGGTAATCTCGAACGTGGTGCCGTTGTCAAACGCCTCATCGCTCATGACGATGGTCAAGTCCCAGCCGATTCCGTCGACCGAAGGTGAATCTCGCTCAGTAATCGAAAACGGGACATCATCGTCAGAAGGATTGACGTCTTCTCCAGCCGTCCCACTCGCTCCAAGCGAGGCAGGGATGAACATCATTGAGGTAATCAGAACAGCGATGAGAGCTCGAGGTTGCATAACTTTGCTATATTGGGTTGGTATTTATGTGTAGGGATGAAACGAGTTCACTCACAACTCCATGTCCCACAATTCATCTCCAACCCAATGCAAAGTTTTGATGCCCTTACCCTTGGTGGAGGATACCAACTCTTCAGCATCCATTGTTGACCAACCAATAGCGAGTGGGCGCTTGTGTTTCATATCGCGAATCCAGACAAGGTCGCCGTTCTGAACCGTTGATTCAGCAGCGTGAACGCCCGCAACCATGCAATCAGCACCTTTCATCAAGAACGGAATTGCTCCGTGGTCAACTTCGACCCATTTCCCCGCTTCTCCGTGTTCTAAAAAACCGCGAAGAGTGAGAAAAACAAAGCGCTCCTGCTCGTCGTTTTGAACTTCCACCGCTTTGGCGATTTTGTCGACCAGCACCATGCTCCACGTTCCATATTCAGCCATTTCGATGAATGCACCCTCGACATCGAGGTCAATACCCAATGCTTGTTCCAGTGTTTTGAGCAGCGGAGCAATTTTTTTCTTCCGGACAGGACGGCGTTTTTTCATCGTCCAGTCGCGGCTCATGAACATCTCACAGAGTGACTGCTTTTCACGATTGGCGTGACCCTGTGTTTGATGAAGGGGAATCTCCTCATCTGCACATGGCCCTGTGGTGTACAATCCGAACCTTCGCCAAACACGCCGCTGAATTGGGCAATGAATCCCCTACTGCTCCGATTTTTTTTGTCAAACCGAACAATTGCCTTCAACGAACCGGTCCAGTCGCTGTTTCCTCGCATCCAGGCGAGGTTCACCATGAGGTTGAGTGCGTCGTGAGGTTGGACCAACACGCTCAGCCAGAGGCGATTGCGGTTGGATTGGACTTGACAGATCGCGCAACGCAGTCGGACTTGCGAAACGAACAACTTCCATGGACAAAAGGAAAATGCTTTCGTGGCAGCGCCTATGTTGGAGGCTTTGTCGAGTGGGATTCTTCGCTCGCTTCACTGATTGACCCTGCTGAAGGTCTCGTACTTCGTCTATGGGTCAACGACGTATTGGTGCAGTCCGCACCGTTGTCTGAAATGACCATTACGCCGTCGATGCAGGTCGAAGAGCTGCTTACATGGGCACCTGTTTCAGCTGGTGATTATCTGTTCACCGGAACGCCTGCTGGAGTCGGGCAATTGTTCAAGGGTGATTCGATTCATGCGACCCTTGAAAACCAACAAGGAAGCGTACTTTCGTCGATTCAAGCCCGCTGTGATTGAGGGTTGAATTCTTATATGCCTTGTTGGTCGCTTTGCCTTGCAAGGTGGCATCTTTATGGCTCAATGGCACGGTATCTCTCGACGTAAACCAAGTGGCGGACGCAAAGTTCAGGCTCGCAGCAAGCGTTCTACTGAAATTTCTTCCGAGAAGCAAATGGCTCTTGTTGGTGAGCCAAAGCGCAAGATTTACCGCCGGACCGGTGGAAACACACTCGTTCGTGTCATGTCCGAGAACCGTGTCTCCATTAACGACCAAAAGAAGGGAACAACCGTTCTTGGTACCATTCAAAACGTTATTGAAAACGAATCGGACCCCAACTACGTCCGTCGTAATATTCTGGTTAAGGGAGCCATTATCGAAACCGACAAGGGTCGAGTTCGTATCACTTCCCGACCAGGCAAAGACGGTGCAATCAACGGCGTTCTTTTGGACTGATACCTCACTGCGTAGGTTTCAAGCCAACTGCGCTCCACGGCGTAACAGGTGAACTGATATGGACCACAATCCCGACCGCGTTTGTGTTTGGCCGGGTTACTTCAACATCCGCACATCACGTCGAAGCGGACGGCGAGTTCCAAAAGATTCCTCCGTGATCAAACCTGACCTTGAGGGGCTCTTCTTGGCTTCTCGAAAGCTCGGTCTCAAGAAAATTAAGCGTGAAGAAAACATATCACACCCTTCCCGTCCTCACATGAATGAAGGGCGTATGTGGGTGTCTCGCTCAGGCTTTACTCAATCGGTGGGTGCAAATTCGAAGGAAGAATTGCTTCAACTCATCGGAGCACAGTGGCGGCAAATGCAGCGTGAACAAAAGCAAGCTTCCAAAGAACAATTGGCTAAAACTCAGGCTACCGGTCGTCGTCGTAATCGCCAACAACCGAATTCGGGTGGTGGCTCAAGCAAACCGCAGCGCTCAGGATTCAAGAAACGTTCAGGGTTCAAGAAACGCTGAATCACAGCGGTACTTCATGAAGCCATCCAAAGAGGTCTTCAAGGGTCTCGTTTTGGATTCCAACCAATTGGTTGTACAACTGTTGAGTCACCGAACCGGGTTGTCCGTCTCCATAGGTTACTTTGCTCTCGCCTTTGGTAATCGAGCCAATCGGGGAAATCACCGCTGCGGTGCCACAGCAAAATGCTTCATCGGCTGCCATAGCGAACTGCGCTGAAACTTTTGTTTCTTGAACCTCCATTCCATTATGGCGAGCCAGTTGGATGATTGAATCTCGCGTGATACCTGGTAGAATTGTTCCCGTCAGTTCCGGCGTGTAGAGCACGCCGTCCTTGACGCAAAAGAAATTGGCAGCCCCTACCTCTTCGACAAAGGTGTGGGTTTCAGCATCGAGATAGATGACTTCTGCAAATCCTGCGGCTTTGGCGTTCTTGCTGGGCATCATGCCAGGTGCATAGTTTCCGATTGCCTTAACGCCGCCTGAACCGCCCGGAGCGGCTCGATGAAATTCTTCTGAAATAAGCAAATCAATGGCCGTCACGCCGCCTTTGAAATATGGGCCTACGGGCGTGACGTACACCAAGAAGGTGTAGGATGGTGCTGGAGACACCCCCAGTACGGCACCGGACCCCATCAAGAGTGGGCGAACATACATGGCGCCCTTTCCAGTTGGTGGGACCCACTTGAGGTTGGCTTGGACACACTGTTCAACCGCATCGACAAAAATTGATTCGGGAACGGGTGGCATCTTGAGACGATCTGCTCCTCGTTGCATCCTTCGGGCGTTTTCTTCTGGGCGGAAAAACACGACTCGACCCTTTGAGGTTCGATACGCCTTCATGCCCTCAAACAGTCCCTGTCCGTAATTCATCACGCCTGCGGCAGGTGACATTTCGATTGGACCATAGGGCCGCAAGTTTCCCGGCATCCACGGGTCATCAGCGGAAGTTTCAGTGAGGTACATTGTGTCGGTTGGTGTAAGTGAGAATGTCAGACTGTCCCAATCAATTTCTTCCGCCATGTACAGCACCTCTCCAACATGTCGACCAAGGTGATTCGGCTTTCAATCATTCCTCTATCTTCGCATGGTCGAGAAATGGGTTTTTGCACTGTCGCCGATTGAAGATACACATGGATGGAGTGGCAAGGGCAATAGAGTGCGCCTTCATCCTTCAGTGCGGGGTGGCAGCATGACGTACAAAGGTGACATCGGTGTTGTAAGCGGCCGCTATCATTCCTTGGACACTGACGGACAAGGTTCGTCACCCCGAACCGTCTTGGAAGTCTTCGGACGGAGCAAGACCGGTGAGTCGGTGTGCTTGTTGATTTCAGGTTTGAAACCGACCTTTGAAATTTCACCGATGTCGGTCTGGAACGGAACGGATGTCAGTCCAGAAGTTCAGCAAAAAATCAGGGATGTCGAACATCTCAACGGTATTGTCTCTGTCACCGGACCGACCATGAAACTCACCGATTTAGGTCAGCGACCCGTGTGGCGCGTCACCGCTCAGCAGCCCTATTTGGTTCCGAATTTACGCAAGTCACTTTCCAAATCGTCGTGGCAAATTTACTCGGGTGACATCCCTTTCCTAAACCGTCTTTTTCTCGATAACGGGTTTGGCATGCATCTCTCGGTGAACGGGACCGTGGTAGACCGACGAGAACAACCCGATGACGACTATGAACGTACTCGTGCTGTCAAAAAAGCAGGTGGTGCAGGACGTTACAGCGTTGACATCACGGTTGCCTGCGATGTTGGTGACCTGTCTGAATGTGAACCGTTCCCCGTGCCGTTTCGAATCTTTTCGTTCGATTTGGAAACCAGCATTGAGCACGAAACCGTGTTGTGTGCCGCTGCGTGCGTCGAACATCTGGGTACTGGTGTGCGTGAAGAATTTTCATTCAGAGGTGAAGAGGCATCGATTCTTGAAAATCTCACTCTGGTCGTTCGCAGCACCGACCCAGACATCATCACCGGATACAACATCGACAACTTCGACCTTCCACGGCTCAATGATCGAATGCAGGTTCTTGCTCGGTCCAAAGATTGGCGTAAGCGGGCCCAATTATTTGGATGGGGTCGAGTCGAGCAGTGTGAAGCAGAAGCCAAACGAACCCGTTCGGGTTTATTCCCTCGCCGACAATCCACCCGTGCTTGGACTCTTGCAGGCCGAAGTGTAATGGATGCTTGGTGGCAAGCGCGTATGGCGCTTCGCCCACAGCGGGAAACGCTCTCTTTCGTGAGCAATCTCCTGTTCCCAGAGGATTCTGAAAAGCACAAAATGGACGTTGACGCTTCGAAAATGGATGAAGAATGGGCGAACCGACCCGACGAAGTACTCGAATACTGTATTCGCGATGCAGCCTTACCGCTCGACATACTGGGCGCACTGCAAGTCGTTCGTCGAAAGGAAGCAGTTGCGGCGGTTGCGAAAGTGACCTTTGATACAGCAGCCAACGGCAGCACCAGCCAATTGATTGATTCACTGGTGATTCGGCTAGCTGATGCAGAAAATATCGCGGTTCCATTGACCGGTTCTGCCGAAGCAAAAGAAGGCCAGATCACGGGCGGCTATGTCCACGAAGTCGATGCAGGGCTACATCCATGGATTGCAGTACTTGATTTCAAGAGCATGTATCCTTCAATTATGATTGGTCATAACATCTGTTACACCACTCGCATCGACCCCGCTCAACCCGATCAACCAATCGAGGGGCAAGAAGTGCACGTAGCCCCAACCGGTGCTCGTTTCCGTCATCAGTCGGTGCGGAAGGGGATGGTGCCACGCTTACTGGAACAACTCATGCATCAGCGCGACGTTCACAAATCTGCTTTGAAGCAGGCGAAGGCTGACGGCGACCCGGTCGTCGAATCATTCCACGATGCAATGCAGTATGCGGTAAAAATTCTCATGAATTCGTTCTATGGAGTGTTTGCAAGTGGGTTTTATCGTTTCACGCATCGAGACCTCGGCTCCTCCATTACCGCATGGGCTCGTCACAATATCAAGGCCATCATTTCACAACTTGAGGATGAAGGGCACGGTGTGGTGTATTCTGATACGGATTCAATCTTCGTACGTTCACCCGTCGATAGCGATGCGCCTTCTTCGATACGAGAAGATGAATACCAAGCCAGACTGGACGGCGACAAAGCAGCCCTTCAGAAGTATGAACGATGGAAGCAAGCCAAACAATCAATGATTGATTTCGGTCTTGAAATAGCGGAACGATACAGCCGTGATTCAGCGGTTCTGGAATTCGAAAAAGGCCTTTCAGTGTTTTTCAGTCACGGTGCCAAAAAGCGGTATGTCGGGCAAGTGGTATGGCCCTCTGAAGAGATGCTCATTCGCGGGTATGAGACACAGCGAACCGATTCGTTCAGTTACCTCACCACTACCATGAAGAAAATGTTCACTCACGCACTTTCAGATGAGGGTGACGAACTTGTCAAGTATGCCCTTGAACGCGTGAAGGCACTTCGAGAAGGGCGCGTCGATGCCAGTGAACTGATTTTAGCAAAATCCTGCAAAGGTCGAATGAAGAACGGCAAAGTTGACTTCACCAAAGACTATGCAAATCCGGACAGTATGGCACAAGTACGGGTTGCAAAAGCACGAATTGAACTTGGTCTTGGCTTCACGTCAGGAATGAAGGTTTCTTACATCGTGACTGACGCAACGCAGCGTCCTATGCGAGTCCAACCATGGTTGGAAATGGAAGAGAATGGGGGTATTCTCCAGTACGACGGTCAGTTCTACGCAGAGCGGCTGGCAGCAGCTCTTGGTCGAATCACTGAAGCGTTTGGATGGACAGCGAAGGAATTGGTATCTGGGAACAAACAAACCTCTCTGTTTTCATTCTAAGATGACACCTCCTGTAGAAGGGCTTTTGACGAAGGCCCCCCACATCGGGTTCATGAAGTCGGTGTCGATACCCATGCTTCTTGCGAGTTTGATGGTGGTTTCCAGCCTTGCTGGATGTGTTTTTGACGAAACAACCAGTGGTTCAAGTGGTGAAGTATTGGCCGTGTACTCTTTTTCTCCAAGTTCAAACATACGAACTGGTGATACAATTGTCTTCGATGCTTCCAGTTCCACTCCTCAAAACAGCCTCACTTATCGGTGGGACTTCGATGAAGACGGTTCGATTGACGAGACCGGTCGTTCGGTCGAGTGGAGTTTTGATACTGCAGGAACCAAGATGGTCGAACTCACGGTATCTGATGGAACCCGCACCTCATCGCAGACCAAGGAGGTCGTCATTGTCGAAGCGACGGCTCAACCACCACAAGCCGATATCACTCAGTATGCCGACGATGAGAAATGCGATGGTGAAGACCTCGATGAAAGCACGCACATCGTGGTTTGGATCTGTGAAATGGACAAATCAATGACCGACCGCGACATTTCAGCCACAACCACCGTTTCGCTTGATGCATCGTCTTCCGATGCAGGTGATTCATCGCAATACATTTCCGAATGGAATTGGGACTTGGACAAAATCACAGATAACGATAACGACGGTGATTCCGAGAACGATGCCGACCTCTCCGGTGAAACAATTGATTGGACCAATGTTGCACCTGGTGAATATGAACTCCATTTGACTGTCATCAACAGCGCCGGTATGGTTGATACAGATTCAATCAAAGTGTACGTGAATTATGCAGGTAAGTGGTCTGACTTTGAACTGGGTGGAAACACGTCGGGTACGCCACAAACACTTGATTTTGACTTCACTGTTGTCTACGATAAAGACCAAGGAAACACGGTTCGTAAAGTGGTTGGAGAACTCACCTATCCGCAGCAAGACGGAGACTGTACCACTGCTTTCCCCGGAGCCACCAACTGTCGAGCAAAACTCGACATCTATGCATTCAATGAGGATGACGAAGAAGCGAGCAATACGTCTTCTGTTGGTTTGGACCAGCGTTCGGACGGTGACTGTGACGAAGATGAAAACGACTGCGTCCACTTGACATTGAGTTCCTACATGTTCACCGACACCGAATCAACCTACGGTGATGGTGACTGGATCCTTCAGGTTCGTAACGAAAAAATCAATGACTTAGAGGTTGAATCCTTCGTCATTAAACTTGAATACCGTTGAATGCGAGAAAGCATTCCTAACAGAGGACTTTAGATGCGCCGAACACGAATTGTAGCGACCATTGGGCCAGCAAGCGACGATGAGGAAACGCTGTATTCTCTACTTCAAGCGGGTGTGAACGTTTGCAGGTTGAATTACTCACACGGTGCGCCAGAGGACAAAACCCCGCTCTATGAACGCATTCGGTCAATGGAATCTCGCATCGGTCGCCCGACATGTATCCTAGCAGACTTGCCCGGACCAAAACTGAGGCTTGGCAGGTTTGACGGTATCGTCGTCTTGGAACGAAATTCGACCCTGAAACTTCATTGCGGCGTCGACAGCATGGACTCGGTTAACGCAGGAAACCTTCCTGTTGAATACGCCGGACTTTCGGCTGAACTCAATGCGGGCGATCCGGTTTTGGTCGCTGACGGTCTTGTTCGATTGAAGGTGCTCGCTGCTCCAGGAAAGCCAGGAGGAATCGTCGAATGTTTGGTCGAAGACGGCGGTGTGGTCAGTCAACGTAAAGGCATCAATGTCCCAGGAACAATGGTTGACTTGCCTGCAATTGGACCAAACGACAAAGCCGCTCTTGCCCATGCACTCAAAGCTGGTGCTGATTACATCGCGGTCAGTTATGTTCGTACGGCGTTGGATTTGAAACCCGCCAAAGATGCCATACGTGCCGCAGGTCAACACGTCCCAATCATTGCCAAAATTGAACATCCTGTGGCTTTGGAACACCTTGAGGACATTCTCGATTCCGCAGATGCAGTCATGGTTGCGAGGGGTGATTTAGGTGTTGAAATTCCGCTCGAGGATGTACCGTCGGCCCAGCAACGCATCATCGATGGTGCTTTGGCTCGAGGCATGATTGTCATCGTTGCCACCCAGATGCTTGAATCAATGACGACTCAACCACGTCCTACCCGTGCCGAAGTCAGCGACGTATCTGGTGCCATTCGCCACGGTGCTACGGGCGTAATGCTTTCAGGAGAAACTGCATCGGGCCAGTTCCCTTTGGAAGCGGTCCAAACCATGGCGAAAATCGCAGTGGCAAGCGAGAAGAGCCTTTCATCCTCCGAATTGCGTCCGAGCATTCTTGCCCGCTTTTTGGTGACTCGCTCGGTAGCGCATGCAGGTGTCGAACTTGCGAAAATTTCCAAAGCCAAACGGATCATCGTTGCTACAAAACACGGTAATGCAGCTCGGTTGGTTGCGGGCTTTTTCCCTGGAATCCCAGTTACGGCTGTCAGTAACCGAACACGAGCGATACGCCGAATCCAGCTGGTTCCTGGCGTTGAGGCGTTGAAGGTAAAGGAATTAGAACGGGGTTCGCAGACCATGCAAGCCTCAATTCACCGGTTGGTCGAAGACGGGACGCTTGAACTCGGTGACCGTGTTGTTGCAATCTCTGGAAGCCCTCAAGCTATCGCCGGTGCAACAAGTACGGTCCGACTTTACAAAATCGCAGAGGACGGCTCGATTCACGGCGCAGAGTGAGAGATGGCCCCAAAAGCGTTCTAAATCGCTCGATGCTGTTCAAAATGGCATGACGCAACCTCTTTTCCGCTGAATCATACCCCTAGTGCCGCGTCGCGCTTTTCAAATAGGGGTGGTTGTTCGGAGGGTTCGCTAAGGAGTAATTACCATGGGAAGTCAATGGGAAGATAAGAGCAAGCCTCACCTAAACATCGTGTTCATCGGTCACGTCGATCACGGAAAGTCAACAACTGTCGGTCGTCTGTTACTGGATTCCGGTCACATCGAAGGACACGTTATTGAAAAGAACGAAAAACTCGCAGCTGAGTCTGGTAAAGCTGGATTCGGTCTTGCTTACGTCATGGACGGACTCAAGGAAGAGCGCGAACGTGGTATCACCATCGACGTTGCTCACAAGGAATTCTTCACCCCGAACTACTACTGGACCGTCATCGACGCTCCAGGTCACCGGGATTTCGTCAAGAACATGATTACCGGTGCTTCACAAGCTGACGCTGCGGTTCTCCTCTGTGCTGCAAACGACGGTGTCAACGCCCAAACCAAGGAACACGCGTTCCTTGCTAAGGTACTTGGTGTCAAGCAACTCATCGTTCACGTCAACAAGATGGACATTTCCGGTGTCGATTGGTCTGAGGACAAGTACAAGGCTGCATGCACTGAAGTCGGTAACCTCCTCAAGATGGCTGGATTCAAGCCTGATGATGTACCAATGATCCCTGCTTCCTCCTTGAACGGCGACAACGTGTTCAACAAGTCCGACAAGTGCCCATGGTACAACGGACCAACACTGTTCGAAGCAATCGACAAGATTACCATGCCAGACAAGCCAATCAACAAGCCTCTCCGCTTGCCGATTCAAGACGTCTACAAAATCTCCGGTATCGGTACAGTTCCAGTCGGAAAAATCGAAACTGGAACTTTGAACGTTGGAAAGACTGTTGTCTTCAACCCTTCACAAAAGTCCGCTGAAGTCAAGTCGATTGAAATGCACCACACCATGGTTCCAAAGGCAGAACCTGGAGACAACGTTGGATTCAACGTTCGTGGACTAGCATCGACCGACATCCGCCGTGGTGACGTTGCTGGATACTCAGACAGCGAACCTATGTTCGTTCGACACGACGAAACCTTCGTCGGTCAAATTCAGTTGATGGACATTCCAAAGGCTGTCTCAGTCGGATACACACCTGTTTTCCACGCACACACCGCTCAAGTCGCTGTTCGATTCCTCGACCTGCTTGAGAAGACCAACAAAAATGGAAAGGAAGCTAACCCATCGTTCCTCAAGACCGGTGACGCTTGCCTGATCCGCTTCCAACCAAACAAGCCAATGGCAATTGAGCAAATGGATACGTTCCCTGAACTCTCTCGCTTCGCTATCCGTGACATGGGTAAGACCGTCGCAGCTGGTGTTTGTTTGAAGATTGACAAGAAGTGATTNNTGGATTCAACGTTCGTGGTCTTGCACAAGTCGATATCCGCCGTGGTGACGTTGCTGGATACGCTGACAACGAACCTATGTTCGTTCGTCACGATGAAACATTCGTTGGTCAAATCCAACTTATGGACATTCCAAAGGCAGTTTCCGTCGGATACACCCCTGTGTTCCACGCACACACCGCTCAAGTCGCAGTTCGATTCCTCGACCTCCTTGAGAAGACCAACAAATCTGGTAAGGAAGCAAACCCGTCTTTCCTCAAGACTGGTGACGCTTGTCTCATCCGTTTCCAACCAAACAAGCCAATGGCAATTGAGCAAATGGATACGTTCCCTGAACTCTCTCGCTTCGCTATCCGTGACATGGGTAAGA
>DAME01000032.1:12289-16879 GCA_002499545.1 Euryarchaeota archaeon UBA88
GTTTGAAGATTGACAAGAAGTGATTCATCACTGACACAATCATGGAATCGGACGGGTCACTATGGCAGCAGTTACAATCATCAAGCTCACTGGGCAAAACCATCGTGACCTCGATGTAGTTGCAAGTCAAATCAAGACCATTTGTGACACGGGTGGAATTTCTCTCCGTGGACCCATTCCATTGCCGACCCGACATCTTGTCGTACCCGTGCGCAAGGCTCCGGATGGTGAAGGTGTCGAAACCTACGATCATTGGGAACTTCGTGTCCACAAGCGTCTTCTTGAGATGGACATCACATCCGGTAAGGGTGAATCAGCTCTACGACAAGTGACTCGTATCCCAATTCCTGACACAGTTAGCATCGAACTTTCGATGCGCTCCGTCAACTGATTGAATCCCAATTCTGTGTAATGATGCCGAAAGGCTGTGCTGGCAAATTTGTGCTTCGCACCGATGAATCGTGACATCGAGTTACAATTGTGCGGCTTCAGCCACACTTGATTCAATCAACCATGAGGCTGTATCTGCATCAACAAAATGAACGTCACCTTCTTCCAACATCAGTTCTTCACCGTCTTTGGTAGCGATTGGTTCTGGACTTGACATGAGTACCCGAATTCGAACCAATTCTTCGTGCTCTTCCTCAGCCTCAGGCGCTTCGATTGATTCACTGACCGGCTGCGGGTCAGCGCCGAGATCAAACATTTCAATATTCGAGGATGTCTTCGAGGGTGCAAGTTCCATTGCTGCAGCGTGCTGTGAACCACTCATTGGTTCGGAAGTAGATTCCGTTGGTGCAGGTGCTGGGGCGTCTTCTAAGTCAGCGTGGAGGTACTCATCAAGGTCCGGCCACTCATCACCAATCAATCGCTCTTCTTCATCAACGTCTCCAATCGGTTGAGGTGGTGGTGCGTCGTCTTCGAATGCGAGGGCAGGAGGAGGGTTTCCAGTGAGTGCTTGGTCGACAAAAGAATCCAATTGAACCGTTCCCGGAGCGTGCCTTGGAAGCACTGACGCTGCTTCAGATGCAATCCCGTTCTGCATTGAATTCCAGTCAATTTCCATTTTGAAACGGTCGATTTGAACTTGCATCATGTGATATATTGCCTTTTCAGCTGGGTCGTGACGTTGCCAATCGAGCGGGGGAAGATCTTGCTTGAGCGATGGAGATGTTGCGGTGCGCAGTGATTGCGACGACACGTGTTGCATCATAGCGACCAGTCGCTTGCGAGCGAGTTCGGATGCGATAAGTCGAATATTCGCCTGCCGCTTTTGCAAATTTTGAAGGCGGATACCCGTCATTCCACGCATCATCATCGATTGGATTTCGTTATCGAGAGTTTTCAGCAACTGATGGACCATGTCCCAAAAGTCCTGACGAGGTAATGCCACTGGCACTTGTCGGTTTGCTTGTTGGCGATGCGTAGCAAATAATTGCTCTTCAACCTCACGCGACTGAGCACTGTCAAGGTCGCCAAGGTTCGACATCGGTCGTTCGTATGGGTGACATACTTTGAACCCTTCATTGAAGATTTATCAAACATCGAGCGCACTGGTTGATAATTGATGACCCACCTCGCGAAGCGAGGTGAACCAGTAGTGCAGGACAAAATCAGTTCTTTGCCCCAGCATAACCGGCGTACTGCTGTCGCAGTTTTCCTCGTTTTGACTATGCTGAGCGGTACGTTCGCATCGGCAAGTGATGTTTCCATCGCAACTGAGATGCTCCCTGAGCCAAGCGAAGAGTCAACCGGTGAAATGTTCTTCCATCCCGGTCCGAATGAAACCAGCATCAATGCATCGTTTCCTTCACTCATCTCTGTTCCGTCTAACCAGTCGTTCCTCGGTGGTACGGTTGGCGTCGAGCCGCAATGGAATGTATCGCAATCAAACGGTACGCAGTTCGGTGTTGAGTCATTGAATCGCTGGAACGGTACGCATTCTGGAACCAACGGCATTGGGCATGGAGGAAAACTCACGCTCGCCACCAATTCATCACTCGGAACAATCAACGATTTCGAATCATCAGTGGTTGTTGCACCCGGATGGATGGGTACGGGGAGCGATCATGAAGTCTGGTCGATACAGCGGCCTTCGATTATTCCATTCACTTCGTATTCGAACATGGTGCTTCCCGATAACGGGACTCAATCTCTCGGCTTCCTTTCCACTCAAGCACTTGGTGATCTTGGGCCTTCAATGAACGGCTGTCTTCGTTCGCCACAAATTGAACCTCCAGTCTTTATCACCAACTATTCGCTTTCGTTTCAGTCATGGTCTGCTCTGTTTTCAGACGATGCTGCGTGGGTTGAAATCCGCCATTCAAATGGTACGTGGGGTTTGCTTTCTCCTGAAGGGGGCTACGATGCATCCGCCAATTTATCCCTCTCTCCATCGACGGTTTGGAACGGGGAAAGTGATGCATGGTCGATGATGAATTTCTCTCTCGATTCGCTGGTCACCGACCTGCAAGAGTTCTTCCAATTCCGCGTATGCTACCAAACCAGTGCTACGCAGGGCCTACGTGGTGGATGGTTCATCGATGACGTACTTCTTCAGAATCAAGGGGACGCCCCAGGGGCTTGGTTTCACGGCAATCTAAGTGGAGACTATCAACCAGATGCGTACGGAGACGTCGTACTCCCAGTCAACTTTTCTGGATTAACGGGTCAGAATGTGGAACTTGAGGTATGGGTCAATTGGGATATTCAAGGCGGTGCTTTTGATTACATGACCGCTTGGTTGTCGTTGGATAACGGTTCGACTTACAATCCAATCTCAAACCACCCCGGCCATCCATCTCGAGGTGCAACCTGCAATGCGGGATGGTTCAACGGCGGAGACTCTCAGCTCGAATGGTGTCCAATCAGTTATCGCTTGCCTTGGAATACCACCGCACCACCCAATGCAAGTTCTGCACTCGTACGTTTCAACGTACAAACCGATGCACAGGTGAACTTCGGTGGAACCACATCAAGCGGGTGGGAGGGCATCATGCTCGATGACCTCAGTGTGTGGACTGACCGAGGTACGGCACTGCAAACATTCCACCGTGTGAATTCATTTTCAAATCAACCAAACGGCACGGTAGGTTCAGCCGATGGATGGCTCGAAAATTCGACTTTTGTGAATGAGTGGCAGTGGACCAATCAAGCAGGGCACAATCTTTTGCAGTCAACTTCCTATGGATTTGAGAGCGGAAATGAACTTCCAGCAGGATGGTCTTTGTGGGCTCAATCAAATCGACGCTGGGAAGTTGGCACCACCAGTAATTCATCTGGTTTTGGACCCGGAGCATGGCATTCAGGAATCAACGGTGCGGGAATTTATCTCGAAGATGAATACCGAAACAACATGTGGACCGACTTGTACACTCCGGAATACTATATTCCGGTGAATTCCACATCTCGTTTGACGTTTAGGAGTTGGATGTGTACGGAACCAAATTGGGACGGTGGTACGGTATCAATCTCAACCGACGGTGGAGAGTCGTGGTGGTTTATTCCACCAACACTTGGTTCATTCCACGACCAGATTTCAACTGCCAACAGCAATTCACCGTTTTTCAATCAGGGTATCATCGACGGTTCGAATGTTGTAGGAGGCTGCCATAACGTCAACAGAGGTTTCGATTTGAAGCAGTACGATGTGTCGAATCTCACGGGTTCTTCAGTACGAGCGAAGTTTTCATTCTTTTCAGACCAACTGGTCGAATTGGATGGCTGGTACCTTGATGATGCAGGAATTGAAATCGATGTCTATGAGCCCTCAGGGACGTGGACTTCCATGCCGCTGTATCCCGATTCAGTGTTTGGGTGGGGTCAACTCGACGGGCTGGTGGATGAGCCTGAAAACACCAGTGTTCGGTTTGATGTTCTGGATGCTAATGGGACGGTAATTGAGGGATTTTCGAACAGAACACTCCCCATTGACTTACCGTTCGACCCTCATATCCATACTTCTCTTTCAGTTCGAGTTCTCCTCGACAGTTCTCAGAACTTGCTGACTCCAAGCATCAAACATCTTTCGATTGGAACGTTGAGTTTCGTCGATGCCTACCACTTGAAGCATGCCCTGGCCGTCAATGGAGTGAATGTGGACAAACTTTCAGTCGATTCATCCCTTTCGCTGGTTTCTTCATCCTCAAATCCATTGGTGACCTGGCAATTTGAAACATTCACTGCATGCCCGTTCCAACGCGCGGTGTTCCAAACGATTGGCGATAACCTCTCAGCCTCTCACGGTTCATATTCAGTGGTTTCAACTCGATGGACTGACACCTACGACCCTACCTTGAGTCGCACTATCGAACGGCAGGGTCGCCCCCTGCTCTCCACCGATTTTTCACTCACGTGGATGCCAGGCGATTCTCTTCGAGGCTTTGTTTTCGAACCCTTGTGCGCAACTGCGCCGGTCGAACCTCGTGTCATGTTAGGAACGGATTCAACCTCGGTATTTTCTTGGCCTTCACAATATACCAGCAGTGAATTTGGACTCAATCGATATTTCTACCATCCTAACGGCCCACATTCTGAGATTGAGATCTCGAATTCAGGGCCTACAACATACCACGAGATCAGTGTGGTAAT
>DAME01000032.1:17253-21564 GCA_002499545.1 Euryarchaeota archaeon UBA88
GTTAAAGCCACAACCGATGGAAATTCAGCCTCCATTGTTCAGTCTTCCAAAGTCACTGAACTTACCTTTGCAGCACAGCAATTCCCATCGTTTGACCGCCTTGATATTAGCGGTTCATGTGATTCACAAAACCCTCTTGCTCTGTACGTCGATGTGTGCGTGATTGAACTTGAGTTGGTCGGCAATGTAACACTGAATTTTTCATCGCTGCAATTCATACCGGTTCAGCAAACCCTGTCGACTGAATTGACCGGTGCACAACTCAACGCAATACTGAACAGTTCACGGGTTTCATCTGCTTCAGCGATGGTCGAACTTCCAATGCAGGTGCGAACATCCTCTGGTAGCGTGATGGTCAACCTCAGTTACAGACACCAAGCACAATTGGTTGACTATATTGAAACACCATCGTACAACCAATGGCTACCTGATCAACTCCAGACGTTCCAAACTCAACATTGGCGAGGCGATGCCAATGATTTGCTTTGGGATGGACCTGATATTTCGTCAGCGACCTTCGCACTGTCTGAGACCCGATACTACAACGACCGTTTCGTGGAAATTGAAGTGTACAACCTTCAGAACAACCCTCAATTCCGCCAGCTTTCAGGAAAGGGTCTCGCTTCATTGGACGAGGCACTGTCCTCCGCAACTTGTTCCACCAACGTGTGTACAGTAAATTGGACGCTTGAAAGTCACTGGTTGATGGACGATGTAGATGATTTGCATCTTCTTTCAATGGCCGTTGATGAGGACGGCTTTTCTACCGGACCAGTTGATTTTTACCGGCAAACGGTTTTCAATGAAATCGAAAACGATCTCGAAATCGTCGATTTCACATTGGTTGACCATACCAATCGAAACCTCGATGATTGGTCAAATCCAATGTGGCCCTTCCATCTGAACGCCAGTCAAGCAATGACTGCATCGGGCAAGGTTCGCTTCGAGGGAATTCTCAATGCGTGGGTTGGCACGAATCAATCCAATGTCCGAATTGACGCAACGGCAGTCCCACCTGTGAACGTGAGTGGCGGCCCGGATGAATGGCCTGAGCAATCGGTTGAGTGGAGCCGTTCGTGGTACGCTGAAGTTGATGCATCAGGAGCCTTTTCTTTACCACTGGAAACCCCTTCCCTGTCCGACGATGTACCCAGTCATACACGAATTGCGGTTTCTGCACATCTTCATCGAACCGGCCCAGTAGGTGAAAATACGACGACCAGTGTGGACATGACCTCCAGTTCACAATCGGTTCCCTATGTGTATGACAAGGTGCCTCCGTCTACTGTAACCCTACTTGCCCTCGATTCAGGTGGCTATACCCAAGCCGACGGGCATGTTTGGACAGCACAGCAAGACGTTGCTTTACGTCTAATTTTACGAGACCCTGAGGGCCTTTCCAATTCCGTCCAGTTGCATTCATGGCTTGAAGCACGCGACGATGCGAACGGTGACGGCGTGATGGACAGCGACGAGTATTCATCTCAAACCGTGACCTTCAATAACGGACTGAAGTATGTTGAAATCGATTTACCTTTGCTCTCATGGCAAGCAATCCTTCCAAATGGTTTGTCTTCGGGCCGACTGAGTGTAGTGGTTGAAGGCAACGACTTAGCGGGGAATCCTCTCAGCGGTGGAGGTGATTTCGGCGATGAACAAGATTTGGCGACGCTCGAAGTTCAGCAGCGCTTTGACACCTTCATTGAGACAGATTCACTCTTCTTTGATCGCTTTAATTCGACATTGCTGGCAGGTCACAATCACTCGTTTTCCTTTATTTTGACCGATGGTAACGGTCTTTCAACCCTCGACCGGATCGAACTTGCACTGCTCAGTCGCGACCGCGCAGACACCTGTTTTATTGAGTACAGTCCCCGATTTGGGAACCTGAGTTATGATGAATCATGTTTTCAAAGCATTCCGATTCTCGTACACGAAAAAATCCCACTGCAGCAAAAATGGAACCTAACCTTCCACTTCAGAATCTCCTGGGATGCTCCTAACCTCTCTTCACTTGGCGGAACTCCTTCGTTGAGAGTGTTTGACGAAGGGCAGGATTTAGGTTTGGGTCTCTCGAAGATAAGCGTCTTTGACTGGACGCTGGCGACGGCACTCGAAGTTCGAAGCGTGGAAATTAGCGACCTTACCAGTCCAGTTGGTACCATCACTGATGATTCGATGTGGATTCATTCCAACGATACGCTTCTGATTGAAACGGCTCTTTACCACCTTGACAGTCCTTTCACTGCCAACTATTTGCCCGATTCTGCCCATGTACGGGTTTTCCTATCAGATGGTGAACGGTCTTCAATATCCAATACAACGGTTGCGCAGAACGGAAGTATTACCGTAGAACTGTTGCTGGACAAAACCATCCTCAAGCATCGCCTAGGAACGCTTGAACTGAGCCTTGAAGGGTTGGAGTTTGGAACGTTTGAGAAGAGCTATACCCTCCACTTTGACAACGACGCACCCATACTTTCAGTCCCTCCAGGTGTTCTTTCACACCTTGATTCGACTGAATTAAGCGAGCAGGACATCATCATCGTAATCACCGATCAAGCCGGCGTAAACCGTACCTCAGTTCGCGTTCACTGGCATTTCGACCGTGCCGGCACGATTGTTGAGAATTCCCAAGGAAGCAGTTCTCTGGCTTTCCTCAGTGGCGAAGGTACGACGTTCACGTTCAACAGTCTTGTTGATTTTGCACCCGCTATCGCTAACACCATCAATAAAAACGACCAACCAGTTGTCTGGTTCTCTGCCTTCGATAATTCTGGTCGTTCTCTCACGGGCGTCGGCACAGTTAATGATCCACTGCGTCCTCAGTTCCGCTGGGTGGCGTTTGAACCAACCATTGACAACATCATTGTGACGCCCTATCGCCCTACAATCGGTGAAGAACTTTCCATCTTTGTTCGCGTTGCCAACATTGGTGTTCTTCCAGGTAACATGACGGTAGAATGCTACGATGATGAAGGAAGGGTCATCGGTAGCAACGCATCGCTGATCGAAGGCGGTGAATGGGTCGATTACACGTGGAAAGTCGAGGCATGGAAAACCGGACGACTCGGCTTAACCGTTAAGATCCTCAATCACACTCAGAATATACCGGTGATTCTTGCTGATGTTGAGGCGTATGATGAAAAAAGCGGGCAGATGGTCACCTCAGTTGGATTTGCGTCATTAATTTTTATGCTCTCACTGGGAATTTTTGGAGTTGCAATGCTCCGTCGCAAAGAACGCATGAACCAGTTCACGCTTGACCAAGTCGCTCGTGCCGTTAACCAGCGTTCTCAACCACCACCTCGGCCTAAAGAATTGGTTGAGTTGTTCGAAGAGGAATAGTCAAAAACACGGTGTTCCACGCTCGTCCATAAGCCGGGGTTCCCGAGCGGTCAAAGGGGGTGGACTCAAGATCCTCTGCGTAAAGCTTCGCAGGTTCGAATCCTGCCCCCGGCACTTCATGCCTTTTTCAAGTAAAAGTTATCGTGGTATGATTTCAGCGAGCAGGAGTTATAGTCTACCACCTATACGCCACTACATGCCAAAGAGATTCAATACTGCTCCAGAATTGCCCCGTGTACGTCGGAGAATTGGACGAGATACAACTGAAGCTATGGTGACCGTGCTCGCTCTGGCATGCAGCGCGGGCGTCTTTGGTGTTATGATTCGATGGGAATTCTTCGACATTACAACTCAAAGTGAATATGATTTCATGAGAAACGCTTTCCTCATCTCCTCCGGATTGCTCTGGCTTATGGTTATACGTCTTGAATTAACTTCTAAGAGTAAGGCTGAATCTTTGTACGCCATCCAGATGAAAGAATATGAGATTATGCGTACCCAATGGCTTGAAATCGCATCGGAAAAAATGGTCTATGATGCCAAAAAAGCGACTCAACCGCTTGAAATTGTCCAAAACAGGGAACCAATTATCGTGCAGGTACCGGAAAAAGAAAAAAAAAGTAAGGACAAATGACAACGTGGTCAGGGAATGACCCATCAAATTTCAAAGAAAATCGTCAAACTTTCGATTTTGGAATACGATGATGTTCTCGTTCCTTTGCCGCTTTTGGTAATCAGTCTTGGATTAATGACGAGTTTTACGTATCTATTCCAAATACTGGCCATAGTATCTCTACCATTGTCTCTGCTATTTGTATACTCAATATTCACCGGTGATGTCACAATGATCGAATCGAACCCATCATCACGTAAAAATCCGCCTTTGTTCGATGAAGAAGAATAAATCTATTTCAACGTACATCAATTGAAGATGTCGGAAGTCGGATTGATTCAGAGCGTGTG
>DAME01000032.1:21879-24033 GCA_002499545.1 Euryarchaeota archaeon UBA88
GTGTGCAACACTTGTGAATCTTTAGCATCAAAGCAGTGCTGCTCCAAAGAATGTGGCATGACTGCCGCCTTTCCGTTCTGAGCGATATCACAAGCCCAACCAACGAGAGCTTCGTAATGCTGATCTTGATTGAGTTTCCCCAACCAAGTCCTCCCACTCTCGGTTTTCACGAATGCGACATTGTTCATACTGCATGGGCCAAGGCAGCCAGAAATGGTGAGTTTCACTGTATCTTCGAGATTGTTTCAATCCATGCAGACTTTAGTGCATCGATAGGAACTTCTTTGTTGCCTTTTGCAATTCTACCGCAGCAGCAGCCATTACAAATGACTACTTTCGCTGACATCAAAATTTCCCCTTTATACTTACAGTTAGAGGTTTTCACCAGGTTTAACAACAGCAAGGATCAATGTTTTGGTGATTGCCACTACTCCGAAAATAACTGCGGCGACCAAAGCAATCATCGCACCACTCCCCGCATCATGTTCTGCAGAAAGATACAGACCGATCATCACAGTCGAGAGGCCAATAATTTGTGTCCATATCACACATGAACGGAAACTTCGTCCAATCAACTGTCCTGTTGCTGCAGGAGTCACCAGTAAAGCAGTGACCAGCAATGCGCCGATGACTTGTACCATGCTCACAACCACAATGGCGGTGACGATGCTGAACGTAAGCCCAATTCCACGAACAGGTAGACCTTGAACTTGAGCAGCGAGTGGATCGATTGTCGTTGAGAGTAACCCCCGGTAGAGAATCAGCAGTAGCGCTAATGAAATAATCGATATTGTCGCGATTAAATCAAGACTCTCGTTGTCGATGAGAAGCAAACTGCCGAATAGATATCCTTCAATATCGCTGGTAATTCCTACCCCAAAGACGCGTAAACTGACCAAACCTAATGCGAGCATACCGGTCAGAAAAATGGCGATTGATGCATCACCAGTCAGGATTTCTCTCACCTGCAGTTCGTGAATGAGAATTGCAGATACTACGGAAAATGCCAACGCATACAACATGGGAGAAGTGGCGCCCAACACGAGACCAATTGCAACCCCGCCAAAGGATACGTGAGCAAGTCCATCCCCGATTAGGGCGAGATTACGTATGAGCAAGAATGAGCCTAAAAGACCTGCAACAATCGTTACCATGACCGCCGCAAGAAGTGCGCGTTGAAACATTTCCATCGTGAAAAAGTAAGGGAATATTTCACCTGGTACAAACGGTGCAAGCCTCTCAAGATAGGGTGCAACGAAACCTAAAATCGTCGTGCCGATTGTCATACCCCCCGGCATGCTCACAACCACAATGGTGGTGACGATGCTGAACGTAAGCCCAATCGCACGAACAGGTAGATCTTGAACTTGACCAGTGAGGGGATCGATTGTCGTATCCTCCGACATGATTATTCCTCCTTGTTCGATTCGGCTTGGTCATCCTGTTCGATTGGGATAGATTCTGCTGTTGAGTCTCCCCATACAGATGCCTTAACGGCATGAACTGGCTTGATACCGCGTAAGTCAGCGAGAGTTGCAAGGTCGGGAAACTCGTCTGTGTGTCCGTCAAATCGTATCGCTTCTTCAAGGTAAATCATTCGATGGGCCGTCTGTCGAATTGCAGCAAGGTCGTGTGAAACCATCAGTATCGTTTTGTCCTGTTCATGACACAAACTGTCTAATAATTTCAACAAAGAGTTTCGGGATTGTCGGTCAATTCCAACCAGCGGTTCGTCCATTAGGATAAACTCAGCATCGGATGCGAGAGCGCGACCGATCACAGCACGCTGTCGTTGACCTCCGGAGAGTCGCGCAATATCACTGTCAGCAACGTGTTCTAATCCAACCATCTTGATTGCTTTATCTACCTTTTCTCGAAGGGTAGCCGTTCGCCACCAGTACATGTTTCTTGAATTCAAGGTGCCGAGTTGGATGAGTTCTCGGACCGTTATTCGAATGTTTTTCGGCATCACTGCAGCCGCTTGCGAAACCCAACCAATTCGACCCATTATGCTCCTAGCCTTTGGATTTTCACCATAGATCTTGATGGTGCCTTGCTGTAACTTCAAGATACCGAGAATTGAGAGGAGTAGGGTTGACTTTCCGCCCCCGTTTGGGCCCACTAAGCCGATGAATTCTCCTTTGGCAACCTTCA
>DAME01000034.1:0-11515 GCA_002499545.1 Euryarchaeota archaeon UBA88
GATTCTGATGGAAATGAGCAATTGTCAGTCGAAGAACTCGCCGTAGCGACCGGCACCTCCATCGAGGAAGCAACCATTCTTCACCAAGAAGCAGATACCGATGGTGATGGTTCTGTTTCTCTCTCGGAATTCATTTCATCCCCCGCAGCTGAGAAAACAATTGGACTTCCAAAGCCAGTTGCTCCCGTCCGTAAGCCGCTAAGTCAACAACCTCAGCCCGTCAAACAGGAATCACAACAACCTCCCGCAGCACAACCGCAGCAGCAGGCTTGGAATCAACAACCCCAGCAACAGCAAGGTTGGAACCAACAACCCCAGCAACAACAAGGTTGGAACCAACAACCTCAGCAACAACAGGGTTGGAACCAGCAACCCCAGCAGGGATGGAATCAGTCACAACCGGCAGTCAATGTACAACCCACGATCCGTTCAGGCGTGCATTGCAGAGGTTGCGGTATTGGTTTAGACCCATATTGGCGTTTTTGTCCGATTTGCGGCACGCAGAATGCGGGACAATAACTACTCCAATAGGACGAATGAACCACTTTCAAGGACTTGCGTATCGTCGAGCCAAACATGAGCATTCTTCAAGACCCCTGGAATGTGAATGCCAACTGCTGAGGTGCCACCTAGCGCAGTGTTATCACCGACTGAGAAATAGCACGTTCCGAGCCTTTTTTCGTCCTCTAAAACGTTACCACACAAGCGGGCTTGTGGATTCATTCCGATTCCGAATTCCGCCATGGTCCAGACATTTTCTCGGTCTTTTGTCCGAAGGCGTTTGGCGGCTTCACCGAATTCTTGACGGATTGCTGCAGCGATGGTTCCACCTTTGACGTCCATCACCATCCCATTTTCGATGATGAGCGAAATCGGTTCATCGACTAAATTTGATTCCCATGAACCATCGATGACCACCGTTCCGTTCATCGTTCCCTCTCGGGGCATGATGAACGCTTTTCCTGCCGGAAGATTGGTTATCATCCGAGGTCGATTACAGATTCCGTTGTCGTCGTATTTCCACTCTCGCCAATTGACTTCAAACGTCACATCAGTACCTTCATCTGATTTCACATTGACAATTCTTCGGCGTCGGAAATGCGGTCCAAGGTCACTGATGAATTGCTTCACCTGCTTGAAATCTGCCGACATCCCTCCTCTGCTGAACATTTCATTGGTCATACCCGGCATTGTTGCAACACGCGCACCCTCCCGAAGGGCCTGGCGAACTGCCCGCGTGTGTGTCAATGAATAGCGTGTGGGGGCAATCACAACCTGCTGTTGGCGCATGAGGTCGGAAACTGGACTCGGTGGTTCTTCACCATGATGACGCGCTTTGGGCATGACGATGAGCAGAACTCGATCTGACCGCTCGCTTGCTGCTTCATGCAGAGCCTGTCCGATATCTCCAGTCGTTGGATCGCATACGATGAGAACATTTTCACCTCTTCGGAGGTCCATGCACGTTTTGACGACCATTTGAGCACTTTTTTTCAGTTCGAGGGCGACTTCTTGCGGTGTGAGTTCCTCAAACGGGGGGTCGGCAAAACGTGTCGCATCGGGAATTACTTCAGACGATTTTCCATCGATAGTATCTCCCGTTTCAACGGCGTCAACAACGACCTTGAGTTCATCTTCATCGATTTCAAGTGGCGGTTCTTTCTTCGATTTACGAGAGAAAGGGCGCGCCATGGTGAACGGTGTATGGCTTCGGACTTCAATGTGTGGCAGTTTACTCTTTTTTTTACTGATACTTTTCCAGTCGTGCGAGTCTTCATGACAGATGAACGAATCGGGGTCATTATGGAGACCTATGAAGCGTTCATTGGACGCGTAAAAGACATACACCGACTTGGTGCACTGCAAGGGCATTTGGGATGGGATCAAGAGACAATTATGCCTGCTAAGGGTTCTGATGCTCGCTCAGATATCCTTTCATGGTTGGCAGCAGAAAGCCACAGCCGACTGACTGACCCAGCAATGGGTCACTTGATTTCTGAGTTAGAACGCAACGAATCCCTTGACGACGATCAGCGTTCGAACGTACGTGAAATGCGCCGTTCGTACGACAAAGCAGTGAAACTCCCTGCTGAATTTGTAGCTGCGTTTGCGAAAGCAAAATCCGAAGCACTTTTGGCATGGCAGAAAGCAAGAGCGAATTCAAATTTCTCCGAATTCCAGCCACACCTCGAACAATTGGTCGGTATGACAAAGCAAAAAATTGCTTACTTTGGAGGAGAAGGACAACCGTATGATGTTTTATTGGACGAATTTGAGGTTGGAATGAAAGTAACTGATTACGACCCTCTGTTTGAAGGACTTAGGGCCCGATTGGTACCCTTGCTTCACAAAATACAGGTTGCCCAACACGAACGACCGGACCCAATACTCCCTGAATCACTTCGCTTTTCAATTCCTGCACAAACAGCGTTTTGCTCGCATGTCGCTTCGAAGATGGGCTTTGATTTCGATGCAGGTCGAATGGACGCATCTACGCACCCATTCTCTGCAGGACTTTGGCCGGGAGACACTCGCTTTACAACTCGATTCGATGAACGTGACCCCTTTTCGTGTTTGTACGCAGTCATGCATGAAACGGGTCACGCTCTGTACGAACAAGGTCTCTCGAAGGGGCATTCGATGACACCGCGTGGCGATGCAGTCTCATTGGGTGTTCACGAATCCCAAAGTCGCTTTTGGGAAAATCAAGTCGGACGAACTCCAGCTTTTTGGAAAGCAGTACTCCCTTCGTTTCAAGAACAGTTCCCTGATGCACCTGACTGGGATGCAGCAACCCTCAATCGAATAGCGAACACGGTTTCAACCGGTTTCATTCGCGTAGAAGCAGACGAAGTCACGTACAATTTACACGTCATGTTGCGGTATGAGATTGAAAAGAAAATTTTCAATGAAAATTTGCCGATTGAACAACTCCCAGAAACGTGGAATGCTATGTTCGAGGAATGGTTTGGAGTTCAAGTTCCACACGACGGTGTTGGATGTTTACAGGACATTCATTGGTCGATGGGTGCGTTTGGATACTTCCCAACCTACACGCTTGGCAACCTCTATGCTGCGCAATTACTGGAATCAATGTCCGATGACTTGGGTGACCTTGACACGCTTATCGCAACCGGTGATTGGTCTTCAATGCTGCAATGGTTGCGTCCTCGCATCCATGAACAAGGCAGTAAGCATACACCCGCTGAATTGATTGAACTTGCCACTGGCAGTCCACCATCTCCAGAACCCTTCCTTCGATACGTCGAAGAGAAATACGGTTCTCTGTATGGATTGGAATAATCACTCTTCTTCAGTTCCGAGCATTGAATTCATTCGAGCAGTCAATTCATTGATGGCGTTCATCAAATCGTCGGTTCGGTCGTCTTCATGCTGCGTTCCAAATGATAGTCCAAGCATCGTGATCATAGCACCTGACAGCATAATCACTGCAGGCATGAATACATCCGATGCAGTCATCACTTCATCTGCGGCTTCCATCCATCCGAGCAGTGCTCCAATGATGAAAACGCTAAATCCAATGACTACCTGTTGATATCCTTCTCCAAAACTTTCTTCTAGCCAACTCATGTTGTTTCCCCAACCTGATGAACTAGACCGAGTGTATAATCCTATCGCGATATTTGGAAAATTACCGAAAAATGGAACTATTGCCACGGTGCCATGATGATTGGCGTTCCAACCGAGCCTTTTTCGACCAATAATCGACCCTTCTGTCCGGACTCTTCAGACCGTTCAAAGACAGGCACTCCTGCGACGATTGTCACCGCTGCCCAACCGACTAACTTCTTGCCATGGAATGGGTTCCACCCAACTCTTGCCCATGAATGTTCATCCTTGACTTCATACTCTTTCTCCATATCAACCAGAACAAAGTCAGCATCAGCACCGACCTCAATACGACCCTTGCCAATCATGTTGTAACAATCTGCAACGTTGGTCGACATCCATCGCGCAACTTGTTCGATGGTGCATCTGCCTTGCTTGGCGTGGGTAAGCATGACTGCAAGGGATGTTTCGACACCTGGCATGCCACTTGGGGCCTTAGGGAATCCTTGTGACTTTGCATCCAGAGTATGGGGTGCGTGGTCGGTCGCCATGCACTGAATGGTTCCATCTAACAGTCGCTTCCAAAGCGTTTCCTTGTCCTGTTCATATCGAATCGGTGGGTTCATTTGTAGACGTGTTCCGTGTTGCTTGACATCTACATCGGTGAAGGTTAGGTGCTGGGGGAGGGTCTCTGTAGTGATCACTCCGCCACTCCCGGCTTCGGAGGGCAGCGAGGTAATTCCATTCAACCAGTCTGCTTCAAGTCCCGAAGTGAGGTGAAGAATGTGGAGGCGATGGTTGTGTTCTTGGGCAAGTTCAACCGCTAATTTCGTGGCCAAGAGTGCAGTAGTATCGTCCCTCCATTCCGCATGAGCTGCAATATCGGTGCGATTCTCATAGGTGGGGTATCGCTCAACGAGCCTTTTTTCATCTTCTGCGTGAACGGCAATCAATCCCGCAGTTTTTGAAAATATTTCATTCAAAGCATCCCGTTCATTGACCAACAGTGTTCCGGTTGAAGAACCCATGAATACCTTGATTCCACAAATACCGGGAATTGCAACAGGTGAACCCGGGGTACCGACTGCCGATTGTAAATCGGTGACGTTGTTGGGTGTTGCACCGATAAAGAATCCGTAATTGTTGACACATTTGGCAGCAGCAGAGTCCAGTTTCATCTGCATTCCAGGCAGGTCTGTAATCGCTGGATTGTTGTTCGGCATATCGAGAAACGAGGTTACTCCACCACTGACTGCAGCCGCAGAACCGCTTTCGAGATCCTCCTTTTCCGGTTGACCCGGTTCACGGAAGTGAACTTGCGGGTCAATGACACCGGGAAGCAAATGGAGCCCAGTTCCATCGATGACGATTTCACCGTCTTCAATTGTGAGTTGTTGCATGGGGTCAATTGTTTCGACGATTCCATCAACTACTCGTACATCTGCTACGGTTGTTTCATTCAGCATGACAACTGTAGCGCCGGTAATAAGCAGGTTTCCTTGGTGATGTTTCATCTCCATAGAGGGGGGGTGAGAGTAACTACTCAATGAACTCTCGCCTTTCCTTCATCGACGACGCGCAGCCTTTGGGCGAAATGCGTCGCATACGGAATCAACCGTATCGATGTACGGGCCACCAATGAGGTCCACGCAGTAAGGGACCGCCCTCCAAACTTCGTCGATGGTCTCTCGAATGGATTTTGGTCGGCCGGGTAAGTTGAACATTAAACACGAGCCACGTATTCCACCTATTTGCCGGGAGAGGATTGCCGTTGGGACATACGAGAGAGATATCGACCGCATCTGTTCTCCAAAGCCGGGCAGAATCTTTCCACACACCGCTTCCGTTGCTTCTGGTGTCACGTCGCGTGGTGCAGGACCCGTTCCACCGGTTGTCACTACGACGTTGCAGCCGTGCCGGTCAGAGAGTTCGATGAGCGTCGCTTCAAGAGTCGATTGGTCGTCCTTAACACATCGGTAGTGAACCACTGACGGGCTGGCAAGGGCTTCTTTGAAGAACTGAAGGACAGCCGGGCCCCCTTCATCGATGTACTGTCCCGCGCTCGCTCTATCGCTCACGGTGACGATTCCAAGGATGACTTTTTCACCGCAATGTCCGACAGTGCCTGAAAGGTGGTGGGTTTCTTCCATGTACGCTCACCAGTTATTGGTCGCCGTACTTGGCTTGGATGTTTGCGTGGAAGTTATCAAGCAGGGTATCTTCGAATAATTCTGTCTTTCGTCGCATCTTGGTCGAACGGATGTGCAGGAATGCAGCACCGATGAAGACGATGATAATCAGCGGGATTACCGCTTCTAACTTGTACTGATGCATGAATTTGACAATACCTTCTGCGGTGTAAGCCCACGTAATCGAGGCGATTGAACCACCAATGAGCGTCGCAGAAAGCACGCGCATGAAATTCATTCGAGATAACAAACCGAGCATTGCTCCGACCAAGACCCCCGACGCCATGAATGGAATCCAAACGAAGACAATCAACCCCCAGAATCCCCATTTGTTGATCATCTCACGCTTTTCATTGGCCATGTATTCGACCGTCGAAAGTGTGTCTCCGAGTAATTTTGTTTGCAGCATCTTTCCGCCGAAACCGTCTTGTTTTGCAACAGCAACAATTCGTTGATCGTTCTTCACATCGCGCTCAACTCGCCCCGCACCAGCACGCTCTGAGAGGGTTGAAACCTGGTTGCGGGTTTTGACGACCAGTTCTTGTGAACCGAGAAGGTCTGCATTTCGATTGGCGATGAAGCGATGCAGTTCGGTTTGAATGTCGTCGCTGGTTTTCTGGAAACGGAAGTAAGCAAAGCGTTGGGTCGGGCGGAAAATGACCGATACGAAAATCACTCGGTCGTCGCTTGTCACGACCGCAGCTTCCATGTTGAGGTCGTTTCTGCGGGCGAAAAACAGTTCGAGGCTTTCTCGGACTTCGTCTTCGACTCTCGATAGCGTGTGCAGTTCGGAGAAGAAATCAGCATAATTTGGTTCATCATCACCTTCCGTGTGTTCCGCAGATGTGCCGATTCCGACGCCCGAATCAAAGTCAATTGCTTGATTGACACCGATTGTTCGAACGGTTAATTGCACGGGCTTGAACACTCGAAAGATTGCAAATTCTTCAAGAATTTCGCGCAGGACTTCAGCTCGGACATCTTTGCTGTCTGATAGCGTTGAATCGGTATTTTTGTACGGTACCATGATGTCAATTGACAAATCCCTCGGCTCAATTTTGTACAACTCCCAATCAATGTCAATACTCAAACGGTTCGCAGTTTTGGTAATGGTATCTTCTACAAGTCGAGTGATGTGCAGTCGAGAGAGGATATCGTCACTGTCCTGATGGTAGACTTTGTACATTAATGGATAGATGACAAGCAGGGAAATAATCGAAAGTGAGAGAGATGAGAATGCCATCCACCATGCAGGGATTCCAGCGGCACCACCTGCAAGCATAGCCGTTTCACGTCCTCCACCGAGTTCCGCTCCGATCAGAACATAGCCCCAGTTACCAAGGTCTTGGATTCCCCAGCATGAACGTGCTCCAGTTTCGGTCAACCTGACTTGATGCTTCGTTTCATCATCGATGAAAGGAAGGAAAGCGAAGGTTTGCTTTGAGATATCAAGTTCAAATTCTATGTGCTCGTAAAGGGTATCCCCGCCTTCAACAACACTGGCGTTTGAAATATCTGATTGGTTGTAGACAGTGATAGAGAAATTGAGGTCGTAGTGCCCTTCTTCGAGTTCATCGAATGGTGCAGAGAAGTAGATTCTTCCCGGAGAATCTCCTTCGGAGTCCTCAATAAACTTGATTCGATGATCGGACTGACTCCACTGGGCTTCACCGTTCTCAGGAATCAAGTCAATCGTGTAACTGCTCATTCCGTAGCCGGACGGTAGGTTGTATCCATTCATCGAGAAGTGTCCTGCGTCTTCGTTAGGGAATATGTGAATCCAAGGTTCATCGGTGATTTCTTCACATTCACCACTGATGTCGAGGAAGGTTTGGGATGCAGAGTGGTCAATTGTGGTTGAATTTCCGAGTGCTCCAGAGGTCATCAAAAAAATAAGAAGCGCGTAGATAATACCGTAGAGAATACCGCCAGCAAGAACGAAATTCTCTTTCTTGGCTAGGAAACTGCGACCTGAATCTCCACTACGGCGGTTGCGTATTTCGGTTAGTTCTTTGCTAACCTTATCTGACCCTTTAACCTCGGGCTCGGAGTGCTCAGAGGCTTCGGTTTTTCCATGCCCCGCCTCGCCCATGGTTAGAGCAAGAGGTTTTACCAAATGAACCCAACGATGTAACTTCGTCGAATAAGTGGTTAAACTCGTCTTTCGCGTAGCGTAAATCGAGCCGCATGAACGGTGGTGAGGTGGTGGGTCAGGCCGGACTTGAACCAGCGACCTCGGCATCTTCAGTGCCGCGCTCTCCCAACTAAGCTACTGACCCTCGGATGTCGCAGAACCCCTGCCATATCAATGCTTTCGCCCTTGAGATATGCGATTTTGAAGAGTAGAAATCTCATTCGATACCTGAAAGAATTACTTTTTGGGCTTCAAACAAAGCATCCAATCCGCCATCAGCACGGCTGAGTAAGGCCATGAGTTCTTCTCCAGAGAAGGTTGATTCCTCACCAGTGCCTTGGATTTCGACATACTTTCCGTCACCTGTTTTGACCACGTTCATGTCAACATCAGCGTTTGAATCAAGCACGTAATCAAGATCGAGGAACACTTCACCATCGATGAGGCCGACTGAAATCGCTGCAAGGTCGTGAGGAATTACTGAGTTTTCGTGGTTTTCTCGTTCGGTTTGCGAAAGGGTTGGTGGCGTCCACCCACTCTTGCGCTGGTCTTCAGTTGGGCGCAGGTCTATCGGCAAACAGACTCCTTGTGCAATCAAACGTCGGACCGCTAATCGCAGAGCGATATTGGCAGCGGTAATCGAAGCGCATCGAGTTCCACCATCGGCGTTGAGTACGTCGCAATCGACGTTCAAAGCAATCGGGCCAAGTGCCTCTAAATCGACAGCTGCACGGAGTGAACGGGCGATGAGTCGTTCGATTTCTTGTGTGCGTCCTTTTGCTCCACGTCGCTCTCTGCGGAATCTTGAATCAGTTGAACCCGGTAAAAGTGAATACTCTGCATGCACCCATCCCTTGGATGAATCGCGGGGAAACCAGCCTGGTAATCGCGCTTCTTTGGTACAGCACACGAGAATTACAGTGTCGCCTTGGCGGTAGAGAATCGATGCGAGTGCGTTCGGAGTGAAATCAATTTCAACCTCGACGTGTCGCATTTCGTGTGCTTCTCGGTCTGTCTTGAACTCTGACTTGAATTTGGCCATACCTCGGCCAGCACCTCCTCATCATCAAGTCTTCTCTTTGAAACACTCTTGGAAAAGTGCCCGCACATTCAAGAATACCGTGTCTTTGGGTCAATCATGGGGCCTACCAAAGTTGCAATCTGTGGTGTGGCACGAACGCCTATTGGGAAATTCATGGGTGCTCTATCAAGCCTCAGTGCAGTTGAACTCGGTGTCTTAGCAGTCAAGGAAGTGTGCAATCGTGTTGGAATTGATGCTGATACTGGCGTTGATGAAGTGATTTTTGGGCAGGTGCTTCAGGCAGGTGCAGGTCAAAACCCCGCTCGCCAAGTCGCCCTTGGTGCAGGCCTTCCGGTCACGACGCCGTGTGTAACCATCAACAAAGTCTGTGGAAGTTCGTTGAAAGCTGCAATGATTGGTGCCAACAGCATCCGTGCAGGAGAATATAATGTGGTCATTGCAGGTGGAATGGAGAGCATGTCCAACGCTCCTCATCTCCTCATGAACCATCGTAAGGGTTCGAAAATGGGCAATTCTTCGCTGGTTGATTCAATGATTCATGATGGATTGTGGGATGGATACAACGACCTTCACATGGGTAATACAGGCGAAACAATTGCCAATGAATGCAACATTTCTCGCACTCAGTCCGATGAATACGCTGTCCGCAGCCATCAGCGAGCATCTACGGCCCAATCGAACGGATGGTTCGATTGGGAACGCTTCACCATCGAAGTCCCCCAGCGTCGTGGCCCTGCTCTTGAAATCTCGGAGGATGAAGGTATCCGGTCTTCAACCGACCTTACTTCATTGTCAAAACTTCGTCCGGTCTTCCAGTCTGAAGGACAAGTGACTGCAGGAAATGCGAGTACATTGAACGACGGAGCGAGCGCCATTGTATTGGCCAATGCTGACTATGCGCTCTCTCAAGGCTGGGAAGTTATTGCTTATATCGAAGATTACTGTACCAGCGGAGTAGCACCAGAGCGGGTCATGAGCGCACCAATACCAGCGATTCAAACGCTGCTTCAACGCAACAGCTTGGATGTTTTGGACGTCGATGTTTACGAACACAACGAAGCATTTGCATCTGCCTCCTGTGCTGTTGCTCAAGAGATTGGTATTCCGGATGATCGTTTTAATCTCCACGGTGGTGCAGTGAGTCTCGGCCATCCGCTTGGTTCAAGCGGTACTCGTTGCCTCATGACCATGCTAGGAGTGATGCGCCAAAACGATTTCAATTCTGGAATTGTAACCCTTTGCCTCGGAGGGGGCAACGCTGTTGCAATGCTCGTTCGGCGCGGCTGAAGCCCGCCTTGAGACCAGTTTTTCACCCAGTTTCCGACTGTGGGTATCAAATAGGGTCGTGCGACGGCCACAGATGGAGTGGGAGCATGGTATCGTTCAGTGACCTAGGAATTGAACCTGCTTTGGTCAATGCTCTGAACAAGCAGGGTATCACTGAGCCCTTCGAAGTACAGTTGGAATCGATTCCAGATGGGATGCTCGGCAAGGACGTATGTTGCCGTGCCCCAACTGGCTCGGGCAAGACGTTAGCGTTTGGTTTACCTCTGCTCACTCGAACCGTTGAGGCAGAACCTCGACGACCCACCTCGTTGATTCTTACGCCGACCCGAGAACTTGCCGAGCAAATTTTTAACGTTCTTGACCCCCTTGCCGCCGAAGTCCAACTCTACGTACATGCAATCTACGGTGGAGTGTCCTATACCAAACAATTCCGAGCACTCGACCGAGGCGTCGACGTGCTGGTCGCATGTCCGGGGCGCCTACTCGATTTGCTTGAGCGAGGCGCAGTATCTCTGGATGATGTCGGGGTTGTTGTTCTTGATGAAGCAGACAGAATGGCTGACATGGGTTTCATGGAACCGGTCTGCAAAATTCTCGACCAGTGCAAAGCAGATCGGCAAACGATTCTCTTTAGCGCCACGCTCGATGATGAAGTCGCAGATTTGGTACGAGATTACCAAACCAATCCCGTGACCATTGAAGTTGGTCCAGAAGAAGTCACAATGGAAAGCATGACGCATTTCTTTTGGCTTATTCCGAATTCCAAAAAGTCTGCAATTTCTGCCGAAATCATTCGCAAGTGCGGGCGCACCATTATTTTCTGTCGCACTCGAATGGGCGTTGATCGTGTCGGTGATGAAATGCAGTACGAGGGAATGGCCATTGAAACGCTGCACGGTGGTCTATCCCAACGGCAAAGAGATGGCGCTATGAAGCGATTCCAACACGGTGAATGCATGGCACTTGTTGCCACAGATGTCGCAGCTCGAGGGATCGACGTCCAAGGCGTCAACTGCGTTATTCATTACGACCCTCCTGAGAATGGGAAGGCGTACAAGCACCGAAGTGGACGGACGGCTCGAGGTGGTGCGTCCGGAGTCGTCATTTCACTGGTCCAACGACCCCAGAAAAAGATGTACAATCGCATTCAGCGGGACGTCGGTATTCACGTTGAGTTTTCACCTCCGGAATTCACTGACCTACCCGAATTTGAAGTGGAATTCATTGCTGCAGAGCGCCGACAACGTTCGAATCGAAACGATTCCAGAGGCGGCGGCGGAGGCTACCGAGGTG